>NZ_AVBF01000044.1 GCF_000770635.1 Pontibacillus yanchengensis Y32
ACGACATCAGCTTGGAAGGCTGAGGTTTTACCACTAAACTACACCCGCATATTAAGATTTTCGCTGGTCGGGAAGACAGGATTCGAACCTGCGACCCCATGGTCCCAAACCATGTGCTCTACCAAGCTGAGCTACTTCCCGTATAAATGGTGCGCCCGAGAGGAGTCGAACCCCTAACCTTCTGATCCGTAGTCAGACGCTCTATCCAATTGAGCTACGGGCGCTTGTTAAAGCGACATATTTCATAATACCATTTTACTGTTAGCTTTGCAATGGTTTTTTTAATTTTTTCTGTAACTTCGTTATGGTGCGGTCGAGAGGACTTGAACCTCCACGGGGTAAACCCCCACTAGGCCCTCAACCTAGCGCGTCTGCCATTCCGCCACGACCGCTCAATATCAAAATTGAGCAAAATAAAATGCCGTGTAAGTCACAGCAATAATCCCACAGCATAAAAGCGTTACTTTTAAAATGGTGCGGGTGGAGGGACTTGAACCCCCACGTCAAGAGACACTAGATCCTAAGTCTAGCGCGTCTGCCAATTCCGCCACACCCGCAAAGTGTGATTATAGTGGTGAGCCATGGAGGATTCGAACCTCCGACCCTCTGATTAAAAGTCAGATGCTCTACCAACTGAGCTAATGGCTCTTCTTGGCTGGGCCAGCTGGATTCGAACCAGCGCATCACGGTACCAAAAACCGATGCCTTACCGCTTGGCTATGGCCCAACAATGGCGGTCCGGACGGGACTCGAACCCGCGACCTCCTGCGTGACAGGCAGGCATTCTAACCAACTGAACTACCGGACCTTTTTTCAAGAAAAGGATATTAAGTAAAGTGACCCGTACGGGATTCGAACCCGTGTTACTGCCGTGAAAGGGCAGTGTCTTAACCACTTGACCAACGGGCCAAAATAAAAATGGCGGAGAAGGAGGGATTTGAACCCTCGCGCCGCTTACGCGACCTACACCCTTAGCAGGGGCGCCTCTTCAGCCACTTGAGTACTTCTCCATTGGCTCCAACGGCAGGATTCGAACCTGCGACCGATCGGTTAACAGCCGATAGCTCTACCACTGAGCTACGTTGGAATATGTTTAAATGTTTTATAAATACAATGAAAATACCTTTTTATTTCATCTCCAAATCAAGGAGCGACATTTTCTAATGTTAGCAGAAAACAACTAGCAATGCAAGTGCTTTTTCAACTTTTTTTGAAGTTGTTATTTGAAGCTATTTTTCCGTTCGCATTAACTTGCGACGTTAAATATCTTATAACAGCAATTGCTGAATGTCAAATGATTTTCATTAAAAAAATCATTTCGTTTTCGTATTAACTTCGCCGTTTTTTTTGACGGCTATAATAATTTAACACGGTAGCAGCACCCAGTCAATATATTATTATACCTTTTTTAACTTACCTTTACATTTTCCACACCTAAACTTCTGTGTATTCACTCTTCGCTGCCTTTTAAAAACCGTTCCACAACTTTCACAACGGTATTCATGGAAGTCCCTCGTTTGTTTTGAAGGTAAAGGTGTGCAAAACCTCGGGGAATTTGTTTTCTTTAGTAATGCTCGGAACGATGGATCTCGATGCTGATACCCTTTCCCTTCAATATGTAAGTGGTAATGGCAAAGCTCATGTTTGATAATGCCTTCAAACTCTTTCTCGCCTAACTCCTTTAAATACTTAGGATTTAATTCTATCCTTCTTACCCTCGGAAGATACCTCCCTCCTGTTGTTCTCAATCGATTATTCATGACCACTTCATCTATGAAGGGCTTATCAAACCATTCTTTCGATACCCGATCTACCCACTGGTGTAATCTATCCGCTTCCATTTTCACACATCCTTAATCACGTATAGGCATTTGTTTACATATCTTAAATTAACTCGAACTATTATTTATTTCAAGAAAACTTGCTGAATGGCAATCCTCGAATGCAAGAACAAAAGCGCAAGCGCCCGGGTAGCGACGTACACGCTGCGGCCCACACGACGTGGGTTGGTTCGATGTTGCTGCACGATGCAGCGATCTTAATCGAACTTCCTCTAAGCATTTTGAGATAAAGGAAACACGAAGAGCGTAAGCGATTCGATGTTGACTTATCGTAAGGAGGTGCAGGAAGTTTGCTAGTCGCTGGACGCTGGAACTGGACGTGGCCACTTCACTTTCTCAAAGTTGTCCACAACTTCTAGCCGTTTATAATTTCCTAGATAACAAGGCTTCTAACTGCACGTACACTTTCTTCCTTGCTATATTTTCATATTATAAAAGTGCATGGAAAGGTGGATACATCATGCCTAACTGGTTACAAAGTCAATTAATGAAGGCTTACTATAAAAAAGATAAATACCAAATCAAAGTCTTAAATCAATGCTGGTATTTTTATAGAAAAAAACACTGCTCGTAAGCAGTGCTCTTTTCTATTTATTCAGATGGATTTAACATCGATAGCGCTATGCGTCCTTTGTGAACATCCACTTCCTCTACCCAAACCGTTACAACGTCTCCTACCGCAACGACATCGAGAGGGTGTTTGATAAACCGTTTAGCCAGTTTTGATATATGGACTAGGCCATCCTGTTTCACACCAATATCTACAAACACACCAAAGTCAACTACGTTCCGAACTGTCCCTTGGAGTTCCATTCCTTGTTTTAAATCCTCCATCGACAATACGTCTTTCTTGAGTAATGGCTTAGGAAGATCATCCCTTGGATCTCGACCAGGCTGCACTAATGATTTAATAATATCCTGTAATGTAGGTACTCCTAAATCTAATTGTTCAGCCGTCTGATGTACATCTAAATGTTTCAGTTCTTGCTCCAGTTGATCTGATCCTAAATCATCTGTTGAACATCCCACCATCTTTAACAATTGTTTCGTCGCTTGATAGCTCTCTGGATGAATTGGTGTACGATCTAAAGGCTCTTCACCATCAGGGATACGTAAGAAACCAATACTTTGTTCATATGTTTTGGCACCTAGACGAGGAATCTTTTTGAGCTGTTTACGATTAGTGAATTTACCATTTTCTTCTCTGGCTTTTACAACATTTGTTGCCACAGCCTTACTAAGTCCTGAAACGTATTGCAATAGTGATGGTGAAGCTGTATTGGCATTAACACCGACTTGGTTTACCACTGTCTCTACGACAAACGTTAATGAGTCATTTAATTTCTTTTGACTAACATCGTGTTGATACTGACCCACTCCAATTGATTTAGGATCAATTTTTACTAGCTCGGCTAGCGGGTCTTGGACACGTCTTGCAATAGATATCGCACTTCTTTCCTCCACCTGTAAGTCAGGGAACTCTTCTCGAGCCAATGGGGAAGCTGAATATACACTCGCCCCTGCTTCATTCACGATCATGTAGGCGATATCCAGGTTATGCTTTTGGATCATATCCGCTACAAATTGTTCTGTTTCCCTTGAGGCCGTACCATTCCCTATGGCGATAAGCTGAATTGGGTGTTGCTTAATCAAACCTAAGATAGTGTTCTCTGCTCCTGCTTTATCATTTTTTGGAGGCGTAGGATACACGACTTTTATAGCATGAACTTTCCCTGTTTCATCTACCACCGTTAACTTACAACCTGTACGATAGGCCGGATCTACTCCAAGGACCATCTTTCCTTTTAAAGGTGGTTGAAGCAACAGGTTTTTCACGTTTTGAGAAAAGACATCGATAGCTTTTTCTTCAGCTACTTCAGATAGGGAGTTACGAATTTCTCTTTCGATAGAAGGCTGAATCAAGCGTTTATAGGCATCTTCAATAGCTTCTACAAATAACTGTCTCTGCCTGGAGTCACCCTCTTTGACTACTTTCTTTTGTAGGTAGTCTAATATAAGCTCCGTTGGTGGCAAAACATTTACTTTTAAAATACCTTCTTTTTCACCGCGATTGACTGCTAAAACACGATGGGAAGCAATCGCACGAATGGGTTCTTGATAATCATAATACATCTCAAAAACGCCTTTTTCGTCTTTCTCCTGGTCTTTTGCTTTTGCTTCCGTTTTAATACTGCCATTTTCAAAGGTCTTCTTTCGAATATATTCACGATAAGATGGCTCATCTGAGACCCATTCTGCCAAAATATCATTCACGCCTTGCAAGACATCTTCTACAGTATGTAGTTCTTGTTCTTCCGACACATAGGTAGCAGCTTCTTTTTCAAGATCTATGTTCTCATGCTTCCATAAAGAAAGAGCAAGTGGCTCTAAACCTTTTTCTTTTGCTACAGTTGCTCTTGTTCTTCGTTTTTGTTTATATGGTCGATAAAGGTCCTCTACCTTCTGAAGTTGCTGAGCTTGAAGGATATTCTGCTTTAACTCCTCTGTCAGCTTCCCTTGCTCTTCAATTAAACGAAGGACCTCTTCTTTTCGATTAGAAAGATTTAATCCGTACTCCCATTTTTCTTGGATGGTATGAATTTGAACTTCATCTAACCCACCTGTTTGTTCTTTTCGATACCGGGCGATAAAAGGGACAGTATTCCCTTCATTTAATAATGAGATGACTTGCTCAATGAGTGAAGATTTTATTTCTGTTTCTTTTGTAACCCATTGAATAATCTGTGTGTGATCACTACTCAACGCACTTCCTCCTATTCCATTGTATCTCGATTCTTTTTATAACTTCTTTAAAGTATATCAAAACTGCTTCCAAACTTCATGCTGACACACATAAACTTCTATTAACACAACAAGAGCATGGCAAGCCATCTTCGCCATACATATAGGGTTTAGCTGTCACTGCCTCTTATTAGGATTAAAGGATAGTTTGATTGCTTCTAAAGGGCCAAAGGATTGCTTATACCCCTTTCCTATCAACTGTTATAATGACTCCCCCCCCACCATGCTCTATCTTCCTCGGATTCGTTATCCCACATACCGATGGGCGGAGGAAATGGCGGAAGAAGGGACAATGCGAGACCCCGCAGAGAGGCGTAGCCGAACGAGGAGGCTTGCATTGTCCTCCACGGAAAGCGAACCATTTCACCGCAGTTATTATCACAAACAAATTTCAAACAAAAAACCTTGCCCCTTTTGAAAAAGGTAGCAAGGCCTAATCTCCATTATATTTAATAGCGATAAACGTCGTGTCATCATCGTTCACTTTAGCTTGCTGTTGTTTAAAGGATTCCATAATGTAATTGAGGTTTTGAGAGACAAATGTTTTAGAAGAAAGGGTACGCTCGTTTACTCCATCTGAAAACATGAAGAATAAGGAGTTGGGGGTTAGTTCATCTTGCGTAACCCGGTAAGGACGAGGATATCCAGAAAGGTATCCTGCGGAAGGGATGTTACGTTTTTTCTTTCCGTCTGAAGACATCATAATAATTCCTATATTACCAATTGAAGTAAAGGAGTACCACTTCTCTGCAAAATTGATACGGAGAATTCCTAGCACGGCTCCCCTTTTATCACTAAGTGCTTCGTTGCACTTTTGGATAATGGTATCAATAGGGTTATCCTTATGATGCTGAATGACGTCCATTACAGCCTGAGAGCTTTCCAAAGCATATTCTCCACTCCCCAAACCATCTGCTAAAGCACAAATAAACTCTTCTTCTGTTTCTTGGTAAAAGTAGCTATCACCGCAATAATAGTTACCTTTTTTAGGCTCCTGATGAACGGTGACCTCTACTTTATTTTCATTACTCAATAGTATGCCTCCGCATTGTCACCCTGTAGGGCTTCGCGTAATTTACGTAATGCACGGCGCTGGAGACGTGAAACATGCATCTGGGAAATACCTAACTGTTCACCTGTATCTTTCTGGCTCATATTTTCAAAATATGTGCATTTCAGTATTTCTTGCTCTCTCTCAGAAAGAATAGGTAGGACTTTCTCTAGAAGCATTTGTTGATCAATTTGATCATACCCTTTGTCTTGATTACCGATTAAATCAAGAATTGTTACGGTACTACCATCTGAATCTGCTTCGATTTTTCGGTCAACGGATAAAGCTTTATAACTTTTGCCCATCTCCATTGTTTCTAATACATCTTCCTCTGAAACATCAAGGTAATCCGCTATTTCAACAACAGAGGGAGAACGTTGCATCTCAGTAGTTAAGTCTTCGTTGGCCTTTTTAATCTTTGGACCTAATTCCTTTATTCGACGAGGAACGTGTACACTCCAAGTTTTATCACGAATAAAGCGCTTAATTTCACCAATAATGGTTGGAATAGCAAAAGATTCAAATGACTTACCATAAGATGGGTCATATCGGCGAATAGCTGCCAATAATCCTAGCATACCAACTTGTACAAGGTCTTCGTGTATAGAACTGTTTTTAGAATACTTTTTTGCTATAGACTGGACGAGGTCTTCATACTGGAGTACAATCTTTTCTTGCACTTCTTCATCTTCAGGGTGTTCCTGGAGATGTTTTATCCATTCATAAACCTCACCATCACGTCTATTGTGTGGTTGAGATTTGGTCGCCATTGAGCCCCACCTCATTTTCATGGAGATATTTCGTCATAAGTACGATTACGCCATATTTATTATTGATTTCAACTTTATCCATCAGGGCATCGATTAAAAAGAGTCCAAACCCACCTTCCCTCAACTCTTCGATAGAGTCATCTTCTTTGTATGGGCCAATATCTTCTTTAACCTTATTCAAGTCAAAACTTCCACCATGGTCTGCAACCATAACTTCCAGGCGATCTTCATATACGCCGAAACCAATTGTGATTTCTCCTTCACCTGTTTCGTTATAAGCATGCTTCACACCATTCGTAATCGCTTCTGAAATAGAAACCTTTAAATCTTCAATATCGTCATAAGAAAAACCCATGCGGTTAGCGATTCCAGAGATGCTAAGGCGAACCACTCCTACATATTCTGGTTTTGCCGGTACTTTTACTTCAACAAAATCAAATGTCTCCGTCATTACATTCCACCTCGTACTGTTGAATCCGTTTCAATATCAATGACCTCTGTTAAGCCTGTAATTTTGAATAGACGATATACACGCTCTTGTAGTTGAATTAATTTAAGGTTTCCACCATATTCTTTTGTGGATTTTAGTGCACTGATAAATACACCTAAACCAGTACTGTCCATGTACGTAACCTGCTGTAAATCCACTACAACTGTAGCCTCAGCATCTTGCGTTAGCGGAAGTATCGTTTCTTTTAATTTAGGCGCTGTATAAGCATCAATTTCACCGGAAAGTGAAACGTATTTGTTATTCCCTTCGTGATCAACATCAATGTTTAAGTTCATTAGGAACAGAACCTCCTACTCTCTAAATAGTGTATTCCACATGTTAGATTTACCCTTTTTGAAATTCGATTAAACTTCTCTTCGTAAAATAATCATTGTAAAGTCATCACGTAATTGAAAGTCCTGTAACCTCTCAAAATGACGGTAAACTTGTTCCGTAATTTCTTGCGCGGATAAGTGTTTGTATTGGTGAATCACATCTGAGATTTCATCTCGCTCAATAAAACGATCTCCTGTTCTACATTCTGTTACGCCATCTGTTAACAGAACGACCATATCACCTACATCCAGATGCTGAGTGTATTGTTCATATTTCACACTACGATCGACACCTAAAACAAGCCCTTCCGCTTCAATATCGTGGAAGGAATCATTTTTGGCGGAGTAATAAAACCCAGGTTCATGACCAGCTGAAGAGTAGTTAAATTCATGCGTATCAGGATCATACAAACCATAAAACATTGTCACGAACATACTTGGATCCACGTTACGCTCAACCACACGATTCATACCTTCTAATATAACACTCGGTTCCATTCGACTATCCGGAAAACTATCCATGGAGTATTTGATCATCGACATACATAACGCAGCCGGTACTCCCTTTCCAATAACATCAGCTACCGCAATCCCAAGTGAACCCTCTTGGTCTTTAACAAAGTGGTAGTAATCCCCATTCATTTGTTTAGCAGGAGTACTAATGGCCCCTACGTCTAGTTCACTCATCTCAGGCTTTGTAGTTGAAAGTAGTGTCTGTTGCATATTAGCAGCTACAGAAATTTCAGATTGGAGCTCTAATTGTTTTTCACGCAAAGCCTGATATTCTTGATAAGCTAATCCGTAAGAAATCATCGTTTCCAGTAAAAAATTCAAGGAACTTTGAATATTTGAAGGAATATCAGGGTACAACTCCAATAAGGCTTCAATATGAACATTAATAATCTCGTCTGGTGTTATATTTTGTTGGATCGAATGTTTACTGAATTGCTCTGCACGATAAAGAGCTTGTTCATTTTGTGTCTCAATATACTGTTTCAATAAGTCTTTATAGCTTTCCAAATCAAGCTTCAAGGTACTCATCCATTTGTTCCCCCTCTTAACGGAGCCATTTAACTACGTTTACTTCAGTCCCTTCCCCCTGCCTTGATATTACATCAAATTCATCCATTAAACGCTTCACACCCGGAAGTCCTGCTCCAAGACCACCTGATGTTGAGAAACCATCTTCCATTACTTGCGTTACATCGCGAATTCCTGGACCTTCATCAATCGCAATAATACGCAATCCTTTTTCATTTAGATTTTCTATTGTTTCAAAACAGACTTTACCAGTTCCAGCATACAAATATATATTTCTGGCCAATTCAGAAATGGCTGTAGCAATTCGAGCTTGGTCTACTGTACCAAACCCAATCTTCTTTGAGATATCTCGCCCTAACTGTCGAGCACCTACAATGTCCCATTCCTTTTTAATATTCACACAGGATTGAAAGTCCATGCACTAGTCCTCCAATTCCTGACGAAGTTTAATCAACCCTTGTTCTAAGTCTAGTGCCGTTGGTACATCCTGAAGGTGAATGCCAAGGTCAATTAACGTCATGGCCACTGCTGGCTGTATGCCGGTTAGGACTACTTTTGCACCCATTAAGTCTGACATGGATACAACATCCCCTAATACTTTTGCAATAAAGGAATCAATGATATCTACGGAGGTTAAGTCGATAACCACACCTGTAGCTCCACTCTCGTGGATTTTATTTAATAAATCTTCTTGAAATTGTATTGCTGTTTGATCATCAAGATCTATTTGTATAGAAATCAAGAGGTAATTGTGAAGTTTTAAAATTGGTACTCTCATTTCGTTCACTCCCCATCTAAAGAGTCGATAAGCTCTTCTATGTCTTTATGTTGACCTTCTAGTTCAACTATTTGTCGATTGGTAATTTCAAGCGCTGATTCGAACCCTTTTCTCAACGAACTCTTTGTCGGGAATTTGCTTAAGTCAATCCCTAAATTCACAATCGTTTGAGCAATTTCTGGTCTAATTCCTACGAGTATACAAGTAGAACCAATTAATCTTACTGCTTCAGCAGCTTGAATAATATGATGAGCTACCATGGTATCTACAACTGGAACACCAGTAATATCAATTAACACAACTTCAGAATGGTGTTTGATCACACCATCTAAGAGATTCTCCATTATTTGTTTTGCTCTTTCCGTATCAATTGTTCCAATTAAAGGCATGACCGTAATGTTTTCCATTACCGGAATCAAGGGAGCTGATAATTCTTGGAGGGCTACCTTTTGAAGAGAAACAATATTTTCCCAACTACCAGAATATTCGTTCACTAATTGGTTGATGATGGGGTCGACCCATTCATCTACTTTTGAGAGGATTTCAGAGAAGTAATCCGTATCTACTTTCGTTGACTGACTCAAAATATAATTAATCGTAACTCGGCGAAACGCCTGCATACCATCGGTAAGGTAGCTTAATGGCCATCCTAGGTTGATAAGACGTTCTGCAAAGCCTTCAATGTCATTTGTTAACCCTTTCTTTTCCAAGCTAGAGAAAATAACATTTACAAACTCCCGATTTGTACTTTCAAATAATTCGTCTGAAATAGTAGAAGTATAATCGTGTTTGCGGTTCTTCTCAATTTCTTCTAACCACATTCGAACTATATCATCACTATTGTTAAGAACAATTTCCTTTAAGTTTGTTTCCACGCGAGAATCCCCCCTGTTCATCTGATATATCGCACTATACCGTATCTATTGTCACACTTTCACTTATGTAACGTAAACCAACATGCGCTATATTTATAAAATAATATTATACTTACCACTCTATCACCAAGAGACAAAAACAGCCAATAAAAAACACAAAAATTACGTGATTATTACACTTTCCTAACAAAGGAAATTTTTGCCGTTCATTTTATTAGACCTTTTCTCAATTAATGAACCACCGCTCATTTTTTGTTAAGAGAAAATAAGCATTACTTATACCTCGGCGTTGGACCGGAACCAGACGTCTATGCCAGAAACCTATACTTTCTCCACCTATAAAGAAAACTTGCCTATTGGCAAGCCTTTGGTGTGAACAGAGGCGTAATTTGGCTTATACGTTCCTCCTGAAAAAGCTCTAACCTTCCGAAAGTGAAAAAAATAAAGCTACTCGCTTGTTGAGTAGCTTTATTTCTAAAAGTCAATGAGCCCCAGGCTGATTTGTAATGCTTCGTCAACTCTTCCCATCATCGTATCATCAAGGTGAGTGATCTTATCTGTCAGTCTTTGTTTATCGATTGTTCTGATTTGCTCTAGTAAGATAACAGAATCTCTTTCAAATCCGTACTTTTCTGCATCAATTTCGACATGTGTTGGTAATTTAGCTTTTTGTATTTGCGCTGTTATGGCCGCCACAATTACTGTGGGGCTAAAACGGTTACCGATATCATTTTGAAGGATCAAGACTGGGCGGACGCCCCCTTGCTCAGAACCTACGACCGGTGATAGATCGGCAAAGTAAACGTCGCCTCTTTTCACGATCAAACCCTTACACCCCGCTCACTAAGCGTTCACAGGTTGTTTCTGCCTCCTCTTCAGCTTGAAAAGCTTCTGAAGCAATGTTTAAGTTTATCTTCGCCATCTCCATATAACCTTGGCGCATTGTTTCTCTAATGTGGCGTTTCTTACGCTCACGCAAATACATTTTTGTCGCTTGATAAATAAAGTCGCTCCGATCACCATTTTCAAGTTGTACCATGCCATCTAGTTCATTTAATAAATGCTGTGGCAATTTAACTACGATTTCTTGTGAACTTTCGGACACAAAAATGCACCTCCACCATCAACTAAACACCAGTTAATCGATTTAATTCTAAACCCATCATACCACTCAAAAAGGGGGTTTGCAAAGGCTCTTAAAATATTTTGTTCCAAATTACGTTTTTTTCTGTCATTTTCAGGGTATCCCGCTCGAATTTTCGTTATTCAAGTTCTTCAATAGAAAGGGAGTTTTCTATTTCGATAATATTTTCATCTTTCACGTAAATTCTCGGCACTCGATAGCTAATAAGACATGGGATTTCATAGTTAATAGTATCGACATAGCTTGCAACTTCATCCATCTCAATTTCTTCAGATTTCTGTTTGCCAATCAACGTTACCTTAGTGCCTACTGGATAGTATTGATCTAGTTTAATCATAAACTGATCCATACATATTTTCCCGACAATCGGAACTCTTTTACCGTTAACTAAGACATCCATACCCTGTAGCTTTCGAATCCACCCATCTGCGTATCCTAAAGGAATTGTTCCAATCCATTCCTTCCCTTTAGTCGTATAGTCTGCTCCGTAGCTAATCGATTCTCCCTCTGGCATTTCTTTCACATGAATTAATTGACTATGCAGTGAAAAAGCAGGCTTTAACGGTATTGAATCTATGGCTTTCACATCTGATGAAGGAGATAATCCATACATCCCTATGCCAAAACGAACCATGTGATGCATTTGATCAGGAAATCTCATGCTAGCTGCACTATTTCCAGTATGAATTTGAACAGGTTCACTCCATAACCGTTGAAATTCCTCCAACAGCTCTTCAAAACGACCTTGTTGTTTTTCAAAGTAGCTTACATCTTCCTCATCAGCTGTAGCAAAATGAGTAAATACACCGTCAAGTTTCAACCTAGGGTCATTGAATGCTTGCAACACGTTATTCAATTCCTCTTTTGTGCGGATGCCTATCCTGCCCATTCCTGTATCCCATTTTATATGAAGGGAAATGGGTTCAGTAAACGACTGGCTCTTTACTTCTTCAAGCCAATCCACCTGAAAGACCGTCACACTAATATCGTGCTTGGCTGCGAGATGAACATCTTGAGGGCGTATCCACCCCATTACTAAAATTGGAGCGCTTATACCTTCTTCTCGTAGTTTCAGAGCTTCATCTAGTAAAGAAACTGCTAGTGCCTGAGCACCAGCTTCTAAGGCAGCTTGTGCTACTTGAACATCCCCGTGTCCATAAGCATTTGCTTTCACTACTGCATATATACCTGTTTGTTTGTTTAAGTTTTGTTGTAATCGCTGGATATTATCTTTGATCGAATCTAAACGAACTTCTACCCAGGAATCTCTATAATACGTTTCGATAGCCAACCAAGATCCCCTCTCCACTTCCATGCTCTATTTACTATTATTATTCATTTTGGTGAAAAGCATGTCAATAAAAATAAAGAAGGTAGCATTTCTTTTGTTTTAAACATTGGTAACTACTTAGATGGAATCCGTCTCCCTAACCGTGAGAAATCCCTTTTAACTAGATGGAATACATATAAAAAAATAAAAGCAGACTCACATTCTATGCCTGAGTCTGCTAGAGTTGTTCATGCTATTATTTAACTACAGTACCTTGTACGGATTGTGCGATGTGAATCATTTCTTCCTTCGTTAAATCTTTACTTGCCAAGGTAAAGTTCATGCCGGCATGTGACCATTCAAGCGTAGAATTGGACCATGCTCCCATCGTATAACCAAGGTTTACTGGTTCACCTTCAACCGTAACTGGAACAGATGCACTTGCAGGTAATGTTTCAAACGACTCTTGGATTAGCGTATAGGATTTATCACCCTTGAAGGTAAGAATCACACGCTTGCCATTGTTCGTGTCTACTTCCTTCTTCTCTTCTAGTTCAGCATTTCCAACTGTTGTTTCAGGGTATAATACTGTGAACGTAGCTTCTTGTTGGTTCGCCATGACTGGAACACCAAGCACTCCACTTGTCATATTCTTCTCTGTAGTAAATGCATCATCATTAAAGGTTGGATTTAGTTCAAAAGAAGTAAATTGAACTTCTACAACCGGTTTTCTGTCTTTGTCTAATACTTTCACCATGACTGGTGTTAATTCTTTTTTGTCAAAATAAATTTCTTGATAAGGAAGGTTTTTGCTGTTTTGATAGTTTGTCTTTGTTTCAAATACATAATATTCTTCTGTTGATTTGAATTTTGCATCAGAATCTTTCTTCACATCTGCCACAAGGGAACCGTAAAGATAAGGCTGACTGCTATTTTCTGGCCAATCACTTTGGAATTTAAAGCTTTTATTCAACGCAGGTGTCAATACGAAAACACCTTCTTCATTACGAAGAATGATTTGACTGCCTTGTTGATCTTTTTCGTTATTTAATAACACACGATAGTAATCTTTCTTCTTATGCCACACGTCTATATTATACTTTTGCGCTTCCTCACCCGTTTGCAAACTCATCGTTGCCTGTGCCTTATACCCTGTCATTTGCTCTAGCTTTTTATCTAATGACTTGACGACATCTTCCTTGGATTTTTCGCCACAGGCGGCTAATACAAGAATCAAGGATGCGACAATTAATAGCCACACTTTTCTTTTCATAATCACAACTCCTTTGTCTCATTTCAATGGACAAAGGGAACGCATTCACCACTACCTCAATAATGCACGATACGTTTGGGCTAGCCCTTCTATTAAGTCGCTAGCTAGTAAATCATATGTTGAATGCTGATGTTGAACTAATAAATCTGCCGTATAACCATGGATCCAAGTGCCATTACACAATGCTTCCTCAACAGTTTGGGATTGCATCACCATCGCCAAAAGAATACCCGCTAATACATCACCACTTCCACCCTTGGCCATCCCAGGGTTCCCTGTTACAGTAACCCATTGGTGTCCTTGTGGAGTTGTAATGATCGTAAAGGCACCTTTTAACACAACGTACACCTGAAATTCTTCTGCAAATGCTTTAGAATAAGCAAAAGGCTGATGGAGAAGCTCAGGTATGGATACATCTAAAAGAGTTGCCATCTCTCCAGGATGTGGTGTTAGTATAGTTGGGTTCTGGCGTGCTTTAAGACTAGAAAGATTTCCTTTAAGTGCATATAACCCATCAGCATCTATGAGCAGAGCCCCTTGAGTTTTTTCTAATGCTACTTGGATCATTCTTTCCGCTTCACTATGTCTGCCCATCCCCATTCCTATCGCGATTGCATCATAAGAAAAATCAACGCTGCCTATATCGCTTATATATCCACCTTCTGAAGGAAGAGTGGTATATGTTGCCTCCACAACAGTGGACGCCAGGGCCGTGATTGTTTCTTGAACAGTTGCCACAGTAAGTAATCCTGCGCCTGCTCGTAATGCAGCACGAGAAGTCATAGCGATAGAACCAGGCATAGCTACAGCACCACCAATTACTAACCCCTTACCATGCTTTCCCTTATGAGAAAAAGCGTCTCGTATCGGCAATGTGTTGCTCACATCTTGTTCGGCCCAAACTCTCTTTTGACTCTGCTGGGACTGAATCACAGTAGATGGCAGTCCTATATCAACTACCTCCCAACGGCCATAGTAAGCAGCTGTGTGCTCTAGAAAAGCAGACACTTTTGGATACTGAATGACTACAGTTCGATCCGCTTGTACAGCTTGATCAACTTTCACACCTTCATCAGCCGGAAGACCACTAGGGAGATCTACAGAAATAACCTCTCCTTCGAATTGATTTACGAAAGAAATGAGCTGATTATATGGAGATCGAATCGCACCTTTGACCCCGATTCCAAGCAACGCATCAATCAGAACATCCTTTTCCTTAAGAGAGTGTCCCAGGTTCTCTACATCCTCATACCTTGTGAATGTAAATCCGCTATTACGGAACACGTCACGATGATAGGCTGCATCTCCTTTGATTTCAGACGGAGAAGCACAAACAATCACCTCAACATCGTACCCTCTCTGCAAAAGGGTCCTGGCAATGACAAACCCATCGCCTCCATTATTCCCTTTACCAATCAAAACAGCTAATCGTTTTTGGTCTGATACAAAAAGCTCTATTTGATCGGCAACAGCTCTTCCTGCATTCTCCATTAATAGCTTTCCTTCAACACCAATACGTTCAATAGCGAATTGGTCCGTATCGTACATTTCTTGAGCGGTGACAAAATACAATCTCGTTCCCTCCTACCCGCACTAAAATATATGAGACAAACTTTGTGAATATGCAGACTAGCCTGACAAGCTTTTTTTAATCCTCCAAAATAACCTGGGCAATTGCGTGAGATTGACTATGTGAAATCGACACCCAAATGTTGAAATCACAACCTCGTACCTTCATGGTTGGAGCACCTTGTTCACTTTTTAAAATCGTTATATCTTGGAAGGAACATGTACTACCAATTCCTGTACCCATCGCTTTTCCAAAAGCTTCTTTCGCAGCAAAACGTCCAGCCACAAATTCTGCTCGTCTATATGTAGCACTTATGTTTTGGAATAACAACACTTCTTCTTCCGTTAATACTCTATTGATAAATCGTTTATTTTTTTCCATCGCAGTAAAGATTCGTTCCACTTCTACTAAATCGATTCCAATCCCTCTAATCATTTTATACCACCTTTTCACTGAAGCTAAGCACGTAAGATTTTGTGTGAATACATAGATTTGATAGGCTATTTATAACATGAATTTGGCCCATTCGTTGTATAATGATGATAACTGAAATTTACGATAAGGAGAACTCACTATGTTTTTTCGTACCGAATCGTTTCAACAATTTATTCGCTCGTATCCTATTATTACCTTCTTAATCGGACTTCATCTATTTTTATGGTTGATGACTGATTTTCTTGGCCTGCCAATCTTCACTCAACTAGAACGAACCGCTTTGGGGGTGAACCAATATATCGCGCAAGGGGAGTACTGGCGATTGGTTACACCGATATTTTTTCATGCTGGCTTTACCCACGCATTATTTAATTCATTCTCGCTTGTTCTATTTGGCCCAGCCTTAGAGCAAATGTTAGGAAAAACCAAGTTTATTGTAGCTTACCTTGGGTCGGGTATCATTGGCAATGTCGGAACCTATCTATTTGGTCCTGATATCTACGCGCACCTTGGAGCATCTGGAGCTATCTTTGGACTATTTGGTATTTATTTATACATGATCTATGCTCGAAAAGATTTAATCGACCAAGCCAATGCACAGGTTGTCCTGACGATTGCCGTAATCGGTGTGATTATGACGATTATCCGCCCTGGAATCAATGTGTATGGCCATATGTTTGGCTTACTCGGCGGGGTACTTCTAGCTCCAATTGTATTAGCTAGGGCAAGACCCTATTCCCCATACCGTAACGCTCCAACTCGCAAAAGCTATACAGATACAGATATTGGCTTCGACCCAAATCGCTGGAACAAGCGTAGATTGCCGTGGAGAAAGTTTTTACCGAAGCTCTTATGGGGTGGGTTGATTATTTTAGTCTTATTGGGATTACTGGCACGGTTAGTTTAGTTTGGATAGAAAAAGAACACCGACCATTTTATTATTTAGTCGGTGTTCTTTTTCTAGGTATCGCTTCTACTGAGACTTATTTGATAATGCGTTTCTTAATCTTGATAGATCCTCTTTAAACCTTTTAACCTCATCTTCTGTTAACGTTTCTTCTCCGTATCGAACTTTCTGGTATAAGGCAACATCTGCATAAGGAACATCCAGTCGTTCAAACCAGTCTTCTATCGTTTCCGATTGCTTTCGTCCAAATCCTTTTTTATGGGCAAACGCTTCAAAGTCAAAGAACAGCTGGCGCACAGGCTCATTCGGCTTGTTCGTAAAACGGCTAAAGAAATTCTTTTTAAATGGGTTTTTAGACTCTCCACTTACTTTTCCGTACGTAAGACCTTCTTCTTCTTCCTCATCTAATCGTTCTCGCTTCAATTTTCGGTTTAACAAGTAAATACCAATGATGACGATAACCACCACGACCACCGCTATGATTCCCCAATAGGTTGATTCAACCACCTTGTCCGAATATTCACTAGCCGCTTCTTTAGATCGGTCCTCCCCTTGGGAAACTTGCTGCAAAGCCTGCATCATTGAGCTATTCTCCATACCAGACGAGGCGAACCAATCTTGCGCAGACTCCATATTTAGCCCCATCAGACCTAATAACTTCACAAAAGATAATACGATATAGGATAGAGCTGACACAATGGCGGAACTTACAGCAAAGAATCCAGACGATATCGTTTCAAATAACATCGTGACCACAAATGTTATAGCTAGAAATATTCCAAACAAGACATAGAACGTAGGAAGAACTCCCTTATCTTCCTTAGTTACTGGTATTACATTGCTTGCAAGGTAACCAAAGATCAGCACAATGAATTGAAGCAAGGCCATAATGTAAAGAGAGATCGCTTGTATGAAGAGCGTATCAATTATTAACAACAATAGTGTCGTAAATAGTAAGGGCCGTTCACTTTCCATACCTACCCCTTGTTCATGTAAGGCATAACGCCATGCTAATACAAACGGAAGTGGTATGCCTATAAACACAGGGTAGTGGAAAAAAGCAATGAGCATGAAGGCAGCAATAGGAACATATAAAATGAACGGAATATACGTTGTTGTAAAAGACAGTAGTATCGTTAAAAAAACTTTGGTTGCTAGCAATAAGAACAGATAGCTCCAAAACGGAATAGGATTGTCTGTTAGAAGGTAGATTGGTATGAGCAAGAAATAAAGTAGAAAGCCCTCTCCTAAAAACTGATAGGTTCGAACATACTTGATGTTTGCTTCATTCATACTCCTACCTCCTGTCCTACTCCTTCAATTAACGTAGCCCCGCCTTCTATCTCTTTCACATGAAATACCCTCATACCATTCGATTTCCATCTACCCCCATATTCCACTACATCTGAATTCAATTCACCAAAGAACACAATCGTCTTTGGTTTGTACAAGGTTTGATCTACGCGATGCAACATCCGACGGATAGGGATAGTCATTTCATCGGCTCTAATTCGAGCGATAAGCTCCAATGCTTCTCTTAGTTGTTTGTTTCCAGTTCCCTCATATAAATAATAATAGGGCGGGTTACCAGGTTTACTTAGGTTAATAAACACTTCATATGGATACCCCTTCTCCGTAGCCATCTGACACATGTAGGTTACCTGGGAAAGAATAGATTCTAGTTGTTTGGATGTATATGTGTTCCCTAAACGGGTTTCTGAAGTAATATTTATAACAAACGAATACGTAAATTCCCAGTTCTTCTCAAACACCTTCGTTTGAAGGGTCTGTTTTTTTGCAGAAGCCTTCCAATGGATTCGATGAAAAGGATCAGAATGAACATAATCCCTTGTACCTTCAGGGCTCAATATATCTTCAAAAGGAGAGAAATTCGTTCGTTGGGACCCCATAGACGTATAGAACTGTTCCTTCACCCCGTGCACAATTAATGGAGTAGGATACACAATAAATTCCGTTTTGTATAACGGATTAAAAAATAGCGAAATAGATGCAAAATTAATCAAATGCGGAAAGTGGTAACGCACATGATTTATTCTCGTTACACCACGCTTCTGCGCTGAAAACGGAATAGTAGCTTTTGTTTCCCCTTTACTAACAAGTGTCATTGGAATTTCATATAGATTTTCCGTCTTTTCTTCTAGCTTCAAAAACCTCTCCCCTAACACACCATTCCCTACACGAAATTGTAATCGCCCATTAATGATTGGGAGACGAGAGCTATTCGTTAGAGGTACAGATACTTCTGCTGTTTCTCCTGGAAATAACCTATACGTTCTCTGCTTATTTTCAAGGGACAACTGTTTCCCGATATGCCGATCGTATATCTTACTAATAACAATAAACGCAACTAAAGCACCGATAATCATAAAAATAAACGGTCGATTAAAAATAATACTCGAAAGAAACAGTACAATTGCGAAAGCGATTAGAATGTCATATAACTCTTTCACCCTTGTCTCTAAACTCTTGGTCCATTGCATTACGTTGCTTCTCCAATTTCCACTGGCACTTCAATAGAATCTACAAGTTCATATACGACCTGATACGGTGTCTTTCTAATAGAACCTTCCATAGAAAGTACAATCCGATGCTCAAACACATTGGTAGCAAGCTCTTTCACGTCTTCTGGTGTAACAAACTCTCGCTCTCTTAATAACGCTCGTGCTTGAGAAGCTCTCATCAATGCCAATGCTCCTCTTGTACTAATTCCTAGTGCTATATCTGTGTGGTCTCTCGTTTCTTTTACGAGTGCTAACAAGTAATCTTGGACTACATCGGAAACACGTACTTGCTTTACCTCTTCCTGTAACACTAAAATGTCATCCGTATGTAAGGTAGCTTCAAGTTCTTCTAACGGTTCTCCCACCCGATAAGCTGTTAGTATGTTTTTCTCTTCGGCTAATGAAGGATATCCCATATCGATTTTGAATAAAAAACGATCCAACTGTGCTTCTGGTAGTGGAAATGTTCCGTGATTACTTTCTATTGGGTTCTGTGTGGCAATCACTAAAAAAGGAGATGGAATTGACATTGTTTCGCCATCAATCGTTGTTTGTTGCTCCTCCATTACCTCTAGCAAGCTAGATTGAGTTTTAGGCGTAGCCCGATTAATTTCATCCGCTAACAAAATATTCGTCATAACAGGACCTACCCTCAGCTCAAATTCATGCGTCTTCGGATTATAAAATTGAATGCCCGTTACATCACTTGGCAACACATCAGGTGTAAATTGAACACGACTAAAAGAACCATCTAGCACCTTGGCAAAACTCTTCGCCAGCTTCGTCTTCCCTGATCCAGGGACACTCTCTAACAGCACATGCCCTTTTGCAAGAATTGCAGTAAATAGCAACTCAACTACTTCATCCTTCCCCAAAATTACGGAAGAAAGAGCCTCCCTTGCTCTCTTTATCGATTCTTTTCGATCTTGATTCATATTGATTCCTCCTACAGTTGGTATTTTAAATACAAAAGCGCAAGCGCCCCGGTTAGCGACGTACAAACTGGACGGCTCCGTATGAGATAAAGGAAACACGGAGAGCGGTAGCGATCCGATGTTGACTTATCGTAAGGAGGTGCAGGAAGTTTGCTAGTCGCTGGGCGCTGGAGCTGGACGTGGCAACATCACTTTATCAGAATTTTCCATAATATCAACCTATTTATTATTTCAAAACGACAAGTAATGTATGAATTTTCGTTAATCTCTATCAGTCACAACCTTTCCACTGCTAAAAAACTACAATAAAAGGGTATGTACTTTTGACGTATTACAAAATAAGTCGGTTTCAGTCGATTTAATTTTTTGTCTGCGTGATGTAAAAGCTAACCTTTGGTACTTTCCTCCCGGTTTGATGTTGATGTAGATAATAAAGAAGAGGTTGCCTCTATATCGAGACAACCTCTTTCCATTGCTGTATATTCACTGTAATTTCAAGAACGATTCCTGCGTTCCTGCAACCTTACTTAGCTATTGCTGTTCTGGTTACGTTTTTGTTGGTAATTACGGTTACGTCCACCGTTGTTCTTGTTGTATTGACCTTTTGGTTTATGGTTACGGTTGTAGCCGCCTTTGCCGCCACCTTTTTTACGATCATAGTTACGGTTACCATTCTTCTTATCCTTACCTTTTTGCGCTTGTTTTACGCTAATCGGTGATAATGAAGTTAAGTTTACAGGTACATCTTTACGTTCTTTTGTTAGCATTTTAAGTGCAGCTGCTACAACAGTTGCAGAATCATGTTGTGCTAACAATTCATTTGCTTGTGCATAGTATGGCTCTAAATTCTCTGAGTCAATAGACTGCATCATTTTGTCGACGGCAATTTTTTGTTGGCCTTTATGAGCCTCATCAGAAGAAGGAATAGCAAGACGCTGAATCTTCGTACCCGTTGTCTTCTCGATTAAGTGTAGGTGTGCCATTTCTCTCGGCGTAATAAAGGAAACAGCGTGTCCTTCATTACCAGCACGACCTGTACGACCAATACGGTGAACATAGCTTTCTGGGTCTTGCGGAATGTCAAAGTTGTAAACGTGCGTTACGCCAGAAATATCTAATCCACGTGCTGCTACGTCTGTTGCAACTAGTACTTCCACTCCGCCACGTTTGAACTTTTTCAATACAGACATACGTTTACCTTGGGTAAGGTCACCATGAATGCCTTCTGCACGGAATCCACGTGCACTAAGACCTTCCGTTAGTTCATCGACACGTTTTTTTGTACGTCCAAACACAATGGCAAGGTCAGGTACGTGGATATCAAGTAAACGAGTTAACGTATCAAACTTCTTCCCTTCGTTTACTTCTACAAAGAACTGATCAATTTTATCGACCGTCATTTGCTTCGATTTTAACTTAACGGTTTCAGGCTTCTTCATCATCTTCGTTGCAATCTCATGAATTTCTTTTGGCATCGTTGCAGAGAAGAGTAATGTTTGTCGCTGAAGAGGTACAGCGTTTAATATCGCTTTGATATCTTCAATAAAGCCCATGTTAAGCATTTCGTCTGCTTCATCCAATACAGTTGTATGAATATTGGATAGGTTGATGGTCTTTCTACGAACGTGATCAAGCAGACGCCCTGGCGTTGCTACGACAATTTGCGGTTGATTCTTCAATTCGCGAATCTGACGACCCATGTCTGAGCCACCGTAAACAGGCAGAACACGTACACCTTTGTATTGGCCTAACTTGTTTAATTCCGTCGCCACTTGCATCGCAAGCTCACGTGTAGGGGCAATAACTAAACCTTGGGTCTTTTTAAGATCCTGGTTGATCTTCTCGATCATCGGAATCCCGAAGGCAGCTGTTTTCCCTGTACCCGTTTGTGCTTGTCCGATGACATCTCTTCCGTCCATCGCGATTGGGATTGTCTGCTCTTGAATTGGGGTAGCCTCTTCAAACCCCATCTCTAGAACTGATTTTAGAACTGATTTGGATAAACCTAATGAATTAAATGTTGTCACTTCTATTTTCTACTCCTTTTCGTTTCCTTTACATTGAAAGAAAAACACGTAAAAAAAGCCATCCTCACAGTTGGAAGAGGGCTCTCGGTACGAATGATTTAAATTTATTTTAACACATTACAGTGCAAACAGCAATTCCTATAAGTTTAAAGTACCTTTTCCTTTCTATCAATGATAAAATAAGGAAAAGCTACATGTGAACGGAGGTGGGCTAATATTGGAAAAACCACCATTTAATCCCTATATAGCAATTGTGATTGGAGTACTTTCCGTCTCCACTGCAGCGGTGTTTGTAAAACTAGCTGATGCAGCCCCTGCTTCTATTATTGCCAATTATCGTTTATTATTCGCAGTTTTATTAATGACACCTTATGTTCTATTAAAAAATCGACACGAATTTTCTAAGATTACTCAACGAGATTGGCTGCTGGCTAGTATTTCTGGATTATTCTTAGCCCTTCATTTTATACTATGGTTTGAATCGCTAAATTTCACTTCTGTAGCTAGTTCCGTTGTACTTGTCACCTTGCAACCTATATTTGCCTTTCTTGGGACCTATCTATTCTTTAAAGAACGCTTTACAGTTGGAGCAGTCCTTAGTATGATGATAGCCATTACAGGGAGCGTGGTTATTAGTTGGGGTGACTTTCAAATAAGCGGACAAGCCTTTTATGGTGATATGCTCGCCTTATTAGGAGCTGTTATGGTAACTGGATACTTTTTAGTTGGGCAACATGTTCGCAAGCGATTGTCTTTAATGACCTATACATTTCTCGTCTATGGCATTAGCTCATTGACGTTAATCTTATATAATTTACTAACCCAACAACCTTTCGTTGGGTATCCCTCTGATCATTGGGTAATCTTCTTGGCTCTTGCCATTATACCAACCTTCTTTGGACACACGATGTTCAATTGGGCTCTAAAGTGGGTGAGTACATCAACGATTTCCATGAGTATCGTTTTTGAACCAGTAGGGGCTTCCATCTTAGCCTATTTTATTCTAAACGAAACGATCTCATGGTCGCAATGGCTCGGAGGTACGATTGTAATCTTGGGTTTAAGCTTGTTTATTTTTAGTACATCCCATAAATCTAAAGTGAAAATCACCCATAAAGTTGATACGTAATATCTTGAAGTGCCTTATAATAGCGACAAACGTTTACTTAAAATAGAGAAAAGCAGGTGATATTGTGCATATTCAACTAATAACCGATGGTGGATCAGACCTTCCACCTCATCTAACCGAAGCCTATAACGCCAAAATTGTACCCCTAAATATTCACTTTGGTGACCAACAGTATGTCAGCGGAGTTGACCTGGATATACAAACCTTTTATAAAAAAATGAAGGAAGAAGATGAACTTCCACGCTCATCTGCCCCTAGCCCTTATGCATTTTATGAAGCTTTTAAGGAAATAGATCCTGAGAAACCGATTCTAATGTTAGCTTTATCTAAATTGTTAAGTACCACTCACGATAATGCCATCATGGGCAAGGAGATGCTTCTTGAGGAAGAGCCTGATCGTACAATTGTGGTTTTAAATACCAAAACGGCAACTTCTGGTATGTCGTTACTAATAGATGAAGCTGGTAGATGTGTGAAAAATGGTATGGAATTTGAACCACTAGTCGCTCACATGGAAGAACGAATCGAACAAACCACTACGCTATTTATCTTACGTACTGTCGAGAATTTAATTAAAGGCGGTAGACTGGACCGTTTCAAAGGTGCCATCGCCAAAACGTTGAACATTAAACTCCTAATGAAAGCGACTGATGAAGGAGCAATTGATGTTGCCGAGAAAGTACGCGGAAATAAAAAAGCAATGCGTCGCTTTGTAGAACAGATAGGAGAAACGACCTCTAACTTCGAAAATAAAGTCATTTCCCTTTCTTACAGCACTACAGAAGAGAAGGCCAAGAAACTTTTACAAGAAATGAAAGACCGCTATGCATTTAAAGATTCCCTCCTCATGGAAATGGGCCCTTTATGCGCTACCTACGCAGGAGAAGGCGGATATGTGATGTCATTTTTTGTGGACTAAATCGGATGATTTAACGGTAAAGACTCCTATTACTAGAGGTAATAGGAGTCTTTTTTTGATATTTCATTAATTTGAGGGCGCGAATTGGTGGCTGTTTGATATGCGTGGGTTCACCTCGTTTTTTTGTTCAACCTATTAACAGTCTTTATTCTAACTAAATTAAAATGCTTCCCTTCCCCATCTCTCATTCAAGTTTTCACGCAGAATGATAAGCCTCATAAGTTGGCTTAGGAGATAGCAAAGAAAAAATAGCCGCAATAAGTGGGAAGATCATCATAACCCAAATAATTTGTTGATATCCTCCGAACCAATCATAGAACAATCCAAAAGGCAACGGACCGAAGGCTGAGCCAACTACCATAACGGTCTGGGCTAATCCTTTAATACTCCCTAAATGTTCTCGACCAAAATAGTTTGGCCACACAATATTTAATACGATACGTTCAAAGCCGTTCACAAGTCCCCATATCACGCCATATATTATTGCACCTGTCCATGACCCTACTTGTAATAACACGAGCAATGCCACAATATGACCCACAAAGGTAATAGCTAACAAGTAATGGACAGATATACGGTCGACAAGGTAACCAACCACAAACGTAACTGGAAACCCTACAAATGCCATAAGAGACAGCACAATAGCAGCTATCTCTTTGGTAAGTCCCTTCCCTTCTGCAATAGATACCATATGAAACGTGACACCAGTATTAACTAGAGCAGGCACACTGACGCAGAACAATATAAGCCAGAATGCTCTAGTTTTCATCGCCTCACGAAGGGTCCAACTCTTCTCATTGATATCTACATTCGGATTAGCATCCATTTCATCAGAAGACTTTTTTGGATTTCCATCAGGAACTTCCCCAATGTCTTTCGGCTGATTCCGTACAAAGAAATAAACAAGAGGAACGAAAATAACAAGTAACAGAATCCCCCAGAATAACCAAGCGTTTCTCCAACCGAATACGTCAATTAACCATGTGTTAAGTGGAGGCAATAATGCAGAGCTAACAAACCCACCCACTGCCATCACACTTAGTGCTCGACCTCTTTTTGATATAAACCATTGCGGAACTAGTGTGTTTGGAATAAGCGTTAATGACCCTTGGCCAAACAAGCGAAGCATAAAGAACCCTAAAAACATCATGACAGGTCCTACTAAAAAACTATTCCAAAAACAAGCTAGAGCCAATAAACCACCAACTACAGTTAACATGATCCTTTGTCCAACTCGATCTACAATCCTTCCAACCAAGAACAACGTAAATCCTGCACATAAGGTTGCCGTCGAATAAAGTCCAGATACAAGCGACCTAGAATACTCAAAATCTTCTATGTAGTGCTCTATAAATATGGAGATGGAATATGTTTGACCAGGACCTGAGAAAAAGACACTCAATCCCGCAAGAAACACAACCATCCAACCATAGAAAAAAGGCGTCTGAACTGGAGGATCTCCTACTGGATTCGTTTTACTCATGGTGATCATCCTTTCTTTATGGAGTTGGTTTAGTACTTTTGACTATGTTAAAGTTTGGTGTTGATTTTGGAATCAACTAGTCTAAATAATTTTATTCAAGATAAGAAGCATAATTTTGAAGACTTGGATTTGAGATAATTATTGATCAGGGCGTGGGTGGAATCGGCAATACGTAGGAAACCTTTTTTTGACGGACATATAATCTCTTATTTACTGTAAAAACCCTCTTTTGGAGAGTCTAACGGACATATTGTATCTTATTTGTAAAAAAACACACTACATTAAGGTGATTTAGGCCAAATAGCGTACTGGATGTCCGTTACGAATGCAAATTAGCCTTCAAATCGAAGAATAAGAGACTATATGTCCGCGAGCATAGCATCACTTTGTATCCTTATCCATTCCTCGCTTCGTGGATACTACCATTCAGCAAACTCCCATACTAACCTGGCCATGTTTCCGGTCCTTCCAAGGCCACCTTTATTCTTACTAAAGCAACTGGGACATGTCTTCACCCATCATATCTCGAATCCAAGTCCTCAACATAATGGTGCTATTATGGAGGAACATAAAACTATTTATTATTATATCAACAACAAACTGTAACACAGCCTTTGATTTAGTACGCGCTTTCCTACATAAAATTCATTCTACCACATGGAAAGTAATACAGCGTAAGCAACATGCTTAGCAAAAAACAAAAAACCTCTCTACTAACCAAAGAGAGGTTTATAACCCTTTCATAAACGATCCAAGCCCTTTAACGAGTGGAGAGAATTGATTGGCTGTATTGGCTACTTGCCCCATTGTTGAAAGCATTTTATCTAAGTCCAACTGTCCGTTTTTATCTTGAAAATAGTTCATGATCCCTTTTGGCGTCGTTTGTTGATTAGGGTTCGGATATTGCTGTTGTAAAGAATAGTATGGATTCCATTGATTTGGTTGAGGGGGCTTAGCAAACTGTTCATATGGTGTTTGAAATACTGGTGGCTTCGGTTGCTCTTCTTGAACTGGTTGATTAGGATAAGGTTGGTAAGGTTGTTGCTGTGGATATTCTCCCATATCCATTTGCGTAAACGGTTGATGTTGAGGATAGGGTTGCGTAAATGGCATTGGTCCAGGGCCTGGCATTGGCCTCTTCCCATGATATGGTTGGGCATTTCGTTGGTACATAGGGTGCATAGGTTTCCACCTCCACATATTGGCTATTTCACCTATAGCCTATGATGCACCACCCTAAAAAGTGCTTTCCTTTGAATCAAAAAAGCAAGAAGGGACCTCCTTCTTGCAATACTTCAAGCTTAATTTTGGTTACTCAATGCCCTTTGACGAATATAAGATGATACCTCATCAATACCTAAATATTTCTTTAATTTTCTCTTCTGAAAACCTAATACCTGTTGTCCATCAATAAATGTAACAGGGGCCCCATAAACACCCATTTCCTTCATTTCTTTATAGAAATCAGCATTTTGAGAGATGTTTTTTTCAGTGAATGATATATCCCATTCACGAAGAAGTTCAAGTACTTTTGTACAATGAATGCAGCTATCGCTAGTATAAACTACTACATTATACTCACCCATTTGCCTCCCCCTTTTATCTATATAGTCTATTATGCTTATAAAGTAACATGTTACGGTTCTCTTTTCAAAACGATAGTTATCTTTACCCACACTACTAATTATCGAAACTGATTTTTAGTTTTGTTATAGAAATTTTTGGAAAAGTGGTTATCTCTTAATGTTACCCAATCGTATAAGAGCAGGAAGGTTGATAGTAGCTGTGGCGCTGCAGCCCAACATCCTTTTTGTAGTTAAAAAATGCTTATACTCTAAAAAGACCCTAACCCAGCAAGGCTGAATTAGGGTCAAAGCTTTATCACTAACTTACTTAGCAAAAACTTCCTCTATTTTCTGATCACCGCTTAACAGGTCAAAACTTTTTCCTTCTAGGTGCGGAACCGTCAATACGTGTGCTAATACACTGGCTACATCTTCACGAGGAATCGTTCCTCTTTGGTTAATTGTCTCACTTGCATAGACTTTGCCATTACCAGCGTCATTCGTTAGCCCACCTGGTCTTACGATGGTGTAATCCAGGTCTGTATGACGTAAATACTCATCCGCACGACCTTTAGCATATAGATAATGCTTTAGTGCTGAAGGCCCTATTTCTGGACGATCTGCAGCGATAGCACTCAACATCACGTAGCGCTTGATACCAAATTCTTTTGCTAATTCCATAGATTTGATAGCAGCTTCTTGATCAATAATAATCGTTTTATCAGCTCCGGTATGGGGACCAGAACCTGCTGCAAAAATGACGGCATCAATGCCATAAAAAGCATGACGAAAATCACCTTGTAAATCTGCTAGTACCGTTTGTACATTACGCTCTTCGAAATAAGGGACTTGATCTGTGTCTCTAACCATGGCAACAGGATTATGTCCATAATCTTTCACTTTCTCCACCACATGTTTTCCTACTTGCCCATGGGCACCAATTATAAGTACATTCATCACTATACCTCCTTTGGGATTACATTCCTATAGAGTTCCCCCCTCCTAACAACAATAAACAAATGAAGGGGTAATGATTCTTCCAAGCAGGAATATAGTAGAACATATCGAAACCAATAAGCATGACATGTTTGACCAGGAGGTTACCAAATGAAAAATGTTTACTTTTTTACAGGTTTTCCAGGTTTCCTTACTAGCTATTTAATTGAGGAATTACTCGAACAGCAAGATTCCATTGAGAAGATTTACCTTCTCATCTTACCTTCAACCAAAACCGAAAGTGAGAAGAAAATCGAAACCATTTCTCGAAAATGTAACGTTTCCCAAAACCTCTTTGAACTTGTTAACGGGGATATTACGAAGAAGAACATACATCTAGACGCCTCAACTTCTGATAAAATCCTCTCTACCCTCACCCATGCTTATCATCTTGCAGCTTTATATGATCTATCCGTACCACTCAAGCCAGCTTATCAGGTCAATGTACAAGGAACCCAGTTCTTGAATGAATGGTTACGAGGGGCAAAAAGACTGCAACATTACACGTATTTTAGTACAGCTTATGTCTCCGGAAAACGTACAGGAGATATATACGAACATGAACTAGATCATGAATTCGGGTTTAAGAATTATTACGAAGCAACAAAATATCAGGCTGAACGCCTTGTGCAAGAGCAAAAAGAACACCTACCCGTTACTATTATTAGACCAGGTATAGTGGTAGGTAATTCACAAACAGGTGAGACCGCTAAATTTGATGGGCCTTACTTTTTACTACATCTTTTTGATCGCCTTAAATTTCTTCCTACTATCCCTTATTTCGGGAATGCGAATACGGAAGCAAATTTTGTACCAGTAGACTATATCACCAAAGCTACCATCTACTTGAGTCATCAACAAAGTGCAATTGGACAGACCTATCACTTAACAGATCCACATCCTTATAAAACACGCGAGGTGTACAAAATGCTCATGGAAGCTTTACTTGGCCAGTCACCACAATACACCTTACCCATTAATGCAGCCTATGCCTCCTTAACAATTATGCCGGTAAGAAAGTGGTTAAACATCCAGAAGCAAACACTCCCATACTTCACACACGATTGTCACTATGACACCACTGCCGCCTATCAACAACTACAAAAATCCAACATCACTTGCCCAAATTTCGAAACCGTCATCCCTTCCATCATCAAGTACTACCGCACACACAAAGACGATGAAACAAAACGAATTAAGATTGTGTAAGAAAAGCGTAAGCGCCCGGTTAGCGACGTATGTGCTGGACTGAACCGTAGGAGATAAAGGAAACACGAAGAACGAAGTGATTCGATGTTGACTTATCGTACAGAGGTGAGGGAAGCACACTAGTCGCTGGGCGCTGGAGCTGGACACCAAAGAAAAGCTCGGGGCGCCCGGTTAGCGACGCAGTGGGACGAGGGACCTGTCCCTGCGTCTCGCTCGGGGGCGCTCATAAGTGAAACAAGGGACCTGTCCCCTTGTCTCAAAAAAATCCTGGCACTCTATAAGTGGAGTGCCAGGATTTTTTCCTTCTTTTACTCTTCTATTAACCACATTTCATACAGTTCTTCTAATTCCTTCTCCAATCGATCGGACTCTTCTTGAGCAGTCATTAACTCCTCAACATCGGTCATATGAGTCATTTCTTCTTTAATATCATTTATTTTCTTCTCTAATGATTGTATTTCTTGCTCATAATCTCTTTTGACCTCTTTTTCCTTAGGCTGCTTTGATGTTGAATCTTTCTTAGGTGTAACAGGAGTGGACACTTCTTTTTGTTCTCTTAACTTTATAAGTTTATGCTTCGTCTCATCGTAACTACCTTTATAACGATATAATATACCATCTTCAAGGTAAGCTGTTTCAGAAAAACATTTATTCAGAAAATAACGATCGTGGGATACGCAGATAACTGTTCCTGAGAACTGATTTATTGCATCCTCAAGCACTTCTTGAGAATCGATATCCAAATGGTTTGTTGGTTCATCAAGAATAAGCAGATTCACATTCTGATGCATGAAGATGGCGAGCTTCACCCTCATTTGCTCCCCGCCACTCAACTGGTGAATCTTCCGGAAGACGGCATAACCAAAAAACATAAACTTCGCTAAAATTTGCCTAGCCTGCCCCTCTGTCACCCTCACTTCTTCACGAAAGTAATCAATCATGCGAAGGGAAGGATCTACATCAAATAACGGTTCCTGTGGCAAATACCCCAGATGAATGCTTGAGCCTATTTTTACAAATCCATCTGTCGGTTGTTCTTTGTCTAACAAGATATTAAGCAAGGTTGTTTTTCCTGCTCCATTTCTTCCTATAACGGCTAGCCGCTCCTTATACCGTAAGTGTAAATCTAACCCCTGTAATACAGGCTTGTCATCATAGTATTTCGTGACATTCTCCGCTACAATGACGTCCGTACCACTTCTCTCTTCTGAAGCAAGTGATAGATCCATTCGTTTAGGATCTAATAACGGCTTTTCGACTGTTTCCATTTTTTCTAACGCTTTCTCCATGCTTTTTGCCTTACGAAATAGCTTCTCGCTTGGCGGGTTTGCTTCATTCGCCCACTGTCTAAGTCGCTTTATAGCCTCTTTCATTTTCTTTATACGCTTCTGTTGCTCCTGATACGCTTTAAACTCGGCTAACAGCTTCTCTTCTTTTTGCTGCACATAAGAACTGTAATTGCCCTGATACAGTTCAATTTCGCCCTGTTCCAAATCAGCAATCTTCGTCACGACCCGATCCAGAAAATGCCGGTCGTGTGAAATGATACATACCGCACCTTCATACTGCTTCAGGTGTTCTTCCAACCATTCAATGGCCTCAATATCCAAATGGTTTGTCGGCTCATCCAAAAGCAATACATCCGGGCTTTCTAACAAAATTCTCGCCAAACCTACCTTCGTCTTTTCACCACCGCTTAGCTGATCAAAGCTATGGTGCAATAGAGTATCAATGTGTAGGCCGTGAGCAACTTTTTCAATTTGTGACTCTATCTCATACCCGCCAAGACGCATAAATTCCTCTTGCAGTTTCCCATACTCCTCGATGGCCTTTTCCATGTATTCTGGGTCTTGCATTTTCACTTCCAATTGACTCATAGATTGCTGAATATCCATCAGCTCAGCAAAACTATTTCGTAAATACGCATACACTGTTTTCTCTTCAATCTGAGGTATTTGCGCCAAATAGCCAATCTTCGTATTTTTCTTTACATATAATTGCCCATCATCCATTGCTTCCATTTGGGTTATCAACTTAAATATTGTTGTTTTCCCGGTACCGTTTCGGCCGACAAGACCAATTTTATCGCCAGCTTGTATATCAAAATTTAAATTCTCAAATAGGACGTTTCCTGCTAGTACTGTTTTTATATCTTTTAACGTAATTAACATTTTTGTTCCTCCAAATCATTTATACATTCAAGATAAACACGATAAAAAAGCACAGAGATCTCTCTAATCTCTGTGCCTCGACATACATCGATTATCATGATTAGAAAAACCACACGCATATAAACGTGTGGCAATTCGAATCATTCATCGTGTTTTCTTTAGGTTAGATGAGAGATTTCCACACATGGTTACTGATTTAGTTGCTTAAAAAAGGACAAACGTGTCCCGTCGGCAACAAAATCATGCGTTTGCACACGATTAAAATATACAGAATGACAATCAACCATGTGCTTTTCCATGCGTAACATCTCTACATCCACCTCCTTTAATGATTTGATTAAGCTTACTATACCATGAATAATCTGATTATTACAAACTATCGTTCCATTTGATCAGCATATACACCAAGTTTCTTTAATAACGGAATCATTTGTTCCTTTTCCTCTTGTGTTAACCCACCTGTAATTTCTTCAATTTGCTTCCAGTGGTCAGGGAAGATTTCATGAAGTAATTTCCGACCATCTTCTGTTATAGCAGCATACGTAATACGACGGTCCTTAGGGCATGGCTTTCGCTCTAATAAGCCTTTCTTTTCAAGCTTATCCACTACGTACGTAATACTTCCACTAGCTAATAGTATTTTATCGCCAATTTTCTGCAAAGCTTGGTCACCTTGGTGGTAAAGCAACTCCAACACACCAAATTCAGTCGGGTTCAACCCTTGCGTTCGAATATCTTCTTCTACTCGATCTGAAATGGCTCTATAAGCTTTCGATAACACAACAAATAGTTTCAGTGATGGATCTTCTTTCTTTTGAAGGTAGTTCTGTTCTTGATCCATTTCTCTCAGCCTTTCTATTCCATAACTTCTTCTTTCTGATAAACAAAAGTATAGCTAGATTTTCAATATACTGTCAAATCCTTAAATACCTCTGTTATCACGTTTTCTTTTAGGTTTTTTATAATCATGATGTGTACCTGTCTCGCAAAAGTCACGACAGGATAGCCATTCTCTGTACATCATCCATTACCTTATACTCAATAAAGTTCCCTACTAAGCTTAATTGTAATCGTCCACTATATGATAGTTAACCAGCACTAGTATATCATTTAGCAGCTATTGATATAATCGTTTCTTTAAAAAAGGCTATGTTAAAGTTTGGTGTTGATTTTGGAATCAACTAATCTAAATAGTTTTATTCAAGATAAGAAGCATAATCTGGAAGACTTGGATTCGAGATAATTTGGGATGGAGGGATTTTTCCGTTGCTTTAGATGGAATAAAGCTGGCCTGGGAACAACTCGCGTCCTGCCGGCGAGCTGGCAAGCTACCTTCGGGAAGAACGCCCTAAGGGGATCTTGCCTACCTCTTTCTCCGGGGGGAGTCTCGTCGTTCCCAGACCACCTTTGCTATTGTTGGGAAGAACGGAAATATGGATTGATTTAACGA
>NZ_AVBF01000045.1 GCF_000770635.1 Pontibacillus yanchengensis Y32
ATGCTTAAACCCCTTTGGTATCAAGGAATTTAGGGTTATAAACAGATTGACTAACCTGTTAACATCATTATACTCAACCTGGCACTAACTACGATGGATCCGTTATCCGACATACCGATGGGCGGAGGGAAATGGTGAGACTCCTGCGGAAGAAGGGACAATGCGAGACCCCACAGAGAGGCGTAGCCGAACGAGGAGGCTTGCATGTTCCTCCGCGGAAAGCGAACCATTTCACCGCAGCCCCTTCCTCATAAAAGGAACAGGTCCAGCCTCACCAGTTATTAAAAATTATGGTGTTTATATGGAAGAGCATAAAACTATTTTATTATTATATCAACAAAAAACTTTAACACAGCCTGTTAAAAAGGAAAAGCAATTTATGTAATAAGTGAGTATCATTATAGGAACTGCTAGAAAGAAACCCTCAAATCTGATATTCTAACATTTGTATGAAACAACTGATGAACAAGAGGTGCCTATATGGAGAGAATAGCCATTTTGCTTCCTTGCTATAACGAGGAACAGACAATTGGGAAAGTAATTGATGATTTCAAAAAGGAACTTCCCGATTCAACAATTTATGTTTACGACAACAATTCCTCAGACCGTACATCCGAAGTCGCTAAAGAACATGGAGCTATTGTTCGAATGGAATGGCGACAAGGAAAAGGAAATGTAGTCCGCTCCATGTTTCGAGAAATAGACGCGGACATCTATGTAATGGCTGACGGAGATGATACCTATCCACCTGAATATGTGCATGACCTAATAAGACCTATTCGTGAGCAAAAAGCGAATATGACAATTGGTGATCGTTTAAGTAATGGTACATATTATGATGAAAACAAACGACAATTTCATGGGTTTGGTAATCGTTTAGTTAAAGGATTGATAAATCGTTTATACAAAGATGACATAACCGATATAATGACTGGATATCGTGCTTTCGACCAGTTATTTGTAAAATCAATGCCTGTTATGAGCTCAGGATTCGCCATTGAAACAGAAATGAGTATTCATTCCTTGGATAAAAAGTTTCTACTTAAAGAAGTTCCGGTAGATTATCGAGATCGTCCCGAAGGTAGTGAATCAAAGCTGAATACCTTCTCAGATGGAATGAAAGTATTACGCATGATTTTTACGTTATTTAAAGAATATAAGCCATTTGTTTTCTTTTCACTATGGACGTTAGTACTTATTGTGTTAGGACTTATTGTAGGCGTACCTGTTATTTCAGAATTTGTAAATACAGGATATGTATCTAAGATACCTTCTGCTATTCTAGCTACTGGATTTATGATTCTTGGTGTCCTTTGCTTTGCTTGTGGTCTGATTTTAGATGTCATGAGTGCCACGAACCGAAAGCAGTATGAACTTGAATTAAATCATTTATATAACCGAATAAGGGGGAATCAAGATGACTAACCTCTCCCCAATTATAAGAGTAATGGTATCTGTAGTAGTCAGTTTAATTGCTACTGCAGGTATCATTTCTTTCTATGAGCCTTTTTATCCGTTTACTATGTTTATTGGTGTCATTTTAATTTGTTTATTTACACTAATAGCTTATAGTGCGAGCAAGTCATTCTCTTGGAATCATTCTATACTTTTTTCAAGGCCTCACATGAAATGGGTACTTCCTTTTGGACTTATCTTCCCTGCACTTTTAATGGCGAGTAGTGCACCTGACCAATCCCATATTGAAACATCTATCATGTTTGTGATTGTGTACTTCGTTACATATTTAGTCTATATGTGTTTGTCCTTTATTGGGATGTCCAAACTGATACACTTAGATGCAAGTGGGAAATCAAGCAAATATAGCTTTAGTATTTATTTAGTTATTCCATTTGTAACTTGGATGGTTTATTTTATTGCCTTTTTCCCAGCTACAATGACTCCAGATTCTCTTTCCCAATGGGGTCAAGCGCATTCCTATGATTGGAGTAACTGGCACCCTCTCGTACACACTTGGCTTTTGACCGTACTTGTTCAAATTTGGGATTCACCTGGTGTTCTAGCTTTATTCCAAGTCTTTATGATGGCATTGGTTTGGGCTTATGGTATGAAATCCATTGAAAAACGTGGTGTATCATTTGTTTGGCTTAGCTTATTTACGGTCTTAGTTGCTGCTTGGCCAGTACTTGGAATCTATTCTATTTCATTATGGAAAGACGTTCTTTATAGTATTGTGCTGTTCTTATTCTGTGTGCTAACGTTTAATATCGTCTTCACTAGAGGAGTATGGCTAACGCAAAAAAGTAATTTACTTCTATTATTTGTTACATCTCTTGGGGTAGCTTTTTTCCGCCATAATGGCTTTCCTGTCTTTCTAGTAATGGGGATACTGCTTCTAATCGTTTTTCGACAACACTGGAAGCCGCTCCTTGCTAATTTTATAGCCGTTTTAGCCATATACCTTGTAGTTACTGGACCTATATTTACTGCTCTAGATGTACGACCTACTGAAGCTAAAGAAGCCTTAGGCATCCCAACACAACAAATGGCTAATATTGTTATCAATGGAGATCTGACAGAAGATCAAGAAGCATATGTTTCGAATGTTATGCCACTTCCAATGTGGGAGAAGTTTTATCATCCTTACAAGGTGGATCCAATTAAATTTTCTGGTGAATACGATGATACATTTATCGCGAATGATTTAGGTGCTTTTTTAAAAGTTTGGTCAGGAATGGTTATCCAAAATCCTGGTTTAGCCATTGAAGCTTTTCTTAAGGAAACTTCTATTGTATGGCAAATGCACGAACCAGAAAAACCTGGGTACACTTCAAACTTTTTAACTTACATTTATAAAGATAACGAGTATGGCCTGGAAAATAAGATATTCTTCCCAACTATTACATCGAACGTAAAAGAGTACTTGGAGGATAGTGAAAAGAATTTTCTAACAACGATTTGGAGACCAGCTAGTTATTTATTTGCGATAGTATTCCTAACCTTTACTGCATGGATGAAATTTAATAGACGAGCTAGCGTTTGGCTTATTTCCTTACCTGTTCTATTGAATGTTGGCTCTGTTGCTGCTACTCTACCAGCTCAAGATTTTAGATATCTATTTTCCAATGTTCCACTCGCGCTTTTCTTAATCGCGATGATATGGATTGGTCAATCAAAGATGAGTGATGCTCATGAGTAGATTTACGAGATCAATCAAAAAGAATAGTACTGGCATAATCTTGATGACCTTCGCAGCCTTTTTCACCTCATTAGGTCAAATGTTTTGGAAGCTCTCAGATGCAGGAATCAATCTAAATTTAATTGGAGGATTTGGTTTTTATTTTCTAGGGGCAGTGCTCATGATTGTATCTTTCCGTTTTGGTAGTTTATCTGTCCTACATCCTTTATTAAGTCTTGGGTATGTATTTGCCTTATTCCTGGGCGTCTTTCTTGTCGGGGAAACAATCGGAATTACACACTTTTCTGGAATACTTCTCATCATTCTAGGAGTCGTTTTAATTGGAGGTGGTGATGATTAGCCTTCTTTTGGTTATTTTAATGACGTTGTTCGGCTCACTTGGAGGGTTTTTCTTTAAAAAAGCAGGAGATCACCCATTAGGTTTCAACCTCCCTTTCTTAATGAAGGTTGGAACAGGAGGTACATTTTATTTAGCTGGAGCACTTCTAAATATTTACCTTTTAACCTTGCTTCCTTATACAGTGGTATATCCAATCACCTCTGTCACATATATATGGACGATGCTCCTATCTGCTATCTTCTTACATGAAACAATTACAATAAAAAAAGTAATAGGTGTACTTCTCATTTCGGGTGGATCCATTCTACTTGTTTTGTAATAGGTAAGTCGTAATAGCTCCATTCAACTAATAATGAAAAAATGGCGCATCTCTTTTTAGAGTGCGCCATTTTTATTATTCATGAAAGTTTGTACCTGACGTAACTTCATTTACATATCCGGCACGAATAACGTAATCACCAAACTTTTCGTTTTCTTGTCTTTCTTTAGCATATTCAAACAAGATAGGTTTTAACGTAGTTAGGATTTCTTCCTCCCCTATGTTCTCACGGTATAGTTTATTTAAGCGATCACCAGTAAATCCTGCTCCTAAGTACATATTGTACTTTCCAGGACCTTTTCCGATAAAACCAATTTCACCTAAGGCAGGTCGAGCACACCCATTGGGGCAGCCTGTCATACGAATGACAATCTCTTCATCTTTTAATCCAGCTTCATCCAGTATAGCCTCTATTTTATCAATAAGGGATGGAAGATATCGTTCTGATTCTGCCATTGCCAATCCGCAAGTTGGAAATGCTACACAGGCCATAGAATTTCTACGAAGAGCTGAATTTTCCTTCCCATCTGTTAAGCCATATTGTTCTACTAATTGATCGATAGCAGGTTTCATTTCCTCTGTTACATTGGATACAACCACATTTTGATTGGGAGTAAGTCGGAAATCCCCTGTGTGGACCTGGGCAATTTCTCGAAGACCTGTCATTAGCTTATAATCTTCTGTATCTTTAATCCTTCCATTTTGAATAAATAGCGTTAGATGCCATTTTCCATCACCTTGTACCCAGCCATAACGATCGCCATTATGATCAAAATGGTAGGCACGAGCTTTTTCAATATCCCATCCTAGACGATTGTTTAATTCGTTAATGATCCAATCAACGCCATATTTATCGACTGTGTACTTGAAACGAGCATTTTTTCGTTCATGACGGTTTCCATAATCACGCTGAATCGTTACGATTTTCTCCGCTACATCTACAACTTGATCAACTGGACAAAAGCCAATTACGCGACCTAATTGTGGATACGTGTCTGTATCCCCGTGTGTCATCCCCATTCCGCCACCTACAGATATGTTAAATCCTTGTAATTTCCCTTCTTCAATGATAGCAATAAATCCAATATCTTGACTAAATACGTCCACATCATTAGAAGGTGGTACTGCGACGCCAATTTTGAATTTACGTGGCAGATAGGTAGATCCATAGATTGGCTCTTGCTCAACTGAATCACGACTATCAATGACTTTTTCTTCATCTAACCATATTTCATGGTAAGCTCTTGTTTGTGGGGTAAGATGATCACTAACTTTTTTGGACCACTCATAGACTTCAGCATGTATATCAGATTGATAAGGGTTGGCATTCGCCATTACGTTACGATTCACATCTCCACATGCAGCAATACTATCCATCAACACTGCATCTATGTCTTGTATTGTTTTCTTCATATTCCATTTCAAAATACCATGCAGTTGAAAAGCCTGTCGTGTCGTCAGCTTAAGTGTTTCATTCCCATACGTGTTCGCAAGTTTATCCATCGCTAACCATTGTTCAGGCGTTGCTACTCCACCTGGGGCACGGACGCGAATCATAAATTGATAGGCAGGCTCTAGTTTTTGTTGCTTACGTTCGTTTCGTAGATCTCGATCATCCTGCATGTAGCTACCATGAAACTTTAGTAATTTCGTTTGTTCTTCTGGAATACTTGCTGTAATACGGTTAGCGAAGTCCTCAACTAGCGTACCTCTTAGGTAGTTACTTTCACTTTTAATACGTTCCATTACATCTAATGCTTTATCTTGCTGACCGTTTTTTGTGCTCATGCTTAAACCCCTTTCTAACATTAATAAACGTCACGTTGATATCGTTTTTGGTTTCTCATATCAGCTAGATAGGCTTCTGCTTCTGCCTCACTCATTCCGCCTTCACGTTCAAAAATCGTCAACAACGCCGAATTAACATCTTTGGCCATATATTTTTCATCCCCACACACGTACACATATGCTCCAGCTTGAATCCATTGATAAAGTTCTTTTCCTTTTTCTAGCATGCGATGCTGCACATATACTTTTTCTTCCGTGTCACGGGAAAAGGCAACATCCATTTTCGTTAAAATCCCTTCTTTTAGCCACTTTTGCCATTCAATTTGATAGAGGAAATCTGTAACGAAATGCTGTTCCCCAAAGAACAACCATGTGTCCCCTTCTGCATCGTTCTCTTCCCATTCTTCTAGAAAAGCTCGATAAGGAGCCACACCTGTTCCCGCTCCAATCATGATAACTGGTGTATCTAATGTTTCTGGGAGCTTGAAGTTAGCATTTTTCTGAATATAGATTGGTAGAGAATCACCTGGTTGTAATCGTTCAGCACACTGTCCGGAGCAAACCCCCGTACGAGCTCTTCCATGTGCATCATATCTTAAGGCACCTATAGTAAGGTGCACTTCGTCTGGATTGGCCGTTAAACTACTAGCAATAGAGTATAAACGAGGTGGAAGCTTCCGGAGGTTTTGCACAAAATCATTGGCGGAAACGTTCCAAGGTCCAAACTCACGAGCTAAATCAATCAAGTCACGCCCATAAATATATGCCTTTAATTCCTCATTTTTATCAGATTCTAGTAAGGAATGAAGCTCCTCATGATTGGTTAGCTGAGCCAATTTCTCTAATAACGGTTTTGTTATATTGGTAATCTCATAAGTCGAGGTCAATGCATCTCGCAACACTTGCTGCTCTCCGTCCTTGCTTACGGTTATGAGTTCTTCTGGATTCCAATTCATTTCTACGATTAAATTGTCGACTAGAACAGGGTCGTTTTCGGGATATATACCGACTGCGTCTCCAGGTTCAAATGATAATTGTGACCCTTCTAAATCTAATTCTAGATGTCGTGTTTCTTTATTTGATCCTCGCCCATTTAAATTAAGGTTTTCTAAAATTTCTGCCCTGAATGGGTTTTTCTTAGAATACACAGATTCTGAAGGATTTGAAGGTGCAGGACTTATACCTTCCGAAGACCCAACTTCCGTATTTGATTGTTTGCTTTGGACTAATTCATTTAAGACACCTTCAAACCATTCATCAGCAGGCTCTTCAAAATCTAAATCACAATCGACTCGTGGATATAAACGTGTTCCTCCTAATTCTTCTAGTCGCTGATCAAAATCCTTACCTGTTTGACAGAAAAATTCATATGACGTATCTCCTAAAGATAGAATCGAAAAGCGTAGATTTTCTAGCTCTGGCGCTCGCTTGCTATAAAGGAACTCGTAAAACGTTAGTGCGTTATCAGGAGGTTCACCCTCTCCATGTGTACTGGTTAAGATAAGTAAATCTTGAACTTTCTTGATGTTCTTTGGTTTAAAGTCATCCAATGAAGTAACAGTTACTTCTAAATTTTTCTCTTGGAGTTTTTGTGTAAATTCCTCAGCTAACGTTTGTGCATTACCAGTTTGAGATCCGTATAATACTGTAACCTCTCGAGCTGGAGTTTGGCTTGGTTGCTGGGGGATTGCTTGAGACTCTGCAGCACCTTGAGCAACAGGTGCATTCGCAGGGGGAGCTTCTGTACTATGTCCTGCAGCAAGGTACCCACTTAGCCAAAGTTTCTGAGATTCTGTTAACGTCGGGAAAAGTTGATTTAAGAGCTGTACTTGTTCTTCACTAAAAGGACTATTTGTTACTTGAAAATGCAAACATACCCACCTCACAAAGGAAAACTATTATTTTTATTACTATGAATACCTTTATATATTCATACATTCCATCGCATTGTAATCCGAGTTGTTTAATCGGATTTATGTGTAAAATTATTTCCCTGCTATCTATGCAGGGATTCTATTCACGTATTTTTGTTCTTCGCTCATTTCAAAATGAAAATACCTCTCTTCTACGATAAGAAGAGAGGTACACATTGTAACTATGTAACCGTTCTCTTCTCATCCTTCGAAGTGCTTTGTGCACCCGCTGGTATTGGCACAGCTTATGATAACTAAACTATCTAGCTTACAAAACCGATGCCGAGGTTTCAATGGGCCAGTCCCTCCACCTCTCTAGATAAGAAAAAGGGTATAAAAATATTGTTAATATGAATGATTGGTTCACATAATATGCTGATTCAGAAGAAAAGTCAATAGATTATTAGAAAATTTATATAATTCTCTACAATGTTAAAGTTTTTCTATACATTATATTCCATATCATCCTCTATCATGCCATGAATATTTTATATGTACAAAAAACTTCTTACCTAATCTGGATTAGGTAAGAAGCTAGTTAGTATAATTAGCCAATACTGGAGCATAGGCGCGTTTGTTAAGGCTTAGCCACAATCTTTCCTCGTACATGACGTGAAGCTAATCGATTTAATCCTTCAGGTACGTCTTCCAAAGAGATAATATCCTCGACTAGGGAATTGATGTGACCTTCTGATAGTAATTCGAGCATTTCATTTCCCATACGAGCTAAATCACGTTGCTGATGAAGGTTGTTCACCATATGGGCACCACCTAAAGCAACCTGGTGAAACGATAGGGCTCGTTTGAAATCAATGTTACTAGTAATGTCAGGTGCTCCGGCAATAAACGCAATGTGACCATTAAATGCAAGCGTCTCTATAGACCTTGTAGCATTCTCTGGACCGACCGTATCAAGAACGGCATGTACTCCGAGTCCTTCTGTTAACTCTAGTGTCTTTTCGACAAAATCCTGTTCTTTATAATCTATTACCTCATCGGCACCTAGCTGATAAACATATTCATGATTTTCGGAAGATGCAGTAGTGATTACATGTAAACCTGCATATTTCGCTAGTTGAATAGCAAAACCTCCTACTCCACCTGCCCCGGCATGAATAAGAATAGTTTGCCCCGCCTCTAACATCATCTTTCTGAATAAAGATTGGTATGCAGTGTAACCTGCACATGGCAAGGCTACTGCATCTTCAAAAGAAACGGTTTCTGGTATAACAGAGACAGTGTGAGATGGTACAACAGTAAATTCAGCAAAGTTCCCTTGCTTTATCATATTTCCATGGTAGACTACTCGATCCCCTGGTTGTACTTCTGAAACATCACTTCCTACATTCTCAACGATACCAGCCCCATCTACTCCTAATATATGAGGATATGTCCATTCAGGGTGACCATTTGTTGCAACCTTATAATCGACGGGATTTAATCCTGCAGCTTCGATACGAACAAGCACTTCATTTGTATTTGGCTCTGGTTTTGGAATGTCATGTACTTCCATGTCTCTCCATTTTCCTGCTTCGTGTAATAGTAATGCCTTCATGCTTGATACCTCCAAAACATAGTAGAATACATTCTAAATCATAGCATGGGAGACTTAATATTATGAAAACATACGTCTTACTTGTTACACACCCCATCCTATCTATTTAATATCAGATAGTTTTTAAGTTTCCTTTATCTCCTACGAATTCATGGGAAGATTCTTAGTTTAAGGAGGCAGATTGCTTTATCGTGCAGCATTCTAATTGTATTTGCCACAGCGAGGATTGTCTTAAGACCACTAGAGGATAGGAACTGGACGTGGCCGCACACTTTTTTTAGTTATACACAAGCGTTGAATTTTATAATTTCCTGGTGAACGATAAAAAAACATATGCCGAAGCATATGTTTACAAAAGTGATTTAAAATACTATCGTTTTATTTTCAAATACAATGACACGATCCTCAAGATGCCATTTAACGGCACGAGCTAAGACAGTTCTTTCTATAGAACGACCTATCTTTTTTAAATCTTTGACATCATCTCTATGATCAACTCGATTTATATCTTGTTCAATTATGGGACCTTCATCCAACTCATTGGTTACATAATGAGATGTGGCACCAATTAGCTTTACACCCCGTTCATGGGCACGCTTATGTGGATTCGCTCCAATAAACGCAGGCAAGAAAGAGTGGTGAATATTGATAATCTCAGAAGGGTGAGCAGCTACAAAATTTGGTGTTAGGATTTGCATATAGCGAGCAAGGACAATGACATCTATGTTGTATTCCTTTAGTAATTGCAATTGCTTTTCCTCTACTTCTGCTCGATTCTCTTTAGAGGCTGGGATGTAATAGAATGGAATGCCAAATGATTCAACAATCTCCCTGGCATGCTCATGATTACCAATTACTAAGGGGATTTCTGTAATGATATCTCCGCTTTGCCATTCAAATAAAAGCTCTCTTAAACAATGTAGTTCTTTTGATACGAATATAGCTGTTCTTTTCACATCATACACACTTTTAAGCTTCCAATCCATTGAAAAAGTTTGTGCTATAAGGCTGAATTGCGTTTTTAGCTCTTCTTCTTTAGTAGGTAAATCAGGGCATTCAAATTCAATTCGCATGAAGAAGGTGCCTTCTTTGGGATCGGTTGAATATTGGTTAGATTCCATAATGTTAGCATCATTGTCAGCTAAAAACGTTGAAATGGCAGATACAATTCCTGGTTGATCTGGGCAACTGATTAACAAACGTCCTCTGTTTTGTTGGTCCTGTTTAAATGTTTGGATTTGTTCCTGTATAGATTGTGACATCAGAATCTCCTTTTTTTTATATTCTTCAGTGATTTAGTATAGTAGCACCCTACTCTATTTTGCCCTTTTCCTATATCCATGTAAATAATACTTGAAAAAGATTCACTTCTGTGGCAAAGTTTAGGAAAGGCGTTAATTAACTTAATAATATGAGAAATGTAGGGGGACCAGTGTTGCTGGTTGAGATAGTATGCGTTACATACTGACCCTTGGAACCTGAACTGGTTTAGACCAGCGTAGGGAACATAGTCAATCGATTAATAATGTATTGATATATGCACCCTAGGTATGGACCTAGGGTGTTTTTTATTTTCTTATCATACATTTAATCTTCCTACGCTTCCTGTTCTTCATTCCTATTTCTAGATTAACGCAATCTATGAATATATCAGGAGGTATTAAAATGAGAAAGTTTTTATTCGTCATGCTTACATTATTGGTTATTGTTTTAACAGCTTGCTCTTCCAACGAGCAAGGAGCAAGTTCCGAAGAAAATGAAAAAGAATTAAAAGAAGTATCTATCGTATTAGATTGGACTCCTAATACAAACCATACAGGATTGTACGTAGCTAAAGAAAAAGGATATTTCAAAGAGCAAGGTTTGGATGTCGACATCCTTATGCCAGGTGAAACAGGAGCAGATCAACTAGTAGCGTCAGGCAAGGCTGAATTCGGGGTAAGTGCTCAGGAAGCATTAACACATGCCCGTGTTCAAGATATTCCTATTGTGTCTATCGCAGCTGTGATTCAACATAATACTTCTGGATTTGCTTCACCAAAAGATAAGAACATAACATCACCAGCTGATTATGAAGGTAAAACGTATGGTGGCTGGGGTGCTCCGGTAGAAAAAGCCGTTCTCTCATCCTTGATGAAGCAGGAAGATGCTGATGTAGAAAAAGTGGACATTGTTAACATGGGCAATACTGACTTCTTTACAGCTGTTAAACGTGATGTTGATTTTGCTTGGATCTATTATGGCTGGACTGGTGTGGAAGCAGAATTGCGTGGTCAAGAGTTAAACATGCAATACCTAACGGACTACTCTGAAAAATTAGATTACTATACTCCGATATTGACGACGAATGAATCGATGATAAACGAAAACCCTGAAACAGTGTCATCCTTTATTGCAGCTGTTTCAAAGGGTTACACCTTCGCTAAGGATAACCCTGAAGATGCAGCTTCTATACTTATAGATGCTGTTCCTGATTTAGACGAAGAGCTTGTAAAAGCAAGTCAGAAGTGGCTATCTCCTAAATATCAAGATGACGCAGATCAATGGGGGATTCAGGAAAAAGAAACTTGGAAAAACTACTCCGATTGGATGTATAATAACGATCTTCTGGAAGAACAGTTACAAGTCGAGGACGCATTTACGAATGAATTCCTACCAAATAAGGAGTGATCTTATGGCTAACTCATTAGTCAGTATTCAAATTTTACCTAAAACAAACAAGAACGATAATGTTATCCCTTATGTTGACGAAGCTATTTCTATTATTGATGCATCAGGTATTAAATATGAAGTTCATCCATTAGAAACAACATTAGAAGGAAATCTAACAGAAATTTTCACTGTTATTGAACAAATGAATCAAAAAATGATAGATATGGGTTGTTCCAATGTCATCTCACAGATCAAAGTGCTCTATCAACCTAGCGGAGCATCTATGGATCAATTGACGGAGAAGTATCGTACATGAAACACATCATTCTTCAAGGATGGAGGCCCATTGTGGTCCTCATCCTTTTATTTATTATTTGGGAAATTAGTAGTCACCTATTTGCTATCCCAGCTTGGCTTATGCCTCCTCCTTCCGATATTTTTCATGAAGGAATAACAGGCTGGTCTAATTACAATGGCCATTTATTATCAACCATCCAATTAACGTTGCTAGGTTTTATGATTGGTGCGAGCTTTGGTGTTATTGTAGCCATTGGGTTACATACTATTGCTGTTTTAAGAGAAATTGTTTATCCATTTATGATTCTATCTCAAAATATCCCTATTATCGTGCTGGCACCTTTACTGGTAATATGGTTTGGGTTTGGTACGCTCCCAAAGCTAATCATCATTACACTAGTTTGTTTTTTTCCCATCGCAATTGCCACTTTAGATGGACTAAAACAAACAAGCTCTGAATTGATGCATTACATGAAAATGGCAGGAGCTTCTAACAAGCAAATATTCTGGAAGTTAGAATGGCCACACGCCCTCCCTTCTCTCTTTTCAGGTCTTAAAATTTCTGCAACCTATAGCGTTATGGGAGCGGTAATTTCTGAATGGCTCGGTGCTAAAAAAGGAATAGGGGTTTATATGACTCTAGCATCCTCTTCCTTTCGTACAGACAGGGTGTTTGTTGCTATTTTCATCATCATGATTATCAGCTTAAGTTTCTTTGCACTGATTGCTCTATTAGAGAAGAGAGTCATACGGTGGCAAAGTAAAGGAGGGGAACATACAGATGGCTAACCTTTCATTACAGTCAATATCCATGTCATTTGAAGGGAAGAAAATATTAGAGGACATCCAATTTGTTGTGAAGGATGCTGAATTTGTAACCATTTTAGGTCCATCGGGAAGTGGGAAAAGTACACTTTTTCATTTAATTGGCGGGTTATACAAGCCTGAACAAGGGCATATTTTTCTTAATGGAGAAGAAATAACTGGGAAAAGAGGTTCTATTAGCTATATGCCTCAAAGTCCTTCTCTATTTCCTTGGAGAACCATTGTTGAGAATGTCCTACTTGGTGCAGAAATTGTTGGCCAAGCTGATAAAGGAACAGCATTACAAATGATTGAGAAGGCTGGTTTATTAGGCTATGAACACGCATATCCCCACCAACTATCTGGTGGGATGAAACAGCGTGCTGCCTTTATTCGTAGTTTAATGAGCCCTCAACCCCTAATCTGTCTTGATGAACCATTTTCTGCTTTGGATGAATTCACAAGAGTAGAAATGCAGAAGTGGCTCATGAATATATGGGTTGAACACAAACGATCTATTTTATTTGTTACACACAATATTGAAGAAGCTCTATTTCTTTCAGACCGAATCATTGTGTTGTCCAATAGACCCGCAACTGTTCAAAAGGAATTCCATATACCGTTTAAGAGACCTAGAGAGGAATCCTTATTATTAACGGAAGAGTTTTTAGCATGGAAAAAAGAAATTTATAATGAATTAAGGGTGATCGTGTGACTTATCCAATTATAGATGCTCATATTCACTTAGATATGTACACAGAACTTCAACAGCATAAAATTTTAAATGAAATGAATGCAGAGAGCGTTGAGGCACTTATTTCAGTGTCTAATCATTATCAATCTGCGTTAACTAATATAAAACTCTCGGAAATGAATCAAAGCGTAAAGATGGCTATAGGCTATCACCCTGAACAAGCATTGCCATCTGATCAAGAGATAAACCACCTCTTTGAACTACTATCGAATCGAACGGAAGATATTATAGCTATTGGTGAAGTTGGTTTGCCCTATTATAGACGTAAGGAAAACCAGGAACTTATACTTAAGCCTTATATAGATTTATTAGAAATGTTTATACAGATCTCTGTTAAACTTGATAAGCCAATCATTCTCCACGCTATTTATGAAGATGCAGATTTGGTAATTGAATTATTAGAGAAATATAATGTCAAAAAAGCATATTTTCATTGGTTTAAAGGTTCCTACAACACCATTCAGCGTTTATTGAAAAATAACTACATGATTTCTATAACTCCTGATTGTGTGTATGAACAAGAAATACAAACAATCATCCGTCACTATCCAATGGAGCTTATGATGGTGGAAACAGATGGTCCATGGTCTTTCGAGTACCCATTTAATGAAGAAATCACACACCCTAAAATGATTCACTCCAGTATTCAAAAAATAGCTGAAATCAAACAGCTGAGTGAAACCAAAGTTTATAAAGTTATGTATGAGAACACAAAACAGTTTTATGAACTGGATGCTTAATAAACGTTTATATGATCATTGCATACAAGTATTTATCAATCTATTTCTAAAAAAGACGCATTCTGTGTATTCAGAATGCGTCTAATAAAATTACCTTGCAGCAGCTTTTCCCTTTTATTTTTGTTGATTATTTCTAATAATAGAATGTTGCTCCTACAATAATTAATAGAATAAACAGGACAACGATTAATGCAAATCCTCCGCCGTAACCGTATCCTCTTTGGCCTCCAACTTGATTATAACCACAGCCACCAAAGCCCATCAGCTCACCTACTTTCATTAGTGTTACTATACTTTATGTAATGACAAGACCTATTGGAAGGGCACATACCTTATTAATGAACATATAGTATTGGAATGGTAGGTCTATATCACGAATTGGTACCTAATTGTACTTCAAAAATAAAGAGGTGGATGTATGAGTAATGATTACTTAGACATATTAGCGAAGTTTGGAATTGGTGGTGCCCATCCTGGAGGATTTCCACTTACGAAACAACTACTCGAAAAGGAGAATTTACAGGAAAATATGACAGTATTGGATCTTGGGTGTGGAACAGGTCAGACTGCAGAGTACATTAGTACAACATTTGGTTGTGATGTAACTGCAATTGATAATCAATTACTAATGGTGCAAAAAGCGACCAATCGCATTGAAAAAACGTCATTACCAGTACACGTTGTACTTGGTGATGCACAGGAACTCGAATTTAAGGATCATTCATTTGATATGATATTGGCTGAGTCTGTAGTTGCTTTCACAGATGTTTCCAAGACATTAACCGAAATGAAAAGAGTTGTTAAACCAAAAGGTTGTTGCCTGTTAATTGAAATGATTGCATACCAGGATTTAGAAGAAGAAATCAGATCAACAATAGCGGAATTTTATGGTGTTCAACACGTATTAACAGAAGATCAGTGGTTAGAGAAACTACACGAATCTGGATTTACAAACGTTCAAGTAATACCTACTATGACAACACTTCATAAAACCGAAATAACAGATATAAACGTATCAGATGATATAAAACTAGAAGATTATGATTTATGGGATAAACATGCCCATTTAACGGAAAAGCACGCACTTCATATAGGATACCGTGTATTTCGATGTTGTATATAAGTGACATAGACATAAAAGTTTTACACTTAATGCAACAAATCAAATGTTCAACATTTTGTTATGTTTATCCTAATATCGAACCTCTAATCAACTCTTCAGTGGATAATGTGAGAAGATTTTTGTAATTACACTGTTGTTTAGTATGATATGAATTAACGATTTCGTATCCTACTGCATAACCGATCCATGCAGGAAATAATGTTCCTTCTTCACCATATAGAAAAATAGACTGAGCTCTCTCACTTGTTATATCTAGGTTCGGTATATAGTAATGAATCCACAATTCTTTAATCGTTTCAAAGGTATAGCGATTATACCATGGACCCAACCATTTCTCTCCATACAGTTGTTTTACAGCATTTTCTGCTAAACCTTCAAGAATGATGACATCTTTTAGTGCAGGTTGTTCAACATTCACCTTCTTATCGTAATTGGATAACCTGCATATGTGGTGGTATTCATGTGCGAACAACGCTCGGACTTCATTTAATACAAGAAATGGGGATAAGAATAAAAAGATAGCATTCTTATATGTTACGCCATTTTTAGGAGCTATCCTTTTACACTCAGGAAGATGAGCTTGTTTAATTGGGAAAATGAACACATTCACATCCGGTCCATTCCATAACCTTTTCAAACGATGATATTCCTTCTCTATTACACTCCATATATGCATCCTTTTCAAATTCGTTAAAGCTTGCTCCATATACTCGTATTCATCAGGTTCAAACAAACCATACTGCAATAACAAAAATTGTAACTCTTCTCCTTGTACATCGCTCTCATATTGTTCAATGGGGTAACATAACGTTTCACACTGAATACGAAAGAGATTTTCTAAATGAAACGTATTCCCTCTACATGCTTTATTGAATTCATTTAACCATCCAAACGTTTCTATTACGGACAAAATGCCCTCCCCTTTGATAAAACAATATTAGGTACATACCCATTATCCTGTAAGCTATGCTCGTGTCCAGTCCAAAATCCAAAAAAACACATAAGCTAGGAGTAGGTACAATTATGTATAGAATAAAAGGAGGATATGTATGTCTGGACCAGATTTTTATCATGTGTGTTGCAGATATCACGGTAAACCAGTTCGTTTATCATGTCGAGACGGGAGATCCCATGTAGGAGAAATCACTAGAGTAACAAGAACGCATGTATGGATTAGGCCGCTAGAAGGTCCGAGAGGGTTTAATTATGGATTCTATGGATTTGGTTATGGTGGATTCGGTGTTCCATTTGCCTTAGGTGCCCTAACTGGAGTTGCTTTAGCTTCCGCTTTTTTCTGGTAAATCCAGTAAGTTATACTTTCGTTATTAATGAATGTATGTAGCTAGGTATCAGATAAGAACAAGGAATACACCTTCTCCCACTTGGGAAGGTGTATTTTTTTCCAGCTCTTATTCATGATAAGTATTTATGCATAGGGAGAGAATTTAATTGAAAAGAAGGAAACCTTATCGCCCTCCAATTAAACCTAGATTATGTGTATTCCCTGGATATAATTGGTGTGGACCTGGATGTAGCGGTCCAGATGGTCCAATTAATGCTTTAGACGCTGCATGTCGAGCACATGATCTTTGTTACCGCTCCAATGGCCATACATGTGATTGCGATGTTGAATTTTTAGGGAAATTAGAGAGGCTTAGAGAGCTTTCCTCAAAAGAAGGAGAACATGCACGGATAATATACAGTTATATGAAGGTACAAACTTTATTCAAGTGTTACTAAGAAGTGCCATTTTATCTTTAATTGCTCTTATTACCACTTGATTCGTTTTCACACGTGCATGAAATTTGTCTTCCCCTTCAATCACATGCCAAGGACTTGCTTGAGTAGAGGTATGGTTAAGCATGTCTTCAACAGCCATTTCATAGTCATCCCATTTAGCACGATTTCTCCAGTCTTCATCTGTTAGCTTCCACTGTTTGAGTGGATCTGCTGCTCGTTCATGAAATCGTCTAAGTTGCTCATTTTTCGAGATATGAAACCAAAGCTTAACCACAACGTATCGGTCTTCTGTAAGCATATTTTCAAATTGATTTATTTCTTCAAAAGCTCTGGACCATTCAGCTGATGTAGCCAGATTCTCTACTCTTTCAACCAAGACACGACCATACCAGGAGCGATCAAAGATAGTGATTTTCCCATAAGGAGGTACTTTAGTCCAAAACCGTTTTAAATAGTGATGTCTTTTCTCATTAATAGAAGGAGCACCAATGGAATGAACGTCGAATCCACGGGGATCAAGACCACTAGTCAATCTTTTTATTGCCCCTCCTTTCCCCGAAGCATCCCATCCCTCACATACAATCAAACAACCTACTTGGTTATCAATCAATGACCTTTGTAGTTTAAGTAATTCCAGTTGGGATTGTTTTAGATCCCTTTTATATTGTTTTTTATCACTGATTTTTAATGTGAGGTCAATATTCTCCAACATCTTTCATTCCTCCTTCTATCTAACAATTATTACTCCAAATCAATTAAAAGATTCTAAGTAATCCGTTCCAAGCATTTTACCACACTTTTCCTTAAAAATACGTTATGTTATACAAGCATATATCTAAAACGATAGAAAACTAGATAGGAGGATCTATACATGCAATGGGTTATGATGCTTCTCATATTTATTGGAGGTATTGCCGTATCAGTCCAGTCCTCTGTTAATGGTGGACTAGGTCAAAAAGTAGGTGTGTTCGAGGGAGCCTTTGTTTCCTTTCTTGTTGGTACTGTAGCATTGTTCTTGGTAATGTTGTTCTTTGGAAAAGGTAACCTTCTACAAGTGTTTCAAGTTCCAAAATGGCAACTACTTGGTGGGCTTCTAGGAGCTTTTTATGTAAGTACGATGGTATTAGCAGTACCTAGAGTTGGGGTTGGAGCTGCTATCTTCACTCTAATCACGGCTCAACTACTAACGAGCTCTTTAATCGATCATTTCGGATGGCTTGGAATGAAACAAATCCCCCTTGATTGGCAACGAATTGCTGGGATGGGATTAATGATCGTAGCTATTCTATTATATACAAAGCGTTAATTATCCTTCGTTTTAATTTTACATACAAAAACCAATGGAATCCTCTACTGATTCTATTGGTTTTTTACTTGGATAGGTTGTTTATGAGCATCAGATTGGTATATCGACTCTAGCACTTGCACAATGGAAGCACCATATTCTCCATCTAACTCCAATTCTTGCTTTCCTTTTACCGCTTCTACTAAGTCTAGTATTTGTCCTTGAAAAACAGGTGGTTGTTCTGGTAAAGGATATGTTTCATAATGGTCATCTTTTGCGATCCATACTCCTTTCCCAACTTCTACTTTCACCATGCCATTTTTGAAAATTAGTTCAGTGACATGTTGCCTGGCACCTTTATATCCTGATATTGAAATTGTAATTGGAATGTTAGTCGATGTTTCAGCCCATACTAATGCACTTGCATCTACATCATACTTGGAATGATAAGTTAATGTTGCGCGAACAGTGCTAATATAAGAGTCTGTCATCCATTGGATTTTATCAACAGAGTGGGCACCTAAATTCATCATGACTCCCCCACCCGCTTTCTCTTTCTCCAAGAACCAATTAGGCCTTTCAGGAGTAAAATAATGCATGTGTCTCGATTCATTTATCTGAACCAACTCACCAAGTTCTCTAGATTGAATGATTTTTCTTGCTACTATATTTTCAATAAAATAGTGCTGAGTATGACCTACCATTAACGTAACACCATTTTTTTCTGTTGCTTTGATGATTTCTTTGCATTCCCAAACGGTAAGAGCCATAGGTTTTTCAAGTAATATATGACTCTTTTGCTCTGCGCAGAACACTGCAGCTTCTTTATGCAAAAAATGAGGTAGTGTAATAATAGTAATGTCAGGACATTCTTGCTTAATCATCTCTTTATAATCGGTATATCCATTTATATGAAATAATGAACTCGCACGCTGGACTTTATCAGATTCTAGATCAGCTATGGCAATGGCTCTTACCTCTTCTAAGTTTTTTAACGCTTCTAAATGCTCCTGAGCAATGCTCCCTGCACCAATAATACATACTGTATATATCACTGCTTTAACTCCTTTGTCCTACATTGTGTAATTTAATGAGAAACTCTTTATCTTGTACAGCATTTTGGTAAACTAGTTCCATTGATTCTCGTTCAGTTGCAACGCCAGACGTGAACTCAATAGAATAGGAGCCATTATATCCATTTCGCTTCAACTGATCAAATCGATTTCTTACAAATGGAGAACGTTCTTCTAAAGTGAAGAAGGTTCCATTATCAAATACACTGACATGAGCGTGGCTAATTTTATCTCCGATATAATCAAACCATGCTTGAAGATCTGTATTTTTATGAAAAGGATGAATGATTGCTTTATATTTACTATTGTTTAAATCAGTAAATATCTCTTTTGCCATTCTTGGATCTTCCATGATTGTACCAGGATGACATTCACACAGTAATTGGCATTCACTAGGTAGTTGACTTGCCCAGTATTCAAGGTTTTTTAGATACGTGTCTTTCTCCCTTGTATTATGTCCTAGATTATATTTCACAGATTGAGGTTGTAACAATTGAATCATTTTGGCTGCTCGTAATCTTTCTGTTTCAAAACCGTCATCAAAACGTACATAGGAGTTATACACCTGAATAGGGAGCGTCCTTTGTTCTAATCTCTTGATTTCTAGATTAGAAGCTTTTAGTACATGGTTTTCCCATAACTCGATACCAGTAAATCCATCGACATGAAAGCGAGATAACCACTCACTAACTTCTAAGGAAGGATTTCTAGCTTCGCTCCATCTATTTTTTTCTAACAACACAGTATTAATCAACACATTTGTCATGAAAATTCTCCCTCCCGATTCAACAGAAAGAGGCAAGCCTCCCGGTTTTCTACTTTAACCCAGAAGAACTTGCACCTTTGACAAAGAATTTTTCCGTAAACAGAAACACAATCAAGATTGGTATTAGTGTCATTAACGCTGCAGCAATCAAATACTGTTCTTTTCCAAACCACGCTCCTTGTAAGGACAATACACCGATAGGTAGAGTGAATTTCTCTTCTGATGATAGATAAATAACAGGTGCCATGATTTCATTCCACTTTGTCATAAATGTAAAGATGGTTAGTGTTGCTAATTGGGGTTTACACATAGGAAGGAATATCCGCCAATATGTTTGAAATGGACTGCACCCATCTAACTTGGCAGCTTCTTCATATTCTTTAGGAATAGATAGAAAAGCCTGTCGCATTAAAAAGATTCCAAATGGCTGGGCAAGCCACTCCAAAATCCATAGTGGCACAAGCGTGTCCAGGAATCCCATGTGTTTAAAAATAATGAATTGCGGAATTATCATGACGACAGGTGGAATCATTAGCGTACCTAGCACCATAATAAATAGAGAATTCTTAAATGGGAATTCTAATCTGGCAAAAGCATAAGCTACCATAGAACAGGAAAGTAATGCTCCAGCAACAGAAAGAACTGTTACAATTAAGCTATTCACTCCATATGTTCCAAGATCGGTCATTTTCCATACTTCTACATAGTTTTGCCACTGAAACGGGTTAGGAATCCACTCTACAGGTATGGCTGTGTACTGTTTATAGGATTTTAATGAATTCAGTGCAGCAGTTATAAAAGGAGTAAGCATTATACATGAGCTTATAATAATGATGAGATAGCTTACAATCCTTCTCTTTTTATTTGGATTTCTCATATAGAACACCTCTACTGATTACACTATTTTTCATAGTGAACCCACTTGTTTTGAAGCTTCACTTGAATCAATGTGATAATAAATAGGATGATGAATAATACCCATGCAATGGCAGAAGCGTACCCCATTTTCAAGAAAGCAAATCCTTGTTGGAATAAATACAACATGAGTACCATACTGGAATTATTAGGTCCTCCAGCAGCAGTTATGTCCCCCCCATTCCCGGTCATAACATAGATTTGTTCAAATGCCTGAAAAGTTGTAATCGTACTTAGCACTAATACTAGAAACGTAGTCCCTGAGATCAACGGAATGGTTACATGACGAAATTTCTTGAGAACACCGGCACCTTCTATTTCAGCTGCTTCGTAGAGATCCTCTGGAACATTTTGAAGCCCTGCTAAAAAGATAACCATCATATAGCCAATCCCTTTCCATACTGCAACAACGACTAATACAGGAATCACTAACATTTCATCATTCAGCCATTGCTGCTGAGACATTCCTATTTTAGAAAGAATCGTATTGGCTAGACCAAATCGAGGATTAAAAATAGCATCCGCTACATATAGAACAACTGTCCAGGAAGAAATTACAGGAATAAAATGAGCCATTCTAAACAACTTCAATCCCTTTAGCTGTTGATTCAGTGCAACAGCTAAAATTAAAGCTAGAATTGTTTGGGCTGGTACAAATAATACGGTGAAATAAACGGTATTCCCTAATGCTTGCCAAAACACTTGATCATTGACCAGCTTAGTGTAATTTCCAATACCGATAAATTCTGGAGCATTCAGCATATCGTATTTAGAGAGACTGAAGTAAAAAGATGCAATCAAAGTAAATGCTATAAATACGACAAAGTGAATAAGATAAGGGGAAATCATAATCAATCCCCATTTCCCCTCATGAGTTAACCTTTTCTTGTTTTTAGGTTCTGTTACTTGGGTTGGCTTGTTATGTTCGATTTTTGAAGGATTCGCCATAATTGCCACACACTTTCTATATCTATTTATCTAGCATTATTGATTGTTATAAAATTCATCAAGCACCTTCTGAACTTCTTGGTCCGCTTCTTCTAAGGCCTCATCAACACTCGTTTCACCTAAGAAGGCACGATTTACGTTATCTCCAAATACTTTCACCCATTCAGACCATACAGCATTTACATCAAGCGTACCGGCAAAGTCAAAACTGTCTAAGAAAGCCTGCTTATTCTCAGGTTTTTCACCAGAGCCTATAAATAAATCTGAGTTAGCTACAGACTTTTTAACTGGTACTGCTTCTCCTAATTCCGCCCATTCTTTTTGAACTTCATCTTCTGTTACCCAATACTTAATCCATTCCCAAGCAGCTTGTGCTTTCGCATCAGAAGCACTTTCACTGATAATCCAAGAGTTTGCAATAACTGGGGAGAAACGCTCTCCGCTAGGTCCTTTTGGCAGAACGGTTACATCATAGTTCACACCTGTTTCATTTGCTGCTAACACTCGAGCGTAAATTCCAATTCTCATCGCAGCTGTTTCGCTCGGAAAAGGAGACATTGGACTTTGGAAAGCTTGAAGATCAGCTGGGTCAGTTAGTATACCTCTCTCCATCCCATCCACAATCCAGTTCATTGCCTCTTTATTTTCAGGAGAGTCAACAATGGAATTCTTTAACTCATCATCAAGTACACCACCACCATATGATTTCAATACCGGCATCCAGCCTTCTGTTATATTAAAGAACGTGAGACCAAACTGTTTCACTGTACTTGTATCAAATGAAGATGCATTTGCATTATTATCATTAGCATCTAATGTTAGTTTGGCTCCCGCTTCCTTTAAATCGTCCCACGTCCAATTATCATCGGGGTAGTCTACGCCTGCTTGATCAAACATATCTTTATTATAAAAGAGAGCACCGATTTGAATTCCTTGAGGGACAGCCCAATACTTTCCATCACTATCTTTGTTGAAGTCTAAGCCAAAATATTCTTCTTTGTTTAAGTCTTTATTGATCCATTCTGTTAAATCCTTTGCGGCTCCACGCTCTGCATACTTTTGAACAAATACACCATCTGATAACCAAACATCAGGAGCGGTACCACCTGCTATTTGTGTATCTAATTTTTGGAAGAATTGAGAATAAGGAGCGTTCTGGGTTGTTACTTTTATGTTGGGATGTGCTTCTTCGAATTTGTTAATTAGCTCTTCCATTTTTTGATCAGCACTACCAGAAGAATAAAAACCTAACGTAATTTCAACTTGCTCTTCACTAGTTGAATCATTGTCTCCATCTTGTTCAGCCTCTCCTTCTGTTTGGTTGGAACAAGCTGATAGCACTAAAGCGAATAAAGCAAACATATACAAAACGTACCGTGACCATCTTACCTTAGACATGAAATAATTCCCCCTTTGTTTATTGATAACGCTTTCAGTAATAATATTAATCTGTTTTATTTCAAAAGAGAATGTAAATTCATTTGATTGTTTGTGTTTTTTTCAATAAAATGAAAATAAAGAATTTTCTGTAAGTGAAACCTGCTAATTAATTTAATCCTATCGATCATGCCAACTAAATGTCGTATAAAAGGGGGATTCAAATGGATATCCCATTTCGTAAACGTACGTCCATAAAGTCCAAGCTATTTTTTGTTATTCTTTTTTTTGTATGTGCTCCCTTGATTTTATTCGGATATTTTTGGTATGAAAAAACCACATCCTCCCTTGAACAAAACGCTATTCAATATAGCCAACACCTATTAAGCCAAACCAATCAATATCTAAATTTCTATTTAGAAGATCTTGAAAAAGCTACTGCTCCCTTCCAAACAAACCAACAAGTTCAAGAATATGTAGCCTTAAAGCCTCAACCTAAAGATAAATTCACAACATTTCAACTCTCGAAACAAATACAAGAAGAAGCTTTTGCATCCATACTTAATGGTCGATCGGATATATTTGGAATATCACTTATAAATAAAAACGTCATGCAAGTAAATAATTATAGCCAGGTAAGCAGGTTTTTAGATATGGATAAAATTCGTTCTAGAAATAACGAACTATGGAGAAAAGTAGATACATTTGATACCTATGAAGTGTTAGATGTTGAAGAGATACAGAATACTCCTGTTATACCAATTGTCAGAAAACTGTATGATAAAAGAACCTATGAGACAACTGGATTACTAATCATTCATTTACAGTTGAATCAACTAGCCAAAATTATTAATGAGATAACTCTTAGCCATTTTAATAATGTATGGATTGTTAACGAAAACGACAAGATTATGTATCATTCTAATGAAGAGTTGTTAGAAACAACGTCTATACCTATATCAACCTTCCAATCAAATATTTCCGTGCAAAGAGAAAATAAAGAGAATACATTATTAGTCGGTGAGGATTTTCCAAATACTGAATTAAATTGGGGACTCATCGCCAGTGTACCGATGGACAGAATAATGGGGAACTTAATCGAGCTTCGTAATTCTACAATATGGGTGGGATTAATTCTTATAGGAGCAGCATTATTTTTTGTTGGTGGTTTTTCTTTCTCCTTAACGTATTCATTAGAGAATTTACAGAAGTTAATGAAAAGTGCTGAATCTGGTAATCTGAACCTCGAACGAAAAAAACCCTTCCCACTCTATCAAAATGATGAAGTGAGCGATCTTTATAATAGCTTTTATACCATGACAACAGAACTTGATCGATTGATAGAACAAGTCCATCTTGCAAAATTAAAAGAGAAGGAATTGGAATTAAAAACTCGCGAATCTGAATTGCAAGCTATGCAATCACAAATCAATCCTCACTTTTTATATAACACGTTAGAAATTATTAACTCCTATGCGATTATTGAAAATCAACCAATCATTAGTAACATGACAACCTCTCTTGCAGATATGTTCCGATATAATGTAAGTAATACAAAAAAAGTTGTAACGCTTCAAGAAGAAATGGACCAAATAAAAGCCTATTTACAAATACAACAACAACGGTTCGAGAAGCTTCATGTCATCTATGATTTAAAAAATGCTGACTTACAAGAAGTTATAACTACACGGATAACCCTTCAGCCTATTATAGAAAATGCATTTATTCATGGTTATGAAGAACATCAATTAGCCCCTGAATTTATTGGTATATATGGAAAGAAAACGACTTGTTATTATCAAGTTTTTGTTGTTGATTTAGGAAAAGGCATGTCGCCAGATACCATCGAAACATACAACTATGCGTTCACACATAATGCTGATCCACCTGAAGGCCAAAAAACAACCAAACGAATAGGGTTAATGAATGTTCATAAACGTTTGTCCACTCAATTTGGTTCTCCTTACGGCTTATCTATACAAAAGTCTGATGAGATGGGGACTGTGATAGAAGTTCGTTTACCTTTTGCAATAGAAGAACAAAAAAAGGAGGCATAGAAGATGTATAAGGTTATAACAGTTGATGATGAAAAGCTTATCAAGCGTAGTATTCATGCGTTAATTCTAAAGCATCAAACAGGTTTTGAAGTAGTCGGTGAAGCAATAGATGGCGAAGATGCACTTCAACTATGTACAGACCTTTCTCCAGATCTAGTCATAACGGATATTCGTATGCCGAAAATGAATGGCCTTTCTTTTATACAAAAGGTAAAAGAGAACAACGAACACACCCAATTTATCGTTGTATCTGGCTACGATGAGTTTGAATATGCCCAAACGGCCCTTCGTTATGGAGTAGTTGATTTTCTTTTAAAACCAATCAAACCAAATCAATTTTTAGCATCACTACAGAAAGTACATCACCAGCTCGAAATGAAAGATAAAGCTTCCAAAGAACGAAGTGAATGGCTTTGGAATGTAAAAGTATTCGCTGAAGAACTCGTTAATCATATATGGTTATTAGAAGACCAACATGTACGTACTAAAATGGAGGAAATACATCAGAATTTATTAAACAAGCAAGTAGAAAATCAAACTATGAAGCGGCTATATACAGACTTAATTACGTACATGAAAGGTGAACTAAGAAACCAAGCCGAGCGAATGAGTGACCTCTCTTATATAGATGAGACAACATTACCCGATAAACAAGAGAACATGAGAGAGTTTATGATTACTCTTTGTGAATCAATTATCCATACGATAAAAGGTAAGAGAAATTTCGGACATCGAAAAAACATATTAACTGCTGTTTCATATTTAGAAGAACACTTCACTAAAGCTAATGTATCCTTGCAAGAAGTATCGAATCTAGTTGACATGTCTCCCTCCTACTTCAGCATGGAGTTTAAACAAGAAATGGGAATCAGTTTTAAGCAGTACCTCACAAAGAAACGAATGGACAAAGCCAAAGACCTGCTGCATAACCCTATATATAAGACGTATGAGATTGCAGAAGCTATTGGATATGGGGATTATCCTCACTTCACGAAAACCTTTAAAAAATCCACTGGGTTAACCCCCACCCAATATCGTAAGCGGATTGGATTTTAGAATTCTATGAAGCAATAGTGCATCTCTAATAATAACCAGTAACAAAAAGAAAGAAACGCATGGGTGTTTTTAATTTTACACTCCAATGCGTTTTTTTCATGAAATTTAGAGATGCTCAATTTGATCTATACCTTTTGGGTCCACTGTTAGTAAATATCTAGATAGGCTGAATAGGCGTTTTCCTTACTTTGAATACTAATAGTTCGGTCAGTAGCATCTTGGTCTGTTAACAGTATGGTAATTGTTCTATCATCCATCTCACTATTCACATAATCCGTTATATCTATGCTATACCATCCCTTAGATACGATATCCACTTCCCCAATTAACGTAGATTCTTGATTAGATGGAACTGTATCCCATGTGATTGTATCTTCACTCCACCCATCATCAGTAATGCCAGTAATCGTCATGGGTACTCTTGACACATTAGCGTCGGTTACTCCAGAATTCACGTAAACATGTAGGACACCCTTTAATACTTTAGATAGTTGAACGGATGAAAGATCAAACTTAAGATATGTGTTTCGGTCATATTGAATAGATTTTGTATCCAAAACATCTTTTATTTCTAAAAGCGGTGCTGATCCATAGTTCTCATTTCCATATGTGCCACTTCGCACATGTGCATCTTCTTGCACTTTAACGGTACTCTTCGCCCATTCTGTTGTTAGCTGATTATATTCATCATATGCTGAAGCCCAATAATACCCTTCCGAGAAAATTCTATTTACTTTAAAACCTAATTGACCTTTCTCATTTGGAAGATTCTCAGATGAAAAAGTAGTGTAACCTTTAGCATCCGTTTCTGTACTTTTATATAAACCACTTAACTTAGTAAAACGTCCTCCTATATTACTTATAACTCCTTCTAATGTGTCCTTGCTGACTACTTGTAGAGATACAATTCCTTTACTACCGTCATATTGTATGCTTGCATTTTTGATGATAAGGGGCTTTAGGTCGGATTCACTTGTTGTAGCTGATGTAATACTTGATACAGGACCAATATTTCCACTCACATCAACGGCAGCAATTTTATAGTAATACGTTGTATTAGCTAATAATCCTGTATCCGTATAATCAAGCCTTCTAGAAGAACCAACTAAATTGGATTCATTCGCTTCAAAAACTGGTGATGTACTTCGATAAAAATAATACTCTTCTACTTCTTGATTATCGTAAGCTCTTCCGTAGGAAATATAGATACTCTGGTAATCTAAAGGTGAAGCTATAGGTCCAGAAGAGACTGAGGAGGGCGAGATGGAATCTTCAGGTGGTTTCCAATAAACAGCATCAGGACTCCATTCAGATGGTAAATAGCGAATAGTATCATAATGATGCAGTGCAATACCTCCGTATGATCCGACCTCCGAGAAAGCGCTTTCAACTTTGTCCAACTCAGCTTCCATGTACGTTCGCCCTTCTTCTCGAAAACTAATTACTTCAGGATCACCGCCATCTGCTATATCTTTCGTCTCGACTCCTATGACAACTGAATTAGGCTTTCCGATCTCATTGGCATAATCGATTTCTCCTTGTGCTTGAGCAATAATACCCGCTGAACCATCTGCCGTATCACGATAGTCCATTATCGAAATATAATCGACAATATCTTGAATATGCTGTGATAACCATTTTGTTTCTTTTGTTTCATTCGTTTTCCCCCAAGTAATGGCTTCTGCATTTGGTGAACTATCATACCACCTTGGAATGGCAGCACCCACAAATAGACCCGAGCCAGCTACTTCTTTCCTATCCATGAATGTTTGTAAGAGATCTAAATATTGAAGTTGTAAAGAGGGTTTATCTGTTTTGAATTCAGGGGCTATATATGGTTCAATATCAATATTGACGCCATCAAATTTTTCAGTATCTTTTGAGGAAAGATTATAGTTCAAAATGTTTTCAAATTCTCGAATGGCTATATCATGATAGCGTTCATATGCTCCAAAATAGGGAGGTGTTGTGCCTCCTGCTATCAATGCATGAACTTTATATCCATTATCATGAGCCCAGCTTACAAGATTGCGAACTCGCTCCCTCTCGTCTTCTAACATATCAACTCCGAAGTAACGATCGACACCTAAATATATTGTGGTGATCTTATCCTGTCCGAACGTATTTGTATCTTTTGCCATAGCATCTAAAACCTGTCGTGATCCTTCGTTATAAAGTAAGTTGTAGGATGCGTTTTCCCAAATCCACATAGCTCTATCCTGCTTAATAAACTCAGTTGATTCCTGTGTTCCTTCCCCGAAATCTACATAAGTCGTCGTACTATAGCCAACATTTCCTTCCGAATCAATTGCTCTAGCTTCTAAACTATAGGTTTGATTATCTTGATGTATCTCCCATTTATATTCATACCCATCATGCTTAGATTTTGTTTTTATCCATTCACTCCCATTAACCCTGATTTCCACCGACTCTAGTTCATTCTCAGCTTCTACGGACAGTTTTACCTTTGTTTTTTTGTATAGCAATTGTGCGCCATCATTAGGACTAATGATAGTAACTACTGGGATATCTGCGGAAGGATTGCTTACAGAGCCATTTAGTATGTTTGACCAAATGGTATATCTTGTTTCTAGGTCTGTTCCTGTTGCAAGTAATTCAATAGCCCCATTATATGTGGAGGTATCCAGGTCATAATACCAATGTCCGTCACCAGAATTCACGACTGGTCGTTTTGTTGAACCATTAATAAGTAAGTGTATATTGGATACATTCGTATAGGAACCATATACCCTTACTGTTCCCCCATCAAATGTGACACCATCTTGATGAGAGTCGATAGATAAATCCCCAGATGCTTCTACTTTTGTCATACAGAAAAAGAAAGTTGAAATAAAAAGTATAATGAGCGTCAACACAAATTTGCCTGTATGTTTTGTGTAATCCATTCTCCTTATCACCTTCCTTTATTATGAGATGATCAAGTAACGATATTTACTTAATAGCACGCGTTCGATTTTGGGAACGAAAAAAGAATCACCACCTTAGTGATGATTCTATTAATATAGAGTAACTATCATGCTGTCCTTTATATGTCTTTTTTTAAATTTTTAAACCTTAATAACGTCTTCATGTGAGTGAGGGGGTTTTCTTGAAAAAAGAACTTCTCCTGTCATATGGCTTCCACCAAATTGAAAGCTATTAGGTCCCTCGTGTGAAAACAATAGTATCTCTTTTTCCAACCCTCTTGTCACTTCAACTGCTGTAACAGCTTGTTTTGAGAACAATTGATCCCTAGTGTCGAACACATCTATTTCTTTTACCCTAAATGGCGCTTTTTCCATGGTTGAATGGGGAACAATTGCAGTTATAAATTTAACGACCCCTTCTCCTTCTTGAGAGCAAGTGATTTTAGTAGACTTACTTTTGTGATTATAATCTCTTGAAATCCAACATGACTCTTGTGAGACTATCCCTGAATGAAGTGGAATCATCGTAAGTCCAGCACCATTTTTAGCATTTGCATGAATTATCCCATCTTTTTCAATATCAATCTCATTATCCTCACTAAAATGAAAATGTTGTTTATATTCATGAGAATCATTAGAAGTACATGTGTCCACTAGAATCCAATAATAAGGTTTGATAAACATTAATTGACGCTTAACCTCGACTGGGCTTTCTAGTTGCATGTAACCATTATGCGAAGATTGAACATAGTCCACCTTATCTGTAGATTTCCAATAACGATCCACAGGTTGGGCTACATTCTCCCATGTCCATGAATCTACATAAGTAGAAATCGTTTGATTATCTACGCTAATCGTATTGTGTTGAGTGGATTCTTTAAAATATCTTCGTTCATCATTTTCCATATACGTGTATCTACCAGTATCTATTAAAAAATCCGCCTCGTTTGAACATAAGTCAAAATGGAGAAAATCGTCATGACCATGAGCCCGAATAATGTCCATATGTCCCCCATCGAACAAAACATAGTGAGCATCAGATTGCCATGAGCTTCTCATGATAGAATACCCTGCTTGCTCAAAATGAGTGGAACAAAAGGAAGGTTCTATAGCATTTAATTGTTCATATAAATTGAATCCTTCTTTTCCAAAATACCATATTCCTTCAAAGTCCAATCTAGAATACCCTTGATGCTTAAACGCACCATTCTCAAATAAAACCGCTCCTCGAGTTAGTACATCACGGATATCCGTATGATCACTATCACTAATCATCGGTTGATGACCATTTGGTTTAACAAATGCTAGCGAGGCAGTAAATAACTTTTCAAGGGAGCTCTCTAATGAAGAAGGTAAGGGAAAATTATTCTTCTTAGCTAGCAATACACATTCAAACAAGCAATGAAGAACTTCATGATGATACATGGGACTTTGTTCATTATGCATGCCATCTTCAAATACCTGGAGTTTACACATATTCTCTAATCTTGTAATGGATGATTCTAACCATTTATCAGCGTATTCTAGATGAGGAAATAGCATAGCTATCTGAAATAGACCATTGGTTTCAAGAAATCCCCAATTACTCTGCTGATCATGTGGAAGATATGCAATATGTAGGTACATCCCATGCAACGCTAAAGCATGTTGAAAGATTTTCTCTTCCTTTGCCCCCCATTGCTTTGACACTTTCACACAATAGTATCCTTTTATCCAATTCGTAATCCTTATACCACTATCTAACTTCCGCCATGTATCTTTTACATTATATTTTCTGTCTTTACTTTCATGTACTTCGTTTTCTGTTAGTGGATTCTGCTCTAACCAGTCGTTCATTAACCGGATAAACGCAGTTACGTACTTTTCATCTTCTGTTAACCAATAGGATTGACCTAATTCAGCCATGAATCTAGCCCGATTTAAATTGACAGTCCATTCAAAGTCACCCTTATATTGATATGTCCAATCGATTGAATTAGAAAAAGAAATGGGTGTTTCACAACGCTCCATATCCCATCTATGTGTAAAAATGAACGTGTTATCACATGCTAAGTTAGCCCGATGAATGACCTCGTTCACTTCACCTTCCCAGTACTGTGTTGTCGTATCCTTAATGTAATCTTTTGAGGATTCAGAGTAAAAAAATGCGGATTTATTTACACCTATTTTCATATGCGAAAACCTCCATTCAGGTTAAGAGAAGTATCTTATATACTAGTGTATATGAATTTCCTTTTCATCAATACGACTTTTTCATGTCTTTATTGCGACTATCTATTTCTTTTTATTATTTGGCTTTTAAAGTTTAGTGTTGATTTTGGGATCAACTAATAAAATAGCCTTATTCAAGATAAGAAGCATAATCTGGAAGACTTGGATTCGAGATATTATTGGGGAGGGAGTGGGTCCGATATATAAAAAGGGTTAGGGATGGGTGGGAAACGACTCGCGTCCTGCGGGCGAGCTGGC
>NZ_AVBF01000046.1 GCF_000770635.1 Pontibacillus yanchengensis Y32
GATCAAATGTTTCGTTGTTTTGTTTTGCCGCTTCAAACAGCGACTTAATCAGTATATCATTTCGCCGATATCAAGTCAACAACTTTTTGTTGTTTTTTTTAACTCGGTTATTGATATGTTGTCGCCGTCGTTAGCGCGACATTTACCAATGTACCATTTATCGAAAGAGGAAGTCAATAACTTTTTCAATTTCTTTTCTTTCGATTAATCTGTTTTGTTGGCGTCGTTAGCGCAACGTTTAATAATATACCACGGTATTTAGTAAGTGTGCAATAGTTTCCTTGAATTTTTATTAATTTTTATTGTTTTCCCTGATTATCACTTTAGCAAACAGAATATTATAAAAACTTCTGCAAATGAACAAAAGCGCAAGCTCCCGTTAAGCGACGTACAAACTGCTGCCCACACGACGTGGGTTGGTTCAATGTTGCTGCGTGATACTGCGATCTTAATCGAACTTCCCCTGATTCTGTTGGTGATAAAGGCAACACGAATACATTCCTAATTCAATGTTACCTTACTATACGGAGCGAAGAACACCAGTAGTTGCGTGATGCGCGTATAACCATCACTCTATTAAAGTTAGCCCAAACTCAACCCACCTATAATTTCTCAGACATAAAAAAGACGCCCAGATTCAGTATCCGAGCGCCTTTTATCACTGCTTAATCACGATGTCTCATTTGAGGGAATAGTAATACATCACGAATAGATGGTGAGTTCGTTAGTAACATAACGAGTCGATCAATACCTATCCCTAAACCACCTGTAGGAGGTAAGCCATATTCAAGAGCTTCTAGGAAGTCTTCATCCATCATATGTGCTTCCTCATTTCCTTCTTCCCTTTCCTTTAACTGAGCTTCAAATCTCTGTCTTTGGTCTACTGGGTCATTCAACTCAGAGAACGCGTTTGCATGTTCGCGACCTACAATGAACAGTTCAAAACGATCTGTAAAACGACCGTCTTCCTTGTTTTTCTTTGCCAGTGGTGAAATCTCTAATGGATGTCCATAAACAAAGGTTGGTTGGATTAGTTTCTCTTCCACAAAGTGTTCAAAGAACTCATTAACAATATGACCAAATGTCATATTCTCTTCAAACGAAACCCCATGTTCCTTAGCAAGAGCTTTAGCTTCTTCGTCGGACATGTCTTTCCAAAAGTCGACGCCAGTATATTCTTTGATTGCGTCAACCATGTGTAATCTTGTCCATTCTGGTTCTAAGTTCACTTCGTAATCCCCGTATTGAACAATTGCTGTGCCAAGAACATCTTTTGCAATATGTCCAATAACATTTTCAGTAAGAGTCATGATGTCATGGAAGTCTGCATAAGCTTCGTAAAGCTCGAGCATTGTGAATTCAGGATTGTGTCTAGTAGACACTCCCTCGTTACGGAACACTCGGCCGATTTCATACACTTTCTCCATTCCACCAACAATTAGGCGCTTAAGGTGTAATTCAATAGCAATACGCATATATAATGGCATGTCCAATGCATTATGATGCGTAATGAATGGGCGTGCAGAGGCACCACCAGGAATGGCATGCATAGTTGGCGTCTCTACTTCTAGGAAACCTTTATCATCGAAATAACGGCGCATGGACTGGATGATTTTACTACGCAATACAAATGTATCGCGACTTGCAGGGTTTGTAATCAGATCTAAGTAACGTTGACGATAGCGCTGTTCGATGTCTTTTAGTCCATGGAACTTTTCAGGTAGTGGGCGTAGTGATTTGGTTAGCATGTGGAACTCACGTGCTTTTACGGAAAGTTCTCCTACTTTTGTTTTGAATACGGTACCTTCTACACCTATGATGTCACCGATATCAGCTGATTGAAACAATTCATATGCTTCTTCTCCAACTGTATCTTTTCGCACATAAATCTGAAGCTGACCTGTTAAATCTTGAACATGGGCAAATCCAGCCTTACCTTTTCCACGTTTAGTCATAATTCTTCCAGCTATTGTCGTTGGAATTTGCTGTTCTTCTAAGTCTTCTTTTGTTACTTCATCATATGCTTGTTTTAGTTCTTCTGAAAAATGCGTTCGTTCAAATTTATTCCCAAATGGATCAAGTCCATTTTGGTGAAATTGATTTAGCTTCTCACGGCGCACCCGCATTAAATCATTTATTTCTTCCGTCATCTTAATCACTCCAATTTTTATTCATTACCGCATCTATGATAAGACTGACATGTTTCATAACAGTCTAGTTCAACTTGCCAAATATCTCTATTTACTTTTAAGAAGATCCATCATGCGAGCTAGTAATTCTAAGGCTTAGTTCACTAAGAATATTCTTTTGGAGTTAATTCCTGAACTGGTATATTTAACTCAATTGAAGCTTTATTAATCACCTGTTCACTTGGAAGTCTACTCCCCCGTTCGATTTCTCCAAGAACCGAGACGGATATACCTATCGCACGCGCAAAGGATATCTGGGTATATCCCTTCAACTTTCGGTAGGCCCTGATGCGTTTTCCCCATTTTTCAGTTTCCATTGCCTTACTCCCTTTTTCTCATCATCTGCTAGTTCAGACAATAACTGTTGCACCGTTTTTTTATATCCTGGTATATATAAATGCGAATCTATATCATACAACGGTACGAGTACAAAGGCTCGTTCGTGTAATCTTGGGTGCGGTACGATTAATTGCTCTGTCTCAATATTTTCTTGATTAAACAACAAAATGTCAAGGTCTATCGTTCTAGGACCCCATTCCACGGAACGTTCTCTTCCTAATTCTTGCTCAATAGATTGACAATAAGATAACAGATCAACAGAAGCAAGGTTCGTCTGAATTTTTATCACTGCATTTAAAAAGTCACCTTGCTCAGTATAACCTACCGGGACCGTTTCATAAATAGCTGACGATTGAATAACCTCAATTTGACTATGAGATGCTAATTGATTGATAGCCTCTGAGATAAATTTGTATCTAGGATGGATATTAGAACCTAACGCTATATAAGCTTCCTTCATATTAGGGGCGCTCCCTATACATTTCGATGGCTACAGAATCGTAATGACCAGGGATAGGAGGGTTGGGCTTGATTACTTTAACATTAACAGCATGTAGCTTCGAAAAAGATTTAAACAAGGAGGCTGCTATCTCTTCTGCGATTGCCTCAACCAATTGCTTAGCTTCTCCTTCCACTACCTCTTGTGTTACTTCATATATCTGTCCATAATTTATACTTTCGTTCATGTCATCCGTTTGGCCTGCCTGCTTTAAGTCTAGTTCTAATTCCAAGTCAACCAGAAAACGTTGACCTAGTTTATTCTCTTCTGGGAATAAACCGTGATACCCATAAAAGCTCATTTGATTCATCAAAATCTTATCCATGTATATCTTCTCCCTTCCCTAACATAGCGTCCATCATTTTTGTCATACGAGCTATTGGCTTCACATCATGAACCCTAACTATATCTACACCCTTGGATATTCCAAGACAAACTGTTGCGCCTGTACCTTCCATACGCTCTTCAACTGGTAAATCCAACACTTCTCCGATAAAGGACTTCCGTGAGGTCCCCAGTAATATCGGATAGCCTAGTTCACTGAATTCTTCTAGATGCCTCATTACAATCATGTTATCAGAGGGGGTTTTCGCAAAGCCCACCCCAGGATCTAAGATAATATTTTGCGGTTTGACCCCTGCTTCCTCTACTAGCTGAATACTCTCACGTAAATCATCTTTCATATCATTTAGTAAGTGGGCATAGTTCTTATCGGACCGATTATGCATTAAAATGATAGGCACTTGATAAGCTGCTGCTACATTCGCCATTTGGGGATCATATTTCGCTCCCCAGACATCGTTAATGATAGATGCTCCAGCCTCTATAGCTGATCGAGCTACCTCTGCCTTATAGCTGTCTATAGAAATAGGTAAACCTACCTCACGTTTTAATGCTTTTATAATGGGCAGAACTCGTTCGAGCTCTTCTTCTGCTGAAACAGGCTCATGCCCTGGACGAGTAGATTCGCCTCCGACATCAATAATATGGGCGCCATCTTGTTCCATTTGTTTTGCTTGAATAAGCGCTGCTTCTACTTCATCGTATTGTCCTCCATCAGAAAATGAATCTGGCGTTACATTCAAGATCCCCATAACGAGACTATGCTGATCGAGGTCATAGGTCTTTTCTTTTGTACGAAATAATCGTGCCATAAACCAAAAGCTCCTTTACCGTTCATCTTTTCCCTTACTATTGTACACAATCTATCGTTGATATTCATTTCTTGTGAAAGTATATTTTCTATTCTATTTACCTTTCTGATAGCCGAACATAAAAAAAGCCCTACCCAGAGCTGAGTAGAACTTTTCCAAATTTCTTATTCTTGTTCGAAATTATAAAGCGGTGTAGATAAGTAGCGTTCTCCATTACTAGGGACGATGGCTAACACTTTTTTACCTTTACCTAGTTGTTTGGCTACTTGTTTGGCTGCGTAAAGAGCAGCTCCTGTTGAGATTCCACCTAATAAACCTTGTGTTCTTGCAGCTTCTCTAGCTGTTTCAAAGGATTGTTCGTTTGTCACAGATAGTACTTCATCGTAAATCTTTGTATTCAAAATCTCGGGAACAAACCCAGCACCAATACCTTGGATTTTATGTGGACCAGGACTTCCACCAGAAAGAACTGGAGAACCTTCTGGCTCTACGGCATAAATTTTAATATTCTCATAGTTTTCTTTTAGTACTTTTCCGGCTCCGGTAATGGTACCACCTGTTCCAATACCAGCTATGAAAGCATCTAACTGATCACCCATTTGCTCTACAATTTCTGGTCCAGTTGTTTTTTCGTGAACTGTTGGGTTTGCTTGGTTGTTAAATTGTTGAGGCATGAAGTAGCCGTGTTCTTTTTGCAGTTCAGTGGCTTTCTGAATAGCTCCTTTCATACCGTCACTACCTGGTGTTAACACCAATTCTGCTCCGTAAGCGCGCAAGAGGTTACGACGCTCTTGACTCATGGTATCCGGCATAACTAGTATCGATTTATATCCTTTAGCAGCAGCAACCATAGCTAAGCCTATTCCCGTATTACCGCTTGTTGGTTCGATGATTGTATCACCAGGTTTAAGAGCCCCACGTTCTTCGCCATCTTCAATCATAGATAGAGCTATTCTGTCTTTCACAGAACTACCGGGATTCATAAATTCTAATTTCACATAAATATCTGCGCTATCTTCGTCTCCATACCCGTTCAACTTTACAATTGGAGTATTACCGATCAAGTCAGCGATTGAGTTTGCAATTTTCATAGTTTCCCCACCTCTAATTCCAAGTAATTTTATAAGTATTGTTGTATATAATGTATTCGAATTAATCAGAAATGTCAAACATTAAACTTATATATCTGTATCTTATGTCCTAGAAGCATGGCTCATACGTTTGATTTAGTAGTTTATGGAAAGAAAGTATAAGTGTTTTTCTAAAAAAAAGAGCGATTCATTTAATCGCCATACATCCAATTTACATTTAATTCTTCCCACAGGACTTTAGGTGAATATGAATCGCCAACATAATCTAATGCCAGTTGTCTTTTTATTTGGTTTTTCAATTCATCATAGGTAAATGTTATACCTGGTAACGTTCGATGAACTTTTATTAAGATGTAACCTTGATTTGTTTTAAAAGGTTTACTGTAGGCATCACTCGAAAGTTTTTGGGCATGCTCATAATATTCTGAAGGAAAGTATGCACTCTCTTTTGAAAAATAACCCAAGTATCCACCTTTGTCTTTGGTTGACTCATCATTCGAGTATTCTCTTGCCAGTACAGAAAAGGAAGCACCTTCTTTGAGTTCTTTCGTTATTTTGTTCGCTTCAGCCTCAGATGAAACTACGATATGAGAAAGCTGATACGTTTCAGTGAAATCAAACTGTTCTTTATACGAGTCATAATAATCCTTTATGGTATCTTCATTGATTTTGATATCACGCGTAATTAGTTCATCTAAATAATAATTGTACGTAATTTGATCTTCCCATTGCTCCCGTTTTGTTTGAATGGTTTTATCATCGGTAATGGTTTGCATCGTCTCCATCAAGGATAATTCCCGTTCAATCAGCTTTTTCTCTATTTTAATATCATTCTTCTCTGCTAGTTGAAGCACAATTTCTTTATTAATTAGCTCTTCTAGTACTGCTTCGCCGTGCTGTTCCTTTAGAGAGGTTAACCAATCCTGATGTGTAATTTCTGTTCCATCAATCGTGGCTACTGGTTCTCTCTCATCCTCTTCTTTTACTGGTTTTGCTTGATTTTCTTGACTCGGTGATACTTGTTCATTAGGTTTTAGTTCAAAGAACAGTGTCGTAGCATTTGTTACAAGTAGAATAACTATAATTCCCCACAAAACCTTTCTAGTCATACCAACCACCTTTTTATATGCTGACTTAAGCTTCTGCTAGCAGTGCTCTTAACTCATCTTCTGTAAAGTGGTACTGTTCGTTACAAAAGTGACAAGTTGCTTCTGCACCATGATCTTCATCAATCATTTTCTGCAATTCATCGTCACCTAAACCTTTTAACGCATTTTCTAGTCTTTCTCTAGAACAACGGCATTTAAATTGAACTGGTGTGTTGCTTAATATTTTAATCTCTCCACCATGTAAAAGCTTCTCCAAGATTTGCTCAGGCGTATGACCTTGATCAATTAGCGTTGAAATAGATGGTAAAGAGTTAATGTTCTCTTCAATTTTAGAAATTGTTTCATCATCAGCTCCAGGCATCATTTGAATAATAAACCCGCCGGCTGCTTTTATAGATAAATCAGGGTTTACTAAGACACCAGCTCCAACTGCAGAAGGAACTTGTTCTGAGTTTGCAAAATAATACGTGAAATCTTCACTAATTTCTCCTGTAGCCATCGGGACTTCCCCTGTAAAATAATCCTTCAATCCTACATCTTTCACAACGCTAAGTGTACCACTTGTTCCAACTGCACGTGCTACATCTAGCTTTCCGTTATTATTTAAGTCAAAATCCACATGAGGGTTGGTAAGGTATGCTCGGACATCACCATGAGCATTTGCATCGGCAATAATGCCTCCTATTGGGCCTCCGCCCTCCACCTTAACTGTTATTTGGTCTTCCCCTTTTAGCATGGCTCCCATCATTGCTGATACAGTCAATGTACGTCCTAGGGCAGCCGATGCTGTCGCATACGTATCTTGGCGACGTGTTGCTTCTCCTACTGTATCTGTCGATTCAATGGCATAAGCGCGAACTTTTCCATCAAATGCGGTTGATCGAATTAAATAATCTCCCATGATGTTCATTCTCCTTTATCTGTAGAATTTCCTTCATTTCTTAAATAGATTTCGTATAAGCCTTTTAACGTAAGATATGGATCAACAATATCAATAGTTCGTGATTCTTCAGCAAATAGTGTCGCTAAACCACCTGTAGCAATAATCGTTGGTTCCTTTTCGGATTGTTCCTTCATTCGTCTCACTACTTCATCAACTTGTCCAACATACCCATAGAATATCCCCGTTTGCATGGCTTCTACTGTAGAGGTACCAACTACGTTTTGAGGCGCTAATATCTCTATTCGTGGAAGCTTGGCTGCTTTTGCATATAATGCCTCTGTTGAAATATTAACACCAGGTGCGATAGCTCCCCCAACATATTGCTCTTTCTCATCCACATAGCAATACGTGGTAGCCGTACCAAAATCAATAATCACTAGTGGTCCGCCATGTTCTTTAATAGCTCCAACAGCATTAACGATTCGGTCTGCCCCTATTTCGTGTGGAGATGGGTAGGTCATCTCTAAGCCTGGATCGACCATAGAATCCCCCACAATCAACGGTGATTCTTGAAAATAACTGTGACACATACGTTCTAGAGCATACATAATTGGTGGAACTACCGAGGATATAATAATGCCATGAATATGACTAAAAGATAAACCATCGTGCTCAAACAATGATTTGATTAGCATAGCATACTCATCTTCTGTCTTATAACGATTGGTGGCAATTCTCCATTGATACTGTAATTCTCCTCTATCAAAAACACCTAAAACGGTATTTGTATTTCCAACATCTAACACAAAAATCATTGTATTCACCGCTTCCATTCACAATATGACGCATTTATCATATCATATCTTCTCGAATGGAGGTATCCTCATCCATTGATAGCTTGAGTATGATGTTGTATGTCTATACAAAAAAAGCTCTAGACGCATCGTTCACCCAGAACAGGTGAAATATAAAAAAACTGCCCCAAGCCAGTGGCAGGAGCAGTTTTTTATTCGTTATTCTTTTCTATTATCTTCTTCTGAAGAGGTGCTTTCGTCTTCATCTTGAACTTGGTCTTGATCTTGGTCTGATTGCTCTTCTTCAGCTTTTGAATTGATGTTTACTTTCACATCAGAATCTGATTTCTTGTTGTCTTCTTTAATGCGAGCTGCTTCAGAATCCTCTGGAAGAACACCTTTTTCAAATAGTGATCTGATTTCAGATGCATCAAGTGTTTCAACTTCAAGAAGGGTTTTCGCGATAAGTTCAAGCTGCTCTTTGTTTTCAGTAAGAATGTGTTTCGCACGATCATAACATTCTTTTACAATGCGTTGAACTTCTTGATCAATTTCATAAGCGATTTGATCGCTGTAATTTTGTTCATTTTGAATGTCGCGGCCTAAGAATACTTGGCCACCTCCACCACCAAATTGAAGTGGTCCTAGCTTATCACTCATACCATATTCGGTAACCATCTTACGAGCTATGGCAGTCGTACGTTGAAAGTCATTGCTTGCACCCGTACTTGCTTCACCGAACATAATCTCCTCGGCTACACGTCCACCAAGTAGACCCGTAATCTTATCAAGAAGCTCTGGCTTCGTCATCATAAAGCGATCCTCTTTAGGAAGCATTACAGCATAGCCGCCAGCTTGGCCACGAGGTACGATGGTAACCTTGTGTACAGCGTCTGCTTCGTCTAGCACCATACCAATGATGGTGTGTCCACTTTCGTGGTGAGCAACAATGTTACGTTCTTTTTCAGATACAACACGGCTCTTCTTCGCTGGACCAGCAATCACACGATCGATGGCTTCATCAATGGACACCATGTCGATTTTTTCCTTATCAGCACGAGCCGCCACAAGAGCTGCTTCGTTTAATAAGTTCTCAAGGTCTGCACCAGAGAATCCAGGCGTACGCATTGCAATTGTATGAATATCTACTGACTCTTCATCTAAAGGCTTGTTGCGAACGTGTACTTGTAGTACTTCTTCACGGCCTTTCAAGTCAGGACGATTTACGGTAATTTGACGGTCGAAACGTCCAGGACGAAGTAATGCTGGGTCAAGAATGTCAGGACGGTTTGTTGCAGAGATAATGATAATTCCTTCATTTGCTCCGAATCCATCCATTTCAACTAGTAGCTGGTTTAGTGTTTGTTCACGTTCATCGTGACCTCCACCTAATCCTGCTCCACGTTGACGTCCTACTGCATCAATCTCATCGATAAAGATGATACATGGCGCGTTCTTCTTCGCGTTTTCGAATAAGTCACGAACACGAGAGGCACCTACACCTACGAACATTTCAACGAAGTCCGAACCACTGATAGAGAAGAATGGAACTCCTGCTTCTCCCGCTACGGCACGAGCTAATAATGTTTTACCAGTACCTGGAGGTCCTACTAGAAGAACTCCTTTTGGAATACGTGCACCAATTGCCGCGAATTTGCGAGGATCTTTCAAGAAGTCTACAACCTCTACCAGTTCCTGCTTCTCTTCATCGGCACCGGCTACGTCCTTGAAGCGAACCTTCTTCTTATCTTCACTAAATAGCTTAGCCTTACTCTTACCAAAGTTCATGACTTTGCTTCCGCCACCCTGTGCTTGGTTAAGTAAGAAGAAGAAAAGAATGAAAATAATCACAAAAGGAATGATGGATGTTAAGAATGTTACCCATCCACTTGGTTCTTCAGCAGCTTCAAAGCTAAGATCTTCACCAAGTCCTTGTTCTTCAGCAATGTCTGTTAAATTACTCACAATTTGTTCATTGTCAGGAATAATAGCAGTGTATGAATTATTGCCTTCTTCATCACCTGAAGCAAGCTTACCTGTTACATTGTAAGCATGGTTCGTATATTGAACGGTCATTGTTTCAATTTGACCGTTACTTAATTGCTCTTTAAATTGCGGATAGCTTAACTGGGTATCTTGTTGGTTGTCCCCATTAAAGAGACCTACAACCCCAATTACAACTAAAAAGATTAACGCATAAAATATGGTGTTGCGAAATACTCGGTTCATTGCCTACCTCCTCCCAGGCGAGAAAACTATTGTAAATAGTACCATACGTGTAAGTTTTTATACAACTAATATCCCTTCAAAAGACGTGTATGGTAAAAAGGAATTAACTGTTGGTCTTACTTAAGGATATATATGAAGAAAAGCTTGATTTATTCGCTTTCCTCTCCACCGTACACAGAAGGTTTAAGTACTCCTATGTATGGAAGGTTTCGATATCTTTCTTGATAGTCTAACCCATAACCCACAACGAATTCATCTGGAACTTCAAAACCTGCTAAATCTGCTTTTACATCTCCTTTTCGCCCAGAAGGCTTATCAAGAAGCGTTACGATTTTGATGGATCTTGCTTTACGATATTTAAACAAGTCCACAAGATAACTTAGAGTCAAGCCACTATCTATAATATCTTCGATAATCAGCAAGTCTCTTCCTTCAACTTGTGTGTCTAAATCCTTAACAATTTTTACTTCGCCAGATGATTGCGTCGTACCATGATAACTTGATACATCCATGAAATCCATTTCGAGATAGGTTTCTACCCGCTTCAATAAGTCAGACATAAACGGCATAGCACCTTTTAGAACGCCCACAACAAGCGGAAACCTTCCGTCATATTCCTCTGTTAGTTGTGAAGCTAGTTCACTAATCTTGCTTTGGATTTCCTCCTCAGATATCAAAACTTTTTCAATATCGGTATGCATTTTCCATCCTCCTAGAAGTTCTCTTGATTCTTATAAGTAAGATGTAACCAGGTTTTGGAGTTATTGGCTTCAACTCTTGCTTTTTGTAACGATACAACCCAAAGGATTTGCCCCTCGTCATCTGTAACTATAGGCCATCGATCTCGTTTCGCTTTGGGAATCTTATAATCAATAAACAGGTCTTTCACCTTTTTATGCCCTTTCATTCCTCTTAAGGCAATTTTATCTCCAGCTCTTCTTGTGCGAACATGCAAAGGTAGTGTGACTTTACTACGATCACACACAAAATGATGTTGATTCCATTCTGTTGACTCGGCGTTCACTTCTACATAAACGCTTGTCCCATCAAGTAAGAGCACCGTTCCTGGTACAGATAGTTGAAAATGAAAAGACCCATCGCCTTCATCATGAGAGAAGGTAAATTCAATCTTTTCATACGAGCGAATCACAAACAATCCGTCTGGCAAATTCAATAATGATTGCGGGGTGCTTGCCTTTAACAATTGTTTGAATTGCTCCCAATGATGATAGGATACATCATTAGGTGAATTTTCATAAAGATAGTTTAATATTAGATGAAAGGTGCGCCTTTGTAAAGATGAAGAAATCTTGAGAAATTCTGAACGATCAAATTGAATCGCATCTTCTTTTTTCATAAACAAGGATGTATTGAACAAATTGCTCGCTTGTTCCTGTAAAAAAGCTTCATCCTCCGTCACATACTCGTGGAAACCCTGCACATGCTCATGTATTTTAGCATTTTGCTCCTTTAGAAAAGGCAATACCTCCTGGCGAAATGCATTTCGAGTATAGTTGGGGGATTCATTTGAAGGATCCAAACGAGGCTGTATTTGTTGCTTTTCGCAGTATTCCTCTATGTCACGCTTCGTTACACATAAGAATGGGCGAATAATGCTGCCACGGCTAAATGATCTTTTCACATCCATTCCTTTTATGTTCATAGGCTCTACACCACGTGTCATTCTCATAAAAACTGTCTCTACTTGATCATCACCATGATGCCCCATGGCTAGGAAATCTGCCTGATACATTTCCATTTGCTGCTCAAAAAACTGATATCGCATTTTTCTTGCAGCAATTTGCGTACCGAGATTATGCTGCTTTTTAAAGCTGGGGACATCCAATGTTACTGCATTACACTCTATTCCCCACTCATTGCAAATTGATGTTACATATTTCACATCTTCTTGAGAACCCTCTCCTCGCAAGGAATGATCTACGGTCAACGCAATAAGACGAAATTTCCAATTGTGTTGTATGCTCTTAAAATAATGAAGAAGGGCCATAGAATCTGGCCCTCCAGATACAGCGACCAGAATCGTCGCATGAGGTTGAAACAATTGATGTTTTCGAGCAAATTGATCGACCTTCAGGTTAAACAACCGCTCCACTCCGTTCTAATCTTTCAGAATATATCATCCTTTATCGTATCATTTATTTCATTCTACCTGCAAAGTTTATGACTATATCCATTGTAGAAGAATATAAACAACATAAAACATACATACCACAACTACTATTCCCATACCTTCCCACAAATATTTAGACTGTCGCACTGGAGGAGATGATTTTACGGTCTTTTTCACTTGGTGCTTTCGTTTATTCGTCCGTGAGGGTGTGGAATAATTGGTTGTTGTATGTGTGCTTTTCATCAATATGTGCTGCATATCGATTTTCATTTGCTCACTGGTTGTATAATCCCCATAAAGAGCCTTTTGAATGACCGATTGGTAAGGTCTTAGTTCATTTGTTTGCTGTAGCTTGCTTAGGAGTGTCTTCTCCGGGTTTGTTCCTTTTTCAAATCGGTTTGGATGGTAAAGGTGAAGCATGACCATCGCTAACGCAAACAGGTCGTAGTTAGCTTCAGCTTTACGTGACCCCATACCCCAATACCCCCGATCATAAAACTCGGTGTATTCTTTAATGGCTCTCCCCTGTTGAGTTGTGCCTCCAACATCTATCCAACGAAGTTTCGCTGGGGGATAGGTAACAATTAAGTTTTCTGTTTTTAAATCTCCGAACACCCATCCCGTATGATGAAGCTGTTCTAAATCACTAAGTAATTGTACAACCAATATTCCTAACCACTCATGGCCATGTTCATTTATAAATGTGGTTAGTTCTTTACCTCTTAAATATTCCATAACATAAAAGGAAATCTTATTTCCATTAGGTTGCACCCAGTCATCTACATCCAACAAAGAAGGCCCAAGGGTCTTACCTTGAACCTTCTGAAAGGTTTTCAATACATTAACTTCTGTTGTAATAGAAGAACTATTGAGACTAAATTTAATAGCTACGTGCTTTCGACCTTCCTCAGCTAAATAAACGGTTCCACAGGCACCAGCCCCAAGCTTTTTGACTATTCTATAGGAGCGGTTGTACCACTTACCAGTGACAAACGTTCCTGGTCTTACCTCAATATCCTGGCTCTTCCCTGGCTGATTCATCACGAGTCATTAAACTCCTCAGGTTTCTCTTTTTCTCAAATTGTTGTATGGCTGCTCGTAAAGCAGGGCCAGTTGGTGTAATCCCACCACTTGTTAGCTTAGGAAAAACAGAAGATATGGAATCCAGTTTTGGCGTCCAATCCATGATTTTATCTATGTCTTTACGCTTCCCAGGGAATGAATAGATGGAAAATCGATTATTCCCCATTCGAGCATTTAAGCTAAGGGATAAGTCATAGAGAGAATCTTGTACAGTCGGTAATTTATTATGCATACTTGCACTCGTATCTACTAAAACAAGTACTTCTAAATCACATGTCTCCCCTAAATCTTCTACAACTTCCATCACTTCTCCACGTTTTTCTGGAGGTAATTCTTCTATACTCTGATTCGGTCCTAATATTTGCTGCAGTTCTTGGTTGACCACTCCTTGAAGCGTTTGGGTCATAGCTTGTCGGGTAACCATTTGAACGGTTTGAGATAATGACTTCGCATAAACAATCTGACTAACGCCACCACCAGACATCGCTACCTCTTCAACTTCTTCCAAGCCCTCAGGCTGTTCAGATTGATCATTCTCTAACACGCCAATGACATTAATTGTAATACCTTGTTGATGAGCTAATGTCGCAACAGCTGATGGATCTTCACCCTGATTAGAGCATCCATCTGTTATTAATAAGATCTGTTTCAACATACCTTTTTTCATGGTATATCTCCTCCTCCAAATTCTACTACCATCTTCGACGTGATGAGGAGAAAATATACTTATAGATTTGTATTTAACAAAGCCTAGCATTGAATTTTATAATAGTACGTTATACGAGAAACAAAAAAGCGAACTCTCTAAGAAGAAAGAGTTCGCTATCACCTTACTGCGCATTCCTCATCACAGGAATAGCAGCCCATTCAGGGACATTTCGATTGATCTTAGCAACGACCACAGTCATATCGTCTTCTATTGCCCCGGACCTAGTCCGTACTACTTCTTCTAATAATAAATCTGCAATATCCTGAGGGTCTTCTGTTTTCATATCACGTATCTTTCGTTTCAGCCATTGGTCTACATTTTCCACATGCTTTGGTCCTTCAAAGATTCCATCACTCATCATGATTAAAATATCGCCCGCTTTTAACTCTTCACTTACAACATCCACTTCAAATTCTTTAATAATACCAATCGGCAAATTACTCGACTCTATCTTAATAAGCTGATCTCCACGCTTTATGAAGCTTGGAGTGGAGCCAATCTTTAAGAATTTAACAGCTGCATCATGTAAATCTACAACAGCTAAGTCAAGAGTTGAGAAGATTTCATCTGTGGTACGTAATGAAAGGATCGAATTAATCGACTTAATGGCCACACGTTCTTCAATACCAGACTGTAAAATTTGTTGAAGCAAACGTAAGGTTTCCATGCTCTCCACATGAGCTCTTTCACCATTACCCATTCCATCACTAATTGCGACAGCATATTTACCTGCCCCTAATTCCATCGTAGAGTAGCTGTCACCAGATACCAACCCACCATCTTTAGCAGCATGTGCTACTCCTGTATCAATAACGTATTTCCTTGCCGAACCAAAAGAGAAGTAACAATATCCATTCGGAAACGGCGATATCTCTTCTTGTTTAACCACAATTGTTTCATCTAATATCTCAGAAATCACTGGTGCGACAATTTTCGCTCCTTCCCCTTTATAGTCATAGAAGGAAAGGGTCATCTCAATGTCTACATTACCTGCGTCCAGGCTATAGATCTCCATCTGTTCAATCTCAAATCCCATGCTCTTTAAGGCTTGAATAATCTCTTCTTCTTGAAGGTCATGATTCTCTCTCTCTTTTAGTATCTCTTTAGCAAAATCCCCCATTACTTCTGAAACACCGTTCAATTGTTCTGCTACGAACCTACGACTCTCTAGCACTTGTTTCTTTAATCGCTTGTTCGCCTGATAAAAGGATAGCTCATGATTCATCGTTTCAATGACTTTAGTCGATTTTGCACAATGCTTCTCAAAATCCACTTGTAGCTTTCGTTTATTTTGAAATGTGCCTTCATCCAAACTTGTCATCATTTCCTGCATATATCCATAGGTTTGTTCAAAGTTTTGCGCCCAGCATCGATCCTTTTTGAAGCAAGATTGACACGTCTTCTCCGTAACATTACTTAAGAAATAATCTGTCTCTCTCGTATCTTGATCATCTTCCACATGCAACTGAACCTGGGAAAAACTTTTCGACAAGGCTTGGAATACTTGTGAAAATTGGTCAACGCGATTGGCTGTCACATTTCTTACCTTTTGTAGATATTGTTCTTGTTGTTGAGAGTGTTCGTTTGTACCCGGTATATACCTGGCTAACTTACGGATCCATGACTCTGGCGTTAACAAGAAAATCAAAACCGCCACAGACGTTTCCAGTAATGATGGTGCTAATGCTTCAAATCCCTCCCCATAAATACCGATTAATAACGTCCCTACAAACAGCCCTGTACCTACACCAAGTTTTTTACCGTCCTTTAATAACCCCCCTAACAGACCGGAAAAAGCTAATAAACTCATTTGATATAAGCTTGCCACATTCGCCAAGCTAAGGATTAATCCTGTTACCACACCCACTGTTGATCCTATTGCTGCTCCTCCAACGTAGGCTAACCAAAGCACAAGGTATCTCGATAACACTTGTTCCAAGGAGACATCATATATTTGCCATCCAATAGTTCCTGTAAGAACGGAAGCTAACAAAATAATCATACAGACAATTTCTTCATTCTTTAAAGATTGTTTAAACCGTTTAGGTGATAATAATGGAATGCTTTGCATAAAAATTAAAACAAGGATTGCGCTTAACCCAGATTCAACTACCGCTAACATCCAATCATATGCTTCTATATCACTTGAGAACGAGTATAGAATAGCTCTCGTACCAATACTTGCAAAGAAAACAAAGAAGGGTAATAGTTTTTGCTGATTTCGAAATTTATGAAAAATGAATGCAAAAATAAAGAATAGCATCATCGCGAGAAATACATAGATACTATGGTGCCAATGTAATGTGATTGATCCTGCCACTACAGCAAACATGACCTTTAAGGACTTATCTTTTCGCATAAGCCACACAGAAGCGAGAAAAGAAAGGGCAAAAGGCGATACTGAAGATAATACAACTGCTCTACCTAGTAAAAATCCTACTAAGAAGAGAAGCCAGCCCCTTTCTATAAAGAATACCTTCACCTGCTCCCCCATCTTTCGCTTCCACTTATCCAATGTATGTGCGCCATTCCCCTTCATGACTTTTGCACTTCCTCTAGTTATGGATCCCATCATCCTATATCAGTCCTCCCTGTTGTTATATTTAAACACAGGGGACAAGCTTATTTTGTCAAAACAACAGAAGCACTTCCCAAAAACATTCGACTTCATTCTGCTTGCAAAAGGAAGATTCGCCACAAAAGAGTACTATTAGAAGAAGTTGCTTCATACATGCTGTCGTAAATCCAAACCAATCATAGATTCTTCACGAAGAAAAAAGAGAATATAAAAAAAAGAAAACAAAAGCTCGGGGGCGGACAGTCGTTAGGCGCTGGAATTGGACGTGGCTACATTACTTTTTCAGGTATTCACAAGCATTGTATTTAATAATTTCCTATAAAATAAAAAATCTGCTTTAATTCATTGACACCATTTTTTTAGTAGTGTAATATATTCCTTGTGACTTTGAGATAACAATTCACATCGCAAAGGAAAAAACAAACCATTCACTTCATATTAATGATTTGTTTTTATGACAAATGGCGGCGTAGCTCAGCTGGCTAGAGCGTACGGTTCATACCCGTGAGGTCGTGGGTTCGAGTCCCTCCGCCGCTACCATTTTATTTATTACACCTACATAAACGGCCCGTTGGTCAAGTGGTTAAGACACTGCCCTTTCACGGCAGTAACACGGGTTCGAATCCCGTACGGGTCATCGTCCGATTCTTGTCCTACCGCACATTTAATGTGCGGTTTTTTTTATGTTAAAACTAGGTTGGATACCATCAAAACCTGCGTTACGAACAAAAGCTCAGGGCACACTGCTAGCGACGTACAAACTGTCCTTTTTATGGGGAAGTTCGAGAACAGGTAGAGGTTCGATTAAGACCGCTGCGTCCTGCAGCAACATCGAACCAACCTACGTGGTGTAGGCCGAAAGGAAACATGGAGAGCGACAGCGATCCAATGTTGACTTATCGTAAGAAGGTTTTGCTAGGCGCTAGGCGCTGGAGCAGACAAGTATGCGCCAGAAGCTTATACTTTCCATACATAAAAAAGACTCCTCCTCTTCCAGTTTTCCTTAACTTAAAGAGGGGGAGCCTTTTTATAAATCAGATCACTACAAACCATTACTTATCATACTTGATGTAATTTAATAGCTTCTTTTACTGTTGCAAAGGTTTTTAATGTTGAAAGATCTATATCTAGATTGGTGGATTTCAAAGCAAAATCAGGCGAAATACCTGCAATAACAAGTTCGGTACCTAGTAATTGCAAAATATCATTTAGACGATAAATACCTCGAATGACATCTTCATCATAATGCTGTAATCCTGATAGTTCTACAATAAGAAACTCATGCCTACGGTTAGCCAGTTCACTAGTTATGTTGTTGGTGATGAGATGTAACCGTTCTCCATCAATGCTACCGATTAAGGGAAGCACCGAAATTCCCTCAGCTATTGGAACAATGGGAGTAGATAAGGCTGATATTTCTTTCATATAGGAAGTAAGGTTCTCCTCCGCGCTTTTTAAAGAGGACACATCCTTTTGAATACCTACGAAATAATATTGCTCTTCTTCTTCTATATAAATGGGATCGATATGTAGTTCATTCCAAAACGTAGAGCCATCTTTTTTGTAATTCAGGATTTCTATTGTTATCGATTGATGATTCTTGATAGCAGACCTTAATTGATTAACGGCTTTAGGGTCTGTTTCTTTCCCTTGAAGAAACCTACAGTTTCGACCAATGATTTCTTCTTCATCATAACCCGAAATACTAGTGAAACCTTCATTTGCATAAATGATTGGGTTATCGGGTTGGTTTGGGTCTGTTATCGTCACACCAATCCTAGTATGATCAATTGCCCTCTCTAACAGTTGATAATAAATCTGTTCTTTCACAGCATGTTTCTTCACACTTTCACCTTCCTATTCACACTCATATGCCACTTACTCTGTATTTTATCGTACCAAAAGAACCTTATTTGCCCAAATAAATACTATCTCATATTTAATAATCTCTACATCATACGCAACCTATAGATACATGTCTAGTTTTGATTATATTATAAGCAAAATAAAAAGACTAATGATTTAGAAAAGGGACAAAAGAATTTCATCCTAACGAGCTATAATCACAAAAATAGACTGAAGCTATATAAAGAAAAAAAGCTCAGAGCGGCCCGTTTAGAGACGTACAAGAGCTACTGGAGCTGGACGTGGTCACTTCAATTTTTAGTTATATACAAGCATTGAATTTTACAATTAAAAAGAGTCCGCAGTATTAGACATACTACGGACTCCTTTCAGATTCATATTGTAAATCGAACATTATAATTTACTGATTCATCATAGACAGCAAGTTAGCCTCTTTTAGCACCTCGACCTCCACGTTTTGATTCCGTGTGTTTTCTAAGTGAAGCCATACGCTCTTCACTATCTTTAAGAAAACGATTCATCTTAGACTCAAACGTTTCGCTTTTCTCGCGTCGGTCGTTTTTGCCTTTGCCAGATCCGCCTCCACCTTTTGGACGACGATTGGCATTGTTGTTGTTTCCTTTGTTGCTATTGTAATTTTCTTGTGCCTTCTTGATGGAAAGGCCAATCTTTCCATCCTTCTCAACATTAATTACTTTAACCTCAACTTGGTCACCTTCGCTTAGGTGGTCATTAATGTCTTTAACATAACTATCAGCAACTTCACTAATGTGAACAAGACCTGTAGAACCATCTGGAAGTTCCACGAATGCTCCAAAATTAGTGATACCTGTTACCTTGCCCTGCAACTTGCTGCCTACTTCAATTGACATAAAAAAAATGCTCCTCCTTAAGAATTTCAAAAAGTATCTTCCTATATATTATATATAAGCTTCAAAAAGAGTGTCAATATGACGGGCTGTTATCAGGGATTTGAAATATGATTTCGCCTTCTTTGGAGAAGAAATAATTGGTTCTTGCAATCTGAAGAACATAGTCTTCATCTTGTAAGAGCTGTATTTCCTCGTTCAAGTCTTCTTCTTTTTGATTAAGCTCAGTCATCTTTTGTTGTAATTCTTCATATTGTTCACGCTTGTCTGCATATACAGCACGCTGGTTTAAATGATACGTTAGTAGCCCTCCAAATAACAGAAGGGTCGCGATTGTAAATAAAGCGAGCCGACGAATAAGGCGCTTTTTCTTCTTATGTTGTCTCTCTACATGAGCATCGTACTGTTTCACAAATCCAGAATCGATTTTCGTTACTGACTTACGATCAACATCCACTGATTCAGCTACCTCCTCTTTTGTCGGAACTTCTTCCACCATTTTAGCAGTATATTCTCTATTTTACTATAAATCCCTTTTAATTGTTGTAAATAATTTTTCACAATTTTCGGGGTTAACCACCAAATTATCTTACCTAATAATTTAAGAGGAAGTAGTATTATTTTTCCCACTAAAAGAAGAAGCCAAACAAACGCTACCCAAATTCCTAAAAGAATTTTGGTGAGAAGTATAATCATCCAGCGGACAGGAGTATAAATCAACACGATAAATAGGCGTTTAACAAACCAGATGAAAGAAATACCATAAGAGATTAGCTTTTCTAGTACTCTACGATATATCGTTTTAAAGAGAGCTTGATACATTGCGAATCCACAGAGAATTAGTAGAAATATATACAACCTTAATTCTCCTTGATTCGCCACAAAAAGGAAATAAAAAACAATTAAACCTTGTAATAGCCAAAAAAATATCTCGATGGAAAAAGCAAATATGGTTTGCTTTTTCCAATACCTTTCGAATCTTCGAAACGTATCAATTGCCATCCCGAGATATATCCCGCTCGCTAACATCATAAACATAGTGATAAACTGAGTATCTAAACTCATTTAAACATTTTGCTAAAGAATCCTTTAGCTTTTTCCCCTTGTTGCTCATCTAGATAAGATAATTCATATACTTTACCTTTAATGGAAACAATGCCCTGGTCTACATCAAGGTTCTTCATTTGTAAATTTTGTCCACGAATGACTAGATAGCCCATTGAAGTTTGTAGCAAAAACTCTTCAGCGTCAAAGCTGTCCACTTCTTTAACACCTGTGATTTCAAGATTACGACGATTGTTCATCTTCACATGATGCTCAGCCTGTCCACGTACATTAGGATCTTTTTGCTCATAATATTCCATCGTACAACCCTCCCCTTTATCGATACCAATCTATGAGGGAAAAACGTGAAATAGAACATAAAAGTATCCTGTGCTTTATGAATGTTCAGTTTATAGAGGGGTTATTGCATATTAGCCCTATTATCTTGAAGTCTTGGAATCGAGATGAATTTCTATTTAGTCTGGAAAAGAGGGCTGTTTCCGTGGTTTTTATAATAATAAAGATGGCCAGGTTAGAATGGGACGTTTTCTGAATAGCGGTATCCATGAAGCGAGGAATAGTTTAGGACACAAAATGATGCTATGCTAACGGACATAGAGTTTCTTATTCTTCGATTTGAAAGCAATTATGCATTCACAACGGACATTCAGTACGCTATTTAGCCTAAATCAGCGTAATGTAGCGTGTTTTTTTGCAAATAAGGTATCATATGTCCGTTAGCTCCTCCAAAAGAGGGTTTTTACAGTAAATAAGAGATTATATGTCCGTCAAAAAAAGTTGTCCTACGTGTATTGCCGATTCCGATAACAACATATCGGACCCACTCCTTACCTAATAATTATCTCGAATCCAAGTCTTCATGATCATTCCTCTTATGTTTAATAAAATATTTTCTATTACCTAAGAACAAAAGCGCAAGCGCGTTGGTCACCCCGAGGGGGGGTAGGCGCTGGAGCTGGACGTGGCCACTCACTTTTTTAGTTATACACAAGCATTGAATTTTCTAATTTCGCTATACAAACAGAAAAAGCACTCCTATTAAAAGGGAGTGCTTTTCATATCTTTTGTTGAAAAGGAGTTTTATACTTCTTGTTCCTTAATTACCTTATAAAGCGAATTTGCTTCGTCTTTTTTTACATTTTCTCGTAAAGACGTTACTTCTATCGTTAATTGCTTTTGGCCAAAGCGAATGGAAAGTTCATCTCCTACTCCTACTTCTGAGGAAGCTTTTGCAGGATTTCCATTTAAGTGGATACGGCCCTGGGAAGCTACTTCTTTGGCTAATGTACGACGTTTTATTAATCTTGAGATTTTTAGAAACTTATCTAGTCTCATAGGTTACTCATCACTTCTTTCCTTTTGTTTTGCTAGGACCCAATATTGATCTAATTCATCCAGAGACATGTCATTCATGATTTTGTCTTGCTGTTCAATTTGTTGCTCCATTTCCTTGAAGCGGCTCTCAAATTTACCATTTGTACGCTGGACAGCTAACTCAGGGTTGATTTTGTAGAAGCGGGCAAGGTTTACAATCGCAAATAAAATGTCTCCAAGTTCTCCTTCTTGTTCAGGTGCAGAAAGCTTCTCTACACTCTCTTTAAATTCATGAATCTCTTCTTCTACTTTTTCCCACATTGGCTCTGGTTCATTCCAATCAAAGCCTACTTTCTTCGCTTTCTTTTGCAATTCTTGCGCACGCATTAAGCCTGGTAATGTCGTGACTACTCCATCGATTGCGGAAGGTCGTTCTTCCCCTTTTTCCTTCTGTTTTATTTCATCCCAAGATCCTACAACTTCCTCGGCAGTGTCTAATTGCTTGTCACCGAATACGTGAGGATGGCGTCGGATCATTTTTTCCGTTATAGATAGAATTACGTCATCCACAGAGAAAAATCCTTCATCTTCACCAATTTGACTATGAAGCATGATTTGAAGGAGTACATCTCCTAGTTCCTCAATCATCCCCTCATCATCTTCATCTTCAACAGCCTGAAGGAATTCATAAGCTTCTTCTATCAAATACGGTCGCAAGGATTCATGGGTTTGTTTTTTATCCCAAGGACAGCCCTCTGGTCCTCTTAATGTAGCTATGACATCTCTCAATCGGAAAAATTTATGATTTAGCATATCATCGCTAACAGGGGCGAGATAGACGCTTGTTAGGTTGCTTAGTGTAAATTCACGATCTAATTCTACTAAGGGAACTTGTTGAATGTGCTCTTGAGTGCTACCGGCTGCCTCGACAATATATACAGGATGGTCATGTGGGAGGTCTTCCATAAGCTCTACTTTAAGATGAGAGGCAATCATCTCGTCATACACTTGGCAGAAAATTGTATGCTGCTTATACGTAATGGCATTTCTAGTAAAGTCTGTAGCATCGACAAATTGAAACCCTTCAATTGGATCTATATGTAACGATGTAAATAAATCGTCTAGAAAGCTAGTTCCCCCTTGTATTTTCACCGTAACATTTCCTTTTTCTTGTTGATGCAAGAGAAGCTGTATTGTCCGTTCAGCTAACATAGGATGACCAGGCACAGTATATAGTACTTCTTCGCCCTCTTTAGCATTTACCATCAGTTGTTGAACAATATGAGCATAGACATCTTCAAATTCATCATGTGATTCATACAGCGAATCAAACGAATGAAAGGCCACTCCTTCATCTTGCAATTCGTCCATTACAGGATGATCTAATGTACGAGCATATACCGTTCCACGGTGGTTAATGATTTTGCGATAGATCCCTAGTGGTAGCTGGTTTATATCTCCAGCACCTAAGCCGAGTACGTTTATTGTTGTCATGTTACGGCCTCCTTTTTATTAATTGAATCATTTTTTGTCCAAGCGGTAGTTCTAAGAGTTCTTCATTTGTAAATGCATTTCTACGTACTAACAAGAAGCCGTAGACACCTACACCTATACCAACAGTCACAAAAGTATAGCCTAGGTAATCTAAACGGTCTTGTAAAGGAAGGAGAAGGGCATATACCCATTTTACACCTACAACTACTCCCGTCATTCCTAGTAAAGGGATCCAAGTCGAACGCCATGGCAGCACCACCGACATGGATAAAGATAAAGCCTTTTTTAACAACAACCCATTTCCAATACAGATGATAGTTATAGCACCTACAGAAGCTACAGCACTACCTAGCATTCCATATAAAGGAATCAATAGTTCATTTAAGAATAACTTTATCACAAATCCGAACATAACCATAAACGCAGGGGCCTTCATGCTACCTAGTCCTTGTAATAGAGATGAGAAGGTTAATGCCATGGAACCAACGAATATAACAAGTGCTAGAACTTGCAACGAAACCGTTCCATCATTGGAATTAAAGAATAAGCGATTCACTCCAGGAAGAACGAGAATCAACCCAACAGCCGCCGCAGAAGAAAAAAGGAAACTAAACTTAACAGCGCTGCTTGCATCTTTATAAACTTCCTCTTGTTTATTATGTAAGCGTTGCTTTGTTATCGAAGGTACGAGCGCCAGGGACAACGATGAGCCAATAACGGTTCCTAATTGAATCAACGGGTATCCTCGATCAAAAATACCTTTCCATTGTTGAGCTCGACCTAAGTCCATACTATGCTGTAATAAATTTGGTACCATCGTTATTGCGTCTGCCATTTGGATGAACAGAAGCATCATGTAATTAACACATAAGAACAAGCCCACTATAACGATCGTTTTAATAGCTCTTTTATAGGATAACTTTTCCATAGTTTCCCCTGTAAAAGAAGGGTATCTCTTCCTAGCATAAATGCTAAGTAGGAGAATAGCCATGATTCCACCTACTATGGAGCCGAAAGCTGCTCCAGCACCGACATGATACAATGAATAGCCTTGCTCTACGAAATAGACTGTCGCTACAATAATAATCGTTACACGAACTACTTGTTCAACCATTTGTGAATAAGCTGTCGGAGTCATGTCGTTCATCCCTTGGAACGTACCTCTCAATAACGAAGTTAAAGGAATCAGTAAAAATGGTATAGATGCGACGCGTATTGGCATTTCTAACCCAGTGTCCCCCATAACTTCCGCAATATATGGAGCACCTACATATAGGAAACCAAACAATAACGCACCTACGAGAAGCAGTATAACTAATAAGGGTATAAAAAAGAACCGAACAGATAAGGGATGCCCTTTCCCTTTTTCCTCGGCTACTAGTGTAGAAATAGCAACAGGTAATCCATATATGGAAATCATCCATGCCATGCCTATAATTGGATAAACTTGTTGATAGATATAAAAACCGACATCACCAGCTATGTTTTGAAGCGGAATTCGATAGCCAGCAGCTAAAACTTTGCTGATGAGACCAGCCATTGTTAATAATATGGCACCTTGAAAAAAATGGTGCGACGCTTTTCGTTTCATGGAAGTATCCTTTCTAAACGCATCCAACTGCCCATCATTATAGCATATAATTCCATTGAAACATGCCTTGAGGTACGATTAATAAACATAAGCGGATACAAAACACTTCATGTATATTCAGTCCGTTTTAAAGGAGACATGATAAACATTTAAGTTGATGATAGAGCACGCCCCCCCTATGTAAGGAACAAAAGCGCAAGCGCCCGTTTAGCGACGTACAAACTGGACGGCTCCGTATGAGATAAAGGAAACACGAATAGCGCTAGCGATTCGATGTTGACTTATCGTAAGGAGGAGCAGGAAGTTTGCTAGTCGCTGGGCGCTGGAGCTGGACGTGGCTACTTCACTTTTTCAGTTATACACAAGCATTGAATTTTATAATAGTACGCTATACAGCAAAAAAAGAGAGCCTTGTGGGCTCGTCTTTTTTCATTATTCCATTTGTCTTGCTAAGAAACTTGCAGCGGTTTCCACTGCTTTTTGTTCAACATTTCCTAAAGATTCCCCTTCTTTGCTAACGATCATAACACATCCAATTGGATCGCCACTTGCGATAATCGGTCCGATGACATAGGAGGAAACCGTTTCTTCATTGCCGTCAACTACTTCAATCGAGGACTCACTCGATTCTGTAATTACGCTGCGGTCCTGAAGAGACTGCTCAATCTTACTACCAATATTCTTATTAAGGTAGTCTTTCTTTGACCCTCCTGAAACAGCAATAAATTCATCACGATCACATATAAGTACGGTATGACCAAGAGAATCAAATAGAGCATCAGCATATTCCTTTGCAAAATCGCCTAGCTCACTAATAGGAGAATATTTCTTTAGAATAACTTCTCCTTCACGATCCACAAAAATTTCTAACGGATCACCTTCACGAATTCGTAATGTCCTGCGAATTTCTTTCGGGATAACCACTCGTCCCAAATCATCAATACGTCGTACTATACCAGTTGCTTTCATTCTATGGAGCCTCACTTTCATTTGATGATTAAGCTTCTTGGTGTTGAAATGATACATCCTGTTGTTGTCAGGATTCACCGTCCGATGTGTATAGTATTTTTCACAATGTCGGAACTATTCATCAAACATACAAATTTATTATAAAAAAACCATTTTGTACTAAAAAAACCACTGGTAAAAGGAAATTTTTATCCTAATTAATGCAAAAATAGTCCCTACCACGGCGGTAAGGACTATCATTTATTTCGCCTCTTTTAATGATTGCAAAAATTCTTCCACTGACTTATAACGGTCTGTCACATCTTTTCGGTTAAATTGGAACGTCACTTTAAGTTGTTGATCTTCTGTTCCAAGTTGAATCATTCTTCCGTATTGATTCGCCAATTCAAATAGTTTTGCTCCATCGATTTGTTGGCTCGTCTGAGCTTCCATAAGAAGTTCTATTTTCTTATTTTTCTCTGAGATAGATTCAATTCGTTCTTGTTTTGCATATAGCTTTAACAATGAAACTTGGAATAGATTATCTACTTCTTCAGGAAAATCACCAAATCGATCAATTAATTCTTCACGTATATCGTGAATATCTTCTTGGGATGTAATGGCTTGGAAACGTTTATACATATCGATCTTCTGCTTCTCATCATCAATATAGCTATCCGGAATGTACGCATCGATGCTTAGATTTAATTCTGGCTCAAATGGTTTCGTTTCCTCATAACTCTTTCCTTGACGTTTAGCTTCAATAGCATCTTTAAGCATCTGCGAGTACATGTCGAACCCGACGGAGTCAATAAATCCGTGCTGCTGAGCTCCTAACAGATTACCGGCACCACGTATAGATAGGTCTCGCATAGCAATCTTAAATCCTGACCCTAGTTCGGTAAACTCCTTAATGGCTTGAAGACGTTTCTCTGCGACTTCGCTGAGCACCTTATCTTTTTGATACGTAAAGTAAGCATAAGCCACACGGTTGGAACGCCCAACACGTCCTCTGATTTGATACAGCTGACTTAGCCCCATACGATCGGCATCGTTAACGATTAATGTATTCACATTCGGAATGTCTACTCCTGTTTCAATAATCGTCGTAGATACCAGCACATCATATTCACCTTCAAGGAAACTAAACATCACATTCTCCAGTTCTGTTTCGCTCATTTGACCATGGGCAAAGGTTACTCTTGCATCTTCCACGAGTGCTGATATTTCTTCTGCTACCCGCTCAATATTCTCCACTCGATTATAAAGGAAGAAGACCTGGCCGCCTCGTGCCATTTCTCGTTCAATAGCTTCTCGGATAAAGACATGATTGTATTCCAAGACATACGTTTGAATTGGAAAGCGGTTTTCTGGAGGTGTCTCAATAACAGATAGGTCCCTAACCCCTAACATAGACATGTGTAAGGTTCTTGGGATTGGCGTAGCTGTAAGCGTTAATACATCTACGTTCGTTTTCAGTTGCTTGATCTTTTCTTTGTGCTTCACTCCAAAGCGCTGTTCTTCGTCTACAATCAATAGCCCAAGATTTTTCACTTGAACATCTTTGGATAATACACGGTGCGTACCTATCACAAGATCCATCGTTCCGTTTTCTAAACCTTTGATTGTCTCCTTTTGCTGTTTACGGGTTCGAAAGCGACTTAAGAGACCAATGTTGACAGGAAAGTCTTGAAACCTTTCCCGAATCGTTTCGTAATGCTGTTGAGCTAAAATTGTAGTAGGAACAAGAATGGCTACTTGTTTACCGTCTGCAATAGCTTTGAAGGCTGCCCGAATCGCTACTTCTGTTTTACCGTAGCCAACATCACCACATAACAGGCGGTCCATCGGTCGTATTCGTTCCATGTCATGCTTAATTTCTTCAATACAACGGATTTGGTCTTCAGTTTCTTGATAAGGGAATGCTGCTTCAAAATCCTTCTGCATTTCTGTGTCTTCACTAAATGCATGACCTTTTGATGCTTCACGTTCAGCATAGAGCTGGATGAGATCATCTGCAATATCCTCAACAGAAGATTGAACTTTATTTTTGACCTTCTTCCATTCGCTTCCGCCTAATTTATATAGCTTTGGCTCCTTGCCCTCTGAACCAACATACTTTTGAACCAAATCTATTTGATCAATCGGAACGTAGAGCTTATCATCACCTGAATATTTAACAAGCAAATAATCTTTATGGATACCATTTAATTCTAGAGTCTCAATACCAATATACTTACCAATACCATGATTGGCATGGACAATGTAGTCCCCTACTTTTAGTTCTTGATAACTCTTTATACGTTCTGCGTTGGAGATTTTTTGCTTTCGTTTAGGACGTGTTGTACGTTTCTTAAATAATTCATTTTCTGTTAGAACAGCAACATGATGCATAGGAAGTTCAAAGCCTGAATTTATTTGGTCAATGATAATTGTAGGCTTTTGAATTGGTAACGTAGGTTCCTTCTCCGCTATCGCTGCTTCCATATCATAATCCTCAAGAACGTTTTGAATTTTATCTGCACGCTCCTGATTCGGTGCCACGATTAAAACAGAGTGATCTCCTTTTTCCCACCGCTGCATTTCATTTTGTAGTAAATTCATTTGACCATGAAATTGCTGCATAGCTCGACAAGAGAAGTTCACAATATTCTCTGGCTGAGTATTTGGAATATGTCTCAAAAAGACAGACAAATACAATCGTGGATGGTCAATAGAATGCCATACATTCGTCCAACTGTAGGATATGGATAGATCCTGTACTATTTCACCTGACTCCAATAGGCTACCGTACCAGTCCGCTTCTTCTTCATCTAATCGAGTGGCTGTTTCTTGGATACGGCTCATCTCATCTAAGATAACTAGCCCATTTTTCGGTATATAATCTAGCAAGCTAGCAGACTGCTCATAAAATAAAGAGGCATACTTATACATTTCTTGAAATCGTTCGTGGTTCTTAAGTCTTTCGATATCTTTTTCAATCGTTTCAGAGAGCTTTTCTTTTTGCTCATCCGTACTCATCTTTGACAACGTAGTTGAGAAGGCTTCTTCTAAACGTTGCCCCCCTCTAGTTAAATCCTCTTCTGTTAAAAGCAGTTCACTTGCAGGTCCGACCGTTACCCGATCAACCTTTTCTAAGGATCGCTGACTTTCTGAGTCAAAATAACGGATGGAGTCCACTTCATCATCAAATAATTCAATACGTAATGGGTGTGGTTGAGTAAGAGGATACACATCTAATATTCCGCCCCTTAAGCTAAACTCACCTGGAGACGAAACCATATCTGTACGCTCATACCCTACATCGACCAGTCCTTTCAAGTAAGAATCAAGATCGATGCTTTCTCCTACTGTGAACGTGAGTTGATATGTATTCCAATAGGATGGCGGTGGCAATATTCTCTTCAGAGCTGCTACTGGTGCTATCAAGATTCCTTTCTTGTTTTGGGCCCAATGATTTAAAGCTTCAATTCGCTCACTTCTTAGCTCTGGACTAGCAACAGCAATCTCAGATGCTATCAGTTCATTTACTGGATACAGATGAACATGCTCTGAGTCAGATAGGCTGAGCAAATCTTCGTATAGCTGCTGAGCCTGCATTAATTGGTGAGTGACAAGTAAAATCGGGCGTTCGGTAGACTCCTCTAGCATAGAGACTAATACACTACGTGCTGATCCCGATAACCCTGCAGCAAATTGTTCCTTCATACCGGATGATATACCAGAAATGATTGATTGAATATCGTCTTGACGTTCTAAATAATTTTTTAATCCTTGCAAGTTCTTCCCCCCTGCTAACCTAACCTCCAAATTAGAAAAACAGGAAATTCGCCTATATCAAACGAACCTCAGTGTCTTTCCATGCACCTAAGAAGTTACATTTTGAAAGTACAAAAATGCTTTGGGTATTTCACCAAAGCATTCTATTCATTTTATTGTAAAAAGAAATCAAGTTCATGATAATGTGGATTTTTTTCTAGTGCTTCCTGACAATGTTCACATATCGTATCAATTTGTATATTCCCATTTTCATGATATCGAATCATTTGAAGTTGATCTTCCTCTGACAATTCCTTTAAACCTAATTGATTCGTATCCACAAACTCATGAGACAGCTCTGCTAGATACTCTTTGCAGTGACGACATTGGTACACGATAGCCATGTGAGGACCTCCTTGCATAAGTCTTTTATGCATAGTTTGTCCGAAATCAAAATGGCTTATACGAAAGAGGTAGTGATGTTATTGATTAAATTCATTCATTACTTCTGCAAAAGAATGTTCCATCCATGAATCACAAGCATCTGCTGCTCTTTCAATACTCTCTTTAATCACAGGAACATTCTCTTTTTGAAAGCTACCTAATACATAATCTGGCACAGGCATCGGCCCCTCAGGTCTACCAATACCAAAGCGTAAACGAGGAAATTCCTTTGTACCTAGTTGGTCGATGGTAGAACGAATGCCATTATGTCCTCCATGTCCACCTTTTTTACGCAAACGAATCTTCCCTGGTGGTAAATCTAAATCATCATAAATAATTACTATGTCATCAATGGATAAATTATAATACTCCATTAAAGGACGTATGGCTTCACCAGATAAATTCATATATGTTAGAGGCTTCATAAGCAGAACCTTTTCGGATCCTACATGTTCAACTGTATATTGAGCTTTATATTTTTCTTTATCTAATTTCCAATTATGTCGTCTTAATAACTCATCTATAACCATAAATCCAACATTGTGTCGTGTATTCTCATATTTAGGTCCCGGATTACCCAATCCGATGATACATTTCATGCTATCCCTCTTTTCTAGACAACGTACATATCTCTAGCTTAGTTTATTGTACCGAATTTTATAAGTAAAATAAAAGCACAAGCCTGCATTTATTTTGGAAAACTTTCTGGATTACACAGCAATTAGTCGTAATAGAATCCTTTATTGAAGCTCTGATATAAAAATAAAAACCATAAAAAGAGACGCAACCAGAAGGGTTACGCCTCTTTCTTGTATGCTAACTTAAGATTGATCTTCCTCAGAATTTTCTTCTGTATTTTCATCATCTTTTTGATTTAATACTTCAGGTTCCGCATCTACATCTTGACCTTCACCTGGTTCTACTACTTCTTCCGTTTGCGGTGGTAATACCGTAACAATGGTAGTTGTTTCATCTTCCATTATTTCATAATTACGACCTTCTTTTAGGTCTGAAACTAATAGACTGTCGTTCACTTCTAAGTTCGTAACATCCAGTTTGATTTCATCTGGAATATCATTAGGTTTCGCACGCACAGCTAGTTCATGTAATGGTTGAGAAAGAATTCCTCCATCTTTAACACCTTGAGGTTCCCCATCTACATGAATAGGTACTTGAACGTCAACCTCAGATGACATGTCAATGCGGAAGAAATCAGCATGATACAATTCATCACGAATTGGTTCGATTTGATGCTCATGTAGCATTACATCTATAGGTGATTTACCTTCAACATCTAGTGAAATGATAACGTTTCTGCCTTCGTCACGTAATGTTTTAAGTAATTCAAGGCTATCTACTGATATAGAGATTGGCTCTTGATTTTGGCCATATACTACAGCCGGTACTTTACCATTATTACGAAGTTCATTTGTTGCAGAACGTCGGAAATCTTCTCTTGTGTTTGCTTTTACAGTTACTGCCACGTTTATCACCCTCCAAAGAATTATAAGGCTTCTAATTTTATAAGATTCCCATTCTTTACATTAGCTAAACATTTTATTCATGTTTTTTTGGAAAAATCTTTTTGATGCACGTTTTTTAAGTATGTTATCCAGATCTGAAATGGCAGTGTTGAAGGAATTTACTTATATTCAAGTTAAGCCCCATTACCTTGAAGACTTGGAATCGAGATATTTTTAGCAGCTGGTGGGTCCGATGC
>NZ_AVBF01000047.1 GCF_000770635.1 Pontibacillus yanchengensis Y32
AAGTTGAAAACATCATGGATACTTTTACACAATGTTAAGGACTTGACTCATATCAGTGAAGAAGTCACACATATATGAGCCAAACCCACGCATATCAGTGAAGAAGTCACGCATATATGAGCCAAACCCACGCATATCAGTGAAGAAGTCACGCATATATGAGCCAAACCCACGCATATCCGAGCGAAACCCACGCATATCAGTGAAGAAGTCACGCATATATGAGTCAAACCCACGCATATCAGTGTAAAAGTCACGCATATCCGAGCGAAACCCACGCATATCAGTGCAGAAGTCACGCATATCCGAGCCAAACCCACGCATATCAGTGTAAAAGTCACGCATATCAGTGTAAAAGTCACGCATATCAGTGTAAAAGTCACGCATATATGAGCCAAACCCACACATATCGGTGCAGAACCCACGCATATCCCCAGAAAGTCAACCCACCCCCATCCCCATAACCACCCCAGCACCACATTTTCGTCATAACCCCACATCTCCAACATAGACATGCATAGAAGAGGTTTATCACTTTAAGTGTGTTGACCTAATAAGTAAAGCGTTTTCACTCCACCTGAACGAAAGGGGATGCGTATGGAATCGTTGCATGTCTATCACAATAGTTACCTGATTATTTTAGTGTTTTTGGCTCTAGGTTTGCTGCTTCCAATCGTTGCGTTGACGGCTGGGCGTTTGTTGCGACCTCATAAGCCATCGAAGGCGAAGCAGACAACTTACGAGAGTGGAATTGATCCGTTTCAGGATGCGCGGGTTCAGTTTCATGTTCAATATTATATGTTTGCTTTGATGTTTGTCATTTTTGATGTGGAGACGGTTTTCTTGTATCCATGGGCTGTTGCTTTTGATTCGCTAGGGGCATTTGCTCTGATTGAAATGTTGATCTTCATTGTCATGTTGTTGATTGGGTTAATCTATGCTTGGAAAAAGAAGGTGCTACGATGGAGCTAAATTTGGAGAATATTTCACCTGAGGAAAGAGCTGAGTTAGAGCGGAATGTATTTATGGCTACACTCGAGCAGTTGAAGGGATGGGCTAGGAGTAATTCTCTGTGGCCGCTAACGTTTGGACTAGCCTGTTGTGCGATTGAAATGATGGGGGTAGGCTCATCTCATTACGATGTGGACCGATTTGGATCGTTTTTCCGAACGTCACCGCGACAGTCTGATGTCATGATTGTATCGGGCACGGTAACGAAAAAAATGGCGCCCGTTCTACGTCGTCTATACGATCAGATGCCAGAGCCGAAATGGGTTATCGCAATGGGATCGTGTGCGACAGCAGGAGGCCCATATGTTAATTCCTACTCCGTTGTGAAAGGTGTGGATCAGATCGTCCCAGTCGATGTCTATATCCCAGGATGCCCGCCAAACCCAGCTGCCCTTATATACGGTATTAACAAACTACAAGAAAAAATTCGCTACGAAGCTAAGACAGGAAAGCGGGTGATGACGAATGACCGACAATCATAATAATGACAAGTCTCTACCTGAACAGGAGGGTCTTGACCCAACCATCAACCAAGAAGAAGCACCTTCTGAAAATCAACCACATTCACAAGCCAAATCACCCGATTCCAACCAAAAATCAGACCAAAATAAAGAAATGGATCAAACGTTTGATCAAGAAACCAATAACGACCTAAAAGAGGGAAACGAGACTCAGCAACAAGCCCCATCACCAGAGAACCCACCAAACAATTCTGAACTACCTACACAAAACCAACCTACAGAATCCGATAAAGAAAAAGCCAAAAAGAAAGCTGCTGCCGCTGCCAAAGCCAAGGCTGCTGCAAAGGCAAAAGCTGCAGAAAAAGCTACATCCGCCAAAGCCGAAAAAACGGAAGAGGAAGAGGAGCTCCCATCCTACAATCAGCCGCTGCTAAACAAATATGTAGAGGTCATTAAAGAGCACCTTGGAGAGGACGTCATAGAAGAGGCATACATCAATCGCTTGTCTAAGCACGTCCCGACAATCGTAACGACACCAGAAGCCTATTACAGTGTAGCGCAGTTTTTAAAATACAACGAGCAGCTTGGTTTTGATTTTTTATCGGATTATCATGGGACAGATTTTGAAACGCATTATGAGCTTTATGCTCATCTCTATTCCTTACTCAATCATCAGTCCATCGCGCTAAAGGTTAAATTGGATCATGAGCATCCAAGCATTGAATCGTTAGCTCAGCTTTGGGAAGGAGCGAATTGGCCGGAGTGTGAGGCTTACGATTTGCTAGGGATTGAGTTCCGCAATCATCCGAGTTTGCATCGTATTTTTCTAGGTGAGGAGTGGAAGGGGTATCCCCTTCGGAAAGATTATCAACCTTACGACGAGGAGGTGTAGGACATGTTACGAACGGAAGAAATGCTATTAAATGTAGGCCCTCAGCACCCGAGTACCCATGGTGTATTTCGTCTTGTTGTCAAAATTGACGGAGAAATTATTAAAGAAGCGAAGCCAGTTATTGGCTATTTACATCGTGGCACGGAAAAGATAGCTGAAGATCTCCAATACACACAAATCATTCCGTACACCGATCGCATGGATTATTTGTCCGCAATGACGAATAATTATGTGATTTGCCATGCTGTTGAAACGATGATGGACCTTGAAATCCCGGAGCGAGCGGAATATTTACGTGTGCTCTCGATGGAGCTAGGGAGAGTCGCCAGCCATCTTGTCTGGTTCGGGACGTATCTATTAGATATTGGCGCTGTTAGCCCGTTTTTGTATGCTTTCAGAGAACGAGAAGCGATTATTAATCTACTAACCGAGCTGTCTGGTGCTAGATTAACGTTCAATTACATGCGCATCGGTGGGGTGAAATGGGATGCTCCTGAGGGTTGGCTTGATCGTGTTCGTGAATTTGTACCGTATATGAGAGAGCAGTTGCAAGGATACCATGATTTTGTAACAGGCAATGAAATTTTCCATCAACGAGTAAAAGGAGTGGGTACCTACACAAGGGACGACGCCATTAATTATTCATTGAGTGGGGCGAATTTACGTTGTACCGGTGTGGAGTGGGACCTGCGGAAGCATGAATCTTATTCCATTTATGACCGCTTTCAGTTTGATGTAATCACCAGGCAGGAAGGGGATGCCCTTTCCAGGTATCACTGTCGGATGGGTGAGATAGAGGAGTCGCTCAAGATTATCGAACAGGCTGTAGAGCAATGTCCGGAAGAGGGCAAGATTCTCGCAAAAGTTCCGAAAGTCGTAAAGCCACCAAAAGGGGAGGCTTATGTACGGATTGAGTCTCCTAGGGGTGAGATTGGTTGTTACATTGCAAGTCAAGGCAAAAAAGAACCATATCGCCTCAAGTTCCGCCGCCCGTCGTTTTACAATCTGCAAATCCTACCAAAGCTTCTCGAAGGCGAAAATATGGCGAACTTAATCACTATTTTAGGCGGTGTAGATATTGTACTCGGGGAGGTTGATGGGTAATGACATCCTTTCTACAAACACAACCGAGCGCGTCTCATCTTCTCACACAGCTTCTTATAGGAACGAGCATGCTGATGCTTGTACTCGGATTCGTCACATTTGCCATATTGGCAGAACGAAAAGTGATGGGCTATATGCAACTGCGACACGGTCCGAATCGTGTCGGAGGGCGCTTTGGTTTACTGCAAACCGTGGCCGATATTCTTAAGCTATTAACAAAAGAAGATACCCGCCCGAAGCTTGCGGATAAGCCATTATTCATCCTAGCTCCCGTTATTGCCTTCACACCAGCGTTTATGGTGCTAGCTGTCATACCCTTTACGGATGCGTTTCACTTCTCCGATATCGGCGTTGGACTGCTGTATTATATCGCTATATCGGGTGTGTCGACTATCGGTATTGTCACTGCTGGTTGGGCTTCCAATAACAAGTATGCGTTAATGGGCGGGATGCGTTCTGCGGCGCAGATGATTTCGTATGAAATACCACTCGTTATGTCCGTGATTGGTGTGGTTTTGCTAACGGGAAGCTTAAATTTGATCGAAATTGTAGAGGCACAACAAAACATTGCTTTTATATTGATTCAGCCGATTGGATTCATTGTGTTTGTGATTGCGGCCAATGCTGAATTGAACCGGACGCCATTTGACTTACCAGAAGCAGAATCGGAGCTAGTAGCTGGCTATCACGTTGAGTATTCAGGCTTCCGCTGGGCATTTTTTATGCTTTCAGAATATGTGTATCTATTTGCAATGGCAGCGTTAATTACGGTGCTATTTTTAGGAGGATGGAATGCGATACCGGGTCTTGGATTTATCCCTGATGCGTTTTGGTTCATCGGAAAATTCATGCTAATGGTGTTCTTTTTTATATGGGTTCGCGTGTCGTTACCACGTATTCGCGTCGATCAGCTAATGGAATTTGGCTGGAAGGTTCTTTTACCCGTCGCACTTGCGAATATTTTTATTACGGCAATAATCAAACAGCTCTTGTGATCGTTTAAAGAAATGATACGTTTGGCGCTTACGAGTCTAGCTCCAGCTACAGTGAAATGCATGATTAGGGCAGTTTGTAGGTCGCTAGCCGGGTTTTTGCGCTTTTCTATTATTCGGTAAAAAGGAGGCGGAACGGATGAAAGGAATAGGGAAAGGGCTTGCTTATACGTTGAAAAATATGTCCAAAAAGCAGATGACATACACGTATCCAGATGAGCCAATACCAATGCCTGACCGATTTCGTGGCATCCAAAAGTTTTATCCTGAGAAGTGTATTGTGTGTAATCAGTGTTCTAACATTTGCCCAACCGATTGTATTGATTTAACCGAAAAAAAACATCCTGATCCTTCAGTTAAGAGGAAAATCATTGATACGTTTGATATCAATTTTGAAATTTGCATCCTCTGCGATTTATGTACAGAGGTATGTCCAACCGAAGCGATCATCATGACGAACACTTTTGAGCTTGCAGAGTATTCGCGAGATGAGCTGTTTAAAAATCTCGAATGGTTGGATGAAAACGAGGATAACACTCGAGAGGAGAACAAGGCATGACTGGGGAAGTGATGATTTTTCTTGTCCTTGCTACCATCGCTATATTTGGTGCGTTGGTTATGTTGAATGCCAGTAAAGTCATTCATATGCTGTTAGCGCTTGTGTTGACCTTTTTAAGCATCGCAGGTTTATACGTCATGCTATCTGCTGAGTTCGTAGCCGTCGTGCAGGTGTTGATCTATTCAGGTGCGATTTCCATTATGATGATCTTCGGTATCATGCTGACAAAACACCATCACGATGCCAAAGAGCGAACGTATCGTTCTTCCCAGCGAGGGTGGCTCGTTGGGGTAGCTATGGTACTCTTTTTTGGCATCATGTATGTGTTGATTGAAGGAGTGAACTTTGGTGCGACTGCTCCAGACCTTCATGTAGAAAATACAAAACAAATTGGCCTTAGCCTTTATTCTCACTACGTTATTCCATTTGAACTCGTATCTATCGTTCTGTTGGTTGCCTTTATTGGCGCTATTCTTCTTGCCAAACGAGAGGAGGATACAGAATGACCGTTCATGCGTTTTTATTATTAGCTGCAGCATTATTTGCACTGGGATTATTCGGAGCGTTAACGAAGCGCAACACTGTTATTGTGCTAATCTGTATCGAGCTAATGTTGAATGCCGTTAATTTAAACTTGGTTGCCTTTAGTAAATTTGGCGTGAACCCTGCAATCACAGGGCAAATCTTTTCGTTATTTTCGATTACCGTGGCAGCAGCTGAAGCGGCTGTAGGATTAGCTATTCTGATTGCGTTGTATCGAAATAAGGCGACCGTTCAAGTAGAAGACATGAATGAAATGAAAGGTTGAGGCGTAGTGAACGAACAGTTGCATACAGAAGGGACTGTGTAGAATGACGCAAATCGCTTGGATTATTCCCTTTTTTCCATTGATGACGTTTTTGTTATGTTTTATCTTCCAAAAAAGGGAATGGCATCATCTTTGTAGCCGAGTAGGGATCATGACAACGGGCCTCGCGCTTATTGGATCGATTACCGTTCTAATTGGGCAAATGATTTTTGGAAATAGCGAAGCAGTCATAAGTTGGCTATCGATTGGCGATACCGTTTTTTCTATTGGGTATATCGTGAATCCGTTGAATGCGCTTATGCTCGTAATCGTTTCGCTTGTAAGTTTCTTAGTTCATATCTATTCGAAAGGATATATGGCTGGAGAGGAACGACTGGGCACGTTTTATGCTTATCTTGGCTTCTTTACCTTTGCAATGCTTGCGCTAGTTTTATCTCCAAATCTGTTGCAGCTCTATATGTTTTGGGAGCTGGTGGGATTAGGATCATTTTTACTGATTGGATTTTATTTTCATAAAGCAGAAGCCAGGGCAGCCGCTAAAAAAGCATTTCTCATGACCCGTGTCGGGGATGTTGGCTTGTTAATTGGGATGATTTTAGTATTTTGGCAGGTAGGGAGCCTCGAATTTAGCGCGATTTTCCAAGCTGTATCGGGGGGCGATATGGACAGTGGAATGGTGACCTTGGTTGCGTTACTCATCTTTATTGGAGCGGTTGGCAAATCAGGTCAGTTCCCGCTACATTCGTGGTTACCGGATGCAATGGAAGGGCCAACGCCAGTATCAGCGCTCATCCATGCTGCAACCATGGTCGCGGCTGGCGTGTATTTAGTAGCGACACTATTCCCATTATTCGAAGCAAGCGATACGGCCATGTTGGTGGTCGCTATAACGGGAGCATTTACCGCCATATTTGCGGCGTGTATCGCTATCGTGCAAACCGATATCAAGCGTGTGCTTGCCTACTCCACCGTTTCGCAGCTAGGCTATATGATGCTCGCACTTGGCTCCGCTGGGTATGTAGCAGGTGTCTTTCATTTAACGACACACGCCTTTTTTAAAGCCTTATTATTCCTTGCAGCAGGAAGCGTGATCCACGCTGCCCACACACAACTCATTGGAGAAATGGGAGGACTGTGGAAACGGATGAAGGGGACTGGGTGGCTGTTTTTAATCGGCACACTCGCCATTGCTGGTATGCCACTATTCTCAGGATTCTTCAGCAAAGAGGAAGTACTATTAGCAGTATGGAAAGAAGAACATTATGTCCTATTCACACTAGGATTGATTACAGCTTTTCTAACGGCATTTTACATGTTCCGATTATTCTTCCTAGTGTTCATGAGCAAAAAAATCATCCCATATAAGAGGCGGAAGAAAATCTTTGAATCACCTCGTGTTATGATCCTGCCGATGGTGGTGTTAGCTTTGTTAGCTGTTGGTGCAGGTTACATTCATACTGGATGGTTCGGTCCATTTTTAGGGGAATGGTTAGCTTCAGGGAATGAATATATCACACTTCACCCACATGAAGGAGCAGGATGGCTGATGGCTGTGACCACTCTTCTGACGTTTCTTGGCATTTGGATGGCGTATTTGATGTATCAAAAGGAAAAACTGGATCGCAACTATTTGTCCGAAGCGTTTCCTGGTGTGTATGAAGCGGTATTGAATGGCTTTTTTGTAGATGTGTTATATCAAAGAACCGTAGTATTCGCTACGAAATGTCTCGGTATAGTTGGTACTTGGGTGGAGAGGTACGTTATCCAAGGAATTCTACATTTCATAGAAGATATAACGATTTTAGTAACCAAGCTAGCTTCCAAACTACAAAACGGACAGGTCCAAACGTACGGAGCGATGGTTGGCGTCGGACTCGTTGTATTATTGCTGATTGGGCTTATGCAAGGGAGGTTCTTTTAAATGGGCTGGTTAACGTTACTCGTCTTTTCTCCAATCGTTGGAATTGTTTTGTTGTTACTCGTACCATCCACACAAGCTAAGCTGCAAAAAAGGATAGCCGTCATCTGCTCCATCCTACCTTTGATTATGTCCATAATCGTCTATCAGCAGTTTCACAGTGGAGCTGATTTATCGATACGTGTACCGTGGATTTCCTTTGGACAGTACCCATTTAGCTTTTTTGTTGAGTACGAATTAGGGGTCAGTGGTTTTTCATTAGTGTTGCTTTTATTAACGGCAGTATTAATGATCGTCTCCATGGTGACAGCTACCATGCAAATCAAAAAGGGATGGAAGCAATATGCGCTGCTTACTCTCTTACTTGAAATCGGAATACTCGGCGTGTTTGCGTCTCAAAATCTCATTTTATTCTTTATATTCTTTGAGCTTACACTAGTCCCGATGTTTTTACTGATTGGAAAATGGGGCGGCATGGAGAAGGAAAGAGCTGCATACAGTTACCTTCTCTACAACGGAATTGGTTCCGCCATATTACTTATCGTGATAATCGTATTGTTTGCTAATGTTGGCAGCACGAACTATGAGGCGATTGCCAATGCCTCCTTAAGCACGGAATTGAGCATGGGACTGCTGATTTCCTTACTCATTGCCTTTGGCGTAAAGCTACCGATTGTCCCGTTACACACATGGATGGTACGCGTTCATGTGCAAGCACCGCCTGCTTTAGTCATGATCCATGCTGGCGTGTTGCTGAAAATTGGAGCGTACGGATTGATGCAGTTTGGAATTGGCTTTTTCCCAGCATCCTTTCAAGACATAGCACCAGTTGTCGCTATTTTGGGGTTGGTTAATCTTCTTTACGGGGCATGTATCGCCTTCGTACAAAAAGAACTACGTAGCCTGTTCGCCTATTCGAGTATCTCGCATATGGGAATCGTGTTACTTGGAATTGCGGCTATGAATGAAGCAGGATTACAAGGAGCAATGTTTCAAACCATTTCGCACGGACTGATTGCAGCGCTGGTCTTTTTCCTTATAGGGGTAGTAAAGGAAAAAACAGAAACTACCTATATTACACGCCTAGGGGGACTATCAAGAACCATGCCTCTCACTGCTGGTGTTCTATTAGCGGTTGGGTTAGCTTCCCTTGGACTACCTGGTATGAGTGGTTTTGTAAGTGAATTCATGACCTTCCTCGGAATATTTGAATCCATGCCTGTTATCGCGGCCATTGGTACAATCGGGATTATCCTAACAGCCGCGTATATCTTAAGAGCGGTCATGGACATCACGTTTGGAAAAGAAGTGCTAGCTCAACAAGGGATAGCAGATTTGCAGGGGAAAGAGTGGATTCCCGTCAGTATTATGCTTGGATTGATTCTCCTCATTGGTGTGTTTCCTACCTCTTTGACCCATTCAATCCAAACTAGTGTAGAAGCAATCGTGCTTAGGATAGGAGGGTAACGAGATGGACATGGAAACGTTACTGGCATATGACTGGGGGATAATGGCACCGGAATTTACAATCGTGATCATTGCGACGTTGTTATCGCTCTTGGATCTTTTTTTACCTCATTCGTTTCATCGGAAGTGGCTAAGTGTTTTTGCGGGTGTTGGAATTTTAGTAGCATTCGTGTTCACTTTAAGCCAGCTTGGTCAAGAAGCGGACATGATTTTGTATGATACGTATCGTTTGGATTTATTCGCAACAAGCTTTAAGCTGCTTCTCCTTATTGGAGCTGGATTGGTGCTAGGCCTATCTGCCTCTTATCATCGAAAGCGGGAGCAAGGGGAGTTCTACTATTTACTCTTAACGGCACTACTTGGAGCGATGATGATGGCTTCCAGTGCTGACTTAATTACGCTTTTTGTAGGACTGGAACTATTATCGATATCATCGTACATTTTAGCTGGTATTGATAAGCAATCTTTAAAATCAAATGAAAGTGCCATGAAATACGTGATTAATGGGGGCATGGCGACGGCTATCACATTGTTTGGCTTTAGCTACTTATATGGGCTAACAGGAAGCACGCAATTGACGACGATATCCGAAATCCTGCCTTCGTTAATCCGAACCCCCGCGCAAGGGTTGTTGATTATGGCTTTTATCATGACGTTTGTAGGTCTTGCCTTCAAAATCTCTACCGTCCCATTTCATATGTGGACTCCAGATGTATATGAAGGTGCACCAATTCCTGTTACAGCGTTCTTGAGCGTTGTATCGAAAGCAGCCGGATTCATTATTCTTTTGAGGGTGTTCTTAACCCTTTTTGGCACATTAGAGGGATTGAGGCTTAATGAAACGTTTATGCAGTCTATGGCCCTTTGGATAGGTGTCTTAGCTGCTCTTACAATGATCCTTGGTAATATCCTTGCGTTACGACAACACAATATGAAGCGTCTATTTGCCTACTCAAGTGTCGCACATGCAGGCTACTTACTCGTCCCAGTTGTGGCCCTATCAACGTTGACGCTTGAAAATATATGGTTCTACCTGCTCGTCTACATGTTTATGACAGTAGGTGGGTTAGCTATTATATATGTTCTTTACGAGAAACACGGAACACTAGACCTCGAGATGTTCTCAGGCTTATATAAACGCTCCCCAGCTTTAGCCATACTGATGACCATTTTCATCCTATCATTAGCAGGGATACCAGGCACAGCTGGATTTATCGGTAAGCTGAATATCATATTGGGAGCTCTCAGTACAGATCCAGCTCCAATCGTGCTAGTCAGTATCATGATTGCAGCCACTGTATTATCGTACGTGTTCTACTTTGGCATTCTGGTACAGATATATTTCCGAAGCAATCCATTCCAAGTTACCATCAAGGTCCCGATAGTGATGAAAACCACCCTTTGGATATGCGCCATTGCCATCATAGGCCTAGGCATATTACCAAACCTCGCTCTCGACTTTTACCATCACTACGTCGATCTAATCAACGTAACAGAAATGCTCTGGATGCGTGGATAAGGATGAGTTTTGTGCTCATCCTTTTTTATTTACTGGGAAATGGGACGAAGGGACAGGTCCCTCGTCCCAATAGAACCAACCCACGTCGTGTGGGCCGCAGAGAAATATCGAAATCGTTCGAACTACTTAACTGCACAGGTTTAGTGTCGATATAAAAAAGGTATTGGGTAACAACACACCGAGTAACGTTGACATTTGCGGTTCAGCATGGCAAGGTTTTACTAGTGAACTTTGTCGATATTTCCCCGGCAATAATTAGCGAAATCGGCATATTTTCAAAAGGAATAACATGAATGTGTCGAAGCCGTATGTCACTCTTGTAGAAAGGTGTGGAGGAAGTCATGGATGCAGTGGGATATCAATCGTTAACAAATATGATTTCTCATATTGTTTTCATTATGATTACATGGCGTTTACTACAATCCATTAATCTCGATGGTCTTATTAAAAAAGGAAAGGTTTTTGAAGCACGCCTTTTATTAATTTTTCTTACCATTACAATTGGGACGGCTGTGAGTAATTTCTTTTTAGATTACCTTCAATGGTCAAAAAATCTACAGTTCCTATTGTAACCTATAGAAGAAAAGGGCTACGCTAGGTTTCGTATCCCAAAAGGTAGCATGACTCTCATGGTGTTGTGTATGAATTGTCGAATAACCGCTAGATTTTTGGGGTATGTTTCTACCCTCTCCCGCTCATAATGGGAATATGATTTTTTCCAAGGGGAGAGTGAAGATTCATGAAACATTTTGCTATTATATTCATTATTATCTTATTGCTTCAACCTCATTTATTTCTAGCAGCACAAGCCAAACGCACTTCACCAGTACAACCACTGAACGATATCACAGATTTTATACAAGATCATAACCTAGAAGTGGGGACATGGGAAGTTACGATGAAAAAGGACATTCACCAAGATGAAATCTCCTACTACAAAGAAATGCTTCAAACACAATATCCTCACATGACCATCAATGAAACGGAAGACGAAAAGAGGAAAAAATTCGTTTTCACGTACCATCAAAAAAATTCTCAATTTGTCGAAAGGTTTATTATGATTGTTTCGAAAGAAATGCAATCATACGCTCAAATCCTTTACGTCGCAACAGGTGACGAATGGGATGAGGCTACAAAATCAAACTTTATGCCTAGACTAAATCAGCTAAAATCCGCTATTTTTCAAGAAAATACCACAATATTCACTTGTGTGAAAACGGAATACAATGGTATTATTGATGGTGTTTTATTGCTTGAAAAATTTAGTACCAGATTACAAATCGAAGAATTGCAAATACTAAACGAAGAAGATTTTATATCAGTCACAGGATTAACAAAACAATGGAGCCAGGCGATTCCATATGGAGATCAGGGTTCAATGAATGTTCAATTTGCATTACGCGAAGGAATGGGCGCAAAGACAACCCTCACATTTGGAACGCCAGTCATTACGAATGAATATTAATATAGAGAAAATGGACGCGGAGGGGAATGACCTTGGAAAAAATCATCGTCCGCGGTGGCGGCCAGCTCAATGGTACCGTTAAGGTAGAAGGTGCTAAAAATGCTGTTCTGCCTGTCATCGCAGCAAGCCTAATTGCTAGTGAAGGAAAAAGTATCCTTAAAGAAGTACCCGCTCTCGCTGATGTAACTACAATTAGTGAAGTAATGCGATATATGAATGCAGATGTAGGTATCGATCAAAATACTGTAACGATTGATGCATCTAGAGAGCTGACAACAGAAGCACCATTTGAATATGTTCGTAAAATGAGAGCATCGTTCCTTGTATTAGGACCACTTTTAGCTCGTTACGGACACGCAAAGGTTGCACTTCCAGGTGGATGTGCAATTGGTTCAAGACCGATTGACCAGCACCTTAAGGGCTTTGAAGCAATGGGTGCAAAAGTAAATGTAGGAAATGGATTTATCGAAGCGTACGCAGAAGGACGTCTTCAAGGCGCCCGTATTTATTTTGACGTACCAAGTGTTGGAGCAACCGAAAACGTTATGATGGCCGCTGCTCTTGCCGAAGGAAAAACAGTACTAGAAAACTGTGCAAAAGAGCCAGAAATCGTTGACCTTGCAAACTACTTGAACAAAATGGGCGCAAAAGTTATTGGTGCAGGTACCGAAACAATCCGTATTCACGGAGTAGAAAAACTAGTCGGAGCCGAGCACACAATCATTCCAGACCGAATTGAGGCTGGAACTTTCATGGTGGCCGCAGCTATCTCACAAGGAAATGTGTTAGTAAAGAACGCTGAGCTTGAACATGTTCGTTCACTTGTTGCCAAAATGGAAGAAATGGGTGTCATCATTCAAGAAGAAGAAGATGGCCTTCGCGTTATCGGCCCAGAAAAATTAAAAGCCGTTGACATTAAGACGATGCCACACCCTGGTTTCCCAACAGATATGCAATCACAAATGATGGCCTTGATGCTAAGAGCACATGGTACTAGTGTGATTACCGAAACAGTATTCGAAAATCGCTTCATGCACGTAGAAGAATTCCGTCGCATGAATGCACACCTAAAAATTGAAGGCCGTTCCGTCATTGTAGAAGGACCATCCGACCTACAAGGAGCAGAAGTTGCCGCAACAGATCTACGCGCAGGTGCTGCACTCATTCTAGCTGGCCTAGTTGCAGATGGCTACACTCGCGTGACAGAACTGAAACACCTTGATCGCGGATATGTAGATTTCGCCGAAAAACTAAAAGGCCTTGGCGCTGATGTAGAACGTATCAACGAACCAGCAATGGAAGACATTGAACCTACAACGGACGTGAAATCATCACTATCATCATAAACAAGATGAACAATACGACTTCTCTGAAGAGGAGTCGTATTTTTTTATGGGGTTTTTGAGGAGAGGTTGAGCTTGGGAGGGAGCATAATGGAGATAAGGGAGCAAAAGCTGAGATGGGAGCGAATAAATGGAAAAAGCAGAGCATAAACAAAAGGGAGGCGAACAAATCGTATCATCTCACATTATATAAAGATGGAAGTTCAAACTGTACATAAACCAGCTGATACTGAACCTAAAATAGCGGATTACTAGATTGAAGTGACGGATAAGAGAGGAAAAGCAGCGGATACCGGTACAAAAGCGACGGATAAGAGATGAAAAGCAGCGGATACCGGTACAAAAGCGACGGATAAGAGAGGAAAAGCAGCGGATACTGGTACAAAAGCGACGGATAAGAGAGGAAAAGCAGCGGATACCAGAACAAAAGTGACGGATAAGAGAGGAAAGGCAGCGGATACCGGTTAAAAAGTGACGGATAAGAGAGGAAAGGCAGCGGATAACAGTTACAAAGCTACTGATACCTAGAAACCCAAACATATCCAATCCACCCTATACACACAAGACTCAAAATAGTAACCCCTCGTCACACAAAAATCTCACAAACATCCCACTCTATCTACCATCTACTAATATGACCAAGTCCCAACTCCCAAACCGAGCAAAATCCAACCACTCCCTCTAAAGCAACTAGCCACTTCCTCCACAATTTTTTCCTAACAAAAGGTTCTACCATTCCCACTTTTTGTATAGAAATGTTAGTAGAGTAACTAGATAGGAAAGGGGCGTCTTCATGAAAAGGTGGAAAGGACCCGGGCTTATTTTTATTAGCACGTTGGTCACCATTATACTCGTACTACCAACATTAGTCGTTGTTCCATTCATCGGATCCAACCAGGAGGAGCAGGTGCAGCCGGTGAGCACGAATGAAGTAGCAACAGAACAGGACATCAATTTAGCGGAAGGGTCATCCTTAGACGTTTCTGTCCTGCGCTCGAGTTCTAACCAAGTGGATGATGTACCTTTAGAAGTGTATGTCTCAAGGGTTGTTGCTTCGGAAATGCCAGCTGATTTTGAGTTAGAAGCGTTAAAAGCGCAAGCTCTCGCGGCGCGTACGTATATCGTACGATACCTTACGAATGAGAAGGCAACGCTTAAGGGCGGGGCTCATGTGACAGATACAATCCAACACCAAGTGTACAAAAATGATGAAGAGCTTCGCACCATCTGGGGCACAGATTATGAATGGAAAATGAACAAGATTGAGCAAGCTGTGGCTCAGACTAAAGGGGAAGTGCTTACTTATAAAGAAGAGCCGATTTTTGCAGCCTTTTTCTCCACTTCGAATGGATTCACGGAGAATTCAGAGGATTATTGGCCAAATGAGTTTCCATATTTACGAAGTGTAGAAAGTCCGTGGGATGCTGAATCACCAAAATACATGGATCAAAAGGTTTTCACAAAAGCTGAAATCGAAGCGGGGTTACAGGTTTCCGTGCCAGCTGATCAACCAATTCTGTCTAATGTAAAAAAGACAGAAAGCGAACGAGTTTCAGAAGTAACGGTTGGGGGCAAAACATTCACTGGTCGTGAAATTCGAGAAGCACTTGATTTAAAATCATCTGATTTCACTGTGAAATATAAAAATGATCATATTATTTTCACGACAAAAGGATATGGGCATGGAGTTGGTATGAGTCAGTACGGTGCTAACGGGATGGCTCAAGAAGGTAAGACGTATGAAGAGATTTTATCTCACTATTATCAAGGAATAGCCATCTCAAAAGTGGATGATTTCCTACCAAAAATAGCAGCAAAGTAAATTAGTATGCATAAGTTTTCTTGTTTGTCGAATGATAAGTGTAAAAAATTTTTATAAAAATGTATAGTTCTTCCTCTTTCTGTTCAGAATGGTTCTTGAGGTGATGATGAAATGAGAGAGGAAGAAAACAAAAGCGTTTCAAAAAACAATTGGAAACGTGTTTTCCGTAAAAAATGGTTTTTCCCTAGTGTTTATTTGATTACAGCAGCGTTGCTTTTAGCTGGAGTTGTTTGGTACCAAAATTCGTCTACCAGCGACCAAGCTGAACAACCAGATGCAACAAATGACACAGACAGTATTGAGTACTCTTACGATGGCGAAGATTCTGCACCAGTAATGGAGCAATCCGAAAACTTAGCAATGCCGCTCAAAGAACGTGAAGAAGTTGTCATCAAAACAAAGTTCTATGATTATGATGCAAGCCAAGAAGAGAAAGAACAAGCACTCGTATTTTACCACAATCGCTACCATCAAAGTAATGGCATTAGTATCGCACGAGAAGATGGAGAAACGTTTGATGTAACTGCTTCAGCAAGTGGAACCATCACAGAAGTGAAGGAAGACCCACTATTTGGTCAATTAATCGAGATTTCACATGACAGTGATGTAACTACGAAGTACATGAGCCTTGGCGACGTACTAGTTGAAGTTGGCGCTGAAGTGAAACAAGGTGATGTTATTGCTACAGCTGGCCAAAACCTTGCTGGTAAAGACAATGGTGTACACCTAGATTTCGAAGTACGTAAAGGTGAGACAGCATTAAATCCTGAAGAATACTTCAACCAACCTTTAAACAAACTGGAAGAAGCAGAAGAACCTGAAGATCAACAAGGTCAAGAATCTGCAACCGAAGAGTCTAATGAAGGTACTGGTCAAGAATTAAATGAAGATGACCAAAACCGTGGTGAAGATCAGGAACAAGGTACTGACGAAGAAGATACTGAACAGGACCAAGAAGGTAATGACACTGACCAACCAACTGAAGATAGCGAATCTTCCATTTCTATGATGAACACATAATAGAACCCAACTCCGAGTCTTTTGGCTCGGAGTTTTTCTTTTTATCAAATACAACTCTACTAAGTGATGAAACCTCCTCAATCTCTACTATCCGCCAAGTTCTCCCACTTACATGTGTCGAATAAGCACTTCTTTTGTTGAATACATATTAAAATGTCAGATAATTTGTTATGTTATTTTTATATACTATTTAGCTTTAACTTAGAAAGAAGGTACTTGTATAGATGAATAAGGCAACGATTCTTAATGATGCCAGGTCCTCGAATCTCTCTTTATACACCTTTTTCCATTTAGTACCATCAATATGTGATATAGAAGAAGGTAGTAACCTAATAAGAGATTATTGTTTACAATCTAATAGCCCAGAGGCGAGATATCATAGTCTTGAATTTTTTCTTATGAACGGATATAAAAAAGAATTCACGAAGTTACTTCACGAAAATAAATACTCCATAAACCCATACGATCAAACATGGGCGCAACTATATGAGCTATTAAGTAATTTAGAAACGCAGTCGATGACAAGCGACAAGGTATTATTCGAACTAGAATCAATCAATCCTCTATCAGATGAACAATCCAGTGTGCATGTATTAACGAAATTGTATTGTTTCTATGACATGAATCGATTTGATGTTATTGCTAGTTTGACGGAGGAGTTATATGGGAGAGTAGAAGTACTAGAACCCTCTATTTTGAAAGATTCCTTACTATTTCGCTTAAATGAGGTGCAGCAACGATATCATTGGAGGCGGAATGAACTCATTCTGTCACGGAAGTATGGATATAAGATTATCAAACAAAAAAATATATCTCTTAATCGGAAATGCAAGACTCATCAGTGTTTAGGGTTAAGCTACCTCTATGATAGTTACGATCAATCCATGTTTCACTTACATCAAGCTAGAAATATCGCTGAAAGATATAATCTACAGGATCAGGAGTACTATATTTCTCAACACAATATTCCATTTGTCAGTGCCTTTCATCATAAAGTAGACGGAATCACTACCCAAGAACCCTCCGAACAGGCACATATTGCTCTAGCAAAAGGAGACTATGAAGAAGCTAGAATGATCTTATCTTCCTTTCCAACCCTAACCTCATTTCAGACGTACTATCTAGGAATAGCCACACAAAACCATCATTTATTCATAAAGTCATACAACAAATTCGTAAATGAAGACAGCCACCACTTCTTCGCCCGCCTACCATTACGAGAACTGAACAAACTGTGAGACGAAGGTGGTGGGATGGGGGGACAGGTCCCTCATCCCATTTTCGAGTTAGCACAAATTGAGCCGAGGGACCTGTCCCCGCGTCCCATCCCTTCGTCCCAAAAAGAGGCATGCTCCTAGTTCCATCGGAGCAAGTCTCTTTTTTTTCGTAACAAAGTCAAAATTCATGCCGATATTAACTATACTTTTAAGAAAAGGAGAAAGCAGATGAAAGCAAAAGGGAAATGGATGCTTCTAGGTTTACTACTAATCAACCTCATAACATGGCCGACGATTGGATATATTCTTATAAAAAATAACGAAAATTTGCTTTCAGAAAGCTCAAACACTTCATCCCAAGCCGATTCCACATCAGGTGGTTCCGTCGATATGTACGCACCAGGTGAACTAGAAATTGTTTTTGCCATGATTGGCATTATTCTTGCCGTGTTCATACTCTTTTGGCTGTTCTTTCGAAAAAAATAAATAAGACTCCCTGACAACTATAAAGATGGTAATGAAAAAGCAACATTTTGGGACGAGGGACCTGTCCCTCCGTCCCATCCCATCCCACGTCTCATCCGCCCGTCCCCAAAAAGTGGGATGACGGACCTGTCCCCCCATCCCATTTTCGAAAAATTTGCATTAAATGCTTGTCATGCCTTGTCCCTCCCGACATTTTAAGCATAAACCTTTCTGGTGGCACATAATCTGTTACAAACCGAGCAATCAGGAAGGTTTGAGGTGAGAGGGAGAGGGTTCTTATCAAACATAGAAGCGTTCCAAACATCGTATCTACCCTTTACACATACTCTAAACGTTGCCACCTTGTCTCATTTCACACCTTTGATATCCAATGATCAGGAGGCGAGTGGTGTGCACGATTACATCAAAGAACGTACTATCAAGATTGGGAAATATATCGTGGAGACGAGAAAGACCGTTCGAGTTATCGCAAAGGAATTTGGTGTATCAAAAAGTACTGTTCACAAAGATTTAACCGAACGTCTACCCGAAATCAATCCGGAATTGGCAAACGAAGTAAAGGAAATTTTGGACTATCATAAAGCGATTCGACATCTTAGAGGTGGTGAAGCAACGAAGAACAAATATAAGCTAAAACCAGTGAAGGAGGAGCCTGCAAATACAGCTGGATAACCAGATATCCCCCTAAATGCCTATTTCTTTAGATACAGGAACTTTTTTCTCCGTATATGACAAAATTTGTTGAAATATGTGATAAAATATATTATTAGAAGAATACTGATATCGGAGACTTAAGTTTCTAGCAGGGAGGATCATCTACACATGTTTGCAAGGGATATCGGAATTGACCTTGGTACGGCCAATGTTTTAATTCATGTAAAAGGAAAAGGTATTGTCTTGAACGAGCCATCTGTTGTAGCAATGGATCGCACGTCAGGTAAAGTTCTTGAAGTCGGCGATGCAGCCCGAAAAATGGTAGGACGTACACCTGGCAATATTGAAGCGATTCGCCCTCTTAAAGATGGTGTTATTGCTGATTTTGATGTTACAGAAGCCATGCTTAGACATTTTATTAATAAAATTAATGTACGGGGCTTTTTGTCTAAGCCTCGTATGTTGATATGTTGTCCAACAAATATCACAAAAGTGGAACAGAAAGCCATCAAAGAAGCTGCTGAAAAAAGTGGCGGCAAGCGTATTTTCTTGGAAGAAGAACCAAAAGTAGCTGCCATTGGAGCAGGTATGGATATTTTTCAACCAAGCGGTAATATGGTAATCGACATTGGTGGCGGAACCACGGACGTAGCTGTTTTATCCATGGGTGATGTCGTAACAGCATCCTCTATTAAAATGGCCGGTGATAAGTTTGATAATGAAATCCTTCAATATATTAAAAAAGAATACAAGCTACTGATCGGAGAACGTACCGCGGAAGACATTAAGATTAATGTAGCAACGGTGTTCTCTAAATCACGTAGTGAAGAAATCGACATACGTGGTCGCGATATGGTATCAGGTTTACCACGAACAATCACGGTGTATTCTGCTGAAATTGAAGATGCATTAAAGGAATCGGTCTCAGTTATCGTGCAATCTGCAAAACAAGTACTAGAACGTACACCACCAGAGCTGTCTGCTGATATTATTGATCGCGGCGTTATTTTGACAGGTGGCGGAGCGATGCTTCATGGCCTGGATCAATTGTTAGCTGAAGAGCTAAAGGTACCTGTACTTGTTGCAGAGGAACCGATGAACTGCGTTGCTAAAGGGACAGGCATTATGCTTGAGAATATAGACAAGCTTCCAAAGAACAACATTGTGTAAAAGGAACAGAGGAGGTACAAACCCTTGCTTAGAGGATATTACACAGCTGCATCTGGTATGCTAGCGCAACAACGTCGTCAACAAGTCTTAAATAATAATCTATCAAATATGTCGACTCCAGGGTATAAGCAAGACCAGGGGTCCATGAGAGCATTTCCAGACATGCTCATTGAACGAATGGAATCTAAAAGTCTTCCCACAAAAAATAATCTGAATCTACCTGTGCGCTCAGAAGTTGGCAGTATGAATACAGGCGTTTACATGCAGGAAACCAAACCTGAATTCGATCAAGCTGCTCTTCGTGAGACAGGCATAGGCACAGATATAGCATTGTTAAATGGCAATGTTCCTGATGAAAATGGTGGGTTGTTTTTTACGATTCAAAATGAAGACGGGGAAGCGCGATACACTCGTAACGGTAATTTTACGGTAGACGGGGAAGGCTTCTTAACGACTAAGCAAGGAAGTTACGTACTAGACCAAGCAGGCGAGCGCATCCAAACTGGTGGAGTAGAATTTAACGTCACAGAAGACGGCATTCTTGAAGCAAATGGACAAGCGACACCTCTTGGGATTTCTTATACAAATGATGCGACTCAAATGGTGAAAGAGGGCAATGCGAACTTTAGCTTTAATGGGGAAGAAGGTCAACAAGCACCTGTTAATGCTCGAAACGTTGAGGGAGTTACCTTTAATACAAGACAGGGCTCCTTAGAACGATCCAATGTAGATCCGGCAAAAACGATGACCGAAATGATGAGCTCCTACCGCTTATTTGAGACCAATCAAAAGGTATTAAAAGCTTATGACCGTAGTATGGACAAGGCCGTTAATGAAATTGGAAGAGTTCGATAAGGGGGATGCATAAATGCTTCGTTCATCCATGCAGTCAGCTGTCACCATGGGGCAGCTTCAGCAAAAATTAGATATCATTGGAAATAACTTATCAAATGTGAATACACCAGGCTACAAAAGTCGCGAGGCTGACTTTTCCTCCTTGTTGGTCCAACAAATGGACAACCTTGATAATGAAGGGGAAAATCCAAACCGCGTGACCCCTGATGGCATCCGTATAGGTACTGGCGGTTATTTAGCTGGTACCGAAATGGATCTAAGCCGAGGACCCATTAGTCAAACAGATCGACCGTTAGACGTGGCTCTAAGGCAGGACAACCATATGTTCCAAGTACAAGTGAACAATAATGGAGCAATCGAAACCCACTATACAAGAGACGGGTCTTTTTCCTTTTCCGCGAATGATGATGGAAGTGTGAGCTTAGTGACATCAAACGGAAACCCTATCTTAGGAGAGGATGGACCTATTCAATTAGATGGGAACTTTGATTCATTCTCTATCCAGCAAAATGGGTCGGTTATGGTAGCTCGAAATGGGGAAGAAGCACAGCAGGAGGCGCAAATTTCTGTCGTGGAAGCGGTTCGCCCTCGTCTTTTACAAGCAGAAGGTCAAAATCGCCTCTCGATTCCAGAAAATGTGGACTTTAATGAAGCCGAAATTCTTGCTAATGTAGCACCTGAGAACAATGCTATGCAGCAAGGTGCGCTAGAACAATCCAACGTAGACCTTGCCAAGCAGTACACGGATATGCTCACAACTCAACGAGCTTATCAGTTTAATAGTAGAGCCATCTCTACAGGTGACCAAATGATGGGCTTAATCAATAATTTACGTTAAGTTAAACATAACGGAAACGAATAATAAGGAGTCTCTAGTTATGCCTGAAAAAAAGAACCAAAGTGAAGCAACAAGTCGCGCCGAACGACGTGAAGAGAAGCAAAATGAAAGTGCGAAGAAATCAAAAGCGAAACCAGTAAAAAAAGAAAATAACAACAATGAAGCTAGTAAAAAGCAAAAAACGAGAAAAGAACGTCGTCGTTTGATTCCGATTTGGTTGCGTATCATCATCGTTCTTTTAATTTGTGCATTAGCTTTACTTGCTGGTGTTATGATTGGGTACGGCGTGATTGGTGATGGAAATCCCCTTGATGCCTTGAAACTTGAGACTTGGGAACATATTATTGATATCGTAACCCGAGAACAATAAGGAGGATTTCCATGCTAGATATCGAGCAAATCAAAGAGATTATCCCGCACCGCTATCCATTTTTACTCGTTGACCAAATTACAGAGCTGGAAGAAGGATCTCGTGCCGTTGGGAAAAAGAATGTCACGATCAATGAACCATTCTTCCAAGGCCACTTCCCAAGCTATGCTGTAATGCCAGGAGTACTTATCGTAGAAGCGCTAGCTCAAGTTGGCGCAGTAGCCATGCTGAAAAAAGAAGAGAACCAAGGTCGTCTGGCCTTCTTTACCGGAATTGATAAATGTCGCTTCAAGCGCCAAGTAACACCAGGAGATACGCTTACACTTGAAGTGGAAATCATCCGCGCTAAAGGAAGCATCGGTAAAGGAAAAGCTACAGCCAAAGTAGAGGACCAAATTGTATGCGAAGCTGAAATCATGTTCGCCCTTGGTGAAAAAGAAGAATAGAACGATAGAACCGCCCTTGAGAGGGGCGGTTTTTTTATTGTCTAGGTAAAGTGAAACTAGGCGGTCGCTCATATATTGAGAATCTCGCTCATAAAATTCAATTCTCGCTCATAACACAGGAAAGTTGCTCATAAAATTCAAATCTCGATCATAAACTCACATCTCTATTTCGTGGCAGATATTCTGTGCATTTGTAAATGGTGATCACTTATCCAACGCATATCTTGTTGCTTTAAAAGCTATCTAAATTAATATTTCTCCTGAATAAGTATAATAATTCTAGCGAAACCTACCAAAAGAAAACATACGTATTCCTAAGGAGGAAATATCTTGAACAAGAAACTATTACTTAAATTAGGTAGTTCTGTACTAGCACTATCTTTGGTTGCAGCATGTGGCCAGCAGGAGGAAGCTCCAGAAGAAGGAGAAAATCAAGAAGAAGAACAAATGAAAGAAGAAGAAGGTAACGGTGGTGGAGAAGAAAGTGAAGATGGTGAAATGGAAGAAGAAAGCATGAGTGAAGAGGAAATGAAAGAAGAACAAAATGAAATGATGAATGAAAAAGAAGGCGGCGATGGTGGAACAGAGGGAGATAATAAGGATAAGCAACAGCAGCAGCAGAAAGAGTCAGGGGAATAGGCGTTTAGGTCGGGAAGCGAGCAATAGCGAGAGCGGAGAGAGCATAACCGGAATTAAGCGAGCAAAGCGATAATGGAAGAGCGCATAAATGTATGGGAAGCGAACAAAAGCATACCTCAAGTAGAAGCATCTGTAGTTTTCTAAATCACCACATACGAAAAGCCCAGCGAATATGCTGGGCTTTTTCATAATAAGAAAGTATAAATTTCTGGCGCTTACGCTTTTCTTATATATGTAAGTCAATAACAATGCCGAGTGTGGGATGGGTGTTAGGGTATTCATTAGATGGAGGCTTCTCCTTGGGATGATCATTCCAATCAAGGTTAAGGCCTTTTTTTATCTCAGTTGTTTGTTTTGTTGGTGGAGTTCCGGCAGAGCTGTTTTGATTGTCGTACTTATGTACATAGCTCAATGAAGGCTCTCCTTTGTATTTTAGTATAATTCTAACAGACTATTACGGGCTTATGTTACAAACATGTTACAATTGGGTAAATAATCCAGTTGTTCTACAAAATTCGACATAAATATCTCTTGCTACCTAGTACAATCGAATCATCACAGGGCATTTAAAGGGGACAATATGTCGAATGAATAAAACTACACGCAAAAGAAAAGAAAAAAAAGAAACGTACACTATCACAGAAGATACAATGGGGGTTTTTTGGAATGATGATCCTTATTATTCTTCTAAAATACTTGAGCCTAATAAAGTGATCTTCTGTCGTAAATCACCCATTCAAATTATGAGCCAATCATGTACATTCAATGGTTCCACATTAGAGCAAAGACGTAAGGATATGGAGAAAATACTTCAATCGAATTCAAAATTACCAATCGCAATCAATCCTGAAGCTGATCAATATTTCTTCCCTACTCGCTCACCACGAAGTGTGTATTGTAATTGGATCGCGTTCTATCATGTAATGGCTTACGATGAAAATAAAGAACAGAGCTTGATTATCTTCAGTGATCAAACAAAAGTCAAACTAACCACACCTGGTCTTTCGCTCCAAAAGCAAATGCACCGAACGGCTATGGGGATTGTGGTGTATATTAAGGATTTCCTCTCCACTCCTCAAGATACATTCATGTACTCGGATGAGTGGTCTACTTTGAATAGAAGAGAATCCAATATATAACATATTCATGGATAATAAGGTTGATTTTGTCTTGCAAACCCTTTTGAATGTAAAACTCATAGATAAGAAATCCGATATAAATAACAACATGCTTTTAACTATGAATAAAATCAGAGGGGAATGAAGGCTATGAAAAATTCAAAGACGATGTTATCCATCCTAACAACTTCCATGCTCACGTTTTCAGCACCAGTTGTAGCGTTTGCTGAGAATGATCATGCTAAACACGTTCAAGCTAAACAACAAGGTGAGGGCAATTCGAAATGGGAAGATAAAAAAGAAAAACGATCAAAACATAAAGAAGACTTAGCTGAAAAACTAGCAGAAAAACGCGCTCAGGCTGTTGAAAATCGTATTGATACGTTACATAGATGGCTAGATAGGATAGAAGCACATACGGAAAAGATTGAAGACCAAATGGAAGATTACTTTGATGAGGACAACGAAGATGACGATCAGGAAGAAGAGCAAGAGGCTCCTGAATCTGATGAAGATGTAAAAGAGGAAGAATCAAAGGAATCTCCAGAATCCGATGATAGTATGGAAGATGATGAAGAAGATACGGAATCTTCACAGCAAGAAGATGCTGACACGGAGGAACCTTCTTCTCCTGTAGAATCATACCAGCAAGTAACAGCTGAGCAGGAAATCGTTGCTGCTGATGAAGACGAGGAAGAGGAGTCTGAGGAAGAAGCAGAAGAAGGCGACTCAGATGAAGAAGGAGAAGAGGAAGACGAAAATGAAGAGGGCGAAGAAGAGTCTGAGGACGACGATGAAGATAATGAAGAAGAAGTCGTAGATTCTGAAGAGGAAAAAGAAGAAGAGGAAGAGTTAGCAGGGTATGATGATCGTGCGAAAAGCTTTTCTGGAAAGCTGCAAGCCCAAACGCATAAGCTAGATGCAGTAGAGAGATATGCGAAAAACTTAAATAGCTGGATGCAAATGAAAATGGGAGAAGATGCTAGTTCGGATTCGCTTGATGAAGTAAATGAACGTATCGCTTCCTTACGAGAAGATGTGGCAGAAGCGCAGGATGAACTTGCTGAGTACCAAGCTGAAATGAAAGAAGAAGTAGAAGAAGATAAGGAAGAACAAAAAGAATTCGAAAATAAAGAAGAAGTGGATACGGATAAAGTTTGGAACGTGACATTCAACACTGATTTATCTCAATCCATGGTAGACGATCTTGGCTTTTATGTGTTCGATGAAGCAATGAACGCTGTACCAGTTGAGGTACAATATAATGAAGAAACACGTTCTGTTGAACTACGACCAGAGAAAAACTACGAGTCTGGTGAATCCTATACGCTATTCATCGCAAAAGATAGTAAATCACAAGACAACCTAACCTTGAAAAACGCTGTGAAAATGAATTTCTCAGTTAAATAAGGTAAGACTAAGAGAGTCTCTCTGCATGGTGCGGAGAGGCTTTTTATTGTATTGCAATGTTGTCTTTATCTCAAAAAGGATTAAGTGGAAGTTCGAGGGGAGGAAGGATGTTCGATTAAAATCGCTACGTCATGTAGCAACATCGAACCAACCCACATCCTGTGGGCCGCACCCCATCCGTCGCTCCCCGGCCGCATCCGCTTTAGTTTACCTCATCATTCTGTCACAAAATTAGCGCATTACGTGTTGTCACTAAGCGTGGTATTTAGTATAGTTAATAAAGTACTGACCGACCAGTCATACTGACAGCAAGACTACACAACAAGGGATAGAGAAGCAAGATTCTCTCTACATATAAAGGAAGTGAAGTAAGTGAATGAGAAAAAACGTACATTGATTGAAACAGGGATGAAGCTCTTTGCTCAAAAAGGCTTTCATGAGACGTCGATTCAGGAGATTGCCGATAAGAGTGGGGTGTCGAAAGGGTCCTTTTATCTTCACTTTGATTCGAAAGAAGATCTCACGTTAAATATACACCAGTATTACTACTATGGCTTAATGGAGGAAGTGAACAAGGTTCAACAACAAGAACTTCCGCCCAAAGAATCATTAGCTGCTCAGGTGAAGGTTTTACTTGAGGCGTTTATGAGCAATAAGGATTTTATCATTATGCATATGCGCGAAAATGTAAACGTTCCCTCGGAATCCAATGATTTTTTAATGGAGATTCGTCGCCATAGTTTTCAATGGGGTAGAAGTAATCTACTCAGCATATACGGCGCACCGTTACAGGATAAAGTGGTGGATGCGGTCATTTTACTAGAAGGAATGTTGCATAGTTATTTCAAGTGGCTCGTTCTAGATGACATTGAGTTGGATTTAGATTCGTTATCAACGTTTATTGTGAGACGGGTCGATGATGTGGTTCAAGGCATGCTGCAGGAAGAAGAGCAGCCGCAAATCGCACCGGAACAAATTCAAGATTATTTTCCGGATGAATCATCCAGCAATAGTGAGGAAAAGATAACAGGGATATTATCCAATATGAGACAAAAAGTGGATCATTTACAGCTACCGGATGAGCAGAAGAATGACTTGCTTAGTGCATTGAATGTCATTGAACAAGAGCTTGAAAAAGAACAGCCGCAACGGGTCGTTTTACAAGGAATGCTGACTCATTTTAAAGATAAAGCACAATTTGAGAATGATATAGAAGCACTTGCGAATCACTTAGGAATACCATTATTAACGTAATGGATGACAGAGGGGAGTACACAGAAAGTGAAGAAACTGATGTATCTAGTGTTGCTGATGTCCGTGCTTATGATAAGTGCTTGTTCCGAGGATTCCTCTAGTGAAGAACCAGCGGAAGAGCAAGTAACACCAGTTAAAGTGTCTCCAGTAGCAAAGGGAGACCTGCAAATTGATAAAGAAGTAATAGGTCGCGCCATGCCGGACACGCAGAGTGCTGTTTTACCTAAAACAGCAGGGGAGCTGACGGAGTTAACGGTAGAAAAAGGCGATAAAGTGGAACAAGGCCAAATTATTGGACGAGTAGATGCAGGCAATGTCCAAGATAATGTGCGTATCCAGGAGCTTGCTGTGCAATCCGCCCAGAAGCAGCTTGACGGAGCTAAGAATCAAAAGCAAGCTGCGGAAGAAAATCTAGCGAATGCACGTGAGCAGCTACAGCAGGCAAGATCTGCGCAAAATAGCAAAGGCAATGCCACCTCAAACGTAGATTTGCTGCAAAGCTTACTCGGAACGGCTCAAGATAATGCTTCACAAATGGAGGAGCTTGTTGAATCAGGAGCGATTTCCCAAGAACAACTAGCCGAAGTGCAGCAACAAGTCCAGCAATTAACACAACAACTATCTCAAGCGAGACAAAGCCAATCCTCAGGGTCAGCTTCTGTTCAATCTGCCATTAATCAAGCGGAAGCTGCTGTAACGCAAGCGGAGCAACAGGTCGATAGTGCGCAAATTGGCGTCGAGCAAGCGCGCCTTCAAGTCGATCAAGCCCAGGTGCAGCTCAACCAAGCACGAGGCCAGCTTCAAAATACAGCCATCAAGGCGAATGCAACAGGCGAAATCGTTAGCTTAAACGCCAAAGTAGGCGATATGGTTTCCAACACCCAGCCGATGGCGACGATTGTAAACTTAAACCCTATTAAAGTGGAAGCAACCGTGAGCGCAAGTGAACTTTCTCTTTTTGAAAAAGGAACAGAGGTCCCTGTGACGATTAGCTCGTTAAATGAAGAAATGAAAGCAGAGACGACCTACATTTCGCCAGTAACGAACGATACGGGTCTGTATCCAGTAGAAGCTACCATCACCAATTCCGACGAAACGATAAAACCTGGCATGATGGTGACATTTAAACTACCGGAAATCACCGTCGAAGATAGCTTGCTCGTCCCGACATCATCGGTTATCGAAGAAAAGGATGAGGCATTTGTCTACGTCATAAAAGAGGAGCGGGCCATCAAAACACCAGTTACCATTGTCCGTGCACAATCCAATATTACAGCGGTAGAGGGTGACCTAACTAAAGGGGAACAAGTCGTCGTAAAAGGGCAACTCACTCTTACCGATGATAACAAGGTTCGGATTATGAAGGAGGACGACTAAGTGAAACTCGTCGATACCTCCGTCAAACGCCCAGTCGGTGTGTTCATGATTGTCATTGCCATCGTGGCGTTAGGATTCGTTTCGTTGCGAAACCTAACCATCGACTTATATCCTGAGATTGACCTGCCCATTGCCGTCGTTTCCACAAGCTATCCTGATGCAGCGCCGCAGGAAGTCGAGAAGCTCATCAGCCGGCCTATCGAATCGTCGGTAAGTTCTATTGAAGGGATGGACACGGTTCAGTCCCAATCTCAACCGGGAACCTCCCTCGTTATCATGATGTTTGAGAACGGAACGAATCTAGATAACGCATTACTCGATGTGCGGGAAAAAGTCGATCAAATCAAAGCCGTGCTACCAGAAAACGCTAGTGACCCTAGCATTCTACGCTTTGACCCACAACAGATTCCTGTCATGTGGATTGGTCTATCCGGAGACAATGCCTCCAGTTTACAAAATATCGCAGAGGATGACCTCGTGCCTTATTTTGAACGACAAAGTGGCGTTGGCTCCGTCAGTATTGAAGGTGGAAAAACACGCGAAATTCAAGTGCAGCTAGAACGGGAAAAACTCGCTCAGTATGGCCTCAATACCAACTCCCTCATCCAGGCGATTAACGCCGCCAACCAATCAGCTTCTGCCGGTGTTCTGGAAAAAGGGGATCAAGATTTACAGGTTCGGATTCAAGGAGAATATGAATCCATTAAAGATATACGCGAAACGAATATCATCAGCCCAACAGGAGCTCAATTGGAGCTTCAAGATGTAGCGGCTGTAAAAGATACATTCAAAGAGGTTACCACGATTTCCAAAGTAAATGGCGATCCATCTGTCGTGCTATCTGTTTTGAAAAAATCAGATGGCAATACGGTGCAGGTAGCCAACAACATGTATGATGCGATGGATGAGATGAAGGAAGACCTTCCAGAAGGCGTCAATATGAACGTCGTGTTTGATACGTCCACCTTCATCAAGCAATCGATTCAATCGGTTGTACAAAACATCATATTAGGTGGCGTATTTTCGGTCCTAATATTACTACTGTTTTTGAAAAGTGTGAGAGCTACCATCGTTATCGGAATCTCCATTCCTATTGCGATCATCTCCACGTTTACGCTCATGTATTTTACCGATAATACGCTGAACGTCCTGACAATGGGAGGACTCGCGCTCGGAATTGGGATGATGGTCGATAGCTCGATTGTTATTCTCGAGAATATCGTCTCGTACCGGCAACAAGGGTACTCGCTAAAAGAAGCGGCTAAAGTCGGAGCATCAGAACTGGCCCCAGCCGTAATTGCTTCCACCACGACGACATTGGTAGTCTTTTTACCAATCGTATTCGTACAAGGGATTGCGTCAGAGCTATTTACACCACTGGCATTGACGGTATCATTCTCGCTCATAGCCTCGCTGATTGTATCGATTACGCTCATTCCGATGCTATCGTCGAAACTATTAACAAAAGCAATGCAGGATAATGGGCGACGCTACTGGTTTGACCGTTTTATGAACAAAGTCAATGACAAGTATCGCTCGATGCTGCGATGGACATTAAAGCACCGACTTATTACCTTGATCAGTATCATCGTCATTGTAGCGTCCAGCTTTGCAATTACACCTTTCCTTGGCACGGAGTTCATTCCATCTTCAGACCAGGGACAAATCGAAGTGCAAGTAACAGCTCCAAGTGGAACCTCACTTGAAGGTACTCAAGAAATCACTGCAGAGATAGATGAAAAATTAGAACCTTATCAAGAAATCATTGAATCCAATTACCTTAGCATCGGTGGGGGAGGATTCGAAGGGTTCTCATCTACATCGAATCAGGCGACATACACGATGCAGCTCATCCCACCTGAGGATAGGGAACGAACGACAGCCGAAGTGATGCAGGCCATCGATGATGATTTGCAAAATATCGTCGGAGCAGAAATCACCGTTAGTGAGATGGCTGCGGGACTTGGCACAGGAGATCCAGTAACCATTCAAATTAATGGAGATGATTACGATGTGCTGCAGGAGCTAGCGGACCAAGTCGTGTTCATGATTTCTGATATCGAAGGCATTCACAATCCAGAAACGTCAGCATCAGAAAGCCGTCCGGAGATTCAAGTGAATGTGAATCGAGACAAGGCATCTCAATATGGCCTCACCTATCAGCAGGTCATGAGCCAGGTCCAAGTTGCCTTTAGCGGTCAAATCGCCACAAGGTATAGGGAAAATGCAGACGAAGTCGATGTGCGCATGATTTTACCAGAAGATGAGCGTCGCACGATAAGCGATCTCGAATCTACAAAAATTCAAACGCAGCAAGGCAACATGATTCCCCTTGCCACTATCGCTGAACTCGAACAAGTGCAAGGACCAGTCACGCTATTACGAGAAAATCAACAACGACAGGTCAATGTAACAAGCGATATTCTGGAGCGGGACCTTGGTAGTATTACAGAGGATGTTAGAAGTAATCTAGAAAGCATGAACTTCCCAGAAGGGTACTCCTATTCCATCGGAGGACAAGCAGAGGATATGGCAGATTCATTCGGCGATCTAACCGTTGCCCTAATCTTCTCGATTTTCCTTGTCTATGCCGTCATGGCCGTACAATTTGAAAACTTATTGTATCCATTCGTCATTATGTTTTCGATGCCAGCAACAGCTGTTGGGGTGTTAGGCGGATTATTCATTACAGGCAAGCCACTGAGCATCCCCGCCGTCATAGGGGTCATCATGCTCGCCGGAATAGTCGTCAACAACGCCATTGTACTCGTGGATTACATTAACATCGTCAGGTCAAAAGGGAGCGATCGCTACGAAGCGATTCTCGAAGCCGGCCCAAGCCGCCTGCGCCCTATCCTGATGACAACCTTAACCACCGTACTAGGTATGATTCCATTAGCACTAGGGCTCGGCCAAGGAGCCGAAGCCCAGCAACCAATGGCCATCACGATCATCTTTGGCCTAACCGTATCCAGTTTCTTTACACTGATCCTAATCCCAGTCGTCTACACCTATTTCGACGACCTATCTAGAAAAGTAGTCGGCCTCTTCCAGCGAAGTGGCCGCCGCAAAAAGAAAAATGAGAGTGTAACGACGGAATAACGAATATAAAAAGATACAAGCATAAAGCATTGAAGGTACTGGCCGAGGCCAGTACCTTTTATTATGCACAATGCACGGTGCCAGACCCCCGCTATGATGCAGTGATAAAGCAATACAGGGAATAGTGTAGATAGCTAGAAAATTTGAAGCGATATGACTACAAACTTACATAATGTGGCGGCTACGTGCACGTTCATCCTTTATCACTATACCGCGGTGGGGGTCTGGCACCAAAAAGGGCACCAAAAAGAAGGGCACAAAAAAGGCGGCGGTAGTCTTATACCAATAAAAAGAGCACCACCCAATAGGGCAATGTCATAAAGCTATAAGACCATTAAATGGAAAACAATTTCCC
>NZ_AVBF01000120.1 GCF_000770635.1 Pontibacillus yanchengensis Y32
GCCCTTTTTTTATGTCTTACTTTTTTACACAATTATATAGACTTAATCGGGGAAGTGACGGATAAAGAGAGGAAAGGAGCGGATATCCAGGGGGAAGTGACGGATAAATAGCTTAAACCAGGTTGTAACTTACTCATCCTTCCTCTCACTCCCCATTCCCCCTCCCCCAACCCAAAAATTACATGTTACACCTCACCAAAAACGGGAATGTGACAAAGAGCGTATTGTGTTCAACCATGATCACTACTAGAATATATATTCGTGATTTCCATTAAGTAAGGAGGATGATGATATGGTTGAGAATGCTGAGAGACGTATTAAGGATACGAAGAAATATCTGCGGAAGCAGACGTTGCATACGATTTTGGAGCAGTTCGATGCTGAGATTATGGAGTTGAGTAAGACGGATCGGAAGGCGAAGTACGATAAGATGATGGAGGATCCTTTTAGCTTTTTCCGTGGGAGCGCGTATCTTTTCTATTATGATGTGTCGAATATTCCATTTTCCTATCATACACCTGAGGATAAGCCCACTTGGATAATGGGCGATCTTCATTTTGATAACTTCAGTGCGTTTCAAAATGAGGAAGGCGAGATTGTATTTGATGTCGATGATTTTGATGAGGGCTTCTTAGGTTCGTATCTATATGATGTGCTGCGTATGGTTGTGAGTATTCGACTGTTTGCAGCGCAGCAAGGCTTTAGTGAAACGGAGCAAGATGAGTTTGTTGAACGTTTTGCGAAGTCCTACCATAAGCAGATTAAGAAATTTACAAAAGATAAAGAGGACCCAGTTACGACACGCTTTACTGTAGATAATACGAAGAGTGCGGTTAAGAAAGCCTTGAAAAAACTTGAAGAGCGTAAGGCTACGCATGAATTGGACAAGCAGACGACTGTTGATGAAAATGGCAATCGTATTTTTGACCGTGAAAATACGAAGCTTGATCCTGTTTCGAACAATGAATTCAAGGAAATTAATAAGGTTTGGGATCAGTACCTTCAAAGCGTCGCAGAAGAGAGCTTCCAGAACAAAGATCATTATGAAATCAAGGACATTGTGAAAAAGTCAGGCGCCGGCATTGGCTCCACTGGCTTGAAGCGTTTCTATATTTTAATAGAAGGAAAGCATGACAATGAGCATGAAGATGATGTGATTCTTGAGGCAAAAGAAGCGCGCACTCCAATTCCAGCTTACTTTTTCCCATATGATGAGCAGTTCTGGACAGCCCACAAGCATCAGGGTGAGCGTGTGACTGTGACCCAGCAAGCGATGCACCATATGGCTGACCCATATTTAGGCTATTTCACGATGAATGGCCGTGATTTCTATGTCCGCGAACGTTCTCCGTATGAAAAAGATCTTAAGGAGAAGCACTTGCAGGAATATGATGATGTCGATAAAACGTTGAAGACGATGGGCAAAATTGCAGCAAAAATCCATGCCCGTGCTGATGGCGATATCGAAAATCATATTCTCGATTATCACAGTGAAAATGAAATTCTAGCAGCAATCGGTGATGACAGTGAAGGCTTCATCAACGAGCTTCAGCTATGGTCCCGATTCTACAAAGAGCGTGTAGAACAGGATCATGAGCTATTCAAAGAATGGTTGAATGAGTATTTCTATCAACTATTTCAACCGAAAAAAAGCAAAACACCACGTAGTGCTAGAAAGTAATCGTAATGGATAAAAGCTCCCGAATAGGGGGCTTTTTTTTATTAAGACCTGTGCTTTTTCATAAACATATATACAATTTTAATAGAAAGAAAGCTATGTTACACTAACCAGAAAAAGGAAGTGTTATGATTAAATATTATTTTACCGATAAAAAATACTGGATTCTGATGCCTCCATTTCTTTTGGCATCACTAATGCTTTTCCTTTTCCTACCCGAGAATTTAATGTTCTATGGGCTTATTCCACTGCCAATCTTTTGGTTTACTTATCATTGGTGGAGGAGGAAGGAAGAACATAAGCAATAAAAAAGCTCCCAATTTGGGAGCTTTTATTGTCTAGGAAATAGAATTCTAAAAGGAAGCGTTTGTTCTTAAGCAGAAATTTGCTCTGACTCACTTTCCTCTTGTTCCTTCTGCTTACGGAAAATAGTAGCGATGATAGGACCAGAAATATTGTGCCATACACTGAAAATAGCGCTTGGTACTGCCGCAAGTGGGCTGAAATGCGCTGTAGCCAATGTTGCACCTAGTCCAGAGTTTTGCATGCCTACTTCAATCGATACAGCACGTTGTTTTGGAGCTTCCAAACCGAATAATTTTCCAAGACCGTACCCAACTCCGTAGCCGAGGACATTGTGAAGTACAACGATGGCGAAAATGAGCGCGCCAGTTTCGGCGATTTTTTCCTGGTTCACCCCTACAACTGCAGTTACGATAGCCACAATCGCGATTACGGAAACGAGCGGTAATGCCTTCACGCCAGCTTCTGCTTTCGAGCCAAACAGCCATTTAACTAGCAAGCCTAGTAGAATTGGAATAAGCACAATTTTTACGATGGAAAAGAATAGCGATCCTGCTGATACAGGCATCCATTCACTTGCGAACAGCAGAACAAGTACTGGCGTTACAAGTGGTGCTAGTAACGTAGACACGGCTGTGATTGCCACAGATAATGCAGTATCTCCTTTAGAAAGATAGGTCATAACGTTTGAAGATGTGCCTCCTGGACAACAGCCTACTAAAATAACTCCTGCCGCGACCTCATTCGAAACGGGTAATAGCATCGCTAATGCAAATGCAAGTAAAGGCATGATCACAAACTGTGCACCCACACCGATTCCAACGTCTCTTGGTCGACGTGCCACCTCTTTAAAATCATCTTTCGACAGAGACAAGCCCATGCCAAACATGATGATACCTAGAAGCGGTACGATGTATGGAGCGATCCACGTGAAACCGGATGGGAAAATGAAGGATAAGACCGCAAACAGAATCACCCATACGGCGAACGTACTCCCCATAAAACCGCTGATTTTCTCTAATGTTTTCATAGTATGTACCTCCCTTATAAATGTAAAGTAGGGAAGAGTATACAGTAAAATCTGAAAAATCAAAACCTTTTTCTCTTTTTTTTAACAAATTAACGCTTTAATGGAAGGGAGGAAGTGTAGGGATGAAAATGCACTTTCTCAATCCACTTAAGCCCGTATCGCCGCGCAGTATGCTCACTTCATCTGGATATAAGCGCGTATCGCCACGCGATATGCTCGCTTCATCTGGATATAAGCGCGTATCGCCAC
>NZ_AVBF01000052.1 GCF_000770635.1 Pontibacillus yanchengensis Y32
GCGCGTATCGCCGCACGATATGCACGCTACACCAGCATATAAGCGCGTATCGCCGCGCGATATGCTCGCACCACCAGCACATAAGCGCGTATCGCCCCGCAGTATGCCCGCACTACCAGCACATAAGCACATATCGCACCCCGACACGCGTGATATCTGCGCCCATATTGCCAGCCAACAGACACAAATCACGCTTTACCCACCTCCATATCGCCCCCTGATACACCCGATACGCTCCATAATATCCGCTCACTCCACATCCCCACACCAACAAAAAAATCCACCTGCCGTAGCAGGTGGATTCCCTATCATCCCAATCATCAGATACTCAAGATATCGCGAATATCGTCTTCCGTCAGGGCGGAGAGGTTGCCTTCGCCGGATTGGATGAGGGTGTCGAATAGGTTTTGTTTCTTTTCTTGTAAGGATTGTATTTTTTCTTCGATGGTGCCTTTGGCGATCATTTTTACAACTTGGACGGATTTCTTTTGTCCAATTCGGTGGGCACGGTCGGCGGCTTGTTGCTCGACGGCTGGGTTCCACCAAAGGTCGTATAGGACTACGGTATCAGCGCCAACTAGGTTCAGGCCGGTTCCGCCTGCTTTTAGGGATATCAAGAACAGATCGTTTTCTCCCTCATTAAAGCGGGTTGCCATATCGACGCGGTCTTGAGATGGTGTGGAACCGTCCAGATAAAAGTAGGACAGTTTTTCTTCCTCGACTACCTGGGCAATCAAGTCCAGCATCGATGTGAACTGGGAGAAAATCAGCAAGCGCTGACCATTTTCGTACGCTTCCTGAATAAAGGTACGCAGTTCTTCCAGCTTGCCCGATTGTCCATCGTAATTTTCCACGAACAGGCCAGGGTGGCAGCATAGCTGGCGGAGACGGGTTAAGTTGCTCAAGATTTGCATGCGATTCTTTTGCAATCCTTCGCCTTCGAGCTGGGATTTTGTTTGCTGTTGTATTTCGTTTAGATAGCCGACATAAAGTTGGCGCTGTTCTTTTGTTAGGTCCGTATATCGTACGGTTTGTATTTTTTCTGGTAGTTCCTTCAATACTTCCTGTTTCGTTCGGCGTAATACAAATGGGGAAATCTTTTTCTGCACCATCTGCTGTGGTACTCCTTTAAAGGTCTTTCGGTCGTACAGCAACCCTGGCATCACAACAGAAAATAGCGACCAGAGCTCTTCTGCCCGATTTTCCACAGGAGTACCAGTTAGCGCAAATGCGGTTTCCGCTCGAATGCCGCGAATAGCTTTGTACGTTAGGGAAGCGTGGTTTTTAAAGGACTGCGCTTCATCCAGTAGTAATCCTTGGAAAAAGTAGGACTGATACTGTTCCACGTCCCGGCGCATCATTGGGTAAGAGGTGATCACTAGGTCTGCACCTTCTAAGTCCTCAATTTGCTTGCGGCGTTCTTCCTTCGTACCTGACACGACGTGCACATTTAACGTTGGTGCGAATTTAGCGGCTTCCTGTTCCCAGTTGTAAATAAGGGAAGCAGGGGAGACGACGAGAAACGGATGAGCGTCAGGACGTTCTTTTCGCCCGGCTAAAATGTAGGCCAGCCCTTGTAACGTTTTACCAAGTCCCATTTCATCGGCAAGTACGCCACCAAATCCATGACGAGAAAGCGAGCGCAACCACTGGAATCCTCGCAACTGGTAATCACGAAGGTTGGCTTGCAAATCATCAGGAAGTGTTTCGTTTAACGTTTCTGGATGCTTCACTGCTTCAATGAGCTTCTTGAACGCTTCACTTTGTTGGACACCAGTTGAGGTATCGACCTGGAGTGCACGGTATTTTGGTAAATGTAACACACCATCCTGGATGTCATCCGTATCAAGGTCGAGCTGCTCAAATAAAGAGCGTGTATTTTCCCACGTATCTTCCTCTAAATCAATGATTTTACCGTTATTAAATTGGTGATACGACTGCTTTTGACGCAACGCTTTAAAAAGGGAAGCAATTTCATCATCTGATAGATCCTCTGTAGGGAAGCGGACCTCAAACCAGCCATAGCTTTCATCCACATCTAAGGAGAGAGGGATATCGTCTGGCAATTCATTGTACATCTCATCGACAGCTTCCGATTTCATAACTTCGGCACGCTTCTCGAGTTCAGGAAGGATTTGATAAAAGAATTGACCTAGATCCTGACTGCCACTAAGCGATAATACCTCGCCATTCCAGTGGAAATTTGCCTGTTCAATCAGATTCATGATTTGCCGTTCCTTGTTCATGTTTCGTGAGATCATTTGCTCCGGATGCTGACGACTGCGCTGAAATGGATTGATTTTTTCATCCCCATATTCAAAAACAAGCTGAGCTTGAAGCATGTTCTCATGTCGCTCCAGTTGCATTTTTGGATTACAGTCATAACGTTTTAGCTGAGTAGAAATGGAATTGTCGACCTCAAGTAAATTATGCGCTTCAAGGACCGGAAATACCGTGCCAGCTAGTTGCTCGATGTGCTCCTGCTGAAACACCTGGCTGTTGTCGCGCTGGTTTTCCAGATGATTATAAAGTGGGATCACTGTGTTTTGGAGCGCTGCGTCCACTTTATAGATGGTCTCATTTTTAATGAAGTAAGGGGATTGGGCGATTTGCTTACTCGTAAACCCATTGTCCTTAATCGATAAGGAATAATGATCATCTTCTTTTGATAACACAAACTCCTCTGGAAACGTATTCGGAATAACGCGGAATGGAAATTCGTCCTTATATCGCTTCAGCACCACGGCATCGCATTCTTCTAATAGGGTGAAAAGTTGCTCTACGAAATGGTTGGGAATATGAATGCTCTTCTTGGCACTGCTTCGATAATAATCGTTTTCCGCAAAAAATTGTTGGCTTTTAATAAGCGGATGCAAATGGCGGAACACTTCTGCATCTTCTTCTGTCATGACTTGTTGCTCCGGATCGTATGTGTAATGTTGGGTGAAATAAAGAGGTTCTCGGTTATACCATGCATCAATGAAAGCACCTGGATCTTTTACAACATAAAGGCGCGACGTCCCTGCTTTAATGGATAATTCCAGGTCCTCCGGTGCCGAATAACGAGAGAACATTCCTTCTAGCTCAAATTGTATATAGAGGGGCTCCTTCGGTGTAGAAAACAACGATTCCTGAACTGTGACTTGGTCTAACAGCTCATCTACAAAGGAAGAAGCCTGTTGAATATCATGGTTGGTGGGTTCGGTTTTAGTCTCCATTTTCGTTTCAGCGGTTCGCTTGTTCCAAACCGTTTTGTTATTCGTGAATTGCTCTATCGTTTCGAATAGCGCAGCCACCATATGCTTACAAACAGATGTCCCGTCTGTATAAGCTGGACATGTACATTGCCCATTTTCAAACGACCCATGTTGCTTCGAAAAAGATAGCTGCACCTCGTAAGGCCAGCTGCGAGTCCCTTTTACTTCAGCAAAAATATGGGTGTGACGATTATCAGATGTACCATACCGATTGATACGAGTCACGGCCCCATCTTGATAATATTGTGCACCGCGCTGATACATCGTCCAACCACTAAGCTCCAACACTTCTGGCGCTGTTAGATCAATCATGACCAATACCCCTTTTCCTGCACGCTTCTATTGCAATACTGACATTGTATCGTATATTTCCAAAACAACAAAGAGAACAGGCATATAACTATGTATTCTTCTACACATGATTGACTGGTTAAGGGTACTTTATTCTAATGGAAGGAAGTTGATTTCGATTGGATCCCACCGATTCAGCGGGTCGCTCCAATATTGGAAATCTCGCTCCTGATTCGAGAAAGTCGCTCCAATATTTCAATTTCCGCTCTTAATTTGAAAAAGTTGCTCCAAATACTGAAAAGTCGCTCGGACCGCAGGCGCACTCGGTCGGAAATTGCGATAAGCTCTTATGCATTTAATTTCCAGCCCCAATTTGCGGGTCGCTCCAATATCCGAAATCTCGCTCCTAATTAGAGAAAGTTGCTCCAATATCCCAATTCCCGCTCCAAATTTAAAAAAGTCGCTCCAAACCCCCCCAGCTCACCCAAAAAATTTACACTAATTTTACATCACCGTAATATTTATTTAAGAAAAATGAGAAAAAACACAAAATTGTCACATCTTCTGTAATAATGTTAACCATAATAATTATTCATTAAATTCAAAATATACAGAAAATTAAAACGGACACAACGCATTTTGTTCCAATCTTGTTCATATGAGGGGGGAGTTTCATGGAGCAGGAGCCTATTTTAGAAGTCGATAACTTACATACACACTTTTTTACGAAATCAGGCGTAGTAAAAGCAGTAGATGGCGTTAGTTTTAGTGTGAAGCCTGGCGAGACGCTTGGGATTGTTGGGGAGTCGGGTTCTGGTAAAAGTATTACCGCGATGTCGATCATGAGACTAATCAAGGACCCACCAGGAAAAATCGTCGAGGGTGGTCTTACCTTTAAAGGGGAGGACTTGCTGGCTAAATCGGAAAAGGAGATGCGCTCCATTCGTGGCGATCGGATTTCAATGATTTTTCAGGATCCGATGACATCCTTGAATCCCGTTTTTACAGTCGAAAAGCAAATGGTCGAGACGATACGGGCTCACCGAAATGTATCCAAAAAGCAAGCCATCGATCGGGCGGTAGAATTACTAGAGTTAGTTGGTATCCCGTCACCACGCAGCCGTTTGAAAAGCTATCCACATGAATTTAGTGGGGGGATGAGGCAGAGAGTGATGATCGCGCTCGCCTTATCGTGTGACCCAGAGGTGTTGATTGCAGACGAACCGACAACGGCACTGGACGTTACCATTCAGGCTCAAATTCTTGAGTTGTTGGGACGCCTTCAGAAGGAACTAGGCATGGCGATTGTCATGATTACGCACGACCTTGGTGTTGTAGCGGAAGTTTGTGACCGGGTGATGGTTATGTACGCTGGGAAGCCAGTGGAGTTTGCTGAGGTGACGGAGCTTTTCGATCATCCAAAGCATCCTTATACGTGGGGCTTAATAGGATCGATTCCGAATATGGAAAACAGGCAAGAACGACTGGAAGCAATTAAAGGACTTCCACCTGATTTACGAGCTTTACCAGAAGGATGTAGCTTTGCTCCTCGTTGTAAGCATGCGATGGACAAGTGCCAAAGCAAGGATCCTGACTTCAAAGAGGAAAGCGCTGGACACCAGGTAAGGTGCTTGTTGTATGAAGAGGAAGAGGTGGCAGTAAAATGACCCAAAACTTACTCGAAGTAAATAATCTGAAAAAGCACTTTCCTATTAAAAAAGGAGCTATACTCCCAAAACAAGTTGGAGCTGTTAAAGCAGTGGATGGGGTTTCTTTTCATGTTCGTAAAGGAGAAACGCTTGGTCTCGTTGGAGAGAGTGGTTGTGGGAAATCCACGACAGGACGCTCGATTTTGAACTTAATCAAGCCAACAGAAGGTGAAGTTAAATATAAAGGCCAAAACATCGCTCATTATAAAGGAGAACAACTTCGCCAACTCAGGAAAGAAATCCAGATTATTTTCCAGGATCCATATGCATCCTTAAATCCGAGGATGACCGTTGAACAAATCATTGAAGAGCCCATGCGCGCCTTCAAAGTTCCTGCAAGTGAACGAAAGCCGAAAGTGGAAAAATTACTAAACGTGGTCGGACTTAGTCCTTACCATAAACATCGCTACCCCCACCAGTTTAGTGGAGGGCAGCGTCAGCGAATCGGGATTGCACGAGCTCTTTCGCTCGATCCAGAACTCATCATTTGTGATGAACCCGTGTCAGCGCTGGATGTATCGATCCAGGCTCAGGTCGTGAATCTCATGGAAGATTTGCAAAAAGAATTTGACCTCACATACATATTCATTGCCCACGACCTGAGTGTGGTTCATCACATTAGTGATCGTGTTGCAGTTATGTATTTAGGTGAAATTGTCGAGGTTGGGGAAGTGGAAGAGCTGTATAAAAATCCAAAACACCCTTATACACAGGCGCTGTTATCAGCTATCCCAGAAGCCAACCCACACAAAAAACGCGACCGGATCATGCTAGAAGGAGATTTACCTAGCCCATCTGATCCACCGCAAGGATGTAAATTCCACACCCGCTGTCCGTTTGCGGAGGAACAGTGCAAGGTGGAGCATCCAAAGCTAAAAGATGTCTCAACAGGAGATCATCAGGCAGCTTGTCATTTAGTGAACGAAGTTGTGAAGGAGCCTGTATCCGGGTAATCTGCAACTTATTATAAACAATAGGGGGATATTCAATTGAAAAAACATGTATGGCGAACGTTGTTAGCTATGAGTTTACTTGTCGTACTAGCTCTAGCTGGTTGCTCAAGTGAGAGTGGTGGAGAAGAAGGATCCTCTTCCAACAACAATGAAGGTAGCGAAGATAGTGAAGAAGCATCATCCAATTCAGGGGAAGATAACACACTAGTTTTTGGTAGAGGGGCAGACTCTCAACAATTAGACCCATCGAAAGTAACCGATGGTGAGTCTATTTATGTAACACAGCAAATCTATGACACATTAGTACAGTACAAACAAGAAGGAACAGAAGTAGAACCTTCTCTTGCAAAAAAGTGGACCATCAGTGATGACGGTAAAACGTACACATTCAAGCTACGCGAAGATGTGAAATTCCATGATGGTACCGACTTTACAGCGGAAGACGTTGTCTACAACTTTGAGCGCTGGACAGAATCTGGTGACTTTATTTATTACGGCTACATGTTCGGAGCAAGTGAAGATGACATGGGCGGTATCATTGAAAAGGTTGAAGCAACAGGGGACTACGAGGTTAAGTTCACCCTTGAAAAGCCGAATGCTCCATTCCTTTCTACACTAGCGATGCCACCATTTGCAATCGCAAGCCCTGATGCGATTAAAGAGCATGGCGAAAACTACTTCAAAAACCCAGTCGGTACGGGACCATTTAAATTTGAATCTTGGACACAAGGCGATAAAATCGAACTTTCCAAAAACGAAGAGTACTTTGGTAAGAAAGCGGACGTAGATAAAGTCGTTTTCCGAGTAATTCCGGATAACGGAGCACGTTTCATGGAACTTCAATCTGGTTCCATCGACATGATGAAAGGCTTAAACCCACAGGACCTTGGTACAGCGGAAGATAATCAGGATCTTCAAATCCTGCGTCGTCCTTCCATGAACGTTGGGTACATGGCGATGAACACGGACAAAGAAGGTCCAATGTCGAATGAAAAAGTACGTAAGGCTATTAATCTAGCAATTGATAAAGACAACTTGATCAAGCTTTTCGAAGGACTTGGTAAGAACGCGAAGAACCCACTTCCACCAAGCATCTGGGGCTACAATGATTCCATTGACCCTTACGGCTATGATCCGGAAAAAGCGAAAACACTACTAGCTGAAGCTGGTTATGGCGACGGAGTCGACATTACGCTTTACACAATGTCCAATCCACGTCCTTACATGCCACAGCCAAAAGTAACAGCTCAAGCTATTCAGCAAATGTTGAAGGAAGTAAACGTGAACGTTGAGATTGTCGAAAACGAATGGGAATCTCATTTAACAAAAACACAAAATGGCGAGCATGACATGGCATTCCTAGGTTGGACTGGTGACAATGGTGACCCGGATAACTTCCTATACGTTCTATTAGACAAAGACAACGCGAAAAAAGGTTCTGCCGGAAATATCGCATTCTACAAAAACGACAAAGTTCATGATCTACTAACGAAAGCACAAACAGAAATGGATCAACAAAAGCGTACAGAGTACTACAAAGAAGCACAAAAAATCATTCATGAAGATGCTCCTTGGGTTCCAATTGCACATACAACACCACCAGTTGTAGCGAAGGAATACATTGAAGGGTATGTACCACATCCAACAGGTTCAGAAGCCTTCAACCACGTTAAATTGAAGTAATCTCATGAAGAAGTAGGCTACAGCAATGAGGTGAGAAAAGGAATCTAGTAAATAAGGTTCCTTTTCCTCCCTTTTTCTAAAAAAGGTAGCGCTTCGCATCCTGTTGAAAGGGAGGGATAGAACATGTTGAATTATATTATTCGTAGATTAGTCATGATCATACCTGTGTTATTAGGCGTTTCCATTATTGCCTTTTCCTTGTTACATATGATTCCCGGTGATCCAGCTCGAAGTATGCTCGGAAATAAAGCCAATGAAGCACAACTAGAGCAATTGCGGGAAGAGCTACGACTTAATGATCCCTACCTCGTCCAATATGGAAGGTTTGTAACTTCAACGTTACAAGGGGATTTAGGCAAATCTGTAAAATCGAATAATCCTGTTGGAGAAGAGTTGAAAAATCGTCTTCCTGCCACAATGGAATTGAGTTTATTTGCGATTTTCATAGCGACTGTGGTCGGGGTACTGGCTGGTGTGATTGCAGCTGTGAAGCAGTACTCCTGGTTTGATAATCTGAGTATGACCGGGGCTTTATTCGGAGTCTCGATTCCAATATTTTGGCTAGGGCTTATGATGATTATGCTATTCTCGGTAACGCTGCAGTGGCTGCCACCATCCGGACGATTATCGACAGGTGTGGAGCTAGATACCATCACGAACTTCTACATTTTAGATAGTATTTTAACGCTGAATTGGACAGCCTTTAAAGATTCGGTTACGCATTTGTTAATGCCAGGCATTGCGCTCGGTACCATTCCCATGGCCATTATCGCGCGTATGACTCGTTCGAGTATGCTCGAAGTATTGAATCAGGATTACATTCGTACAGCAAATGCGAAGGGGCTGGCTAGTTATCTAGTTGTCTTTCAACATGCGTTAAAAAATGCGTTTTTACCTGTTTTAACTGTTATTGGCCTACAATTTGGCTTTTTACTCGGAGGAGCGGTGCTAACGGAAACCATCTTCTCTTGGCCAGGTGTTGGACGATATGTATTACAGGCTATTCTTGGACGAGATTATCCAGTTGTTCAAAGTACCATTTTAGTTGTAGCTGTGATGTTCGTATTTATTAATCTATTAACGGACATTCTATACAAGTATATTGATCCGAGAATTCGTTTTGACTAAGAAAGGAGTTGAGCACCTATGTCAGCAGAAATGCAACAGGCAAATCAAGAGATGGAGGCTGAGATTGGAAAAGCTCCTCCTAAGGAAACAAGCTTATGGAAGGACGCTTTATCTCGGATCGTCAAAAGTAAAACATCACTAATCGGTTTAATCATTATTACCTTGCTTATTATTGTAGCGATTTTTGCACCATTAATCGCCCCTTACCATCCAGTAGATGATGGATCTGTAATTGATCGTTATCAATCGCCATCCGCAAAGCATTGGCTAGGAACAGACGCACTGGGTCGCGACATTTTTAGCCGCATTGTGTATGGTGCAAGGATTTCCATTCAAATTGGTGTCATTGCCGTGGGAATCTCTGGAGTGGTTGGTGTTCTTCTAGGCGGAATTGCCGGCTATGTTGGGCGCTGGGTCGATATGGTGATTATGCGCTTTATCGACATTCTTATGGCTTTTCCTAGTATTCTATTAGCGATTGCGATGGTTGCTGTAATGGGACGTGGTCTTACGAACGCGATGATAGCGGTTGGAATTGTAGGAGTTCCCCACTTTGCTAGAATCGTTCGTTCGACTGTTCTGTCTGTAAAAGAAAAAGAATTTGTGGAAGCCGCGCATGCTACGGGAGTAAAAAATGGCCGGATTCTGTTCCGACATGTGCTTCCAAATACGATGGCTCCACTTATTGTCCAAACGACATTAAGCATTGGTACAGCGATTTTAGATGCGGCCGGCTTAAGCTTCCTGGGTCTGGGGGCACAAGCGCCAAAACCTGAATGGGGTGCGATGCTAAATGCTGGACGTGCTGCCTTACAATCAGCTCCATGGGTCATCACTTTCCCTGGTCTAGCGATTCTATTCGTTGTGTTAGGCTTCAACTTACTTGGAGATGGGCTACGAGATGCCCTTGATCCACGATTAAAGCAATAGTAGGAAATTTCGTAAAAGTGATTCCAAACATCAGAAGAATACGATACACTAAAGGGTAAAGTTCAAAAACTTTATCCTTTTTGTGCGTTTATGTGTTAAAGTGTATAAGTCATGGAAAAAAGGGGGGAGAAGGATGAAGAAATATTCGATTGCTATTATATTATTGCTTATCTCTATTGGTACGATTCTTCTCCAGTCACGAAGTGTGTCCCCAGAGACAAAGTACACATGGCCAAATCTCCCTGCGCCTATTGGAGAAGAGCCGATTCTGATCACTTCTGCTGGTCAGGCCACAGAAGGAAAAGTTTTCTCCTATGTGACAAAAGACCTTCACTTCGAAACGGATTACCGTCCACGAGCCTTATCAACGGATTTATACGAATACGAAACGCTCGTGTTGGTGACAGGATATAGTCCACATGGGTTAAATCAAACGTATCGGAGCATTGAAGAAGAAAAACAACGAGTAGACAAGCTGTTACAACAAGCAGAACGAAAACCAATTCCCATTATCGTCGTCCACGTAGGAGGAGCGGCCCGTGATGATCAATATACGTGGGAATTTTTACGGCAATCGCTCCCTTATGCTGATTACGTAATAGGATTACGCCAAATGGAACAAAGCACTCAATTGCAGCGATTGGCTGAAAAACATTCTATACCTGTAACACTTGTGGAGGAATTGAATGATATCCGTACACCATTCAATTCAGCCTTTCGGTAGAGGAGGGGTGCTGAATGAAAGACGATAAAAAAATTGCGTACGTAGCGCTAGGCTGCTTTCTCATTTTATTTGGCATTCTCTTCCCGGTCCAATCGATGAAGTGGTCGTCATGGATCTATGAAAATATAGAAATAAGTCTCGAGAGCACGGACAGTGGACGTCTCGTCATGACGGCTCTTTCCTATATTACCTGGTACTCGATTACCTTTTCCTTCATTTATATGGGAGCCATGGTCATTTCCCATACGTTATCCAAAAGGTTCTTCTCGATTTGGAATCAGCTGATGTTTAGTGGGATAGTATTGGCGAGTGTGTTGGTGTATAACCGTATGTATCACGAGCATTACGCCTATATCATCCACTTTTTATTGCTGGGCATTATGCTGTTTTTAATGAACTTCATCCCTAAACAGCGCTACTTTTATGTCACGTTCTTGCTCATTCTCGTCTTTATGTTGTTTTCCGTGCAATGGCTGAATTTAATCCCAGCCCTTAGTAATTTCGGATTTGGGACAGATGACTTTGCCGTCAGCATGAAAATAACCGATGAATATTTAACCAATCAAAAGCTGTTTAACACCTTTTCGACGATATTATTCGGAGTATTTTTCTTAATAGCGATTATCATCACGACGTTGCTTCATTTATTTAGTAAGCAAATAATGATTTCCAGGCAATATCAGCAACAAACGGAGGAATTACGAGAAACGAAGGGCGCGCTTATTGAAACGAATGTGTACAAGGAAATTCATTCCCTCGTACATGATTTGAAATCCCCACTCGTTACCGTGGAAGGATTAATTTCCTTGCTGTCCTTAAAAGTGCAAGACGAGAAGTCACAGTCCTATTTTGAACGGATTAGTACATCGCTTGAAAAAATGAAGGACATGGTATCGGAAATTTTATATGAAGATACAAAGCGAGAACTGGAAGTGCAGGAACTCGTCAATTATGTACGAAGCCACGTTCGGCAAGAGGATCCGGATATAGCTTTTCATATGCAAGTGGAAGAAAATTTACCAAACCTGTACATTAACAAAATCCGCTTTGCACGTGCGTTATCGAATGTACTTGAAAATGCACTGCGCTCCTTAAAGGACGAGGGCGGAAATCTGTATTTGGATGTGGAACAACATGAGCAGAGCATTCACTTTTTAATCGAAGATGATGGACCAGGGATCGATGCAGCATGGTTAGAAACGATTTGGGAAGAAGGCTTCAGCACGAAGAACTCTTCAGGTATTGGACTACCTTTTGTGAAAAACGTTGTCCATCAGCATGGAGGCACCGTTTCCATGGAAAGCGAACCCGACGTGTACACCCGTGTGAAGATTGAAATCCCTGTTAGTGAGAAGGAGGACGAAGAAGATGATTCTGGTTATTGATGATAATGTAGATATACGATTCACGATTAGCGAAATTTGCGAATTTGGAGGATGGAGTATTGAAGAATGCTCCAATGGAAAAATGGGTGTAGCCACATATGATCCCGGCAAGCACGACCTCATCATGGTCGATTATCATATGCCAGAATGGGACGGCCTGCAGACGGTAAGGGAATTGAGAAAAATAGATTCCCACGTTCCGATTATTGTTCTGACGGTAGATGAACGATTGGAATTGGCTACCCAATTCACCGAAGCAGGCGCAACCGACTTCGCTCAAAAACCAATTAAAGCAGCGGATTTAATCTCGCGTATTAAGCTCAACATGAAAATGGCCAAAATGCAGGATGATACCCAAACCGCCTTTGTGGAAAAAGGCATTAACGAGGACACATTGCGTCAAATCAAACGCCACCTCAACCAACAAACAGAGCCGAAAACCATCAACCAAATTCAAAAAGAGCTACCCGTCTCCTACCAAACCGTCCACCGCTACTTAAACTACTTAGTGGACATGGGCGAAGTAGAGATAGAAGCGAATTACGGGAATAAAGGACGACCGAAGAATACGTATAAGATTATTTAGATGGATGACCAGCCTTTCCTGGGAGGAGAGGCTGGTTTTTTGTGTGGATTGGGCTGGTGATGGGAGCTTGGGGATAGGCAGGAGTGAGGAGGGAGGCGGCGCTGGATTGGCGATTTGCTCCGAAATCTCGAAAAATGATCGCAAATTTCAAATTTTGCTCGGAAATCGAAAAAGTTGATCGCAATTTCGAAATTTTGCTCTGAAATGGGAAAATATGCTCCGAACCCCATATCGCTCGGGAACCGAGATTCGCTCTTCCGCCCGAACACCCGTTTCGAATCCAGTGGTGGCTCTCGGCACCGCACACACGCTACGATTCTAGCAATCGCTCCAATATTTCGAATCTCGCTCCAATATCGAAGAAGTTGCTCCTAATTTTCGATTCCCGCTCCAATTTCAAAAAACTCGCTCCGATATCCGCAAAACTCGCTCGCAAGCCGCCTGGCGCCCGAACTCTAGGCCTTCCCTTAACCAAATTCAAACCAATCATTACATAAATTCAATTAGCTAAAACCAATCCTCTGTCTCAGCTACAAATCCCCGGCAGAGTCCAATCTCTATCAAATTTCGTCAATTAGGTACAAAATCACTGTTGCTTTAGTACTTTCTTACCTTGTAGGCGAACAGGAAGATATTGTATAGTTAATGAAACCGCTTTCACTATAACAAGGGACGGTTTCTACATAGCGGATATACCCTCATGATTGAGGATTATCACATAAATGTCTAGGAGGAATGATGATGAGAGACAAGTTGAAGTGGGCTTCGGTGTTGCTTATTTTTATGCTTTTTGTGCAAACGTTTGCGCAACCGTTGCTGCCAATTACGTCGAGTGTTTCTGCGGAAGAATCGACATCTAGAACCGTAACTCTAGTAGGGAGTTTGCAAGATGAGTTAGGTCATAGTTCAGAATGGGACCCTTCTGCGGAAGCAACCCAGATGACTGCAATGGGGAATAATTTTTATAAGTTTGAAGGAATTTTGCCTGCGGGGGAGTATGAATATAAGGTAGCCATTAATGGTTCTTGGGATGAGAACTATGGATATAATGGTGAACCTGGAGGATCGAATTTAACTCTATCCTTAGAGGAGGAGACGACCGTAACATTCTATTATCATGACGGGACGCATAAGATTACGAATTCGAAGTACTACAATCCAATCTCCGATGACAAGCAACCTAGATTAGTAGGAAGCCTTCAACCTGCCATTGATGAGGGGGATGAATGGTCACCTGCAACCTCGACCGCTTTTTTCTATGATAAAAATTTTGATGGAATCTATGAATATACAACGGTTGTGCCAAAAGGAAACTACGAATACAAAGTAGCTTTAGGTGACAATTGGGATGAAGCTTATCCATCAACGAATGCCACCCTCAACGTGCTGAACGATACAGAAATTACATTCTACTACAACTCAGATACGAAAGAAGTCTCCACGAACTACTCACCAGAAGGATCAAATAGCTCTATTGTTAAGGACAAGTTGTTCCATAATACAAGAGAGAATGCCTATCGCCAGCCATTTGGAGCGATTCCAGCAGGAGAAGAGGTAACGCTACGACTAGCAGCTGGTAAAGGTGACCTCACGAACGCTACTCTATACTTAAAAAACTATCAAACTGGCAATTCCTATAGTATTGCCATGGATAAGAAGGCTTGGACCACAGTGGAAGGTCTAGGGGAACGAGATTTTTGGGAAGGGACATTCACTCCAGAGGAAAAAGGAGTGTACGGATATAAGTTTATTGCCAAGGATCAAAATACAACTGCAGAATACGGAGAAGATGCGACCCAAGGTGGAACAGGGCAAGCTTTTGATCAAAATGCCGGTCTTTTTCAATTGACCGTATTTGAACCAGGCTACCAGACGCCAGATTGGATGAAAGAAGCTGTTGTGTATCAAATATTCCCGGACCGTTTCTACAATGGGGATACGACCAATGATGATAATAAGGAATATGCACGTGGTATGGAACCGATTGAAGATCGCACATGGGAGCAGCTTCCGGATAACCCACGTTTAGAAGGAACGGAAAATTATACAGGTGATGGAATCTGGTCGAATGACTTTTTTGGCGGAGATATCGAGGGTATTCAAGAGAAGTTGGATTACATTGAATCCCTTGGTGTGAACACGTTATACCTGAACCCGATTGCTCACGCGGCATCGAACCATAAATATGATGCGACCGATTATAAATCCATCGACCCAATGTTTGGAACGCCAGAAGAATTTCAGGCGTTTGCAGAAGAACTGGCCAATCGAGATATGCACCTTATTCTAGACGGTGTGTTCAACCACGTTGGAGATGACTCGATTTATTTTGACCGATATGGAAAATATCAAACAGTCGGCGCTTATGAATATTGGTCGAAAATCTATGATCTTATGAACGAAGAAGGCTTATCAGAAGAAGAAGCCAAGGCCCAAGCGAAGGAATTTTTCGAAGCGGACGGTCAAACCTTTAGTCCGTATGGCTTCCATAATTGGTTCGCCATTGAAAATGAAAAAGTGAATGTCGGCACAGAAAATGAGCATTACAAGTACACAGGCTGGTGGGGCTTTGATAGCTTGCCAGAAATTGAATCGATTCCTGGAGATACCGTTTCCTACAATAGTGAACTGAACAACGAGAAGTTCGCGAATTACATTATGTATGATGAAGATTCTGCTTCTAAATCATGGATTCAAAAAGGAGGATCTGGCTGGCGTTTAGACGTAGCGAACGAAGTGGATCCTGAATTTTGGCGTGAATTCCGTGATGAATTAAAAGCAACATCATTTGCTGGAACGGGTGAAACGTTAAAAGAAGGTGAGAAGCCATTAATTTTAGGTGAAATTTGGGATGACGCTTCGAAATATTTCTTAGGCGATCAGTATGATTCTGTTATGAACTATCGCTTCCGAGGAGCAGTGGAGTCCTTTTTGAAAAATGGGAACGCATCAGGTGCAGAGCAATCGCTAATGGCAGTAAAAGAGGATTATCCATCCGAAGCCTATTATGCATTGATGAATTTAATGGGATCTCATGATACGCCACGCGCCATCTTTCTTTTAGGCGGAGGGACAGAATCTGCAGAGCGCGCGGAATACGATTCAAGCTACAGTTATGAGTTAGGAAAACAGCGCCTTAAGTTAGCGGCTATTTTCCAAATGGGATATCCAGGAGCACCAACAATTTACTATGGAGATGAAGCTGGTGTGACAGGCTCGAAGGACCCAGATGACCGCCGTACGTACCCATGGGGTGATGAAGATCAAGAGCTTGTCACGCATTATCAAAACGTAGGCGAAGTGCGAACGAACTACGCGGATCTTTTAGCACATGGAGATCTGAACCATGTGTATGCAGATGGAGATGTGATGGCGTACACTCGTACAAACGGGGAACAAGCAGGGTTGATTATCGTGAACCGTGGTAACTCTGACAAAACTGTAACGATAGATGTAAAAAATAGTTTGGCGAACGGTACTTCCTTAACGGACGCACTAGCTAGTGAGTACAGCGTTGATGTGAACGAAGGAACGGTAACCGTTGATGTAGCACAAATGAGTGGTCGCATGCTGATGGCCGATACCGTAGCATCAAAGCCAGAACCTGCAAAGAATGTGACTGCAGCTGCGAGCGAAGGTGCTGCTACCCTTGAATGGGGTGCTTCTGCAACAGAGGCTGTCGAATACGACGTGTATCAGACGAATATTAAAGGCTCTTTTTATGAAAAAGTAGGGACAACGGAAGGGACGAGCTTTACAGTAGAAGGCTTGGAAAATGGCCGAGCGTACTATTTTGCCATTAAAGCAGTTAATGAAGCTGGAAATGCGTCAGCTGCAGCGGAAACGAAGGAAGTTGTTCCGCATTATGATTTAAGTGATGCATGGGCAGGTAGTCTAACAGATGTCTCTGATCAGACGTTAGACTTAGCGACAAGTTTTGACGTTACAGGTCAGCTGTATATAGAAGGTGCAACGAATCAGGATCAAGCCCAAGGAGTCATCGCAAAGCTACAAGTGAAGCAATCTGGTGACGAAGAATGGACAGACTATGATGCTATATATACAGGCCAAGAAGGAAATAACAATGTGTATAAAGCATCCTTTTCACCAATAGAAGCAGACGAGTATTCCTATCGAATGGCTTTTTCAAGTGATTTAGGAGCATCATGGATTTATACCGAAAATCCGAAAACGTTCACGCTATCAAAAGGTGAAGACACCACTCCACCAGCAGATGCTGTTCAGTTAGAGCAACCAACGAAGGAATCGGGTCAAGTGAACCTGAACTGGAGTTATGAGCAACAAGCGGATGACAGTTATATGGTCGGCATCGTCCGTGATGGAAAATTGGTGGAACGCATAAAAGATGCATCAAAAACCTCTTTTACAGACTATGATGTCGTGAATGGCGAAACCTACACGTACCAGGTGAAGCTTTTTGACCAGGCTGGAAATGTCGTAGAATCCAATACTGTGGAAGTAACACCAGACATTGTGATGGTGGAAGTGACATTTAAAGTTCATGCCCCAGATTACACGCCACTCGGTGCAACGGTAACGATGCCAGGAAGCTTGAATGGCTGGAACACAGGTGCATGGGAAATGTCCCGAAATGGTGCCGTAACACCGGATTGGGAATACACAACAGAGGTGCAAGAAGGTACAGAAATTACCTATAAATACGTGAAAAATGGTTCGTGGGATCAAGAGGGCCTAGCCGATCATACACGAGCTGACAAATCAGATGATGATATCAGTTATTACGGTTATGGCGCTGAAGGCACTGACATGAAAGTTGTCGTCGAGAACCAGGGCAACAATAAGATGGTCGTAGAAGACGAAATTTTACGTTGGATCGATATGCCAGTTGTCGTAAGTTCCCCAACGGATGGCATGGAAACAACGCAAGAATCCGTGACCGTAGAAGGAAATGCGATCAAAGAAGGAAACCTAACGATCAATGGGGAATCCGTAGCAGTTCAAGATGACATGAGCTTCAGCCATGAAGTGTCCTTACAAGAAGGGGAGAATACGATTGATATTCATATCGAACCTTCTGAGGAAAACAAAACCGAGATCTTTAATGGCGACAGTGGAGCAATAGGTAAAAATACAAAAGACATGCAGCTAACCATAACTCGAATTGTCGAATCCACCCCAACGGAGGACTTCTTAGAGGGAGACGCAACAGCTGAAGAGGTAGCAAACTCCTATGTGGAAGCGGTACGTGCTGACGAGAAAACACCAACAAACATCCGTGAACACCTCGTGTCAACTTTTATGAACGACTCTATGAAAAAATCGGATGAGAAGAAATTAAATGTATTCGCCGATCAAGTAGAGCGGGAATTGAACAAAATGCAAAAACACTATGCGAAAAAGCAACAAGAGAAATTTATTGAAAAAGCAGTGAAGAAGATTACCCACCGATTAGATAAGATCAAAGGGATTTAATGTAGTAAACCAGCCTTTCCGTGGAGGAGAGGCTGGTTTTTTGTTGGTGTGGTGGCGCTGGCGTGGCGGGAGCGTTAGCGTGGAATAGCGGTTTGCTCGGAAATCTTGGATTTTGCTCGCAAATTTCAAATTTTGCTCGGAAATCAGAAAAAATGATCGCAAATTCGAAATATTGCTCTGAAATCGAAAAATTTGCTCCGAACCCCGATATAGCTCCCAACCCGAGTGTCGCTCTGGCGGTCGCCCTCTCTCAGGAACAGCAGGTCGCTCCAATATTTCAAATCTCGCTCCAATATCAAAGAAGTTGCTCCTATTTTCCAATTCTCGCTCCAATTCCAAAAAAGTCGCTCCAAATCTGCAAAACTCGCTCGCAAGCCACCCGCCGCCCGAACTCTCTCGCCAATATCAATGGGCGCTCCAAATCCCCAAACCCTACTCGGAACCAAAACAGAGCACCTCCCATAAGCGAGTACCCTCACCAGCTCACCGCAACCCAGCACTCACCTAATCCTCAAACTGATTCGTCGTCTCCGTTAATCGATCAGCAGAGCTAGCAACCTCGCTAGAAGCGTTTTCGATTTCGGTAATAACGTCTAATAGTTGCTTCATTTCTTGTTCGATTGTTTTGTTTTGGGACAACGTTTTTTCCATGTCATCTAAGATTTTGACGAAGTAGTCATCGGTCTTGGACAGACTTTCCCGTTCGAATTCCACATACTGATCTATTTCCTCAATGGAACTTGTCACGTGGGAGCTCTGCGTGTTCACTTCTTCAATCAACTTTGACACGGTATGAGTGGATTCTTTTGTTTGTTCGGAGAGCTTGCGGATTTCATTGGCTACCACCGCAAAGCCTTTTCCATACTCACCGGCACGAGCTGACTCAATAGAGGCGTTCAATGCCAGCAAATTCGTCTGTTCTGCGATACCTTTCACGATATCTATTACTTCAGTGATACGCTTGGATACTTCATTAAGGTTTTTGGCGTTCTCCCCGATTTCATTCATGCTCGTCTGCATGCGTGACATATTCTGATGCTGTTCACCAAGTTGTTTTTTCCCTTGCTCAGATGCTTGCTGGGTCTTAACGGATAGGTCTGTGCCCGTATTAGCCATATCCAATACGCTATGGGACTGGGAAATCAATTCCTTTAAAGAAGCATTGGTTTGTTCAGATATAGCAGCGAGTTCTTGGGCGATGGAGCTGGATTGCTGATGTAGATGAACGGTGTGCTCCTTGTGTTCATTACGGATGCGTTGGTGCTCCTGCTCATATGACTCAAGCACGATTTGCTGTTCGAAGTTCATCAATTTTGTTGTCGAATGAATGGCTTGGATGATGTCGTTTGGATGTTCAATATATGTTTTGAAAATATCAATGAGAGAGTTTAATAGATTTTGGAATGCAGCTATGTACCATTTGGTCTCCAAGCCAACCTTCACATGCATATGAGCAATGCGATAGCGTTTCTCGATGAAGGATTGATCAATCTGACCTTCAAATAATTCTTCAATATGTACCTTCAATGTTTGCTTCAATCGTTCCACGGAACTGTGCTTTTCAATAATCTCCAACAGCTCACCTTGACTCGTAATATTGTCATAAAAGTCTTCGGTTACCGCCTCTAAATGTTCCTGAACCATTGGATGCAGTGTTCGAATCACTCGTAAATCGTGTTTTGTTAATCCTATCGAATCCAACTGTTTCTGAAGAGAACCAGGCACATCCAACGTAACGGATTGCGACCCCAACTCCACATCAAACATACTAGTAGACTCTTGTTGATGCTTACCTAACAAACGAAATTTCATAACGTATTCTTAATCCTCCTATTCACATAACCTTGGGAAAAATCCCCATTATTCACTATACCAATACCATTATTTTGGAGGCAAGTTTTTCCGGGAAACGAGATGAAAGTCCTATATGAAGTGTTTCTCCACTTTTTTAAATAAAAATGAAGAATATGTTCACTTATCTAACGAGTTTTGCTATGATGAATGTAAAGAGTTCGTTAGGAATGAGGGACCGACATGAATCAGCAACCTCCTATGCAAGGAAAGCTAGCTTCCACTATAAAAAGTTATTATCCGTCTTTGACTAAGTCTGAGCAGAAGGTGGCTTCAACTGTACTTGAAAATATTGAAGCGGTTTTGTATGGCTCTGTTACTGATTTAGCGGATCGAGCGGATGTTGGAGAAACGACAGCTCTTCGTTTTTGTAGAAAGATTGGCTTCCGTGGGTATCAAGAATTTAAATTAGCTATCGCTAAGGACCTCTCTAATCCAACAAATGAAGAGCATGATGCAGAAAAGCCGGTTACGCTCTCGCAATCCCTGGCAAAGCACGCCAAACATACAATTGATGAGACGTTACAAATGGTAGATGATCAAACCGTTGAGGAGTGTATTGACGCTTTAGATGCTGCTCCTACCATTTATTTTTTTGGAGTCGGAACGTCAGGGGTAACAGCTTTGGATGCGAAGATGCGATTTTTGCGAATTGGACTCCGGACGGACGCCATTATCGATCCACACGTACAATCCATGACCGCAGCTACACTTGGTGAAGGGGATGTGGTAGTAGGTATATCCGTAAGTGGAAGTACAAAGGATACGATTGATTCCTTGACGATTGCGAAGGAAAATGGAGCTACAGTTATGGTGATTACCCACTATGTACGCTCGCCAATTACCAAGATTGCAGATTATGTGTTGCTTAGTGGGGGAAGGCAATCTCCACTAGAAGGTGGTTCGATAGGGGCAAAAATGTCGCAACTCTATCTTATTGATATAGTAAGCACAGGACTGGCGATACGTAGAAAAGAACAATCTATAGGCATGAAGCAAAAAACAGCTGATTCTGTAGTCGATAAAAGCTATTAATTGGGAACGTCACTAAAAAAGTGAAAAGTGGGTGTCTGACATGCAGCAAGTAATTGGAATTGATTTAGGTGGTACAAATCTTCGCGTCGCCGTTGTAAACGAAGAGGGTAACATCATGGAGGAAAAATCTACTCCGACCGATTCATCTAGAGGACCTGAGGCAATAATGGAGGACATGATTCGGTTTATTAAGGATTTTCAAAAAATATATCCAATTAATGGTGTGGGTATTGGCTCTCCTGGACCACTTGATGCGAAAGCTGGTGTTATTTTAAATCCACCTAATCTTCCTGGCTGGGAGCGAGTTCCTTTAACAAAACAGATTAGCGATGCGGTAGATCTTCCCGTTTTTCTAGAGAATGATGCGAATGTGGCTGCGTTAGCGGAAGCTACATCTGGTGCAGGTGTTGGGTACGAAAGTGTGTATTATATTACATGGAGCACAGGAATAGGCGGTGGCTTTGTGCTGGATGGTAAGCTCCAACCAGGGGCGGCAGGCTATGCTGGAGAAATTGGCAATATGATTGTTCAGCCAGGTGGTACGAAGTATGCAACACTAAATCCAGGTGCTTTAGAAGCTGTAGCGAGTGGTACAGCCATTGGCTTGGAAGGAAAGCGTCAATTAGGGATTGAAGGCGGAGCTGAAGCGGTTTTTAATCTTGCCCAAAAAGGGAATACTGAAGCGAAGAGAATCATTGATGATGCGATTCATAACTTAGCGATTGGAATTGCCAATATCACCTTTGCGTTAGACCCATCATTGTTTATACTAGGTGGTGGAGTTATGCAAGCTGAAGATGAATTACTTACATCCCTTCATGAAAAAGTCACCTCTATTTTATATGAGGGACAAACGGTGGACATGAAAAAAGCCACGCTTGGAGGAAAAGCGGGTGTCATCGGAGCAGCCCAATTAGCGTTTAAATAGAAATAAATTAATAAAAAGAGGTGCAAGCCATGCTACTGACCAACGGAACGATTTATACGGAACAAGGAAAGAGGGAGAATGGATCCATTTTTATTGATAATGGAAAAATTGCATCGCTTAATCGGAATAGAGCTACAGGGGAACATCAGGTCATTGAGCTTCCAGAATCGTATAAAATCATTCCGGGGTTCATTGATCTGCACATTCATGGTGCAGGTGGAGCAGACATGATGGATGCGACACCAGAAGCGCTAGCAACGATATCAAAGAGATTAGCAGAAAGAGGTACAACGAGCTTTCTAGCTACGACGATGACACAGGCTGACGAGAACATTGAGGCAGCCTTAAAAAATGCCAAAACCTGTATAGACCACCAAACAACTGGTGCGGAGATACTTGGTGTTCATCTGGAGGGACCATTCATTTCCCCAGGACGTGCTGGAGCCCAGCCTTCAGAGCACATTCGTAAGGGTTCCGTGGAGACGTTTCAACGTTGGCAGGATATAGCAGGCAACCATATTCGGTTAGTAACACTAGCCCCAGAAGAGGATAAAGATTATGCACTCACCTCCCATTTAAAGGATACGGGTGTTGTTGCGTCTATTGGTCATTCCGATGCAACGTATGAACAAGTGAATGAAGCAGTGGAAAAAGGAATCACCCATGCCACGCACCTTTTTAACCAGATGAGAGGCCTGCATCATCGTGAACCAGGTGTAGTCGGGGCAGCTATGTTGAATAAAGCGATTCGAGCAGAGTTGATCACGGATGGATTCCACGTTAGTCCGGCAATGATTCAACTGACCTATCAGCAACTAGGTCGGGACCGGTTACTGCTCATTACCGATGCCATGCGAGCGCAGTGTATGCCTGAAGGAAAATATGATCTCGGTGGACAGGATGTTTTCGTCGAGGGAGACATGGCAAAGCTATCAGATGGCACATTGGCAGGGAGCATTTTAACACTCGATCAGGCCCTGAAAAATACGATGCAATTTACAGGCTGTTCACTGGAAGACGTCATTCAAATGTCTTCCATCAACCCAGCCAAAGAATTAGGCATTCAGAACAAAAAGGGGAGCATTGGTGTTGGAAAAGATGCCGATCTCGTTGTGCTTGATGACAATAATGATGTATATATGACCTTATGCAAGGGCGAGGTTCACTATCGAAAGGAGGAATCCGAATGAAAATCTATGTAACAAAAGATAAGAAAGAAATGAATCAAAAAGCAGCAGAAATCATTCTAGAACGCATTCAAGAAAAGCCTGATATGACACTTGGCTTAGCTACAGGAGGGACACCAGAAGGAACCTATGATGACCTGGTAAACGATCATCAGCAACATGGTACCTCCTATCAAAACATCACAACATTCAACCTGGATGAATACGTCGGATTGCCTTCAGATGATCCAAATAGCTATCTTTCCTATATGAGAGAGCACTTATTTAATCATATTGATATCCCTCCGGAGCAAACCAATTTGCCAAACGGAACAGCGGAAGACTTGGAAGCGGAGTGCGACGAATACGAAACTAGAATTCATGGCCACGGTGGAGTCGATCTCCAACTATTAGGCATTGGCGAAAATGGACATATCGGCTTTAACGAGCCAGGTACGTCGTTTGGAAGCAAGACCCATATCGTTGAATTAGCGGAATCCACACGCGAAGCCAACGCACGCTTTTTCGACTCCAAGGATGACGTGCCAACCCACGCAATAACGATGGGCATCCAGACTATTTTAAAAGCAAAAGAAATCGTCCTTATGATTTCCGGCGAACGCAAGCAAGAAGCCTTGCTACGCTTACTACACGGCGGCGTTTCCGAGGACTTCCCAGCAAGCGCCCTTAAAGAACACCCGAACCTAACCGTCATAGCGGATGAAGCAGCAATTGAAAATAAGAGTGTCGTCGACTGATTTGGTGTGCCTCCTTGGCGATTGTGGCGGGTCGCTCATATATTTGGAATGTCGCTCATATATTGCAAATCCCGCTCATAAATATGAATTCTCGATCATATATTCCAAATCACGCTCATAAATCTCAAATGTCGCTCAAATCCCACAGCCCACCCAGCAAAAGCGCATCTGCCATAATTGGCGATGTGCTTTTTTTAATGAAAGAAAGTGTACAGGCCAAGGGTTATTTTTACATCTTAAAAAAGATCTTCATGTAATTCCACTTTTTACATAGTGTTAATACGACATTAGCAATCTCCTATTAGTATGAATTTTGAAAACATTTAAGGAGGAATGTCGAAACATGAAACACGGTAAAAAGAGCCTTTATTCTGTCGTGACGACCGCAACGCTTTTAGCAGGAATTGCACTACCTACCTCTACGCATGCTGAAACAACTACGTCCTATGGGAAGCAAGATTTTTACGTGCAGCACATTGGTCACTTTGATAGTGAAGCAGCTCTTGATGAAGGCGGTACAGAAATTGTTACCTTCGATCAAGAAACAGAGCGCATCTTTTCTGTAAATGGAGCGGAACAAGCAGTAGATATTATCGACGCGTCTGGGTTAGAAAAGGGACAGCCTGATGTAGAAAACATGCCACTGATTGAGCGTATACAGTTAGCTGAATTAAATGATGACCTTGGTTCTGTAGACGGCATTACCAGTGTAGCGCTTCACCCAAGTGGAGATTATCTTGCGGTTGCGGTACCTGCTGACCCTAAAACGGATAATGGTTATGTCGTGTTCATGGACAAGTTGGGCAACTATCTTTCTCACGTTGAAGTAGGAGCTCTTCCAGATATGGTTACATTCACTCCAGATGGTGAAAAAGCTCTAGTAGCAAACGAAGGAGAACCTAGTGAGGACTATACAACAAATCCAGAAGGTTCTGTTGGCATTATCGATGTTTCTAATGGCGTCAAGAGCTTAAAAAATGAGCAGGTCAACATCGTGAATTTTGAAGGTGTAGACGTTGAAGATTCCGTTCGTAAAACAAATGCTGAAGTATCTTATGAAAAAGATTTAGAGCCTGAATACATTACTGTACAGGAAGACAGCAAGCGAGCTTTTGTCGTATTACAGGAAAGCAACGCCATGGCTACACTAAATTTAGAAACGGAAGAATTTGAAGGTGTATCCGATCTAGGCTATAAAGATCATTCCAAAGCAGAAAATGCGCTTGATACTTCCAATGAAGATGATGGCGTAAACATCGATACATATCCAATCCTAGGGATGTATCAGCCAGATGGGATTACTTCTTTCTCTGCTAATGGAAAAACGTATATCGTAACGCCGAACGAAGGCGATTCTGTTGATTATGATGGCTATTCGGAGGAAACGGAAGTAGCGGAAATTAAAGATCAATACGAATTGAATGCAGACCATTTTGCTGAATATACGCAAGAAGAACTTGATCAAATGGTTGAAAATGGACTCTTTTCTGCCGAGCAAACAGGTGAGCTAGGCACGACAACAGCTGCACCTAAAAACGAAGATGGAAAATATGAAGCGATTTATAAGTTCGGAGCTCGCTCGTTCACGATTTGGGATGCTGAAGATATGAGCCGAGTTTATGACAGTGGAGATGAATTTGAGCAAGTAACCGCAAATGCTCTACCGGACATGTTCAACATAGATAATACAGAAAATGAAATCGATGGCCGTAGTGATAACAAAGGTCCAGAGCCTGAAACGGTTGTAACAGGTATGGTTGAGGACAAGCATTACGCATTTGTTGGTCTAGAGCGTATTGGTGGTGTGATGGTGTACGATATTACCAATCCTGAGAAAGCTTCTTTTGTAAAATACTTCTCCAGCCGTGACTTTTCTAACCCAGAAGAGGTAGCGGGTGATATTGGCCCAGAAGGTCTAAAGTTTGTATCCGCGGATGAGAGTCCTACAGGGAATGCTATGCTCGTTATAGGTCACGAAGTATCTGGAACAGTAGGCGTGTTTGACCTTTCTCATCAAAAACCAATGATGAACGACGATTCTGATGAAGAGGATGAGGAAGAAGAAACAGAAGAAGATGAATCTGAAGACGAAGATATGAATGAGGACGACTCTGAAAGCGAAGAAAATGATGAAGATGCAGACGAAGAATCAGATATGGATGAGGACGAAGACGAGAACGAAGAATCAGATATGGATGAAAACGAAGATCAAGAGGAAGAATCAGACATGGATGAAGTGATGACCCATACAGTCGAAATGGGAGATACATTATACAGCATCGCCCAAATGTATGATACATCATGGGAAAACCTACAGGAGTTGAATGAGTTGGCGGATCCAACTTTCATTATTCCTGGGCAAAAGTTAATTATTTCTTATTAATTATTTCAGAAGCAAGTAAGGGCGAAGCGACGCCTTTGCTTGCTTTTTTTTTAGAAAGTACATGTTCTAGCCAGGAATGCGCCTACCACGAGGGGGGAGAGAATCTTTTTTTGCAATGATATGAGAAAGCTAGTCGGAAATGACTAAGGCGTATGTTTTGTAGGCAAAGTCTCTACTAAATGTCTAGTTATCTACTATTTTTTTACTTAATATGTATATCCTATGTAGCCCTCGTCCACACTGATGGTAAAACGTAAGGGATCGATGTCTATGAGACCACCGCGCATCCGTCGCTCGTTGTTTAGCTTAGCATTGATTATTTTTGTCATCGGCCTCATGTTTCAGGAGGATTTCTGGACGAAAGCTCCTGGAGAGAAGGAAAAGGAAGAAACAGAACCTGTTGTCGAAGAAGAGATTACGCCAAAAGTTCAGCATTCCAAAGATTATAATCATAACAATCCAAAGGTGAGTCCACTCGAAATTGAGGATGCACCAGTTGATATTAACGAAGAAATAGCTGAAACGGATCACGTATCATTACTGTTGATAGAAGATCAGCAAGATGAGAATGCGAAGCTGACGTTTGTAACCATGCAACCTAAAACGAATACACTCTATGTATCAAAAATTAATACGTACCAAGCTGTAGCGGAAACCACGGAAGTGCTTGAACAGCTCGAGAAATCAATGAAGTATCCTTTAGACTATTACATTCGACTAGACCAGGAAGCCATTCAATCGATATCCGACCGAGCACTAGAAAATGAGTATTTTAAAGAATTGGTAGCAGACCAGCTGAATGAGGCAAATGTAGTAAACGCGGAGATACCAGAAGTGAACATTGGTACGATGCTGAAGGATATGAGTCAGCTATCGTTTTCCACCTTACTTTCCTTAAACCAACTAGCAACAGATGTACAAAAAGAAATAGAAACCAATTTGTCCGTTGGAGAATTGGTGGTGCTTCGAAACAAAATTGGCATGGATACACTAACCAAGCCCATGAATGTAGAAGAAGGCTTTTACTTTGAATCCCTGCCTGCATCGAATGAACTCTCTGATGAGCAACAGAATGAGATAGCCTCCGTTACTGGAGTTTAGCGCCCCTTTTTTGATAAGGAGGGGTTTTTTTGTGGTTAGCAGGAGAGGCGGGGGTTGGAGCGCGGGGATCGGAGCGAGAATCTGGAATTAGGAGCGACATTCTCAAAATTGGAGCGATAATTGGAAAATAGGAGCGACTCTCGATTTCAGGGCATGATTTGATGTGCTATCCATGCCGGAGCACAGTTTTACAAGTGCAGTTCCTGGTTTCGGAGCAAATTTTTCGATTTCAGAGCAT
>NZ_AVBF01000048.1 GCF_000770635.1 Pontibacillus yanchengensis Y32
AGCTGTTTGGCTTTCAACATATGGCGATGTTTCCGTTATACCACACGAAAGCAAAGATGGGCCGGGAAATGGCGAGACTCCCGAGGAAAAACGGATGTGTCAAGACCCCGCAGGGCGATTTTTGCCCGAGGAGGCTTGACCGTTCGTCCACAGGAAAGCGAGCTATTTCCCGGCCCATCTTTTCTCTAAATTAACACAACGGAAACATTTCTCTAATCCATAATATCTCGAATCCAAGTCTTCAACATAATGGTGCTATTATGGAGGAACATAAAACTATTTCACTATTATATCAACACCAAACTTTAACACAGCCATAAAAATAAGAACACTCTAAAGAGTACATACAGAACAGGGCGAAATCATCCTTTGATTTCCCCTGTTTTCTTTTGCAAAGATTAATATCTTTTTAGATAGCACATCCTATATGCTGATTGCTTTACTTATGTCTTGCAGTTTATTAATTTTAATGATGAGTCCTTTTAAACACACACTACAACTCAAGGAGTGAGATTCAATGAAAATTGCAGCAATTGTTGGCTCTAATCGTGAAGATTCCTATAACAAAAAAGTAGCCACCTTTATACAAGACCGCTACCGTGATTCAATGGACATTGAATTAATTAATATCAGGGACTTTCCTTTATATAATCAGGATGAGGAAGAAGTACCGCCTGAAACGGTTCAATCTGCTGTAGAACAAATTCAAAATAGTGATGGTCTACTATTTGTTACACCAGAGTACAATCACTCTATTCCAGCCGTTCTAAAAAATGCAATCGACTGGTTCTCACGCTCTGGAAGACCTACAGCTGGAAAGCCAACCATGATTGCCGGAGCTTCCCAAGGAGCACTTGGTACCGTACGTTCACAACTTCACTTACGCCAAATCTTAAATGCTCCTGGTGTGTCAGCCAAAGTGCTTCCACAAAATGAGATATTCCTTGGAACCATCCAAGACAAATTTGACAATAATGGGAACTTAACCGATCGTGCTACTATTGATTTCATTGACAATGTCGTGACGAATTTTAAAGAATGGATTAACCAAGTAAGCTAAGGTTTTGGAAACATATAAACATGAAAATGGGCACTTCTCATTTTTAGAGAAGTGCCCTATTTTAAGTCAACTGCTAAAGCCGATTACTACTAATAGTTTAGACGATAAGCATGGTAAAATAAAAAGGAGTGCTATATCTTAACACTCCCAAAAAGATGGTTTATTTAGTAATTGAAGTACTTAAGAACTCTTGCACTTCCTCAGGTGTTTTTGCGTCAGCACTATGAAGGTGAGCTTTCTTTTCTCCGTTTTGGAAAATTAAAATGCTAGGAATGCCCATTACTTCATACTCTTGAGCTACTTCTGGTAGTTCGTCGCGATTAATTTCATACCACTCGAACTTATTGTATTCTTCTAAAATATCACCAATGAACATATCCATACGCTTACAATCCGGACACCAGTTAGCTGAAAACTTGATGATTACCGGCTGCTCACTTTGGATGGTCTTATCAAAAACACTTCTATCATGAATAAATTCCATTAATTGGACCTCCTTAAAATGGTTCATCCTTATTAAATCATATAAAAGCGTATTAGAAAATACCTGCGCTCACAAATGTAAGGTGGATTACATTTCTCTACATAGCATAACTGTATAATGAAAGATACAAATACTCAGGAGGCTAGGAAACATGAAAAAATCAGGCTTAGTTGGATTCATTGTCTTCATATTTTTATTATCTGCCTGTAGCCAAGGACAATCACAGCAGTCTAACCCTAACGACCTTTCATGGGATGAAATAAAACAACAAGCAGATGGCACAACCGTTAACATTCACATGTGGGGCGGAGATGAAGGGATTAATCAGTACATGGATGAATGGGTTGCGCCTAGATTAAAGGAACAGTACAACATCACTCTTGAACGTGTTCCGATGGATACCCAAAATATCTTACAAAAACTACAATCTGAAAAGCAAGCCGGAAAAAAAGATGGAACAATCGATATTGTATGGGTAAACGGCGAAAACTTTAAAAATGCTAAGGAAAACGGCCTTCTATATGGTCCCTTTCGAGATCAACTTCCTAATTTCAACGATTATTATGATCAAGACAGCTTAGCTTTCCAATACGATTTTGGTACTCCTACAGAAGGGTATGAAGCTCCTTGGGGCAAGGTTCAATTTGTGTTTCAATATGACAGTAATAAAATCTCCAATCCACCCAAAAGTTTCGATGAATTACAATCTTGGATCAACGAAAATCCAGGAAAGTTCACGTATCCTAACCCAGATGACTTCTCTGGTAATGCATTCTTGCGACAACTTCTGTATGCAACAGTGGATGATCCAAAAGAAATCATAGAAGAACCATTCAGCAACGAGTATGCTACTAAAAAAGCAGAGCCTATGTGGGAATACTTACGTACCATCAAGCCTGATTTGTGGAGAAATGGGGAGCACTACCCTGCATCACTTACAGAGCTAGACCGTCTGTATAGCCAAGGTGATGTATGGATGACGATGGGCTATAACGAAGCTCGTGCGGAGCATCTCATTGAACAAGGCGTGTTTCCTGAATCAACTCGATCGTTTGTCATGGAACCTGGTTCACTTGGTAACACTCACTTTTTAGCTATACCGTTTAATAGTTCCAATAAATCCGGAGCTATGGCTGCGATTAACTTCCTTCTCTCTCCTGACGCTCAATATAAGAAGCTTGAACCAACGTATTGGGGGGATAATACACCAATAAGTGTGGATAAACTCCCTGAAGAACAGCAGAAGAAATTTGAATCACTTGATCGCGGAGAAACGGTACTATCTACAGAAAGATTAGAAAACAGCTTTTTACCTGAAGCAGATTCAGGTTACGTGGAATGGATAAAGGAGAATTGGAAAGATGAGATTATCCGAAACCAATAAGGCCTGGTTGCTATTGCTACCAGCCTTTCTTTTTCTTTTATTGCCTTTATATGGGTTGCTATCTGCCTTATGGAGCAGCTTGACTGTAAACGGCGCGTTTTCGTTATCCGTTTATCAACAGCTAATGGAACGTGATGCCTTCTGGGGATCCTTATTCTACAGTTTACGTATCGCTATTATAGCAACACTTTTGTCTTTAGGCTTTGGCCTAGTATTTACAAGAACGTTCACGCACTATTTGAATAAGACTTCAGGAAAGTTAGCTGCCTGGATCCCAATGTTATTCCCCCATTTTGTTTGGGGGTATCTCGTATTACTATTATTTCAACAAAGTGGTTTTATCTCCTATATGGCATTTCAAATCGGTATTATTGAATCAAGGGAAGCGTTTCCGATTCTAACGAATGACAAAAATGGCTTCGGAATGATCATCACATACATGGGGAAGGAAATCCCGTTTGTTATTCTAATGCTCCTCCCTATTTACGCGCAGCAAAACTCCCAGTATCACGACCTGGTCCGAACACTTGGTGGTAACCGATGGCACAGGTTTAAAGATGCGGAATGGCCTTGGGTTTATCCAGTGTTACTTGAAACAGGAGTGATTTTGTTTTCATTCATTTTTAGTGCTTATGAGATTCCATATTTACTAGGTGCTACTTTTCCTGAAATGATTTCTATTCTAACCTATGACTGGTTTTATGCAGGGGATTGGAGCGAACGTCCTCTCGCTTTCGCTGCAATGATTTTCACCAGTGTCATTATCGGAATCATAGCTTGGATAGGATTTTCCTTAATGAACCGTAAACGTTGGCTATTAACGAAAGGAAGCCGATAAGATGCAGTATAAACCAAGAATGAAAACCGCCAGCTTCTGGTTTTTGACAGGCTCCCTATTTCTATTCCCAGTGCTGTTTTTAATCGTGAAGAGCTTTACGCTTCCTTGGAGGTATCAAGCGGACTTTCACATGCACTTTACGCTTAGAGGTTGGAGTACACTCTTATCAGAAAACCAATTAATAAGCGCTACATTCATTTCTTTACTTATTGGAGCAGTTGTAGTCCTCTTAAACCTAATTATCGGCTTATCGGCGGGGAAGGCGTTAGCGTTTTATCAATTCAAAGGAAAGTCGATTATGGACACACTTTTTTTGTTGCCACTTATCTTTCCTCTGCTAGCCATCGCAATGGGGGTTCATATCGCCATGATTCGTCTTGGACTAGCTGATAGTTGGATTGGGGTTGTACTCATTCACTTGGTTCCCACCATTCCGTATAGTATTAAAATCTTGCGGAATGGATATGTATCGTTGGGATCAGCTATGCTGGAACAATCTACTTCCCTTGGGGCTAATGTAAGGAGTCGTTTTTTAACGATTGAACTACCATTATTGAAGCCTGCATTACGAAGTACAATTTTCTTAACATTTGTCATAAGTCTCAGCCAATATGTTATCACCGCCATTATTGGTGGAGGAAACGTTGTAACACTAGCAATGGTCTATTTCCCTTTCTTACAATCTGCCAGCAGTACTGTTCTAGCGGCTTTTTCGATTTGGTTTGCACTCGTACCAATCCTATTTTATCTCATTGTAGAAATCATCCTATGCTTCTTGCCATACCAATCACCGTGGAGGATAAAAACATGACACAATCATCATTTATCACACTACAAAATGCCTCTAAATCCTTTGCAGACACTGTTATTTTTAAACATGTGCAAGCACAACTATCTAAAGGAGAGATTCTTAGTATTGTAGGCCCATCAGGAAGTGGAAAAACAACCCTCCTTCGCTGTCTTTCTGGATTAGAGCCTTTCTCAGCAGGTGATTTCATTATTGATAATCAAAATGTAACGAAGCTTACAGCCAATAAACGACCAGTTAGTTTAGTATTTCAACAAGCATTACTTTTCCCCCATATGACGATTTTAGATAATGTAGCTTATGGGCTTACCTTTCAACATGTAAAAAAGAAAGAACGAGCTAAACAAGCGCAGGAACTAATCGATAAAGTAGGCTTGAAAGGATATGAGAAAAGCTTTCCGCATGAGCTCTCTGGAGGACAACAGCAACGAATTTCTTTAGCTCGTTCCCTCGCCATCTCACCAGATCTGATTTTATTAGACGAACCATTTAGCAGCTTAGATCCACAACTACGTCATGAAATGAGAGACTGGGTCCGAAAGCTTCTGAAATCTCAACAGATGACAGCTATTTTTGTTACACATGATCGTGAAGAAGCGATGCAAATGGGTGATAGAGTCGGTGTGTTTAATGATGGAAGCTTTCAACAAATTGGTACACCTCAAGATGTTTACCAACGTCCTGTTAACCCTTTTGTTGCAACATTCTTCAGTGATTGCCTTGTATTGGATGATCATAAATATGTCCCAGTTTCTCATCTCTTTATTAGTAACAACACATCCAATGATGCACACCTTCAGCTGGAAGCGATTGTTCAAAATCAGGTGTTTATTCATGGAGAAACGTTTTATCAACTCTGGGTTGCTTCTATGAATAAACGCATCACATTACCTAGCTCTCTCTCGTTACATGAGGGTGCGAACGTAACCGTAATGGCCAACGCTGAAGCAGTTCAATTGTTTCCAGAAGACGAAATAAAGGAATGATTCAAATGAAACAGTGGAAAAATTGGATTAAACCAGCCATCGTACTTCTATTATTCTTGTTAGTAGCATACATTGTTCGATTTGAGCTCAATATAGGGAAAGATGCAATAAAGGATTTCATTTTATCCTTTGGAGTTTGGGGACCTCTTATTTTCTTCTTACTTTATGCTCTAGGTCCAATCGTCTTCTTCCCTACTTCGGTCATGTCACTAGCTGCCGGCATTGTATATGGTGTGTTTCCAGGCGTTATTTATATTTTACTGGGTGCTACAGGGGCGGCTGCTACAGGGTATGTCATGGCCCGATATTTTGGGGATTCAATACTGAAGTTTCATAAATTCAAATGGTCCGATCAAATTTATGAGAAAGTACAAGAACGTGGTTTTTTATATGTACTTGTCCTACGGCTTATTCCCATTATGGGCTTCGATATCTTGAGCTATATTTCCGGTATTGCTCGTGTGAAATTCGGTCCTTTTATTCTAGCAAGTTTTCTAGGGATGATGCCTGGCACGTTTGCTTATGCCTTTCTAGGTTCGAGTATTGGAGAAGGTGATTCAAGCAAAATTGCTATTGCCATTGGCATATTCGTAATACTCATGCTTATCACGTATTTACTTCGCAATCGCGTAAAAAAATGGCTCGGTTTATCAGAATAAGGAGGTGCTCCAATGTTAGACACGCACGCTCGTAAATATGTCCAACCTTCTATTGAGCATACATCAAAATGGCTCACCAAAAGAGGACTTACACCAAACCAAGTCACCGTTATTGCTTTTATTATTGGTATTTCAGCTGGAGTACTATACGGATTCGGCTTACCGATTATAGCTGTTTTAGCACTTTGGTTATCCGGTTTTTTGGACGCCGTTGATGGCACGATGGCTCGCATGACACAACCATCTGGCTTTGGAACCGTTATGGATATTACATTCGATCGGGTGGTAGAGATTAGTATTATTTTAGGCATTGCTTATGTACACCCAGAAATGTTGTGGCCACTCCTCTTATTGAGTGTGTCGATTATATTTTCTATGACGATTTTTTTAACAGTTGGAGCTGTTTCCGATAAACAAGGTGTAAAGTCCTTTTATTATCAAGCAGGTTTAGCTGAGCGTTCAGAAGGGTTTATCCTATTTAGTATTATGATGTTATTTCCATCTATATTGCTTTGGTCTACTTTGGCTTTCTTTTTTGTAGAGCTATACACTGGACTGCAACGATTCATGGAAGCAAAACGGATCTTGTCTTAAAGGAGAGGGTATTGTGAAAAAATATGATCTTATTGTAGTAGGCGGCGGTGCTGGTGGCTTAACAGTTGCAGCAGGTGCTGCCTCTCTTGGTGCAAACGTAGCATTAGTTGAAAAACGGGACGACCTAGGTGGGGATTGCCTTCACTTCGGCTGCGTACCGTCAAAGGCTCTAATCGAAGCAGCAAATGAGGTGTACCATGCTCGAAATGTACAAGCCTATGGCATTCATGCTTCTGGCGATGTTGATTTGAAAGCTATTAATGATCGTGTAAAGGCGTCGGTTGATCACATTCAAGAACACGACGATATCGACCGCTTCAGAGAATTAGGTATCGACGTCTATCTAGGTGGAGCTTCTTTTGCAACGGATCACGAAATAAAAATCGAAGGCCATGAGAACATTCACGGGAAGCGTATTGTCATTTCAACAGGCTCCCGCCCTAATGTACCACCTATTGAAGGCTTAGAAGAGACAGGCTATATTACCAACGAATCCGCCTTCAACCTTGAAAAACTACCAAAAAAATTAGTATTTATCGGCGGCGGACCAATTGGGTTAGAACTGGCTCAAGCATACTCTAGACTTGGATCTGAAGTAACTGTTCTAGAAGCAGGACCCCATCTGTTAGGAAAAGAAGACCAAGACATTCAAAAAACTGCACAACGTATGCTTGAACAAGAATTGAACGTCATCACAAACGCACGAGTTTCAAAAACATCTCGACAGGATGAAAAAAATTATGTTCACTACACTATAGACGATGAAGATCACGTTATCGAAGCTGACCAAATCTTCTTAGCTGTAGGTCGAAAACCAAACACAGACACCCTGCAATTAGAAAACGCAGGTGTTGAGATGGATGAAAAAGGTCATGTCAAAGTAGACGACACTCTAAGATCCTCCGTTCCACATATCTTCGCTGTTGGAGATGTGAATGGCGGCTTGTATTTCACCCACGTTGCAGGCTATGAAGGAAAAACCGTCGTACAAAATGCTCTATACGGCTTAAAACGGAAAATTTCCTACAACAACATTCCATGGAACACCTATACAACACCAGAAATATTCCATTTTGGTCTAACCCAACAAGAAGCGCAAGAGAAGCATGGAGACGTTATGATCTATAAAACAGAACTCGACCAAGTAGACCGCTTCGTAGCAGACCATGCCACTAATGGATTCATTAAAATAATCACAGATACAAAAGGAAACATAGTAGGCGCACACGCCATCGGAAAAGGCGCAGGAGACTGGATGCAAGTCGTCGTCCTAGCAGTGGAAAAAGGTATGAAAATAGGAGACCTATCCAACATGATCTACCCATACCCAAACCACACCGCCTCCATCGAAAACGCCAGCAACCAATACTGGAGAGCCAAACTATTCAACGGCTTCATCCCAAAACTGTCCAAAACCTTTATACGATGGTTTAGGTAAGATCAAAAGCGGAGGCGACTGCTTAGCTCCGTACGCATAAGCAAGATTTTCGTAAGAGGCGTCTAGCCTCTGGAGAAAAGATTGCTTATGACGCTAGGAGCTAGGAGCCGCAGCTGGACTACAGCAAAAGCTCAGGGCGTCCGGGTAGCGTTGTGCAGGCCGTTATGTTGACTTATTGGAGTATAAAACAGACGTGAATAAGAAAAAGCTGGATGTACTTTAAACATCCAGCAATTCTTTCGTCTTCTCAGCATTAATAGAAAAGTATTGTATCCCTTTTTTTATATAGCCTTCTTTTTTCAACTGACTAATAATAGCACTTGTGGTTTCACGTGTAGAGCCAATCATGTTAGCTATGTCATGATGGGTTAACTTCATTTCTATGGTTTGCCATTCATTTTTCCGTCGACCCGTTTTTTCACTAAGCATTAACAATAAATACAATAAACGATTTTTTACATCACTTAATGCAATTTTTTCACTAATCGTATAAACCTCTTTTAGTCTTGTTGATAAGGTATTGATGAGTTTGATGGCTATCTTAGGGTTGGATTCAATAAATTGTTCGAAATCTTCATGACTTAATATGCATAGATATGTATCCGTCATGGCTTCTGCATAAATCTCATCGTCTGTTAAAGAGAGCGTTGAGGTTTCGCCAAATATATTCCCATCAACGAGTATATCTACTGTGAACTGTTTCCCCTCTGCATTCATTCGATATAAACGAACTTGACCCTGCTTTAACAAAAAGAGGGCTTTAATAGGTGAATCTGGAGAGAGAATCTGAGTACCCTTTTTTACAGGCTTCATTTCGCTCATTTCATCAATAACCATTAGTTCTTCTTTAGGAAGCTCGTCGAATAAGCTTATTTGAGACAACATTAATAATTTATCCACTTTATCACCTCTTTGGTGGAAATCTACTGGCTCGAAAAGGGGAGCGTGGTAATATGAACATTTTATACATGATGGATGGATGTACACGTTGCCATAAAGCAAAAAAATATTTGGAAGCAAAAGGTACACCCTTTACCGAAATCAATATCCTTGAAGAACCTCATACTGCATCCACACTGATGGAATTAATTGGAGAAGTCTATACCCCTGTCTTTGTCACTGATAAGAAAATTCTTAAAGGAGACGAGATACTGGAATATGAGAAAGAAGCTACTTAACGAGTAGAATCCACATTTCATTTTACCATATATGCAAATACAATAATGAAAAATTAAATGGTGTGCTCTACCGAGATTTACATTGGAAATTTTGGGTACATTAATTCTGTGAATAGTAATTTTGTAGTGTAATACAGCTTACATCATTGTAAGGTAACTCATTTGTAAAATGAACTTGAAACACCATAAAGGAGGATTTAAATCATGGCAGAACAAACTTTTCATGTTACAAGTAACTCAAAAGGACTAAAAACTGATATTGAAACAGCAGATCAGCATAAACTTGTTATAGACGAACCAGAAAAGATGGGCGGAACCAATGAAGGTGCTGATCCACTATCTACTCTTCTAAGCTCCTTAGCAGGTTGCGAGACAGTGGTAGCAAACTTGGTAGCTAAAGAAATTGATTTCGACCTACAAAGCATTGATTTCGACATTAAAGGTTCTCTAGATCCTCGTGGTTTAATGGGTACAGAAGGGGTACGCCCATACTTCCAAACCGTTACAATCAACGCTAAGGTTCACACAAGCGAAACTCAGGAACGTATCAACGAACTACAACGCATTACAGATGAACGTTGCCCAGTGTTCACAACTCTAGAAGCAGCAGATGTTCAATTAACAGCTAACTGGGAAAAAGCATAAGCTACTACAAACTAAATTAATCCAAAGCTACTTCCAATTAGGAAGTAGCTTTTTTTTCGTCTAGGAAATTATAAAATTCAGTGCTTGTGTATAACTAAAAAAGTGAAGTGGCCACGTCCAGCTCCAGCGCCCAGCGACTAGCAAACTTCCTGCTCCTCCTTACGATAAGTCAACATCGAATCGCTTACGCTCTTCGTGTTTCCTTTATCTCATACGGAGCCGTCCAGTTTGTACGTCGCTTATCGGGCGCTTGCGCTTTTGTTCTTGTTTTAGTACACGCGCCCATTTTTGGGGAATTTGCGGAATAATCCAACCAAAACAAGGGCGTTTGCATACATTATTAAAGAAGTCATAACAGAAGGAGGGGTTTAGATGAGTGGATATGGTTACGGTGGCGGATTCGCATTAGTTGTTGTACTATTCATCCTTTTGATTATTGTGGGAGCATCTAGATTCGGTGGATATGGTGGCTACGGCTACTAATATTTATATAAGAAAAGCGCAAGCGCCCGGGTAGCGACGTACAAACTTTTCAATATGGTTTTGGAGGAAGTTCCATGGGCGCTGAAGCTAGACATCTGAGCAAAAAAGGAGGAACTTGTATGTATGGATATGGTGGATACGGATGTTGCCAAACTGGTGGAGCTGGCTATGGTAGCTTTGTATTAATCGTTGTTCTATTCATCCTACTAATCATTGTAGGAGCAACAGCTTTCAGATACTAATAAAAACACAAGCACGCCAATAGAATAGTGCTACTGAATAAAAACACCCCCAACACGTTACTAGCGTGTTGGGGGTGTTTACATTAAGCAAGTCCATTATCAATATTCAATTTTCCCTAATAAATACGCAATAATCAAACCACCTATAAAGGTAATGAGACTCAGTAGAACTGAAACAGGGACCCCAGGAAATAATACTCCAACAGATCCTATCACCAGCCCTATGACGATGGCATAGGTGTAGGAAGGATAGTGAGTGAATAAATGATTAATGATCTTACTACTAATCATCAGTCCAATCATGACACCTAAACCTATAATAACGATTCGAACCAATTGAAATTCGGATAGTGCTTGAATAACTGTGGGATAAACCCCGACTAGTAATAACATGAACGAGCCACTTATACCTGGTAGAATCATAGCCATGCTGGCCATCCATCCAGAGAAAAATAAGAGTAGATATTGCCCTGTAGTGAGAGATGCTCCCCACGGTTCTGGTGTGCCTTCATTCACAAACATTAACAGACTAATTAAGATGGCACTCATAATCATAAAACCATAGTGCTTCTTCTGAAAATGTTGTTTATATTCCGCTTGCTTAAACAGAAACGGGATTACACCTATAATCAACCCTAGAAAAAAATATAAGGTTGGTTGTTGATGTGCATCTAGTAGCCAATGAATAAGTTTACTGAGCGATAGTATTGCCACTCCTATCCCAATAATCAAGGGAATAAAGAATCCAATATGTTTTTTCCATTCCTTACTGAATATTCCATCAACTGCCTTAATTAATCGACTATAAATTCCAAGCACGACGGCTATCGTGCCTCCGCTGATGCCAGGGACTAAGTCACTCGTCCCCATCAACATACCCCGGTATAGATTTCTCCACTCCATCTACGTGATCCCCTTTTTAAATTGCTTCTTCTTCATTACATAGTTCTGCTATATTAGATGCTGTTTTACGTATCAAATCTAAATCGTATTCATGATAATCCTCATCTTTAATAGCATCCAAAATATAAATAGTGAACTTCCATATATCTTTTCGAATGTGCTCTTCATTTACTAGGGCTATTTTATATAATGATTCGAGAATGCCATTCATGACTGATACATCATTTTTTCCATACAAACGAATTTGATAGAAACTCTTATATAGATATTGGTGATACGATTTCGGTTCAATCATCAATCTTAATTCATTTTGTGTATCGGTGTAATAACGAAATGGTTTATGTTTATGGCCTAATTCCGCTAGTAATGACCCAATCCGATTAATACAGTTAATGGCTGTGTGGGGGTCATTTATGCCAGGTGATATTGCTCGAAGCGCTATCTCTACTAGCTTCTGAATAGAGAACTCAATATCTTGAACATTCGTTCTTTCTTTACCAATAATGACATAATCCAAACTAATGTCTTCGTTCAAGCTTTGCTCTCCATCTTTGAATTGATAATAAAAGATTGGTGAACCTGACTCCACATAGTCCCCCACCTGCACATTCACGTTAATAAACACATCATTCTTTTCAGCCCAATTGATAAACGGTCGAAAATCAATATGCTGAACATATCCACTCGTTTTTGCTTTCATATAGTGTTTTTCTTTCTGCTTCAATTGTTTAACTTCTTCTTGATCCCATTCTTCATAAATCCCGTATGCTTTCTCAGAAAACTTGCGATTAATCACATGGATCGTTTCATTCTGTATCTTTCCGATAAGGTTATTCACTTGTACCCAGCGAGCAGAGTGGTGAATAAACAAGACGAAAAATGCCAACGTACACGCTGTTACAATAACTGTGATTAATGGGCTGATCATCAATTTTGTTTTACTAGAAGGTAGTAATAATAAGTTACCTAAAGCAAACATAAATCCAAACACATATACACCCAATACGTTTTGAGTGATGCGATCTGTCATAAAGTCCTCTAGAGCTCTTGGGGAGAACTGAGAGGAATATGTAGTTAACACAACCATGATAGATGAAAAACTAATTGTTGTCATCGTCAACATCGCTGTGATTAATGATGAGTATAAATATAAAGCCATGCTCCGTTTTCCTAAAAAGATGGTTGGAACATGTTGTTCAAAAAATGGCATAAACCATATATCTAGCATTTTGGTTAAGGCTATTCCGACTATTGATAAGATACCATAAATTAATGGTACAAACCAAAAGCTGTCGCGAACGCTTAACCATAATCTTGTATGATGCATGAGACGACCTCTTTTCCCTTAATAATTTCACTTTAACAAGTTTACCCCTTGTTCTTCTCACTAAACTATGAGAAAAACAAGGGGTATTAAGGAATTGCTTTATCCAAGCGCTACATCTAAGGTCATCATTACAGCAAACCCTATCATTAAACTGATAGAAGCAACATCCGTATTTCCTTCTTCGAGGGAACCAGGTATAATTTCTTTTGCTACTACGAAAATCATCGCACCTGCCGCAAAGCTTAGTGCATAAGGCAATACAGGCTGAATTAATATAACAGCTAATGCACCAACAACGGCTGAAATGGGCTCAACCATCCCTGAGAACTGTCCATACATAAAGCTTTTTCCTTTTCCCATACCATCACGGTGAAGTGGCATGGAAACAGCTGTACCTTCCGGAAAGTTCTGAATACCAATTCCGATAGCCAATGCTACCGCACCAGCTAATGTAGATTCGGTAACACTTGAGGCTAAGGCTCCGAACGTAACACCAATAGCAAGACCCTCAGGAATGTTGTGAAGGGTCATGGAAAAAACGAGTAGCGCCGTTCGATTTTTCGCTCGATTATCTTTAATATCATGAAGATATTTATCTGTGTCTAGCATTGGTAGCATTTTATCAACCATAAGCAATAATGCTCCACCTAATAGAAACCCAACAACAGCTGGGATCCATGCTGGGACAGGACCTTCTTCCGCCATTTCAATAGCTGGTGAAAGTAATGACCAATAGCTTGCTGCGATCATTACGCCACCTGCAAACGCAAGCATACTGTCTAAGAATTTTTGATTTGCGTCCCTTACAAAGAATACTAGTGCAGCTCCTGCCGCTGTCATTCCCCAAGTAAATAAAGTGGCTAGAAAGGCTTGAATTACTGGGTTTAATGAACTGAAGGCTTCGATCATTATTATCACCTCTTTACTGGATATTATTTTTTGCATGAGTGCAATTTTTCTTGTCTAAACCATTTTATATGGTGATATCCAAATAAGTCAAACATACCACTCTAAAAACCCCAACTCTAGCATGAGTTGGGGCTTGTTTAATCTATTAACTTTAGTTCTCCGTTTCGATATTGATACGTATAAGCCGTTTCTGTATTTTCCACCCTACCAGTCTTGATTACGTACTGCCCCCCCTTTTTCATCAACCGAGCATATTCCATCCCCGTAGCCTCTGCAACATTAATTCGATCAAACGTTTCAAAATGAGGGAGAAAGAGTACTGTTTTAAAAGGCTTTAGCTGATGCCCACCTTCTGTAGATACCAGCTCAACTTCTCCATCCTCATCTACATCTATTTCTTGTAAATTAGGGATAGAGGCAATCTTCTTGAAATAGTTTCCATTATCATCAGTGGGATTAAATCCAATGATGAAAGATTGCTGCACAAATCCTCCATCTACTTCCTTAGAACCATTGATTACAATCTCTTGGGTTTCATCTGAAGTATATTGTTTTGTGTCGACCTGAATAGAGTCTTCCTTATACCCTACTCGTCCTACCCGAAACCACTTATCATCGTATTGAATGTAAGCGAAGGCTGGAGCATTAGCTTTAGATGTATTGGTATTCGCAAATAAATGGACAGTAGCCTCTTTTCCATCTCCAATAGATAGGGAAGATGTTTTGTTAATTTCTTCCCACATCGAGTATGGCTCATCTCTCTGAATGCGATCCAAACCCCAAATGGAGCTTTGAAACGCATGAACATTAATAGTATCTTTGACAACTCGTTGCCATTCATCTTGTTGGTATTTAAAGGATAGGTAAGCAGTCTCGTCAAACTCCCTATTTTCAAACCTCACATTCAGCCTGCTAGGATCATCCCATCCATAAATAGTCGCCGTTCCAGTATTACTATTAAAGGTATAAATCGTTTCTCCTTTGAGCAGATTATTGTTTTGGAGCGTATAAACAGACACTCCCTCTCCAGCCCCATTAGCTTTTACTGATTGAATGACCGCAATTTGATTGTTCGGTCCCCAAACCGGTTCTTGTGTTGCTTCTTTCATAGTTGTATAAGAAAAGTCATCCATATTGTAAACATTCCAATTAAACAGCGTATAACTTGTCAGTACATACTTATTATCAGGTGACCAAGTAAAAGAACGGACATTCTCTATGTCTTCTTGTTGTGGGATAATCGTTTGAGGGCCCTTATCTCCCACTTCCCACACATTGATTTTCCGTAATTGAGTATCGTCATCCTCTTCTATATATATGACCTTCTCATTATTCCGACTCCATGACATGCGTTTGACCGTTTTATCATCTCGAGAATATAAATAGCGATCTATGAAAGCTTGAGAGTAAGGAGCGTATGACTTTTCATCCACTTTTGCCCATTCACCCTCTTGTTTTTCAAAAAATAATTCCGTTGTTAACCCTTCATTAAGTAGTAACTTATCCACTTTCATGCCTGATTGAGATGTACGTTGAATGGAATAATTGTATGGTTTATCGTCTTGTTCCCCTGAGGCTATCACCTTCTCTTCACGATCCATGAGACTATAATATGTGATTTGTTCATACTGATTACTTGCTTGAATCGACTCTTTAAAAAACACTCCATTTCCATCCTCATCCCAAATAAGATTATGCAGCTTAGCTTCAAAGGTACGTTCCATGACTTCCCTTTTCTCTACATCGATAAAGGAAATGGATGTGGTTTGTTCATCATCTTCCTTGTACATTACAATATATTTTCCATTTGGTGACCACCGGAACTCATGATCGAAGGTTGCTATTTTATTCAGTATGGTCGGTTCCTCCTCCGACCTATTTTGCAGAGCAATTTCATATTGGCCATCATCTGTACTTTGTACATAGAGAAGCAGCTCTCCGCCAGGGGCATACTGCATATATTCAAGGTTAGGTTGACTTTTAATGTTCCCATGAAACTCATATACAGATTGCTGTTTCTGCTGTTCTTCTTTCTCCCCTTCTGTATTATCTGCAGGAGTGCTTTCCGTTTGGCTTTCACCTCGATCTGTAATGACATAGACAGCTGTGAGTAACATAAGGGCAGCACTAACCCCAGCTATAATGCTCTTTTTATTCGAGGATTTTTTTACATACAATGGCTTCTGCTCATTCTTCCCCATTTCAAGGCGAAGTTCTTGTTTCATAGATTCCTTTCTCTCAAAAGGAATAGACTCCTCTTTAGATAAAACGCTGATTGCTTCTTCCAATTGATGTCTTGAGTAAGATAGACTTTCCTCCAACTCTCTCAATGCTCTATCATACTTCTTCTTTACCTTCTTCTCACGAGAATGGAGAACCTCCGCTACTCGTGAAAAAGAAAAACCTATCATCAGATTCAAAAAAAGAACTTCCCTTTGCTTTTCAGGTAGCTTACAAAATGCTAGATAGATTTCGTTACCATTCAGTGAGGTTTCATCATCTTTAGGAACGTTTTGTTCTTTCTTTTTATTTCGTAACCGCTTCCACATTACATTGGATTGGTCCTGAGCTTGAGCACTTACCACATTACGTGCGATACAGAAGAGCCAGGTCTTGGGATGCTGATCTTGTTGGTAAGAGGAAAAATGGTGTAGTGCATGTTTGAATGTGTCTTGAACAAGATACTCCACCTCTTTAGATGGTGTGACATACACGAAAAACTGTTTCACCTCTTCACAATATGCATCAAACCAATCTTCAACAACTACTGTCTTTTTCACCCCTATCACACCCACTTTCCTTTCGACTCTCGCCTATAAATCCTTATTTCTTTCATTCTAAACTATTTACGTTTCTTTTTTTAGTGAAAGGCTGTTAGGTGATATAGCATTGAGTATATACCAATAGAAAGTTAATGATGATTTATACATTTATATAAGCTTACTTAAACCAAAGAAGACAAGTCAAAGACTTGTCTTCTAGATTATTCTTATTCACGTTTTCTATTTATTCTTGTTTATCTACCACTGTTAGTTCTCCTGTTTCAGGTGAAATCACCAAGCCATGAACAGGTGTATTGGCCGGAAGAAATGGGTGCTTTCGGATAAGGTCGACACTATTTTGCACACTTTCCTCTACGTTATCGAAACCTTTCAACCACTGTTCCACATCGACACCTGCATACTCCAAAGCTTCAAGACTTGAACGATCCATTCCACTATCGAGAGCTTTATCTATAATTGGATCGGCTTTTAGACCAGTCATTCCACACCCGTAATGCCCAATTACTGCTACTTCATCCGCTTGTAATTCGTAAAGGGCTACAATGATACTTCTCATAATACTACCAAACGGATGAGAAATAATTGCACCTGCATTTTTAATGATTTTGGCATCACCATTCCCTAGATTCATGGCACGTGGCAACAATTCCAATAGACGTGTGTCCATACATGTTAGGATGACAATTTTCTTGTCCGGAAACTTGGTGGTTATGTATTTTTCATACTCCTTGTTCTCTACAAACTTCTTGTTATACTCCAACATTGAATCAATTACAGACATAAGATGCCCTCCTTTTTTATAAAAAAGTACACGTTTTTCTCCAAAATGTCTAGCACTTCGTTTCACATAATTTATTATATCGTATTTAGAAGATAGAGGCATTAGTGCAGAATTGGTTTATTAATGGATAGAAGGGTTTCCTTAGATTGGGTGAGAGAAAAAAGGATGGGCTCTGGAGCGAGTTTTAAAAAATAGGAGCAACTTTCGAAATATTGGAGCGAGAATTCAGATATAGTAGCAACTTTTGAGAAATAGGAGCGACCGCGATTCTTGCGTCGTCCAACGCACTGGCTGAGGCCGGATGTGCAAACGGGCTCCATGAAACTCTTTTCGAGCGAGTTTTTGAAATTAGGAGCAAGTTTCTGAATATAGGAGCGACTTTTTGATTTTTGGAGCGACTCTTGCCAAAATCAGATCAACTTTTCCAAAATAGGAGCGCCCCGCCCCACTTCCCCTTCCTGGCCTCAAAATAATCTCGACTCCAAGCCTTCAACAAAATGGGTATTACGGAAAATTAGTAAAAAGGATAAAAAAAGAAATCCTAGCAATACATGCTAGCATTTCTTTTTCTCACTCATTCTTATTTCCCGCACTTTTGAATTACAGAAGCTTCTTTAGAAGGTTCTATTCCGATACCATCTTTCATATCTGTATTATCTCTTGAGATAAACCACTTTCGCGTGTCTTCAATGGTTTGAGTGATGGAACGGAAAGTAAGACCTTTCTCTCTTGCTTTTTTATTGGAAACCAAGAAAAATCCATGTGGATGTTCATCTGATTTCGGAATCCATAACGGTAGCTCTGTCCAAGGTTGTACATTATTTTCTAGCAAGCACTGATCACTAACCCATTTATCTTCTGCCTCTGGGCTTACCTGAATCAGTTTGTTTACAAAATCCTTCATCGTTACTTCTTCATCATATCCGACTGCATTGTAGGTACCTGTTTCTCTTTTTTCTGCCATTTCAATTGTCCATTTTGCGAGATCGCGGACATCAATCCATTGCACCGGACGTTTTTCTTCGCCTGGAACTAGTACTTCTCCTCCACGAGCGAAACGCATTACCCAATACGTGAAGCGATCAGTCGGATCATGTGGACCGACGACTAGACCTGGTCGAATGTTCAACGTGCGATTTGGCATGATATTTTCTATTGTCTGTTCACATAGAGCCTTTAATGGTCCATATGTTTCCCCATTTACTTCTTGAACACTTTCATCCTCCAGTTTTCCTACCGGATGAGTTTCATCTATATAAGCTTCCTGGAATTGGTCATATGCAGAAACAGATGATATAAAGATATATTGCTCCACCGTGTCTTTTAAAAGGGATGCAGTTTCAACGACCACACCAGGCAAATAACCTGATGTATCAATTACTACGTCCCAATCTTTCCCTTTTAAACTCTCAAGGTTAGAGGAACGATCACCTGTAAGTTTTTCCACATAAGGAAATAACTCTTGGTTTGTTTGGCCTCTATTAAATAAAGTGACTTCATGCCCTTTCTCCAGAGCTGCTTCAGTAATATGACGTCCTACAAACTGTGTTCCACCTAAAATAAGTACCTTCATGTTATTTTCCTCCTTTATCATCACTCATTCATCAGTTAGAAGCCGTTTCAAACATTTGAATTGGTAAGGAACGCTTCCTTTAAAACATCAATGCTTTTCCACAATATCATTACCCTCATCTACACAAATCCACACCCACCTTGGAATATTGTGGTTGTAGAAAATCATGATGTACTTGTACTTGCTCCTTTTAGATAAATAGAGTGTAAGTTGAATGGTGATAAACAGGAAAGCTAATATAATGAGGATGAGAAATGATGATCGTCTGTGAAAAAGTAAGACATAGAAAAAGGTGCTTCCAATTACCTTGCATGTTACAAAGGTAAAAGAAAACACCATGAGAGTAATGGCTATTTATTGACTTGTACATCATATTTATCTCGCAAGGATTGAGGGGCCATTTTTACAATTTGTTGTAGAACAAACGTGAGCACCGTAACGTCATCTAGGAAACCAATCAACCCGAGAAAGTCCGGAATTAAATCGAATGGGAACAAAATATACCCAACAATGAGCAAACCAGAGAATATCTTTTTGTTTCGATCCACTTCATAGGAACGAAAGAACTCCATCAAAAAGGGGATGGATTTTTTCAGATTAAATAAAAACCGAATTCGTCTCCAAAATCTCAGCATAAGGCTACTCCTTTGATAGCAGTTTACATTATACTTCTTTCCCCTATTCGAGCTTTTCAACACTTTTAAAGTAAAGAATGAGCCGAAGACGTTTTCGGGTGTTTCTAAGGCCTCTTAGGAAGGGGGATGAATGCTAGAAAGGCAAGATGTATAAGCTTGAAAATATTTTTCTCCTATAGATTGCTCATCTCCATACATACCATAAGCAATAAACAGGACAATTCCAGTTAAAATCATCAGGGCAAAAATAAGAAAAATAACTTTCCAAAGAACCGTTCCGCTTTGTTTGGTTGCCATCCAACCACTCCTTTCATACAGCCCTTAGAGTGCTCGTATTGGCAACAGTTTATTCTCTTTACCACTCCGGCAAAATACGTTATGTCTTTACTACCATATCTAAATGTGGAATCCCATCTTCCATATATACTTCTGTAATCTCTTTAAACCCTAAGGATTGATAAAACTCAAGTAGATAATGTTGTGCTTGAATTTTAATCCCTTTCTCTCCCCATGTATCTGTTAAAAGAGATATGGCACGATGTAACATCTCTCTTGCATATCTTTTCCCTCGATAATCCTTGTGAACGAAAATCCGACCTATGGAAGCTTCTTTATATTTAATGCCTCCTTGAAATAAACGGCAATATGCTACAATCTTTCCTTCCTCTTCAAGCCATAAATGATGCGCCTGTTGATCATATCCATCTATCTCAGGATAAGGACAATTTTGTTCCACAACAAAAACCTGTATTCTCTCAGCTAGTATCGTGTAGAGTTGCTCTTTTGTTAACTCACTATATGATTTTAACTTCCATTCCATTTGAGGCACCCTTCCTATTGCACTTTTCCAAGCACGTTATCCTAGTATGAGTGTAGCAAAATTCCCTCCATTTATCAGCGTAGAGTAACCAGTAGCACTCGTTAACCCAATTGTTAACCTGATGTAAAATTAGGTTGACATTTTACTTTATGCTGCTCTATGCTAGTATCAAATGATACAGGGAGGAAAATATATGAAAAAATCGAAATGGTCAGTTCTTGATTTAACGATGGGAAGTTTATTTGTTGCCATGATGGCAGTTGGTGCTAATATCACTTCCATTGCGCCTTTCATGGTTATTGGCGGTGTACCGATAACACTGCAAACCTTCTTCGCTATTTTAGCTGGTCTCCTTTTAGGTAGTCGTTTAGGAGCTTTTTCCATGCTTACATATATGTTGCTAGGCCTCGCAGGCGCACCTATCTTCGCTCAATTTAAAGGCGGAGCAGCTGCTTTACTGACCCCAACCTTTGGATTCATCGTTTCCTTTATACTCATCGCATACATAGCAGGTAAATTAGTAGAGATGAAACGAACCTTCCCAATGTATATTACAGCTGCCTTAGTAGCTATGGTAATTAATTATGTTTTCGGTACAAATTGGATGTATGCTGCTTATGTTCTATGGTTTGATGCTCCTGAAGGATTCACGTATCAATTGGCTTGGGCTTGGATGTTAGTCCCCCTACCGAAAGACATTGTCCTTTCTATATTAGCCGGTGTATTGGGACATCGTATTGAAATAGGTGTTTTATCTAAAAGTAAATTTCGTAACCAAAATCAAGCTGCATAATCGAAAGGCGGCCATTTGCAAGCCATGTGTTAATTGGTAGGAAATCGCCAGAACTTATGCTTTTCTTTGCTGTAAACAATAAGCTGGGAGCACAGGTTAACAGGAAAAAATTAAAATGAGCTGCTCAGCACTATCTACTGAGCAGCTCTTGCACCTTTTATTGATCATCTGATTCTGGAGGAGACCAGGAAGAATGTCTATCTTCTTCCTTAGGGTCCCAATCCTCTTCTTTATCCGTTTCTATAATTCCCAATGTCACGTCAGAAATATCTTTCTTGTGCAATAATTGATTCCAAACTTTAAACTTAATATCATCTGCTTCCTCTAACGAAAGCCCTTCTTCCAGTTCAAGTAAAGCTTCTACATGATACGTTCTTCCTTCTTTTACAATTCTCATCCTTTTAATATCTACTACTTTAGGATGTTCTAGAATCTGTTTCGCTACGTCTCTCTCGACATCAACAGGTGCAGAGACACCAATCAAGCCTATCATATTCTCATACCCAATACGGAATGCAACAATTAGCATTAAAATCCCAATCAATAACGTCACAACGCCATCTAGGATTGCAAAATTCGTGAAGGTCACCACGACAACACCTATTATGGCAAGGAAAGCTCCCGTAACAGCTACTACATCCTCAAAAAAGACAAGCCTCGTCGGAGGAGACGCATCCGAAAGGTGTTTAATGGAACTAGGAATAAAGCTCAGACCAGAAACTTCTACATGAGCTTCTTTATTGATCTCCTTCATTACTTTTAAAAGGATAGCCCCATCAATAATAACGTTGAATATAAGAATGCCTATATTAAGCCAAAATGCTCCTGACTCTTTTGGATGCTGAATGAGGTGCCATCCTTCTTTAATGGACTCATAACCCAACACCGTAACGATGAGGACAGCTATCATCACGAAAATATTAATAACTCGACCAAACCCAGTTGGAAAACGCTTCGTTGGCTTTTTTTCTGCTAATACACTACCTAGAAATACAAAGCCCTGATTCACCGAATCTGCCAGCGAATGAAATGTTGTAGCAAGCATTGCTCCACTACCACTAAAATACGCACCAAATGCCTTCGCTATTGTTATAGCAAGGTTACCAAGAGCAGCAGTAGCAGAGGACTTATTCCCTTTTTTAATTAGTTCCTTCCACGATTGTGATCCCATGTTGTTCCTCCTTACCAAACCACTTATATTTCTAGTATTGCTAAAATAGGGCTTTTAATGAGTAAAGACATGAGATTTATATTATGAATTGTTTTCAAAAGGTAACAAAGCATAGTAATTCACGAATTAGCAAGCATAAATTTGCAGCCGATTTAGGGCTGAACGTGTCCTCAATCCACTTATATTCTCCTAGACAAAAAAAAGGCCATCTACATAGATAGCCTTTTGCATTACTTACTATTCGCTTTAGATACAGCTAATACCCACCAAATGAGCAGAGGCTGAAAAACCAACCGGATCCATAGGAAGACCGGATTTATGGAAGAAGGAATTCCTTCTATTGCAGAATAGATGTTAGCAGGGAAGACGGCTACTAAGTACACTGCTGTCCATTTTCCAGACACTTCTCTTGTGGAGGGAACGAGCAAGCCTATTCCCAGCACGATTTCTATTACACCTGTAAGATACACAATTGCTGCTTTAAACGGTAAACTATTCGGGATAATGGTTGCGAAGTTATCAACGAATATAAAATGAAAAATCCCTGCCAAGAAGAAGAACAAAACAAATAAGTAAAGACCTAGCTTTTTCAATTGGCGTCATCCTTTTCGTATGATTGTATGCTAATTAATGATACAAGTAACGAAAACCTAACCAAAGTAAAATGCACAATAGTAACGTCTTTATAGAGCTTAGCTATAGCTATTGATATATGAAATTACTTCATTAGGATTAGTTGACATATAAACAAGTTTTTCTGTATTAAATATTAATGCTACAGGGAACTGGTTCAATTGAAAGGCTTTCTTATATTCGCTCGTTACTACATAGTCCACTCGGTCCACTGTTTGTTTTTGCTCGAGAAGAAAGATTTCGTTTTTTACTTCCTCCCACTTTTGAGCTGCTTCTGTATCCTTGTTCCCATCATGAACGATAATAATATTATAGGTTCCTTCTTGATCTGCAAGCGACCGTTCTGTAAGTTGCTCATTAAGTTCTTCTACATCAGCTTGTTTGCCCTCTTCTATGTTAGGATCATTTGCTTCATTAAGCCAGAACCCGCTCCGAGAGAGGCCAAAATACATAATAAAGATGCATAATACCCCTACACCAACTATGCTAATTGCACTTTGTAACAAAGGTCGGGGATTCCAAGGAAAGAAAGGGCTTTTTCGTTTATCTGCTTCTTTTAACACTTTTTGTTTTAGCTCTTGTTTATCAGCTCGGACATTTTTGAGCGTCGTATTTGTCATTGCTTTACGTAAGTTTTTCAGTCGATCTTCAATCCTCATCCAACCCCTCCTTTTCATACATCTCCTTCAGTAAGGCTCTCCCTCTGTTCAACCTCGTCTTAATGGTGTTCTCATTCATTTTCAAGATTTCACTCATTTCTTTTACTTTCATTTCTTCAAAATAATGCATGAAGATAACCTCTTTAAACTTTGTTGGCAATGCCATCACCTTGTCGGCAAGCTTCTGATCTTCTATTTTTGAGAGGATTTCTTGTTCCGGATGCTCCTTTGAAGAACCATAATAATCTTCTGTTTTTTCTTCCCGTGATAAGAAGCGTTTTATAGTCTTTTTTCTTAATTGGTCTTTACACTTATTCACGGTTACTCTATATATCCACGTCTTAATGGAGGAATCATTTCTAAATAATTCGATTTTTCGATAACAGGTCATAAATACATCCTGCATAGTTTCTTCAGCTAGCTGAACATCTTTCACGTATGTGTAGGCAAGCCAGAGAACAGACTGACTATATTCATCTATGAGTTGTTCTAAAAATTGTTCTCGCCGAGATTCATCTTTGCATATCTCTTTTAATTCGGAATCCGTTAACTCTATTGTCATGACAGCCATCTTGACCTCCTTTTGCACCCCTTTAGACGCAAAACCGATATAGATGGTTTCAGTCAAAAGAGTTTTTATCAGGAAAGTAATTTAAATATTTTCGGTATTTGTGAAAAATATTCCCTTGTTTTCACGATGAAAAAAGGGATTATTCAGGTAAATTAGTTGTAATTATTAGAGATTTAATATTGGTCAAACGTTTGATTAATTTTATAGAGAAGAACTACAGTCGATAGCTTAATCTGTGGGAAAATGCATAATAAAAGACCTCTCATAACAAATGGAGGCCTTCCTGAGGTTGCTTTCATTTTAATTGCTTATTAGTTGCTTACCTCACAAGAAAAGGAGTAATTTGAAGCCAAGAAATCTTTCTCAATAATTGGGGTTCCACCTATTTCGTAGCATCTATCACTTGCAAGATTAATTTCTTTGTAATGAAAGTATGATTGCGTCCCATACAAAAATAATACCATCAGAAAAGATAAAGCTACGAGCGTTATAAACACTTTTGTTCGAGTCTTCATTAAACATTCGCCACCTTCGAATAAAGTAATACCAGCACACCCACTAAGGTTTTAGGTTCGTAATACCTTTTTGAACATCTATTTTACCATAAATTTCAAAAGGGAAGTGTTCGCTACAAAACAATTTAAAAATCACACGATAAGAAAAAGCGTGCCATAGGTCACGTTACCTGACCATATGATTACGCTTGTTCATTAACGTGTGAATCTTCTTTACAGTTTATATATTCATTTTCTTAAACATATCTAATAGTGCTGAGGCGTCTTCTTCCATGATGACCATGTCTCGATTGTTCTGAGTTAGAAATTGTTCTTCTACCATATGATCAAACAAGGAGATCAATGGTGTATAGTAGCCATTAATGTTTAATAAACCAAACGGCTTTTCATGAATGCCAATTTGAGCCCATGTGTACACCTCGAAAAATTCTTCCATTGTCCCTGCTCCCCCTGGCATCGTAATAAATGCATCGGAGAGCTCTGCCATTTTTGCTTTTCGCTCATGCATGGTTTCTACGACATGAAGATCTGTGAGTTTATCATGAGCAACTTCTTTTTCCACAAGCTTCTTTGGAATGACGCCAATCGCTTCCCCACCATGTTCTAGCACTGTATTAGCTAATATCCCCATTAGACCAACACTAGAACCTCCATATACTAAAGAAATTTCTTTCTCTGCTAACAGCTTGCCCAACTGAATGGCACCTTTTTTATATTCATCTGAACCGCCTAAACTTGATCCACAAAACACAGCAATTTTCTTCATATGAACACCTCTTCATTGATTCGAATCAAATTACTAAAAGTATAGTGTATTTTTGACATCTAGAAAAGTGGGTAAATGTTAAGAATAGTGATATTACACCTTACTTAACCATTGGAGGTCTATCTATGTTTCCAAAAGAATTAGTAGAACTTGCACAAAAACGAATTTCTCCATACCAAACAGAAGGATTTGTTACAGGAAAGGGTCCCCTGAATCCGAAAATCATGTTCGTAGGAGAAGCTCCGGGAAGAAATGAGATTGAAAAAGGTGAACCTTTTATAGGTAGAGCGGGAGACCAATTAAATGAATTTATGGAACAGATTGGACTTACACGAGATGACGTGTATATAACCAGTGTGGTTCGTAGTCGTCCCTATAAAATAGTTGAAAAAACAGATAAAGAAGGAAACCTCATCACAAAAACACCTAATCGTGCACCTACAAAAAAAGAAATGCTAGCTCATGCTCCCTTGTTGGATTACCAAATCCAACATATGAATCCTTCCATTATCGTGACGCTAGGAGGTATAGCTTTAAAACGATTACTAGGAAATCAGTACAAGATTACAGAGGTACATGGTCAATTGCTTGAGAAACCAATTTACCAATTAAAAAACCTAAACGAGAACCAATATTCTACAAGTGAAAAAAATCACCTTGTTTTTCCTACCTTCCATCCAGCCTCTGTTTTTTATAGACAAATCTTAAAAGAAACGATATATGAAGATTTTCATCAGCTCGGGGAGGTATTGGAAGGGTTGGAATACCATAACTAGTAGATGATATCTCTACAGTATATGTAAAAACATTTAGCTATATATTTCATATTAAAAATTACAACTTCTCTCCTATTAGGTGTATCATTCAGAATTGATTTATCAACATTACCGTCCAGAATATAAAAGAAGGGCAGACGTGACTGCCCTTCCATCTTACACCTGTGGTTCAAACGTTTTACAATCTGTTTCTTCACTTTGAGAGGCTTTATTTCCTTCGTGGCTCACTACATAGATCCTATCAGCATTACAGTTGTTGCCTTCTCCCCAATACTTACAATTTCTCACTTCACATAATACATCTTTAGCCATTGAATTCCACCTCCTCACGTGCTATTTTTCTCAACCTTTGAGTAGTTGATTCAGATTATTTGTCTGACTTCACCCCTTTTATTAGAAACAGCGTTATATGAACCAAAAACATGATCTTCGGACAAAAACATATACGTTCTATCGAAAATTTTGATAGGAAAATTATTCTACTGACGTACCAAGCAAAATTAGTTTAAGATTGTTCTTATAAAGGGAAATAAAAGATGTTGAGGAGGAGTAGAAATATGAAACTAGCCATAAGAGCCATTACATATGCGGGTGTACTCTTCGGTGGAGTCCTAGCAGTATTATTGTATATTGGATCTCTCAAACAAAAACAGCGTGCAGTAGAGCGCCTATCCACCACACCAATGCCTCTTCCAGACCAAATGAAAGAGCAGCCCCCGGCTGTTCAACCTGAAACAGACAGTCAAATGCCAATAGATGTTCCGTCTATCCTTATAAAAGGAAATCGAAACTCTAGGGGCGACCGTATTTATCATATGCCTGGAGGACAATTTTACGAAAGAGTTACTGCCGTAGAAACCTTTGAAACCGAAGAAGAAGCACAACAAAAAGGATACCGAAGATCCAAACGTTAAAGAAGAAAAGCTCGGGGCACCCGAGAGGCTTGTCTTAAGGCCCCGAGAGGATAAGCGCTGGAGCTAGACATATGAAAAGCGCAAGAGCCCGCTTAACGACGTACAATCTATCCAATCAACCCACCACAGGCACACTATCGTTAATAATGAACATCGCTACAAAATCCTAGCATCGTTTTGCTAGGATTTTCACTGTTTACACGATAACCTTAGTCAAGAGCATTAGAGACGTATTGTAAAAGCGAATGTGTTAGGATTACCGTACATAAGAGAACATACTAGTATAAATAAAAATGAGAGGTGAATCTTCACCATGAAATTAGGGGTACTTGATCAATCACCTATATCAAAAGGGCAAACTGCAGAACAGACCCTTCAGAATACAATAGAGCTAGCGCAATTTACAGAGCAGCTTGGTTACACAAGATACTGGGTAGCTGAGCACCATAATACCAACGGGCTAGCTAGCTCTTCACCTGAAGTATTGATGACAAGGCTCGCCTCTAGCACATCAACCATCCGTATTGGGTCTGGTGGTGTATTACTTCCACAATATAGTCCCTTAAAAGTTGCGGAAAACGCGAAAATGTTAGAGGCACTATTCCCTGGACGCATCGATTTAGGTTTAGGCCGATCACCTGGTGGTTCTCAACAAACTCGATTAGCCTTAACTGATGGAATGAAAAAGACACTCAGTGCCTTTTCTCGCCAAGTGAAGGATATACATGGATACTTATTCGACTCATTATCAGATGACCACCCATATAAGGGAGTTATTGCCACCCCTACTACCCAATCGAACCCAGAGACATGGGTGCTCGGTTTAACAGCCCGAGGAGCTAAGCATGCGGCGTTGAATGGAACTGGTTTTACATTAGGTCATTTCATTAATCCAGATGAGAGTATAGAAGCGATTCAGACGTACTTGAATGAATTCCAACCCTCTAAAGCTCATGCAGAACCAAAAATAAATGCATGTGTGTTTGTCGTGTGCGCAGAAACCGAAGAAAAAGCAGAGGAGCTAGCTCTCAGTCAAGATATGTGGCTTTTACATGTTGGAAAAGGGATAGAAACAAGGATCCCATCAGTAGAAGAAGTGAAACAACATACTTTCACTGCTCAGGAGTTAGAAAAGATAAAAGCCAACCGAAGAAGAGCCATCATTGGAACTCCAAAGCAAGTGCGTGAGGAACTGGAATCACTAAGTGAGGCCTATCAAACAGATGAGTTTCTCATCATTACGAACATTTATGACTTTGAAGCTAAGAAAAAATCCTATCAACTACTTGCAGAAGAAGTCGTTGACAAAATGCAATGATTCACGTGAAACATTTGACGATTTTTGCCATAATAGCAAGGTTTATGACGATTTTTTTGGTGCTTGATAAACCAAAGAACAAGGCTTATCATTCAAGTGATAAGCCTTGTGCATTATAATATCCTCTACTCTAAAACTTTATGATGCACCCACACATTTGGTTCGACGTAATGTGCGGTGCCATGCTCTATTTTAACATTTAACGGCACCAATCCACCTGGTATGATATTTGCGCCGAGAAGCAGGTGATCTTCTCCGGTCCACTTTTCCCACTCCGCTACCGTACCTTCGATATACATCGACCTTCGAGCAATGCTAATAATCTCGCCACCAACCTTCTGATGAACGCGTAACCATCGATCGTACATGAAACCATCTTCCGTCATCCAAGTTATATACTCATCAATCGATGTCTTTGGATACTCGCTTTTACCAGTAGGACGCACAGGGGCAACCAAATCACGCAACCCCTTCTCCTCTGCCACTCTCTTCATCCGTTCAATCACTAGTTGACTTAACCTTCTGCCTTGAGCTTTAGGATGAATGACAACTGCTAATGCGGATAGCGTATTAGGAGTCTTCTCTTCATCAAGTTGCTGGAAGCTTCGAAGAATAGAATCATCCCACCCTGCTGGGAGTCCTTCCACACTACCATCCCAATAAATAGGGATAGCATTTCCTACTGCAATTACTTGGCCGTCCTCCAAAAGCAGAACCTGATAGGAAGCATACTCAGTCATGATTTTACTCCAATGATCGTTACCAATCTTGTCTTGCCTCATAAAAGCTGGCCATCCCACATCATGGAGATTTTCTATTTCCCTTTGAGCCAATGGACGTTCCCTTAACGTAATAGTAGTTAGCATGAGCATCCCCTCTCTTGGGCAATATCAACACAGAACAATTGGATTTTAATGGTTACTATTAGTTGAACACACAATAGAACGGATAATCAAGTACCATGTTTTCCCTTTTTCTGAACCGTTGATAAGAGAAGGTTTAGTTAAATTTTGGTGTTGATATGATAATGAACTAGTTATTGTTTATTTCATATAAGCACCATAATCTTGAATAACTGGTGAAGCTGAATCCGTTACT
>NZ_AVBF01000049.1 GCF_000770635.1 Pontibacillus yanchengensis Y32
CGTACGGAGGCGAGGGAAGCATACTAGTCACTGGGCGCTGGAGCTGGACATAGCTAAAGTGCAAGCACCCGGATAGCGACGTAATACAAAAGCGGTAGAACCTCCAGTGAGGTTCTACCGCTTTTTTTCTTCTATTAATTTAGTTAGTTTGTTTAGTATCATCTGTTGTGTTCTCATCGGAAGTGGTATCTGTGTTCTGATCTGATGATTCATCACTATCAGATGAGGAGTCTGTAGTTTCCTCAGTTGACTCTTCCGAAGAAGAATCGTCGGAACTATTTTCTGTCGTGTCCTCTTCTGCGGAACCATCGTCTTCTGTATTACCTTCTTCGTTATCGCACTCAGAGGAATCATTTGATGTTTCTTCATCTTCAGATCCATCATTAGTAGACTCTTCTGTTTCTGATTGTTCATCATTAGAGGAGGAGTCATTCGTTTCTTCTTCCTCACACTTCTCTTTGTCCCAATCGTATTCTTTCTTATACTTCTCTGGCATTACATAGTTAGGATCTAGAAGCTTTTGGTCTAATTCACCAAGCATCTCATCTGCGCGATACATATAGCCTGCAATCTTTTGACCCCAATAAGGATCGGAAGCATATTTAACATTCATGCCACCAGCTTTGTTTCCAAGATAATCCCCATTGGCTTTCCAATTGCTTTCATTTAAATAATTCTCTGATACGTATTTTGCTGCATACATAATACTGTCTTCAAAGGAATTGAATTCATCTGCATTACCATAAGGATTGTCATCAGTTGCGTTCAGACCATATAGGTTGTTTTTATCTTGCGCGATTCTACTCATACCCCAGGCACTTTCATGGATAGCATGGGCCATTAAATACAGAGCATTCACATTAAACTCTTCCTGGGCTTTTACAAAGGTTCTTCCATACCCATTCAGAGGGCTGTTCGGTCGCGCTTCTTTGATATACGCGTTAATCTCTTCAGGTGTATAATGAGATTGTTTACGTAGATCTAAATCGGAGAAGAATTTATATGTTTCTCCTTTAAAGGTTTTTCCGTCCCAGCTTCGGACTGTTTCTCCTTCAGCCATAGATGATGGTGCTTCCCCATATGTATAGCTAACATAATGACCATAGTAATAAATATAATGGACAAGGTCTCCTCCTACATTTTTATAGTAGGATTGTCCTTCCACAAAGTTCTTTGGCAACAATTGAATAGTCTGTGGCTTTACATAACCAACTCTGTCCGCTAATTGCACCTTAATGGAGTCGTTAGTTGTTTCAAGATACTTCATTTCGGTACTACCACTTACATACGTACTACTTTGTGTGGTTGCCGAGTCGCTGTAAATGATGGTAAATCCTTTTGAAGTAACCATACCATCAGGTGTCCAGACAACCTCTCCATTTTTCAATACCACATCAGAACCCTCTTGCTTTGCATGTGAAATGGCATCATTGATTGATTTATATGCTTTCCCACGGTTGAAGCTATCAACAGCATTCATTTTCGCAACCTGATAACCCTCAACCGTAAAAGGTAGTTTAATAGATTGTTTCATTTTCTCGCCTTTAGCAGATGCTACGCTCTGCTTGATATACAATGTGTAATTGCCTGCAAGAGCATAATTCCCTTCAGGCTTAACCGTTAGTGTTTTACCGTCTTCAGAAAGGTTTGTGGTAACTGCATGCTTCGTAAGGCTTCTGTCATTCATGATGTACACGGTGTTGTCATTAAAAGCTGATGGATCCATTTCCGTATTGAACTGTATGTTCCATTCCTTACCTTCAGAGACATCCATTCGTTCTTGCCATTCGTTCCACGTAACTCCATCTGCATCTGCTTCCCCCACAGATACGAATAATGAAGCAAGTATCACGAAGCTAATTACAATCATCTGCATCTTTCTCATTGAAAACGTTCCTCCCCCAATTATGTTTGTACAATGAAACAGTCCTCCCTATATAACTGTCTCACTGTTGCTAAAGCAAATCTTATGTACGAAAAAAACCGTCAAACCCTATTATAAATGGTTAGTTGTGGTAAGGATAGAGGACTTTGGTAAGATTTCCATTAATTTTTTGTAATTTTGTCGAAACACAGGTTTCTCAATGCTTCTAGTTGAAAATAAATCTCTATTCCGACATTATATTTCCCGGGAAAAGTTTTGCTTATTGGTAATTTGACGAATAAAGGTAGGGTATTTCTGTCACCATAACAGGATGTGAAGGATTACAAACGGTTAGACGTTTGATGTTGCTATTTATTTTATCGGCCTTAACGGAAATGTATTTAGGATATATACAGGATTCATTCGGTATTTTGAATCAACTAATAAGATAGCCTTATCCAAAATAAAGAGCATAATCTGGAGGACATGGATTCTTTGTATCGGGTGACTTTAGCCAATGTTATGGAGCGACTTTCCCAAAACAGGAGCGACCGCCCCCATTCCACTTCCTATACTATATAGCCTCGCTCATTTTAGAGCATAAAAAAGCGCTGACCCTTATATTAAGGTTCAACGCTTTCTAAAGTTTATCGTTTTGTTCGATAATCTTTAATGAAATTGAGGATTGGTCGGTAATTCTGGCCAACCAACCCAGTTATCTCTACGACTAGTTCGACTAGAAGTAATAGGATAAACAGGACAAAAACAGATCCGAACATAGTTGCTTGAGAGAAAATGACTGCCGCTAGGCTGAATAGAGAAGCCATCGCATAAATCATTAACACTGTTTCAGGGTGACTGTACCCTAAATTAAGCAAACAATGGTGTAAGTGGGATTTATCTGGTGCAGAGAATGGTTTCTTTTGTACATATCGACGTACTATGGCAAAAATCGTATCTGAAATCGGTACACCTAAAATGATGACCGGAATAACGAATGAGAACAACGTAATGTTTTTGAACCCAAGTAGGGATAAAACACTGATGATGAAGCCTAAGAATAAAGCTCCCGTGTCTCCCATAAAGATTTTAGCTGGGTAAAAGTTGTAGATTAGAAATCCTAATGTACTACCTAATGTGATTAGTCCAGCCATAACAACGAACGTATTCCCCATCGTAATCGCCATTCCTGAAATGGTTAGAAGCGCAATGGAAGAAACACCTGCAGCTAATCCATCAAGTCCATCAATAAGGTTGATGGCGTTTGTAATTCCAACAATCCATAATATCGTGATGGGAATACTCAAGTAGCCAAATTCAAGCTGGCCACCACCGAATGGTAAGTTAATGAACTCTACCTGAACGCCACCTGCAACAACGACAATGGCTGCTGCAAGTTCTCCACCTAATTTTAATTTAGGTGATATTTCCTTCATATCATCAAAAACACCTGTAATAATAATGATGGCACTACCTATAATGAGTGGCCATGTGTAGGTGCTGTCTGGAAAGAAGAAAAGCATTCCAAGTACAAAGCTTAAAAATATAGCTAAACCGCCTAAGCGCGGCATTAATTTTTGGTGAACTTTTCGGTTGTTTGGTTTATCTGTAGCTCCAATTTTCACAGCCAGCTTCTTAACAAGAGGTGTGATGAGGATCGAAGCGATAAAACAGAAAATCAAGGCCTTAAACTCCATAAAGACCCTCCTCGGTCATTAGTATGTCCTGTTCCTATATATTTGACGCATCAACTACGTTACTTTTTCTGAATAAATGACATGTCTTCTGATAAGACTAACAATATGGATTATATCACAAGATGTTCGAACCTAGAATACATCTTTTCGATTATTCAATAACCTTTATCCATATAACTTAAACACTTCTGAAGTGTGTGAGCCGTTATAATATGTATAAAAGCACAATCTTCCATCATTTTACACAATAGACTCTGTACTGTCTATTACTTATTTGACGAAAATCGGATGAAGTTGGTTTCACTCGACAAATATTTTATTTTAATATTTTTTTGTAAAGAAAAAGTTTACCTATATATACGGCAGGGAACTACATAACTAACCGTCTTAAAAAATTCCCAAGCTAACATGTGTACCATGTTAACTGTTTTGGCACCAAGGGCTTGAAAAAATTATTTAAGAAATGAATAAATTTTTCTTCCTGGTGCCAAACAATTATGTAACAGTCTTAAATATAAAAAATAGGCACCCTCCCCTTGGATGCCTATCCTTAATTAATCTACATCTTTTTCATAGTAATTGACAATGCCGTTAGTGATTGCTTGTGCGTAGAGATCACGATAATGATCAGACGTTAATTTTTCACGGTCACCACTGTTAGTAACAAATCCAAGTTCGACAAGGACACTTGGTAGTGTGTTGTGACGAATAACATAGAAGTCACTTGCTTTGACGCCGCGATCTGCCATGCCAACCGTGTTAACTAACTGATCTTGAATCGTTGTTGCCAACAGTCTTCCTTCACGTACGTTACTATATTTATTCTCGGAATAAAACGTTTCCGCACCTTTTGCTGCTGGAGAAGCTGCATTCGTATGTACACTTACGAATAAGTCCCCTTTAACTTCTTTGGCATATTCTACTCGACCTTTTAACGTAACAAAACGGTCATTATCACGTACTAATATTGGTGTAGCACCTAATTCTTTTAAGTTTTCTGCTACACGTTGTGCTACATCTAGGTTGATTTCTTTCTCTTGTGCTCCTCCACCTTGAGCGCCTGGATCATGATCGCCATGACCAGCATCAACTACAATGCGTTGACCTTCAACAGCTGTTCCACCTTTAACACGTAACTTCATATAAGTCTTGTGGACATAAGCTGTTTCCCCATTGTACTCAATTTCTGCCCAAAAATCTGTGAAGCTATAAATCTCTACTTTGTCTCCATAGCGTAATTGACCTAATTTTTCTCCGTCTGCGGAAGGCTTAGAACGGATGTTTAACACGTCCGATGTTACCGTTCCAGTGGATACTACTTCCTTCGGCTCTGGTTCTGGTTCAGGCTGTGGAGCTGGATCTTCTACTGGTTCTTCAGGAGCTTCTTCTTTTGCATCCTTCGTAATAGTAAATGCTTGCTTGTACCCTTTTTCCATCTGCTTGCTACCTGCTTGAGATGTAATCTCTTTTGTAACAAACAGCATGTACTTTTGTTCTGGCTCGTAACCATCTTTAGGTGCTTCTACTGTGATGGTTTTCCCGTCTTCGCTCAAGCTAAGTGATGGGCTAAGTTGTTCTCCGTCTAAGCTACGAATATAAATGTTTTCATTGTTTACTGAGTCTGATTCGATTGAAGTATTAAATTTGATTGTCCATTCTTTGTCCGTTTCTACATCTGCTTTTTCATCTTGCAATTCTACCCAATCCTCTGCGGCATGAGCTACAACTGGTACAAAAAGCAACATCACAAAACTTAGAAGCGTCCCTACGATCATTCTAGCTGTCATCTAAGCTCCTCCAATTCAAGGTTTTCTCACAGAACTAGAATAGCATGATAGTAAGGGAAAATTCTATACCTTTTGATAATTTTTGGGAAAAAATAGAACATTAACCAGGAAAAACGTCAGTATATCCGCGTTTAATCGACATTTATCTACGAAAATGATTCTTTTGTCCTACTCCTTTTTTGCCTCACTTTGTCAAAACCTGTGAGTATTAATGAAGAAACTAGTATTTCGTGATATACTTGTTAACGGAAATCACTAGATTTGAGGAGCGTATAGTATGCTTGAAACAATGAAACAGAAATACGGAGATCGCAAAACCGAAAGACAATTGAAATTGTATAAAAAAAGTGTCGAAAAAATAAATGAACTAGAAGATAGTGTGAAGCATCTATCAAATGAAGAGCTACGCAATAAGACCGAGGAATTTAAAACCCGTCTTGCTGAAGGAGCTACCGTTGATTCGATAAAAGAAGAGGCATTTGCAGTAGTTCGCGAGGTCTCCAATCGAGTGTTGGGATTACGCCATTTTGATGTCCAATTAATCGGTGGTCTCGTTTTACTAGAAGGTAGCATTGCTGAAATGGCTACTGGTGAAGGTAAAACCCTCGTTGCAACGCTAGCAAGCTATTTACGTGCCCTTGAAGGAAAAGGCGTGCATGTGATTACCGTCAATGAATACTTAGCTCGTCGTGACGCTGAAATGATGGAACCGATCCATGATTTTCTAGGACTTACGGTTGGGTTAAACGTACCTCAAATATCTCCTGAAGAGAAAAAACGAGCGTACAAAGCTGATATTACATACGGCATCGGTACTGAATTTGGCTTTGATTACTTACGAGATAATATGGCACAGCAACCGACGCAACAAGTTCAACGACCATTCCACTACGCGATTGTGGATGAAATTGATAGTGTGCTAGTCGATGAGGCAAAAACACCTCTTATAATTGCAGGAAAAACCATGGCAAGCGCACGTTTACATCGTGTTTGTTCAAAGCTAGCGAAATCCTTTAAAGCTGAACAGGATTATAACTTTGATCAAACCACTCGAGCTACCAATCTGACAGAAGAGGGTATGACAAAAGCTGAACGCGCTTTTGGTGTGGATAACCTTTTTGACTTAGAACATCAGACCTTATATCACTATATCATTCAAGCTGTCCGTGCCCATGTCATGTTTGAACGTGACGTTGATTACATTGTACACGAGGGCGAAGTGAAATTAATTGATATGTTCACTGGTCGTATGATGGAAGGACGTACACTTTCTGACGGATTGCACCAGGCAATTGAAGCAAAAGAAGGCCTTGAAATTACAGAGGAAAATAAAACGCAAGCTAACATTACTATTCAAAACTACTTCCGCATGTATCCTATCCTTTCTGGAATGACTGGTACAGCTAAAACGGAAGAAAAAGAATTTCAACATACGTATAACATGGACGTTATTCAAATCCCTACCAATAAACCAAGAATTCGCGAAGACTTAGAAGATAGCATCTATCTTACTAAAGAGCAGAAATACAACGCGATGCTGCAGGAAGTGAAAGATCGTCATGAAAAAGGACAACCCATTTTAATAGGAACAACGTCCATTCTACAATCGGAAAAAGTAGCAGAGTATCTAGATGAGGAAAACATTCCTTATGAACTGTTAAACGCGAAAAGTGTGGAACAAGAAGTACGTCTCATTTCCTTAGCAGGACAATATGGCCAAGTAACGATCGCTACGAACATGGCAGGTCGTGGAACAGACATCATGCTAGGCGAAGGCGTTGCGGAAGTTGGCGGTCTTCACGTGTTAGGGACGGAGCGTCATGAATCCCGTCGTGTGGACAACCAATTGAAAGGTCGTTCCGGACGTCAAGGTGACCCTGGCTCCACTCAATTCATCATCTCCATGGAAGATGAACTCATGCACCGTTATGCTGCTGAGGAAACAGAGCGCAAAATGAAATCCATCAAGTCCGATGAAAATGGCTTAATCCAAAACAAAGATATCCACAAATTCGTCGATACCGTTCAACGCATTTCCGAAGGTAGTAACTTCAATATTCGTGAATTTAACCTGAAGCTGGATGATGTAATTAACGATCAACGAGAAGTCATCTATAACCTTCGTAATCAAGTTCTGGAAACCAACCAATCCCTTGGCATTATCCTTCCTTATGTAGAAGATTATTTAATGCAAGTTGTGGAGAAAGAATGCCCAGATACCATCGTTCCTGAGAATTGGAATCTTGAACATTTAGAAACAGAAATCAACCGAGCAGCACCAATTATTGAAACCAATCTCCAAGATAAACACATTGAAGATATAACCGATGTACAGGACTATGCGAAAAAAGCAGCTGATGCGTACGTTGACGAAATTGAGAAATTAAGCAGCAATGTAATGCTTCAATCTCGTTTAAAACAAGTTGCCTTAATGATCATTGACCGTCAATGGATTCGCCATCTGGAAATGATGAATCGTCTTCGTGAAGGAATTGGAATTCGTCAGTATCAACAAGAAGATCCGTTACGTCTCTATCAGAATGAAGGTCTTGATGTCTTCAACCATACAATGTTTGAAATCAAACGAGAAATGGTCCTTCAACTAGCACGTTTCGTTACAGCTATTCGTAAGAAAAATAATAAGAAGTAGGAGGAGCCACCATGCTTAACTTTCTTAAACGCAAAAAAAATGAAGAAACAGAACAGCCAACACGCCAAAATGATTCCACGGTAGATGCCAATGAATTACTTGAAGATGTGCAGGAGGAAAGTTCTGAGGAACAGGTGGAAACGGAACTTTCCCTCCACCCTTCTTGGAAGCTTGATGAAGAAGAAGTGTACGTGTATCGGTTTATGAACAACGAACACCCTCCACTAAAGCCAAACCAAATATCTTTAGCTGGCTTTGAGCTTCATCACATGGATGATCAAATTTCAGTAGGGGCGTTTGTTCGTAACTCATTAAATAAGAAAATCTCCTTTAATGAAACAACACTTCTTCTTATGACAGAAGATGGGACCAAGCTAGGACGGAAAGAATTCGATCTATCATCACTAGATGAATTACCAGCTAAATCAAGTCGCCCTTACCCATTCATTTTTGATGAGAACGATTTATTTGTTCCAGTAGAAGAAGTTCCGTTAGAAGGATGGAAACTAGCATTTGAACTAAAGAAATCAGCCCAAAAGCATTCCCTTGATCTTGCTGAAAGCTGGCAACAATCATTGGCGAGTGATGATGTAGAAAAACTAAAGGAATACACGGAATCCCTGCAGCCTCCAAAACCTGGTGAAGTGAACTTCATGGGATTAAAAGCCGTTCAAGCAGACAGTGGTGATTTACACGTAACCATGCTCATCCGTAATGGCAGCGAAAAGAACATTAGCCTTCAGCAATTGCCATTACAATTTGAAGACGCCTCAGGGGAAGTTGTCGCACGAGGTGGTTTCCAGCTAGATAACTTTGATGTAAAAGCCAACACAAGTAAGCCATGGACATTCATCTTCCCACGCGCCATGATTGATACGGACTCATTGGATCTTTCAAAATGGAAAGCATATCCTACCCAGCAAAACCACCAGAGTGAAGAGTAGTTTATAAAACTATACATGGATGTAGCTATTTAGACACTAAAAAAACCTGCTATCTACATTAGAGATAGCAGGTTTTTTCACTCATAGCGATTAAGAAGTGTTAATGTGAGGATATCTTTTTAGTGGAACTGGATGAATTTTTTCACATAAATCATAGTTTGGTGTACCGTTTACGATTTATTGCTTAGTTCCTTTGCTTCCTCTTGGGCTTCGATATTGTTCTTAATAAGCTGATACACATTTATGTTATTGTCTCCTACATTTTGTTCTGTAGCATTTAACTGGTGAAGGAAGAAACTTGCTGAAAAAGAAAGAAAAGCACTTTTACTTATACCTAGTTCTTTCGTTTTTTCATCTATTTGATTAAATAAATCTTCCTCAACTGAGACACTTACTTTTTTCTTTTTCATGATGACACCAACCTCCTTCATATATCATACTGTTTTGGGAGGATTATTGTAAAGAGACTTTCAATTCTTGTTATGGTTATTTTTTCCTTAAATGTATCCCTTGTACATGGTATACTTATAGAAATGAATAGAAAGGGAGTTATCGTATGACATACAAAAATAAGGTGATAGCCTTATTAGCCCCATTATCTCTAGCTTTCTCGATCTTCACTCCTACAACCGAGGCTGCTGATGACGATGAAATCAAGAAGATAATACAAAAAAATTATGTGGATGAGTTGGATGAGGAAACGTTGAACCAGGATGTTTCTACGATTCTCAAAGGATTGGACCCGTACTCAACCTATTATACGAAGGAAGAGTTTCAATCTTTCAAGGATAGCCTTAACCAAAAGATGGTAGGTATTGGCGTATCACTTGCAAAAGAACAAGACTCTATTATTCTACAAAAAGTATTCCCAGACACACCTGCATCTGAAGCAGGTCTTACTTCTGGAGATGTCCTCATCAGTGTGGATAGTACACAGGTAGCGGACAAGTCAGTGAGTGAAACGATTGAGCTTCTAAAAGAAATCCAATCATCTACCTTCGATGTAACTGTACAACCTGCTGAGGGTAAACAGAAGACTGTTTCCGTTACCCGAAAAGATATTCAACTCCCTTCTATTACAAGTGAACGGTTAGGTGGAGATATTGGATACTTACAAATACATACGTTTGCTGAAAACACAGGTAAGGAACTCCAAGAAGCAGCATCAAAGTATGAGGACATGGAACATTGGATTCTCGACGTGCAGAATAATCCAGGTGGTTACGTTTCTGCTGCTCAAGAAGTAGTAGGCGCATTTCCAAACGTTCCAACAGCTTTTATAGCAGAATATCGAGATTCAACGGTAACATTTGCAGCTCTACAACAAGACAAGCAGTTAACAGAACCTATTTCCTTATTAATCAATAAAAATAGCGCTAGCGCCTCAGAAATTGTAGCAGGAGCCTTACAAGATAACGATGCAGCAACGTTATATGGCGAAACAACGTACGGAAAAGGCTTACTGCAAGATTTGATGGTACTTCCTGATCAAAGCGCGCTAAAACTAACTACAGCACGTTTCTTCACTCCGAAACATAACGTCATCCAAAGTGAAGGAATCAAACCTGATATCAAGACGGACGAACCACTTACAGAAGCCCATTTGGATGCTCTAAACGAACAGTATTCCTATCAAACGTTTGATGAAGATACCGTTTCAGCTTCTAAAACCTTTGAAATCAATGTAAGCATGGCAACAAGCAAAGAGGCTATTCTAGACTCCATCCACCTCTTTGAGCTAGGCAACAAAGAAGTAGATTTCACACTTACTTCAAGTGACAACAATACATTTTTACTAGACCCAACCGAAAATCTCCAAGCTGGCAAAGAATATATGTTAATGATTCATCCAGGCTGGAAAAGTAACGAAGGTATAGCTTCTGAACAAGGTGTTATGCAGCCGATTGATATAAAAGAAGCTTGATACTAAAAACCCTAGCACTTGAGTTAGTGCTAGGGTTTTGTATGTTGATGGCTATTTTATTGCTAGAATGGTGGGTCGCTCCTACTTTCCATTTCTCACTCTTAATTTACTGAAAGTCGCTCCAGTGAACGAATCTGAACTTCATCCCAATTATCACCTTAACTACTTGCTTTTCACTCTAGCCGTCTTATATTTAGTACAAACCCTTCCTCTATACACTTTGCTTTTGCTCTAAATAAGCATACGGATCTTGTTTTATGAAGGTCGTATCAGGGATATCCTTGTTATTCTGTTGCATGATATACACTTGATTTAGTGTGGAAGCAAGCTTATCTCTTTCTTGTTCTTCTATGATAAACTGAACACCATAGTGATAAACGGACTGGTTATTCACTTCTTCATGCCACACGATTGTTCCGGTAACAGATACATGTTTACCATTTAACTCAAACGTGAAGTTTAAGCTGATGTTTGGATTTACAGGAAGCTTAAGAGGAGACATAAATCGCAATCCGCCAATACCTATGTCTTCCACAAGGACTTCCGATCGACCTAGTCCTAATGATTTTCCATAGTATTCTACAATCCCCATATTCGCTTGCACAGCATAATCAAAATGAACTCGAAAATACTTTCTTCTGTCTTCCCCTTCTTGTAGTTTTTGCTTGTCTTCATCAGGCTTTATTCTGCGTTTCATCATCATTGTTTCAAAATCTTGAATTGGCAACGGTTTAGAGAAGTAATACCCCTGAATTTCTTCACAGTTTTTCTGCTTCAAATAGTTAAATTGCTGATAGGTTTCTACCCCTTCCGCCACCACTTTTATATTTAGTTCATGGGCTAGAAACAGAATGGCAGATACAATAAGATTATTTTCATCATCCTCGTGATCCAATTCTTGAATAAAACTTTTATCAATTTTGACCACATCTCGCTGGATAACCTTGAATTGTTGCAAGGAGGTGTACCCACTACCAAAATCATCAATCGCTATCCCTACACCTAGCTCTTTAACGTTTTTTATTAAGTCATTCATAATGGAATAATCAAGAAAAGATGTTTCTGTTATCTCCAATTCCAGCCAATGACCTTCTAGCTCGTAAAAATCAAGATTTTGCTGAATGGTATTGATTAAGTCCTTCTTATATAAATGAATTGGAGATATGTTGATAGAGATAGGACATAGGGTAAGCCCCTTATCTTTCCATGTACGAAGTTGCTCACACACTTGTTGTATCACCCAATTCTCAATTTCCACAATAAAGTTATCCTCTTCGGCAATTGGGATAAACTCATTTGGCGAAACCATCCCCCACCTTGGGTGATTCCATCTTATTAAGGCTTCGGCTCCTTTTATCATTCCTTGAAGATCTACTCGAGGCTGATAGTGTAATTCAAATTCTTCATTTCCAAGTGCAGGACGCATATCTCTTTCTAATATGAACTGTTTAAAAGATAATATATCTTTGGATGGTGTATAAATTTGATATCCGTTTTTCCCAGCCTCGGTTGCTCGGGAACAAGCAAGTCTGGCACCATTTAATACGTCTTCCTGACTTTCCCCATCTTCAGGATAAAAACTAACACCTATATTTGAAGGAAGGTGGAATTCATAGCCTTGAATATTTAGCGGTTCTCGTATCGTTTTAATAAGATGCTCCATATGAGCCTTATCTGGTAGATTTTCCGCTTCATTATCTAGTAAAAGTACAAACTCCTCTTCGCTTGTACGAGCAATAAATGCCCCTTGCTTAACGACATCTCTTATTCGTTTCGAGATAGCCTGTAATGCTTCCTCTTCAATGCGAGTTCCCAATGAGTCGCGAATTTGTTTTAACCGATGAACCTTTAAGTGTAATACCATGAACTTGCGTTGCTTCGCCCATACGTCAAAGTTGGTTTCCAAATGATGTGTATTGCCAAAACCAGTGATGGTGTCATGTGTGGATACATACTCTAATTGATGCTGGTAATCTTTTTGTTCGGTAATATCAATGATAATTCTCATTATTGCAATTAATTCATGCCTGTCATTCAACGTGGGGATTGTTTGCTCAGTAATCCATTTTTTCTGACCATTTGAACAAACGATGCGATACTCAAGATGTAAGGTTTGTCCTTGATGCAAGAATTGAGTTTTCCCTTTGATACGTTCGTTGTCATCCATGTGTACAATTTTCTTTAATAATTGTGGGTCCTCCCTATATTCCATAGGAGTAAAACCAGTAATGTGCTGAACTCCCGCAGAACAAAAAACGAGCTTATCATTGAGGGTATCCTCAGCAATAATCCCTACATTCATACTATGAGTGAGGTTCGCCAATTGATCGCTTTGCTGATCAACTGTTTCTTTCAAATCTTGATAGTCTGTAATATCAAAAACGGTCCCGATTAACCGAATCACTTTCCCATCTTCTTTAATAGGGGCCACCTGGGTTTTCACATTACGTAGTTCATGGTCTGGTCGTATAATGCGGCAGGATATCGTTTGACTCTCCCCAGTTTGAAGAGCCGATTTCAATTGTTTATCAAGGGCACTTCGATCATCAGTATGAATATGTTTTAAGAAAAATGTATAGGGGTATTCCTCATTTGAGTGAGGGTCTAAACCAAACAATTTATAGTGGTAGCTTGAAGCGTAGAAACGTTTTGTGCGAACATCAAAATCCCAACTTCCTACCTCTGCGCTTTCTTGGGAGTTTTCCAGATGCTCTTTCTTAAGCTGCAATACATTTTCAACATCTTTCATCTGTGTCTCATCTTCAAGCACAAGACCAACCGCTACAATTTCTTCCTCAGCAAATATAGGAATATGGGAAACCTTTACATGGAGGGTACTACCATTCTTATGAGTTCCTTCAAGATGCGAAACCGAAGTAAATCCCTTCAAGGCATGTGAAAAGTCTGCATGTAGTTGCTTACTATCAGGTTTCGTAAAATATCGATGGAACGATATTTTGTGTACACCGGAATATCCAAAGAAGTCATTTATAGTTCGATTACAAGTTAATTCCTTGTTGTTCTCATCCAAAATGTAAATCACATCGTTATGTGTTTCTAGTAATGATGTGAATAATTCAAAGTGATTCTTTAGTTTATCTTCTTCCTTCACAGAGAGTTGCTGCATCATTTGTTGAAATTTATTCCCAGAGTGCTTCTTCCATTTAGCTAGCAAGTATATCCCTCCATTGATAGTAGATTATAATACTATCATCTTGTTATCTAATTGAATGTAATGATTTTGCTCCTAAAGTCCCCAACTATAACCATCCATCTTATCCCCTTGATTGTTTTATCCAGCCATACCATATATTAGTTTATATTATAAAATAATAACGAGTGTGAGTCAGTACTTATTTACTATTTTTTAATAACAATGACCTAGTTCATTGATGATTTAGATATAGAATAGCTAAATCAAGGCTTGTTCCCTCATCTATTTACTCCCTATGATTTTGTGTGGCAATTTGACACGTAGGGATTTTTTCATCTCCTCCGAGTTTATACCACCATTTATTACTATTATAGAAAACTGATTGGAGTATCATGATTAAACACTTATCACTTGTGATAGCATACTAGTATCTCTTCACAGTGGCGTATGTACATTTGTTCATTGTCTGTATTGCTAGCGAGGCGTAGCCGAAGGTGGAGGCTCACATGCCTTCTCTCCCTCCCGAAAATAATGAAACAATTACGTTTATCCATATAAACTGCTTATATGGATGAACCTAGAACTATGTCATTAATTATATCTACAACAAACTTAAACAAAGCCATCCAAAAAAAAGCTGACTTGCTATAACAGCAAGTCAGCTTATGAACTATTAATCTACCTGGAAGACCTTCTCTACTGGGGCACGCATCTCAGCGCCACCACTAGATTCTACGTCTTCTGTGATGATTAATTTATAAAATTGGTTTCCGGTATATCCGTTGTCTGGTTCTTCTATCGTTACAACATCTTTTGCGTTGTTTAGCGTCACGTCTGCTTCGACTTTTTCGCCTGATACGGTTTCTACGTAGATGTTTTCATTGGTTACTGTAGAAGAACGAAGGGCCGTGTTAAATGTGATGTCCCATTCTTTATCCTCTTCCACGAAATCATATTCCTGTAAATTGTTGATCTCATCATCGTTGTCATTATAAGCAGCACGAAGTCTATCTAAGAAAAGAACACCGTAATCTTTATTGTCTTCACTAGTTTCGGCTACATATAATTTGTGCACGGATAATGGTAAGGCTGCTTCATCTGGAACTTCTGCTTTTACATATTTCCAGCCGTTCCAGTCTAGTTCACCCTCTTCTGTGAAACTAACTGTGTAGGTTTTGCCTGTACCATCTAGCAATTTACCTCTTAACCAGTGGTCACTGCCATCACCATACACCCACATGCCGATATGATTCGGTCTCCCTTTCATTTCGACAGGGTTGTTTCGAACCAGATAGGATGCAGCTATACCTTGATCACCTGTAGCAAAGTTGTACTCAAAGCGCATGGATGTGTCACCAGCTGCGACTGGTTCAAATGCCTGGCTAATCCGGTTGGTACCACGGGCACGAATTGCGTCAAAATCCCATGCAGTACTACTAGTAAAGCCATCAAGAATTTGTCTAGTGCCACCTACGGAAACAGAGGCTTTATATTCATGTCCATTGATATTTACTACGACTGCCCCGTCAGCACTGCTATCTGCTGCCTGAAGAACCCCATTATCAGAAATGGTTCCGATTGAGCCTTCTGTATCCCAAGTAGCCGTATTTTTGTTAAAGATAATCTTTTCGTTATCGTCTGAGAACCCTTGTACATCAAATGTTTGCTTCGTTCCTGTACCTAGCTTAATGTCTTCAGGGGTAATTTCGAGACGATCTACTGTTTCGACGACTTCAATTGGTAAACGCTTCGTTGCGTCCCCAGCTGAAGCAACAATCTCTCCTGAACCTGCCTGTTCGGCTACAAACGTTTTACCTTCCATATGGCCTACGCCGCCATCAACAGATAATTCCACTTGGCTCTTATCTAGCGGGTAGTAGTTTTCATCTAAAAGATAATCAACTGCGACATCGACAGAAGAGCCTTCAACTACTTTCCCTTGTTCTTCTTTATGTGCTTTGATGATACTTGGTTCACCCGTTTCAGCTGTATTGACAGCATGTAAGGTTGAGGAAACGGGGCGTTGGTATCCATCCGATGGGCTGTTAATAACAGAAGGCATCTTATCTCCTGGCTCACGGGCTGTAATCGTAGTTGAGCCCCCACCGTCTAAATTAATAGCTTTATAGATTCCTTTACTTTCAATATACTCGGCAAATTCTTTTAAGGTCATGCCATCGCTATAACCATTTTGACGTCCATCTACAGCAATAAAATATACATTGGATCCATCTTCGTTGATCCCCACTGCTGTTCGAGGTGCTCGTGCTCTTGCGCGAGAGCTATTTTCGTTTATCTTTAGATCAACTTCGCCGTTGTTCACAAGCATTGGTCCGCTTGCTAGCATATAATCGGCGTTTTCCCACATGTTATCATTGTTGATTTGAAGGGAGATGCTATCCCCTTTTTCAACATCTTCGAATTTCGCTGCCTGTGCTCCACCTTGGATAGATAGAACAAAGCCATCGTCAGGCACTTTGGTACGAGCATCATCGCCGTACTCTTTAATTAGCTCCACTTCTCCGGTGACCGTATCGCCGAATTTAATCTCACTACTATCTACCGGCTTTTCTAACCCACTTACGGCGATTTCCATGCCGTATTCGTTGGTTTTCGTCCAATCAAAACGGTCATTCGGGGTGTACAGAATGATTTCGCCTTCATCACGATCCTTGTTATATGAATCAATGGTGTATGAGTCACCATCATAATCAAAATGCAGGTCCAGTTCATATTTTCCTAGCATCGCACGTCCGTCAGGTGTCATGCCAAATGCAGTCGGAACACTCATATACCCATTGGCATCATCGGAAACTGCTCCAAGGTTAAAGATATTTTGATTCTCGGAAATTAAATAGGCTGGCAACGCCTGATTAACGTGAAAGAATGACCCATTGATGGAGCCTAGTACACGGTTTCCTTCTTTATCAATCGACTGAGCTTGTGTCGTCACAGGGTCAAGTGTTGGAAATGGTTCTGGGTACGTCATTTGAATCGTAGAATTGGGTCCGTCAACGCCAATTTCCATAACGTATGTAGACTGCTCATAGCTACCTGAATCTATTTGTTCATTTGTATAGTTTACGTCTGGTGAAACGGTTTGCTCCTTCTTGACTTCATATCCTGCTGCAGATACTTTGGCATGTCCGTTCTGATCCAGTAATGGAAGCTCAAATGCTGCTCCAGCCATTTGAAAGATTACTAGAATGGAAAGAACGCGAACAAACCACTGATGCTTTTTCCACTTATGTACCATAATATCCTCCCTATTTTTTACTACTAACCCACTAAAATTATACATATTTTGCAAGCCATCCGACATTGGACGAATGTAGGATTCTCACTTATTTTTGACGTTAAACGACACCCTAACGTTTCACATTCTATGAAAATCTGACATTTTTTGCACATCATAAGTCTATCATGTAATTGTTAAAACAGTATGTATGGATGATTAATATTTTCAACAGTAAAAAACCCCAGAGCTCCTGTCCACCTCTGAGATACGTAAGCAAAGACGACATACTTATTAAGGCTGTGTCTTTAGTTCTCTTATGAGTTGTTGTAACAGTTCATCCGTTGTGTTGATAGCACTTTTCTCTGCCATATCAATTAAGGACGTAAGTATATGCTGCAAATGTTCCTCTGTTATATGCTCCATCGCCATCACCTCTTCAACTATCATACTATTAATTTACACATTTTTACACCACTAGTTTTATTTTTTTGTCGAACAGAGGGTGAAAAGGAAGAACAAAAGCGCAAGCGCCCGTGATGGGACGAGGGACCTGTCCCCTCGTCTCACTTTTTGGACGAACGGGAGGTAAAGAGGATGATGAAAAAGACAACAGCCAACAATGCCCCAAAACCATCTACAAGTACATCTCCTATGTAAGGCGTACGATTTGGAGTGAAATATTGATGAGTTTCATCTAGAATTCCGTACATAACAGCTAGACAAAAACTTAGAATAAGCTGAAATGATCTCTTTAATTTTGTAGTTTTTCGGATCGCGATATAAAACAACACACACAGTAAAAAGAAGCTGAATAAGTGTGCCCCTTTCCGAATAAAAAATTCAATTAACCCTTCTACACCTAGATTTGATATACTGACTTGTGTATGATGGTAGGTAAAGGAAACCCATTGTAGGTATGGTTCCAAAAAAGAAACGTCTATGTTTGATTTCATAAACGGCTTAATATCTTGTTCTTGATAGGGCGTCGAGGAAGAATAAAAAAGTACCCCCATCCAGGCAAGGGGCAACAACCAGTAGCCTATTTTTTTCATAAGCGGACTCCTCTCTGTCTGACGTTTTAGAAATGGAATATAGGGTAATATATTTACTTTACATATTGAAAACCTTTACTTATTTTTTATATTTTTGGTTAATAAAGGTATTATAATAATAATAGACACGAAATAGCTAGTGTGGAAGGGAGATGTTTTGCTTTGACCATTAAAAAAGCAATCATACCAGCGGCAGGGCTTGGAACGAGATTTTTACCTGCCACGAAAGCAATGCCGAAAGAAATGCTACCCATTGTAGACAAACCAACTATACAATACATCGTAGAAGAAGCCATTGAATCAGGCATTGAGGATATCATAATCGTAACTGGAAAAGGTAAGCGTGCGATTGAAGATCACTTCGACCATGCTGTTGAGCTTGAGGATAACCTTATTAAAAAAGGTAAGCTTGAGCTGCTAGAAAAAGTGAAGCAATCGTCTAAAGTAGAAATTCACTACATTCGCCAGAAGGAACCGATGGGACTTGGACACGCTGTATGGTGTGCCCGTAAATTCATTGGGGATGAACCATTTGCCGTTCTACTTGGAGATGACATTGTACGAGCGGAAAAGCCTTGTTTGAAGCAGTTGATTGAACAATATGAGGAAACGAAATCTTCCATTGTAGGAGTACAAGCCGTTCCGGATGAAGAAACGCATCGTTACGGAATTATCGATCCAACTGAACAAGATGAAGCCCTTCACCATGTTCGCCAATTTATCGAAAAACCGCAACAAGGGGAAGCACCTTCTAACCTTGCCATCATGGGGCGTTATATTTTAACACCGAAAATCATGGAAATCCTTGAAAATCAAGAGCTTGGCGCTGGAAATGAAGTACAGTTAACAGACGCTATTCAAAAGCTAAACGAATTCGAAAACGTCTTCGCCTATGAATTCGCTGGTCGTCGTTATGACGTCGGAGAAAAGCTTGGATTTATCAAAACGTCGATTGAGCTTGCGTTAGAGCAGGATGAGTTGCGAGATGACTTAATAACGTTTATTGATCAGCTTGTTGAAAACTACAAACACAATTACTATTAAAAGCAAGGAGCATCACCACAAGCGGTGATGCTCCTTTTTGTGTTTAATTCGTTTGTTGTTTATGCTCAATGACTAGAGCCTGACTGCCCATTTGCTTCCAGGCCGCTTCAAATTGACTGCGATTCAGTTTTTGGTTCTTTTGACCATAAGGGTTGTTGATATACACGTAATTATCTGTATAACCTGTTATAACAACACTATGAACACTGAACGTAACGTTGATGGTTCCTTGAGGCGTATTCCATGTCTGGAAGTTGTTCACACGTCTAAAACGAGTATTAGTCATGACCCAAACCGGTTTGCCTTCATCCACATGTGTATATAATTCATCCACGTTAACACCTGTTAGATCCTTAGCCCGCTCCCCTACGTATTGTTTCGCTAAGTCATGAATGGGACCGTGATACACAGAAAGGCCAGGACCATTTTCCATATCTCCAACGAAGCCTTCATTTGGATTCCCTTTTAATCCACTGCTATACGTTAACGGCACGCGCTTCACATTGTTAGCTAATTCATTCTTCGTCACGTCAACATCGTGATACTGAAGGACCATGGCTAGACTTGTCACTTCACACCCATTGTATAATTGCGGAGAAGCCATTTGATTCAATAGTGGCACGTCGAGTGGATTGGCATAATTTTTTTCACTAAGCTGGACGATTTCTTCTTCTGGTTCCTCGCCCATTCGGTAGGTGGTTTGCTTACCTTCCCTATTGATTCGTACTTCATATCCAAGTTGTTCTTGAATAAATAAAAGTGGTGCGTAATACGTGCCGTTTACATTTAGAATGCGTAGATCAGTTGGCACTTCTTGTCCATCTTCTTGCGTAGACATTACCGGCACGACAGTTGACATGTCTTCTGTGTAGACTACATTTCGCCCTGGCAAAATGGTAAGCTTTTGCTCTTCTTGAGTTGTGTGTAACGTTTTTCCTTTACGTTCGGTTGATCCTTCTAATGCTTGAACGATTGGTTTAATAGGTAAATAGGTAGCCTGCTTATAAGTGATAGGTGTATGTTCGTCATGCTTATCCCCATTCAATACAAGCGTGTGATTGGTGGATTGTTCTTCGAGAAAACCTTCCGTCCACGTTGGGGTTGAATCACTTACCGTAAACTCCATCTCATTCTGTGTCGTAGCAGAGCCACCTTCTGTACTCTCCACCTGATCTGTAACGACTAACGTGTATGTATGATTTGCTTGATAGCCTGAAGCTGGTGGCAAAATCGTTACATGATCCTCGATTACATCAAATGAAACAGCTACCTTTTCCCCTTGCTCATTGGTTACAAAAATGGAGCTTTCGTTGATAGAAGCTGGATCCACTGGTGTGCTGAACTGAATGCCCCACTTGTGGGTTTCGGAAATATCGGTGCGCTTCTGTAGCGTGTCGATACTTGTCTGGTCAGCTGCATGACTAACCACGCCCGGTACCATTAAGGTAATGAACAGTGTAAGCATGAATGGTATAAAATGTCGCATATGTTCCTCCTTTTTAACTAGTTTCATAGATTTATGAAATAGTTACATTATATCTCACATCGATTCATGCTCAAACTGATAACTACAGATATTGAAGAAATGAGTCGAATCATGCGGATAGATTTTACTAGAAGGTTTCGTTTGAGGGGGATTAGTGCTGCGAAGTCGATTCTTGAGGGAATTTTGAGCCAATGATTTGGCGGGTCGCTCCTATTTTTGGATTCTCGCTCCTGATTCGTAAAAGTTGCTCCTATTTTTCGATTCACGCTCCTATTTTGAAAAAGTTGATCCTATTTCCGAAAAGTCGCTCGGAACGCCCGCACACGCACCAACACAAAAAAAGAAGACCGCTCCAAGCAGCCTCCCCTTAATCTTCCTTTATAACAATAACCGGATCTTTACTAGCGTCCAGCCACTGTAACACCTTTACTAGGTTCTCTTCCGATACAGCCACACACCCTTGCGTGAAGCGCGTATCTGCCTTTTTCATATGCAGAAAAATAGCGCTGCCTTTTCCTTTTACAATCGGGTTGGTGTTGTATTCAATGACAACACCGTATTTATACAACGGGTTTGTCATCCGCTCAAATGACGCCCACTTTGTAGTAGGGTCGCCTGGATAGTGCACCCATTGATTGTAGTCGTCAGAGGTGACGTCGTCTATCCAATAATCATTCGCTCCTACCGTTCGAAAAGGTATTTGAAGAGAAGCAGGCTCTGCGCCCCAGCCAAATGCTGTTCCTAGTGGAAATGTTCCAATTGGGGTGCGTTGGTCGCCTTCTCTTTTTTTAGGAATGCCGTGTTTTCCAATGACCGCTTCCATGGTAGGCATCGCTTGTATCCATGTATTTGCTTCTTTTTCATAAGCAGTGAGTGTAGCTACAGGTTTTTCTGGGTCTTTCACGGTTACGAGTAGTTTTTGCCGAGGTGTTTTCATCGCGTCCTTCACCTCTTTTCTTGTTGTATTATAAACAGTTGATGGCGATACGGATTGCTTCGGTTAAATCAGCCTGCGACCAGCTTGGGATGCGTTGATGCTCGATTGCTAACTGATGGGATGCTGGTATATGGATAAAGCCAGCTGGGATGGTGGTGTCCTGAAGGGTGTAGAGTACCTGATACATAACATGATTGCATAGGTACGCTCCTGCTGTATTCGATATCTCGGCTGGAAAACCATGCTGTTGTAACTGACTTACCATCTGTTGAATGGGTAGCGTTGAAAATAAGCCATCAGGTCCATCTGTGATGATTTTTTCACCAGCAGGCATATGACCCTCGTTATCTGCTTCTCCGTCGTTACAGTTGATTGCAATGCGCTCTGGATTTATTTTGTATCGACCACCAGCCAAACCGAGCGCAATAACAGCATCCGGCTGTTCTTCTTGAACAAGCTGTTTGATGGTGTCGCCTGCTTTATGAAAATCAACTGGAAGGATGTGTCCAGTAACTTGAAAATCACCAACGACTTCCCCCTGCAAAGCCTCCACAATGCTCATCGTCGGATTGATTGGAAATTGTAAAAAAGGTTCAAAACCAGTGAGTAGTAGCTTTTTCATAGTATTCACTCCTTCTTGGGATGGTTCCAGGTGAGGATATTCGCGAAAATGTTCGTATATTCGCGCGTGTAGTGCTTTTATTCGCGATTTCACAGATATATTCGCGAAAAACCAATTATATCCGCAATTCTGTAGTTATATTCGCGCCCAACCCAATCCGCCACAATAAAGAAAATGAGGTTGCCATAAAGACAACCTCTTTCCTTCTATCGAACAAGGACACCCATTTTCATAGCACTCCACCAGTTCTCTTGTGCTTGTATTGAGTCTAGAGTCAAGTGATCTCGATTAATTGGGGTTAAGAATGTGCCGCCGTCAAAGAATTGGCTTTCATTTTCGTCTGCAACCCATTGTCCTAACCCGACACCATCTGTGATTTGGACAAGGTCCCCCATTACTAAACCTGTTTCAATTGGTCTGGTGAGGGTGGTTCCATCAGAAGTCATCACCCACAGAAAGCGTTGTCTTTCGAAAGCAGCAGGACCTTCTTCTTCACTAGGTTGGTCAGGTGTTTCGCTTTCATCGGTGCTATTGTCTTCTGCTTCTGTGTCCGTTTCTTCAGCTGGTTCTTCTGGCTTTACTTCTTCCAGACGTTCTTGAATCCAGCCTATTTCAGCCGTAAGAGAGTTTTGTGCCTCGCCTGTTATGAAGGAAACTGTGGTATGGTAGCCTTGTAATGCTCCTTCTGGCTGTTCGTTTAATTCAATGGTGTAGTTGTAATAACTTGTATCATCTTTTTCATATTCCGAATAGGACGCGACAGATTCTAATGCACCTTCCCACGTTTGGTTCTGATTCAAGAGATTTCCTCGCACCTTCATGCCCTCTTGTATTTCATTTCGTTCTCCTTCATGAACCTTTCCTGCTACTACCAATTCGTCCTGTTTGATTGTGATGGCTGGGTTATCAAGCGTTTCAGAAATGTCTGTGATCGTTCCTTCGTACTGACTTCCAACCTGGATGACCTGGCCGTTATCGGACAATGTGTCCAATTGATCTTCGATAACGTCAAGTTGCGCTTCTTTTTTCTCTAGCATCATGTTAGCTTGTGCCTCACGCTGTGCTTTGGAAAGCTCCGCATCCACATAAGGTCGCTCATCTTCTTCCGGTTCAGGAATATCTGTATCCTCCACCGCATCAACGTAGTCTTCTAATGCATCAATTTCCCCTTCAAGCTTGTCTTCTTGACTTTCCAGCTGTTGCTTATCAGCTTGATAGTCTCGAACAACATACTCATATAAGTCGTCGCCAACATCGACTTGATCGCCTTCTTCTACTAAAAACTGCTTAAAAGAGCCTGCCTGCTTATCAAAATACGAATATTCTACAGTAGAGGATTGGAATGTTCCCTCATTTTCTATTTCGTTATATAAATCCTCTTCAAACGTCTGCTCCCACTCTTCTATGTATGACAGACGTGTAAGTTCTTTCTCATCGAACCAGACCAAAAAAATATTCACAGCAACAAACAGCAGAGACCCAAATAGAGTCAGCCTTATTTTTGTTTTTTTCTTCATCTTGATTCCTCACAATCCCTGCCATTAATTTTAAAATAAGTATAAGTCATAATAAGCTAATGTTGCGCTTGCTGCCCAATAGAATAAGTGTAAGAAAAACACCAGAATGGCCATTTTCCATTTTTTAATTGCAGAAAAATCGACAAGTGCTTTTGTCTGGAACCACATCGCCCATAGTTGAACCAAAGAAATAGCTCCAAATAGATAGATTGTCCATACATGATCTGTAATTAACGCAGCAATAATGCCAAATGAGAGAGGTGATAGAAACCAATCTAATCCTGCATACTGAACAAAAGCAACCCAAAGCAACCGTTCCACTAACATGAGGAATAGCACATTCAGTTGCACAATAATAAGTTTACGATATGGAATTCCTGTGAATACCCAATAAATAAATGGCGTGAAAAAAAGGATGACAATCGAGAATAACAAAGCATAAATTAGTCGTCCTGTCAGAAAGAAAAATTTCATAGATTCATAGGTAGCAAACGACCAATCTGTTGCTTGCCACGATAACGGCTCCATCCCTAGTCCTTTCCAAGCTGTGAATCCAAACACAAGCATACTTAGGACAAGGAACCATAGGATTCGTTTCCAAAGGCCAGTTAGGCGCTCCGCTTCTCTAATTTGAAAAAAGCTGTCTTCTCTTCTAAAAAATAATTTTGCCACTTCTACTTTATACGTCATTTTTTTCATCCTTTTCTAGCAGTTCGGCAATATATGTAAATACTCCAACTTAAAACATATTTCCGTTACGCATTGTAATTAAACCATAAAAATCTATATTATGAAAACTTTTTCTATTAGACGTTTCGACATAATACTTCGTTTCACCTTCCAATATTTGTGAGTGTCATATCATCCATTTTCTCTTTTTATCGAGAAAATGTACAGTTTTTTTCATAATAACGTTTAAATCAGAAAAAACTAGGCTACAGGGTAGCTAGAAAGCGGATTCGGGAGCTAAATCGGTAGTGAAATCTAGTGAGGAAAACTGCTCAGATTTGACATCGGTCGGCACCATTTTCGTATAATAAGTAGGTACTGTAAACACAATAGGAGGATTTATTACTTATGGGAACCCCACAGAGGAAGAAATTAGACAGAACCCTTAAACCCCATTGGGTATGGGCGATTGCATTCGGTTCAGCCGTTGGTTGGGGAGCGTTTGTACTACCAACTGATTGGATGGGCGGAAAAGGTCCACTAGCCGTCGTGATTGGGTTATTATTGGGAGCTGTACTTATGACCGTAATTGGGGTAAGTTACGGTTTTTTAATTAAGCACTTCCCAGTTTCTGGAGGAGAATTTGCGTACGCGTATATCGGATTTGGACGAACCCACGCGTTTATAGCCGGGTGGTTTTTGACGTTAGGGTATATTTGTATCGTTGCCTTAAACGCATCCGCCTTAGCATTGTTAGGTAAATTTTTATTCCCTGGAATAGTGAAAACTGGACTACTGTACACTGTAGCTGGTTGGGATGTTTATCTTGGTGAAGTATTAATTTCTACGATCGCCTTGATTGTATTTGCGATTTTAAATGTTCGTGGAGCTAGTTTTTCCGGCCGAACTCAATTTATTTTTACTATGGTATTGCTATCCGGAATTATCTTACTAGCCGTTGGTGCCTTCTTAAATGACACGGCATCGACTGCAAACATGCAACCATTATTTGATCCAAGCAAGCCAGCTCTTGCTTCCATCTTAGCTATTTTAGCAATTGCACCATGGGCTTACGTTGGATTTGATAACATTCCACAAGCAGCAGAGGAGTTCAACTTCCCTCCTGAAAAAGGATTTAAATTAATTGTGTATGCTCTATTAGCCGCTGGACTTGCTTATTCTGCCATGATCCTGATTGTATCTAGCTTAGAGCCTTGGCAAGACCTTGCTGCCATGCAATCATCATGGGCAACAGGTGCAGCGATTGAAAGCCTACTTGGACGAATTGGCGTATTTGTGATTGCCCTCGCCTTAACGATGGGTATTTTCACAGGTCTAAACGGATTTTTCTTATCATCTAGTCGACTAATGTTTGCGATGGGTCGTGCACGTATCCTTCCAGATATGTTCCATCGTCTACATCCAAAATACAACACACCTTATGTAGGCATTATCTTCACAGCTCTATTATGCATGATCGCACCTTGGTTTGGTCGCGAGGCATTGCTATGGGTTGTAGACATGTCCTCTATCGGTGTAACCATCGCGTATTTCTATTGCTGTGCCACAGCATTCAAAATGATGGAATCACCAGGCAAAAAAGCATTTTCTGCACTAGGCATGCTTAGTGCCATCACATTCTTCTTGTTATTAACATTATGGTTCCTAGAATCATCCCTATCCGCACCATCGTACATCGCACTTGCGATCTGGATAGTTATCGGAATCGTATTCTACTTTACACAAAAAGAAGACTACAACAAGATTCCACGTAAAGAATTGAACTATCTTATTCTTGAGAAAGAAGAGATTAAGTAGAGAGAAAACCAGGCATCCATATGGGTGCCTGGTTTTTTGGTTAGTTAAGAGTGTATCCAATAACGGTTTTATGTGAATTCTTTTGGTTAAATATGTTTGTTTGAGACCCCACTTTTGTTTTTCTTTTCTAACTATTTATTTTACAATTTCATACTAAGACATCCCTTGAAAAGGTGGGCACACATTTGACTCCTATTTTCATCTTCTTTTTCTCAATTTCCTTACTAGGTATATATTTTTATATCGAATTACTAGTAAAGACCTAATTACCTAAATGAATACAACAATATTTAAGTTATCTACCCTATTCTCTAACTGAGTCTTTTAAAAAGTAACCCCCCATAAAACTTAGGATGGACACGTAAGTTATAATAGTGCTTATCGAGCACACCAACTCCAATCCCTATTGTAAGCATAAGTTTCCTTATCAAAAGCCACTTTAAGACTAACAGGTACGCCCTGTTAGTCTTTTGTATGTGGTAAAATAGAATAAGTTGCTTTTGTTTTAGTCAAGAAAGGTCCTGTATCTAGCTGAAATTAATACTTAAAAAGACCATTTAACGCCTCTTAATACAATGATTCACTACAAAAAAGAAGGAGGGGCTGCATGAATAAACGTTGGTTACTACCAATTCTTTTCCTTGGCATTTTATTATTACTCATCATACCAGCTCGATTTTTATGGTCAGAAGATGAATCATTCGAAGCCCCTAACGAAAAGAAACCCGTTGGACAAGACATCAATCTGACATCCGTATCTAAAGATAAAGCGAAATATAGTCCAGAAAGTACTGTGAATTTTGAAGCAACGTTGTCGAAAAAGCCTAACCACGCGATGGACGTAAAAATTGTCTACTACCACCTAGACGAACCGGTTCATGAGAAAATCATTCAAGTCACCGATCAAACGTTCAGTTGGACGTGGCAAACGCCAAAAGCAGATTATCGTGGCTATTACGTAGAAGTGGTGCCTCTGCACAACACAAGTGGCGGGAAAACCATCGCGCTTGACGTCTCCTCATCATGGGAGATGTTCCCCCGCTATGGATTTCTTTCCAATTTTTCCGATATGGAGGATTCCAAGCAGCAAGAGGTTATCGATAACTTAACACGATATCACATTAATGGACTTCAATTTTACGATTGGCATAGTGAACACCAGCTTCCGTTAAAAATGAACGATAATGGTGAGCCGAAACAAAGCTGGTATAATATTGCCAATCAGCCTGTATCGTTTCAAACTGTAGAGGAATACATCACATTGGCCCATGAAAATAACATGGCTGCGATGTCCTATAACCTTTTAAATGGGACGTTAGCGAAAGAAAAAGAAGATGGCGAAAAAGAAGAAAAAGACGGCGAAGAAGAATGGTATCTTTATAAAGACGAAGAACAAGAAGAAATCGCTACCCATAACCTTCCTGACGACTGGAAAAGTGATATCACATTAACGAATCCAGGGAATGAAGCATGGCAGGATTATATCTTCTCCAAGCAACAAAACGTTTTTGACTCTCTGAATTTTGACGGATGGCACATCGACCAACTTGGCGATCGAGGCGACGTCTACGATGCTGAAGGGGAAAAAGTGAACCTGTTAGAAGGCTATAAAAGCTTCTTAACAGCTGCGCAAGAAAGTTTCCCTGACAAAACACTCGTCATGAATGCAGTGAATCAGTATGGTCAGGAACAAATTGCCGAATCCTCGACTCCGTTTTTATATTCCGAGTTGTGGGATCCGATCACGACATACGCTGATCTAAACGAAGTGCTGATAGAGAATCACCGTCTATCAAATTATGAGAAGAATCAAGTGTTAGCTGCCTACTTGAATTACAAAAAATCCGATAAAGAAGGAAGCTTCAACCCAGCCAGTGTTCTTTACACGGATGCGCTTATTTTTGCCCAAGGTGGTGCGCACTTGGAGCTTGGTGAGCACATGTTATCACAGGAATATTTTCCACATGACAACCTCACCATCCCTGATAACTTGAAAAAAGACTTAACAAAATACTACGACTTTATGGTCGCGTACGAAAATCTTCTCCGCGATGAAGTGCAGCCAGCTGAGTTAAATATCACCACCTCGCAATGGGTCCAGCTTAGTGATAAACCAGCCCGTGGGGAATTGTACACATTCGCAAAGAAGAAAGAAGATACAAAAATCATCCATATCCTGAATTACTTTAACACCGATCACATGAACTGGCGCGATACCCATGGCACACAAACCGAACCCGCCATGAAGCAAGAACTATCGCTATCCATCGCCGAATCGAAAAAAGTAAAAAACGTATGGATCGCATCACCCGACTGGAACAACGGCCTCCCTTCCCAGCTAAAATTCACCCAAGAAGACGGCCACGTAGAGCTTACTCTACCGAAGATCCAGTACTGGGATATGATTGTAATGGAATATTGATGAGTGTGAGCCTGTCCCTTTGGGGTGGGCTTTTTTGTGTGCGGTTATTGGTGTGGCGCGGTTGGTCGGAGGGCGGTGTGGTGCGCGCGGTTGGTGCGAGGGCGGCGGAGCGCTGAATCGGCGATTTGCTCGGAAATTTCAAATTTTGATTGCAAATTTCAGATTTTGCTCCGAAATGGAAAAAGTTGATCGCAATTTCG
>NZ_AVBF01000050.1 GCF_000770635.1 Pontibacillus yanchengensis Y32
TTATCTCGAATCCAAGTCTTCAAGATTATGCCTCTTATATGGAATAACAGATAATATCATATACATACTTTGCTTATAGATTAAATTGAACGAATCGCTTACACTATCTATTTCGTGTATAATGTTAGTAAGAATGTTAGCTGGAAAGGAAGATTGTTGTGTTTCGCTGGTTGTTGTTATTAATTATTATAGTACCGGCTATGGAAATAGGGATATTAGTTTGGGCTGGCAATTTAATAGGACCCTGGTGGGTTATTCTGTTAATTATTTCTACAGGTATTCTTGGAGCTTATTTAGCAAAGCAACAAGGGCTAGAAACGATAAATAGAGCACGTGACAATGTTCAAATGGGGATGACTCCCCAGGATGAGATGATAAATGGCGTATGCATCTTAATTGGTGCTGCTGTGTTACTAACCCCAGGTTTTATCACAGATGCTATTGGATTCACATTGCTAATACCAGCAACTCGAGAGCCTATTAAAAAGGCACTTATGAAAGTTGTCCGAAAAATGATGGATAATGGCTCTATCACCATTTTTAGAAGGTAGAGAACAAAAGGAAAAGTGACCTTTATAGAATAGCGAATTAGATATATCTAGATTTATATCATAAAAGCCATATCGATATTTCGATATGGCTTTTATGATTATTCTTTATGCTTAGGGACCATAACAAAGCTCCATATCTCTTGTAATACTCCTGTTTGGAATAAGGTTTTGACAATAACAAGAAAAACGGGTCCTATAATCAAACCTAGAAAGCCAAACAATTGATATCCTACAAAGAGAGAGATAAGGGTTGCTAGTGGATCCAGACCAATATTTGTAGATAACACTTTTGGTTCCATCATTTGCCGTTGAATAATGACTACTATATATAAAATGGATAAACCAATTGTATGAAAGTAATTTCCTGTGAAAAACATAAAGATAATCCAAGGTACGAAAATTAAACCTGTGCCTAAATAAGGGAGTAAATCTACCGCGCCTGTGATAATAGCTATCGTGATGGCATAATCGACTTGTAGTATGAGTAACCCAATTAAAACGATGATGGCTGTGATAGAAATTAATGTAAATTGCGCTTTCATAAATCCAAATAGAGCGTTTTGTAAACCTCTAAATACATTACCGCTAGAACTCATGACCTTATCTGGTGTTAACGTCTTTATCTTATTTCCCCATCTGTACCAGTCTTTACTAATAAAAAATGTTCCTAATAAAGAAAATACAAGGACTGTTGCAAAATCAGGAATTTGCGATAACTTCTCGGGAAGCCATTTTAAGATGCTCTCAAGTAAATTGGCTCCACTTGCTGCAATATTCCCTCCAACATTTTCGATTTGCTTCATAATTTCCTTCTGATGACTTGGGTCCAATGTGTTTAACATGGATGTTAGCCTCTCATATATTGGGATAATTTGTGAGGCAATCAAATCCTCAAAATAACTAACCAATGTAGCAAAATCTTCAGGTATTCGTTCTGATAAGTATAGAGTCCCATTCACAAGTTCAACGATTAATAGAGTAATAACACCAATGATGATTGCTAGAATAACTAATATGGAAAGGAATACAGCCAAAGCTCTTGGCATCTTTCCTTTTGTTTCTAGAAAATTGACTAATGGATTCATAATAAAAGCGATTGCGATAGCGATAAGAAAAGGGTAAGTATATTGAGTGAATTGGATGATGATAAAAAGTCCAAAAACAATAATACATGCCACATATAAAAAGCGAGCGATGCGCCAGAAATTAAGCCAAAACTGGTCCATATCCATTATTAAAATACGTCCTTTCTTGTTTTGATTCAGTTATTCTATTTATTTCGATTAAAAATATAGGAACTCCTTCATATTAAAGTGAAGGTAACATGAAGGCTTGTACTTTATACATAATATGCAAGATGAAGTAGAAAAATATGGATTATTTTAACTGTTAAGGAAAATTAGAGTTTAATTCCCATCATGACAGTGAAAAATCTTAATATAGATTGGAAATATATTAGAATCATTTATTACCTATTCAATCAGACATCTGTCTATTTGTTCCAAATACTATTTTACGTGAGAGAATGCATGAATTTTATTAACATCTTCAAGTATATAAAGTAAATAACCTTACAGGTGTTTGTATGAATAGATAACAGAATAGGGACATTAAACAGAGAGTTTTTTTAAGGGAATTAAACGGTTTCAATTCACAAAAATCTGATATTTGTTTATAATTGAAGGTGGGGATAAATTCCTGAAAAAATTTTAATAATCATGTTAAGCGTTTTCTTATTTTACATAAGAGCGTATATGGGGAAACTATTCATGAAAAAGGAGAGAAACTATAATGGCAATGACAAAGGGTCTAGAAGGAATTGTTGCAACAGAATCATCCATTAGTTCCATTATTGATGACAAATTAACCTATGCAGGGTATAACATTGATGATTTAGCTCAAAATTCAAGCTTTGAAGAAGTTATCTATCTTCTTTGGTATAAAAAGCTTCCAACTAAAAGTGAATTAGATCAATTAAAGAGTGACTTAGCTAACGAAATGTCTATCCCACAACATGTGATAGATCATCTTAAATCATATGATTTAAAAACAGTTCACCCGATGGCTGCATTGCGTTCTGCTGTTTCAATTCTAGGATTACATGATGAGGAAGCAGACGTTATGGAAGATGAAGCGAACCAACGTAAAGCAGTCCGTATTCAAGCTAAAATTTCTACCGTTGTAACTGCTTTTGCACGTATTCGAAAAGGACAAGAGCCAATTCAACCAAAAGAGAACTTAAGTTTCGCGGCAAACTTCCTTTATATGCTTAATGGAGAAGAGCCAAAAGACTTAGAAGTAGAAGCAATAAACAAAGCACTTGTTCTACATGCAGACCATGAATTGAACGCATCAACATTTACAGCACGTGTATGTGTTGCAACTCTATCGGATATTTATAGTGGTATTACTGCTGCTATTGGCGCATTAAAAGGACCACTTCACGGTGGTGCAAACGAACGAGTGATGCAGATGCTTACAGAAATTGGTGATGAAGATAAAGCTATTGATTATATTAAAGAAAAATTAGAAAACAAAGAAAAGATCATGGGTATGGGTCACCGTGTATATGAAACTGGCGATCCACGTGCAAAACATTTAAGAGAAATGTCCAGTGAACTTACGAAGATTACTGGCAATACTAAATGGTACAATATGTCTGTTAAAATTGAAGAGTACATTAAAGAGCATAAAGGTTTACCAGCGAACGTGGACTTCTATTCCGCATCGGTTTATCACAGCCTAGGAATAGATCATGATCTATTCACACCACTATTTGCAGTAAGTCGTACTTCAGGGTGGTTGGCTCATATTCTTGAACAATATCAAGATAACCGTTTAATCCGTCCACGTGCAGAATACGTAGGCCCGAAAAATCAAACGTACACGCCAATTGAAGAGCGGTAAGAAGAAATGGGAACTTAGGATTCTTTTCTGAGTTTCCCAGTAAATTTTTGCTTCATCTATTGTTAATATCGTATGATATAAAATGTAATACAACTTTATGAATAGTACTAGGAGGTATTTATAGTGGCACAAGGAGAAAAGATTACTGTTACTAATGGAGAAATGACTGTACCTGATCATGCAATTATCCCATTTATTGAAGGGGACGGAATTGGTCCAGATATTTGGGCATCTGCAAAGAGAGTTATAGAAGCAGCTGTTCAAAAAGCATATGGTGACACAAAGAGCATTATTTGGAAAGAAGTGTACGCTGGTCAAAAAGCAAAGGATAACACTGGTGAGTGGTTACCAAATGAAACGCTTGAAACAATTCGTGACTACAAGATTGCTATTAAAGGTCCATTAACTACACCAATTGGTGGCGGAATTCGTTCATTAAATGTTGCCCTTCGCCAAGAATTAGACCTATTCACTTGTCTTCGTCCAGTACGTTGGTTCCAAGGCGTTCCATCTCCTGTAAAACATCCTGAAGATACAGATATGGTTATCTTCCGTGAAAACACAGAAGACATTTATGCGGGTATTGAATGGGAAAAAGGTACTCCAGAAGTGAAGAAAGTTATCGACTTCTTGCAAGATGAAATGGGTGTACATAATATTCGTTTCCCTGAAACTTCAGGAATCGGAATTAAACCAGTTTCTGAAGAGGGTACAAAACGTTTAGTTCGTTCTGCAATTGAGTATGCCCTTCGTGAAGGTCGTGAAAATGTAACATTAGTTCATAAAGGTAATATTATGAAATTTACGGAAGGCTCCTTCAAGGCATGGGGTTATGATGTAGCAGAGCAAGAATTTGGAGATAAAGTCTTCACATGGAGACAATATGATGAAATCGTAGAAAAAGAAGGTAAAGAAGCAGCAAACAAAGCGGAAGATGAAGCAAAAGCAGAAGGTAAAATCGTAGTAAAAGACGCTATTGCAGATATTTTCCTACAACAAATTCTACTTCGTCCTAAAGAATTTGATGTTGTAGCTACCATGAACCTAAACGGAGATTATATCTCTGATGCATTAGCTGCACAGGTTGGTGGAATTGGAATCGCTCCTGGAGCAAACATCAACTTTGAAACTGGACATGCTATCTTTGAAGCTACACATGGTACTGCTCCTAAGTATGCAGGTCAAGATAAAGTGAATCCTTCTTCTGTTATTCTTTCCGGTGTGCTAATGCTTGAGCACCTTGAGTGGAGAGAAGCAGCAGATCTTATTACAAAAGCAATGGACAAGACAATTGGTGAGAAGACAGTAACGTATGACTTTGCTCGTCAAATGGAAGGCGCTACTCAAGTACAGTGTTCTGAATTCGGCGATGCTCTAATCAAAAATATGGACGCATAAGTACTAAGTATCAGGAAGGGGATTTTTTATGGGTATTCAAAGAAGAAAAGTATCCGTAATTGGTGCGGGTTTCACTGGTGCAACAACAGCATTAATGATTGCTCAAAAAGAGCTTGCAGATGTAGTACTAGTTGATATTCCTGACCAAGAGCAACCCACACAAGGTAAAGCGCTAGATATGCTAGAGGCTAGCCCTGTTCAAGGTTTTGATTCCAACATTGTAGGTACTTCTAATTATGAAGATACAGAAGGTTCTGATCTTGTAATCATTACTGCTGGAATGGCTCGTAAGCCTGGTATGAGTCGTGATGATTTAGTGGCTACGAACTCGAAAATTATGAAGAGTGTGACACAACAAATTGTGAAATATTCTCCTGAAACAACAATCTTAGTTCTGACAAATCCAGTAGATGCTATGACTTACTCTGTATTTAAAGAGTCTGGATTTCCTAAACATCGCGTTATCGGACAGAGTGGTGTCCTGGATACAGCGCGTTTCCGTACATTCATTTCTCAAGAGCTTAACCTATCCGTAAAAGATATTACTGGATTTGTTTTAGGTGGTCATGGGGATGATATGGTACCATTAGTTCGTTATTCATACGCAGGTGGTATTCCTCTAGAGAAGTTGATTTCTCCAGAACGTCTTGAAGAAATTGTAGAACGTACGCGTAAAGGTGGAGGAGAAATCGTTGGACTTCTAGGTAACGGAAGTGCATACTATGCTCCTGCAGCTTCCTTAACAGAAATGGCTGAAGCGATTCTGAAAGATCAGCGTCGCGTACTTCCTGCTATTGCCTACCTTGAAGGTGAATATGGTTATAAAGACATCTACCTTGGTGTACCAACCATCTTAGGAGGAAATGGTATTGAACAAGTAATTGAACTTGATTTAACGGAAGATGAAAAAGCTCAACTAGATAAATCAGTTGAATCTGTTAAACATGTAATGAATGTAGTAGAATAAAATATAAGCATAGAAAAACTCGGCAAACACCGAGTTTTTCTATCACCACAAAAGAAAACGCTTTCATATAGGGGGTGGCATGTTGCTCGGAAAAAAACGCAAACTTGGTAAAAAGATGAAAGATATTCAAGTTGGAGAAACATATTCTACAAATGCCAAAATAGAGGATAAGGATTTACTTCTATTCCTAGGATTAACGGATGATGCAAATCCTTTGTACATTCAACATGATTATGCTTCACAGACACCTTTTAAGCGACCTATTGTACCAACAGTTATGCTAAATGGCATCGTGACATCAGCTATATCAATGCATCTACCTGGTCCTGGTTGTCATATTGTTGAAGAACACTTACATTATCCTAATCCTGTCCATCATTATGCTGAATTAGATGTATCATTAGAGGTCACTGAAATAGATCAAGAAAAGCATCTTGTTACAGTAAAGGTGATAGCTTTAGATGAAGAAGGAAAAGAAGTGATAAAAGGTACACTTAATGTATGTCCTGCATATGAACCAGAATCTATGAATGCAATATCATTAGAAAACTTTTACTAAGCAAATAGCTCAGGGTAATCTGTATAAATGAAAAACACTTTTATAGCAGTAGTTCAATTATAGTTAAGTACAGAGTCAAGTTGTACTAACGAATTGAGCTACTCTTTTTTTACGTAATCTATGTTTTTTCAATGGAATTTTCTATAGAAGAAATGTAATTAATGAAGTACAATCTTTAGTCATTGTTCGAAATTATTGGGGGGTTCCATTTCAAGTTGTATTTAGGTTTTGTTGGGAACAATCGATTCTAATAGGACCACAACCTCACACACGTGATGGAAAAGGTGTGATATTTAGGGAACTTTGTATATATTTGAAGAAATCTAGTACAATGAATGATAAATGTATATATAGGAAAAGTTTGGAGAAATCAACGGTTTTTATTAACGTTGCGAAAATTCTATGTAAATTTTTTGTAAACATATAATGCTTTGAGCAGATAGTGCTTTTGAAATTACGTACTTCATTGTATGATGAGGGTAGAAACTTGAAACTGAGGTGTTATGGATGGCTCAACATATATTAATCGTGGATGACGAAGAATCCATTGTTACATTATTAAAATACAATATAGAACAAGCAGGCTTTACAACGGAAGTAGCCTATACCGGTAAAGATGCATTAGACAAGGCAAATGAACAAGTATTTGACCTTATTGTATTGGATGTTATGTTACCAGAAATGGATGGAATGGAAGTTTGTAAGCAAATGCGTCAAAAACAAGTGCAGACTCCTATTCTTATGCTAACAGCAAAAGACGATGAATTTGATAAAGTACTAGGACTGGAATTAGGTGCAGATGACTATTTAACAAAACCATTTAGTCCACGAGAAGTAGTGGCAAGGATGAAAGCCATTTTACGACGAGTCACCTATCATTCAAATAGCTCAGAAGAAGAGCGAGAAAGCTTCAAAATAGCAGATTTAATGGTGTACCCGGAGCAATATGAAGCAACAGTTAAAGGGGAAGGTTTGATTCTTACACCTAAAGAGTTTGAATTACTTCTTTATTTAACTAGAAACAAAGGGCGTGTTCTATCAAGGGACCAACTTTTGAGTGCTGTCTGGAATTATGATTTTGTAGGTGATACACGTATTGTTGATGTTCATATCAGTCATTTAAGAGAGAAGATTGAACCTGATACGAAAAAGCCTGTCTACATTAAAACGATACGTGGATTAGGATATAAGATGGAGGACCCATCAAAAGATGCGTAAATATGACTCACGCCCTTTTTTAAGCTATTCTATATTAGCTATTGTTCTAATGCTTAGTTTAGGGCTTGTGCTAGCACAAATAACCAAAAATTTCGTTACAGATATAATTGAAGAACGTGTAAAAAATGATGCCCGTTATTTAGTAGAGTACATTGACTCGGCATCAGAAGTCTCACAACTTGAAGATCTTAGTAAGCAGTTGGATATAGGTATAGTATATAGAGAGAATAGTGAGATGGTATTAAACACTACGGAAGATATCCTTAATCCTACGAATGATGAACAAACAAGCATTCAAGATTTTATATCCAATTATGATAGTAATGAATACCCTCTAAATAAAGGCCAAATAAACGGTAACCTATTCTATTTTCCATTCCAAACCAATGCTCTTGATGGTACTTTAATCATGGTTATTAAAGTAACATCATTAACAAATATTACAAAAAATATTTGGTTAATCATTGGTATAACTGTGTTAATAGGGATTTTAGTAATGGCTACACTAGGTAGAAGTATTTTCGAAAAATATATAAAACCCATACGTTCAGCAGCACGTGTAGCTGATGAATTAGCACAAGGAAACTATCGAGCTCGTACATATGAAGGCAACTATGGAGAAGCTGCTCAATTAACGACTTCGATAAACGTTCTTGCGAGAAATCTTCAAGAGATGACCATGATGCAAGAAATGCAGAAGGATCGTTTGGAAGCAGTTATAAATAATATGGGTAATGGTTTAGTGCTCATAGACGAAAAAGGGTATGTACACCTAGTCAACAAAGCATTTCTTGAGAGCTTTGGAGGTGACTCTACAGATTATTTAGGTCACTTGTATTATCATGCCATTGAAGAAGAAGAAATTCATAAGGCAGTTAAAGAAGTGTTCATGACAGAAGAGCGTGTGCGGTATTCCTTTATACGTTCCTTACAAATTGAACGAAGATTTCTAGAAGTCTTGGGAGCTCCAATTATTAATGAATCCAATGTGTGGAAAGGTGTCGTTTTAGTATTCCACGACATCACAGAACTAAAAAATCTAGAACAAATGCGTAAAGACTTTGTTGCAAATGTGTCTCATGAATTAAAGACACCCATTACATCCATACGTGGCTTCTCTGAAACTTTATTAGATGGTGCCATGCAGGATGATGCACTACGAGAACAGTTTATAAACATTATTCTAAAAGAAAGCCAACGACTACAATCATTAATTCATGATTTGTTAGAGCTTTCTAAATTAGAAAAAGAGGAATTCCAACTAAATATAGAAAACGTGTATGTAAAGGGTATGATAGAAGACATCGTTCCTATAGTTGAACACCAAGCAGATGAAAAAGAAGTTCATTTAAAACAGCATTTAACAGAGGATGTCATGATTGAAGGGGATTCAGCGAGGTTAAAGCAAGTAGTCATCAATCTACTTACGAACGCTATTAATTATACTCCAAAAGGTGGAGATGTTTCTGTAACCTTAACTACCCATGAAACAGAAGTGGAAATAATGGTTACAGACAGTGGGGTAGGAATTCCTGAAGAAGATATTCCTCGTATTTTCGAGCGCTTTTATAGGGTTGATAAAGCTAGAAGTCGGAACTCTGGTGGTACAGGTCTTGGATTGGCAATAGTAAAACATATAGTCGAAGCTCATCATGGACATATAAAAGTACAAAGTGCTAACCAACAGGGGACGACATTCCGGATCTTCATACCAAAAAAATTTACAAAACATTAACAACTAATTAATCCTTCGTTTAAAATCTATTGATACAGTATTAATTGAAACCCTTTCATCCAAGGTGTTTTCTTTTTTTGGACGGAAGCCCATCCCGCTTCCGTCTTTTTTATGTTTTCATTTCTTTTATAAAGGAAGACTAATGTTGATTTTGGAATCTAAAAAGCATAATCTGGAATAAGGATTTTTGGTGCTGAGTGGTTGATTCGGTGGGAATTTACTCGCTTTCCGCGGACAATCGGTGAAGCCTCCTCGTTCGGCTTCGCCTCTCTGTGGGGTCTTCACACGATCGTTTTTCCGCAGGAGTCTCGCAAATTCCCACCAAATCAACGCCATGTTTAGGAGTCCTTATCAAAGAAGGTATTTCTTTTTTATTTGGATTAAGGGAAAGTTTCAACACTATTGACTCATATATTCAAGGCGGTAAAACATGCTAAAATCCCTTTGATATCAAGGAATTTAAGATTATCAACAGATTGACCAATTTGTTAACACCATAATACTTAACCTAGCACTAACTACGATGAATCCGTTATCCCTCATACCGATGGGCGGAGGGAAATGGTGAGACTCCTGCGGAAGAAGGGACAATGCGAGACCCCGCAGAGAGGCGTAGCCGAACGAGGAGGCTCGCATGTTCCTCCGCGGAAAGCGAACCATTTCACCGTAGCCCCTTCCTTACAAAAGTAACGGATTCAGCTTCACCAGTTTTCAAGATTATGATGCTTTATATGGAAGAACATTAAACTATATCATTATTATATCAACAACAAACTTTAACAAAGCCTAAGCTTATCCACAGAGGATAAGCTTTATTTATGTTTCATTGAACTCTTCATGCAGGTTGTCGTTATGAAACTGTTGATATCATATATTTCTTAATAATTTTCACATAATTTGAAACAAAAGTTATGTCAGACTCGTACATAGCTTGTAATGATATTGAAACATAAGGGGAGAGAACGTATGACATTAAGGCAAATCTATACATGGATTGCGATTTCGATTGGTATTGTAATACTCGCAATAGTTGGGACCACTAGTTGGTACACCGTAGACGAATCCGAACAGGCAGTCATTCTTACATTCGGAGAAGCGGAAGAAAGTATAACGAATCCTGGATTACACTTTAAAATGCCTTGGCCTATACAAGAAAAGACAAAGCTTTCTAAAGAGACGTTTAGTTTAAATTTTGGTTATGATCAGGGGCAGGATGATAAAGGGAAAGCCAATCAAGTTCAAATGATAACGGGCGATGAAAATATTGTACTAGCAGACCTGGTTGTACAATGGAAAATTACAGAACCAGCTCAATACTTATATCAATCCGCTCAACCAGAGTTAGTTTTAAACAACGCTACATCTGCTTCATTACGTCAAATTATTGGTACATCCAAGATTGATGATGCACTCACATCCGGAAAAGCGGAAATAGAAAATGAAGTGAGAGAGTTACTTGTATCTCTTGTAGAAGATTACAATATTGGTATTTCTGTGATCGATGTGAAACTACAAGAAGTGGACTTACCAAATTCTGAAGTAAGAACAGCCTTTACCAAGGTAACGGATGCAAGAGAAACAATGAACACAAAAATAAATGAAGCCAAAAAGTACAAGAATGAAAAGTATGAAGAAGCGTTAGGAGAAAAAGATGCCATCATCTCACGTTCAGAGGGTGCTAAAGTAGCTCGAATAGAGGAAGCGAAGGGTGATGTAGCTCAATTTGACGCTTTATATACAGAGTATGAAAATTCCCCAACTGTTACAGAAAACCGTCTTGTAATTGAAACGTTAGAAGATGTGTTACCTCAAGCTAATGTATATATCATGAACGATGATGGCAATACAGTTAAATACTTACCAATTGGTAATAGTCAAGTTCAATCGTTACCTCAACAACAAACACCAAAGCAAGAACAGGATGGGGGATCTAATAATGAGTGATGAAAATGTAGTAGATGTGGGAAACAGTTCATCAAACAAGAACTATAGGAAGTATATTAAAGCAGGTGTTTCCTTACTTGTACTTATACTTTTATTGTCTGTCTTGTTTACAAGTATGATGATTGTTAAAGAGGGAGAGTACAAAGTAGTTCGTCAATTTGGAGAAGTGGTGTCTATTAAAGAAGAACCTGGTCTTCACTTTAAAGTGCCATTCTTACAAACTGCCACCACCTTACCGAAGAAAAAACAAGTATATGACGTAGCTCAGAAAGAGATTAATACATTAGATAAAAAACGAATGATTATTGATAACTATGCAGTATGGCAAATAACAGATCCACAGAATATGATTGAAAACGCAAGAACGGTTATAAATGCTGAAGCTCGAATGGGAGAGTTTATTTTTTCTGTTATTCGGACTCAACTCGGTCAAATGAATTATGAGGAAATAATCAATGATGAAAAATCATCAAGAGGGAATATTAATATTCGTGTGACGGAACAGGTGAATGAATTATTGTCGCGATACAATTATGGTATTCAGGTGGATGACGTCCGTATTAAACGCACAGATCTTCCTGATGAGAACGAGCAGTCTGTTTACCGTCGTATGATTTCAGAACGTGAAACGAAAGCTCAGGAATATCTGTCAAAAGGGGAAGCAGAAAAGAACCGTATCATTGCTCAAACAGATCGTGAAGTTCAAGAAATGCTAGCAAAAGCTAATAAAGATGCTGCTGAGATTCGTGCACAAGGTGAGCAAGAGGCAGCGCAAATCTATAATGAGTCCTTTCAAAAAGATGAAGATTTCTATAGACTATACCGGACGCTGGAGTCTTATAAGAAAACAATTGATGGCGAAACAACCATTATTCTTCCTCAAGATTCACCATATGCACAAACACTATCAGGGTATTTAGGGCAATAACGAAAGGGGGCGTTTTTTTCTTCTATGACCGAACATGGTAAAATAGGAGAAAATAACGCCTTTTTTAAAAGTGAAGAAAGCAATTGCTCGTCTCTAATACTTAGAAACAAGTGAGGTCGCGGTGGGTGTCCAACGCTTTTCTTTTTACTTTTAAAAGGACAAAACATATAGATGGAAACACTAGCCTAAAACGAATATAAAGGAGTTCTATTGATGTCGAAAAAACTAATATTAATTGATGGGAATAGTATCGCTTACCGTGCTTTTTTTGCATTGCCACTATTGAACAATGATAAAGGTGTACATACAAATGCGGTATATGGTTTTACAACTATGCTACTTAAAATTTTAGAGGAAGAACAGCCAAGCCATGCTCTTGTAGCATTTGACGCAGGAAAAACCACATTCCGTCATAAAACCTACGAAGAATATAAAGGTGGACGACAGAAAACACCACCTGAATTGTCTGAGCAGTTTCCATTAGTAAGAGAGTTATTGGATGCCTTTCAAATCTCCCACTATGAACTAGACCAATATGAAGCGGATGATATTATAGGTACACTAGCTAGAAGAGGAGAACAAGATGGTTTCGAGGTAAAGGTGATTAGTGGAGACCGGGATTTATTGCAACTCGTATCCGACCAGGTGTCTGTTGCTTTAACGAAAAAAGGGATTACAAATGTGGAAACTTATACACCTTCCTTTATGAAAGAAAAAATGGAGATTGACCCTGAACAAATAATTGACTTAAAAGCACTTATGGGCGATAGCTCCGATAACATTCCAGGGGTGCCTGGAGTTGGTGAGAAAACGGCTGTTAAACTATTACACCAATTTGAAACCTTAGATCAAGTATTTGCAAATGTAGAAGATGTAAGTGGTAAGAAGCTAAAAGAGAAGTTACAGAATCATAAAGATGATGCTTTCATGAGCAAGGAACTCGTTACGATTGATATTCAAGCTCCAATTACAGTGAAATTAGATGAAATTCATTATAATGGCTACGATTCTACTAAGGTTGCTCACTTCTTCCGAGATCTTGGATTCCATTCCCTCCTTGGACGTATTAATGAAGATGAAGAAGGTGCAGAAGAAGTGCAAGAAGCACTTCCGAATATTGATGTAACCATTGTCGAATCAGTTGATGAAACGATGTTAGAAGATCACTCAGCCCTTGTTGTAGAGATGTTACATGATAATTATCATACGTCCTCTATTGAAGGTATTGGGATAGTAAATGATACTGGCACCTACTTTATTCCAACTGATGTTGCTATGGAATCAGACCTTTTTAAACAATGGGCACAAGATATAACGAAGAAAAAGTGGGTTTTTGACGCTAAAAAGACACTGGTAGCTCTGAAACGATTCGATATCGATATTAAAGGAATAGAATTTGATTTACTTATTGCTTCATACTTGATAAATCCTTCTGAAAACCATCATGATATACCTTCTATTAGTCATCGCATGGATAAAAAGGGGATTGCTTATGATGAAGAAGTCTATGGAAAAGGCGCCAAGCTGAAGGTTCCTGAACAAAATTCGCTAGCAGATCATGTAGGTCGAAAAACAACTATGCTATACGAAATGAAAGAGCCTGTTGAAAGCAGGCTACGTGAAAACAGTCAATGGGAACTGTATCATGAGTTAGAGATGCCTTTATCTCTTATTCTTGGTGAAATGGAACATTTAGGGGTAGCCGTTGATGTTGAACAACTTGAAAATATGGGAGAAGAGCTACAGCGACGTTTGTCTGAGATAGAAGAAGAAGTATATGAATTGGCCGGTGAAACGTTTAACTTGAATTCTCCCAAACAGCTAGGACCTATTTTATTTGAAAAGCTTGAACTTCCAGTTATCAAAAAAACAAAAACCGGTTACTCTACATCTGCTGATATATTAGAGCAACTAGCGGATAAGCATGAGATTATCCCAAAAATATTACTATACCGACAACTTGGGAAACTTCAATCCACATACATTGAAGGATTATTGAAAGTAGTAGATGGTCAAACAAACAAAATCCATACAAGATTTAATCAAGCTTTAACGCAAACTGGACGTTTAAGCTCGACTGAGCCGAACCTTCAGAACATACCCATTCGTCTAGAAGAAGGCCGTAGAATTAGACAAGCCTTTATTCCATCCGAAGATGGGTGGAAAATTTTCTCGGCAGACTACTCTCAAATCGAATTAAGAGTGTTGGCTCATATAGCAAATGACGAGAAATTGATTCAAGCATTCAATGATAATGAGGACATTCATACCAAAACAGCTATGGACGTTTTCCATGTGGATAAAGATGAGGTTACGGATCAAATGAGAAGACAAGCGAAAGCCGTAAATTTTGGCATCGTCTACGGAATAAGTGATTATGGATTATCTCAAAGCCTAGGGATAACGCGAAAAGAAGCAAAGAAATTTATTGACCGTTACTTAGAAAGTTATCCGGGAGTAAAAGAGTACATGGATGACGTTGTTCAAGAAGCAAAGCAACAAGGATATGTGACAACATTAATGATGCGTCGCAGGTATTTACCTGACCTTACGAGTCGTAACTTTAACCGTAGAAGTGCTGCTGAACGAACAGCAATGAATACACCTATTCAGGGAACTGCAGCTGATATTATCAAACAAGCAATGATTGACTTGTATCACAAGTTAGAAGATGAAAAGTTAGAAGCGCGCATACTTCTCCAAGTACATGACGAATTAATCTTAGAAGCTCCGAAACATGAATTAGAAACATTAAAAGAACTAGTCACCGAAGTTATGGAAAAAACAGTATCATTACAAGTACCATTAAAAGTTGATCATGCTTATGGTGATACATGGTACGATGCAAAATAAGGAGAGAAAGCGTACATGCCAGAATTGCCTGAAGTGGAAACAATCAAGAAGACATTAGAGTACATGGTCATTGGGAAAACCATTAAAAACGTTAGCCTTTATTGGCCAAAGATGATTAAACATCCAGATGATAGCGAAGAATTCATCAACTTGATAAAGGGACAAACGATAAATCGATTAGATCGTAGAGGGAAATTCTTGTTATTTTACTTAGATACACACGTTTTGATTTCCCATCTTCGAATGGAAGGAAAATATGGGGTTTTCAGTTCGGAGACTCCTCTTGCAAAACATACTCATGTTCGATTTCTCTTGGATGATGAACAAGAACTTCGTTATCAAGATGTACGCAAATTTGGGACGCTGCATTTATATAATATTGGGGAAGAATTTAGTAATCCTCCATTGGAACAACTGGGTCCTGAGCCATTTGAGGAAGGCTTTAGTATTCAATACCTTCATACCAAACTAAGACGTACGAATCGTCATATAAAGACAGCTTTACTAGATCAAACCATTCTAGCGGGATTAGGGAACATATATGTAGATGAGGCCTTGTTTAGAGCAGCTATCCATCCATTGCGTATAGCTTCTGGTATATCTGAAAAAGAAGTACGTTCCTTACATCGTTCTATACAGCAAACTCTTCGTGAAGCAGTTGATCAAGGTGGAACCACTATTCGTTCTTACGTGAATACACAAGGACAAATTGGAATGTTTCAGCAACAATTAAACGTTTATGGGCGAGAAGAAGAAAGTTGTAAGATTTGCTCAACTCCTATTACCAAAATGAAAGTAGGAGGAAGAGGGACTCATGTCTGTTTAACCTGTCAGAAAGAGAACGTATAGATAAAAATCACAAACATCTATCTTAAAGAATTTATTGAACATGTGGTCAAGGCACAGTGAATAGACTCCTTCCATATACTATTTTAGATTATAGGTGGAAGGAGCCAGCATATGCCTGACATCATGACGTTATTCCTTCTTGCATTTGCAGTTAGTTTAGACAGCTTTACGGTTGGCTTTACTTATGGAATGAGAAAAGTAGGGTTATCGTATCGAGTGATTTTTATCATTGCAGGAGTATCAGCCTTAACGTTTTTTATTGCGATGTTAATCGGTAAGACCATAGCTGTATTCTTGTCACCTCATTTAACAGAGGTGATTGGAGGGAGCATCTTAATTCTTATTGGGATTTGGGTAATTTACCAGTTCTTTAGAAGCAATAAAACTACCCAATCCAATGAACAGCTAACCCCATATTTATTTAAAATGGAGATAAAATCACTAGGAATAGTTATTCAAATCTTGAAAAAACCAATGAGTGCTGACATTGACCGTTCTGGTTCGATTAATGGAATCGAGGCTCTATTACTTGGCGTTGCCTTATCCCTAGATGCATTTGGAGCGGGGGTAGGGGCTGCCATGTTTGGGTTTACTCCTTTTCACACTGCACTAATTATTGCATTTATGAGTAGCTTCTTCTTATGGGTAGGCTTGAAAAGTGGATATTGGCTATCTTATTGGCGTTGGTTAGACCGACTTTCATTCGTACCAGGTGTACTCTTAATTGTATTAGGTGTTATGAAAATGACGTAATTGGGGGCATTATGTAATGACTGTAGTAATTGGTTTAACAGGAAGCATAGCAAGCGGTAAAAGTACCGTATCTTTAATGTTTGATGAATTTAATATTCCAGTAGTAGATGCAGATAAGCTATCTCGAAAGGTTGTAGAGCCTGGTAAAAAAGCCTATAACCAAATAATTGAAGAGTTTGGTCATGACATTTTGAGAGACGATCAAACCATTGACCGTAAAGCATTAGGTACCATTGTGTTTAATGATGAGGAAAAGCGAAAAAAACTAAATTCATTTGTGCACCCTGCCGTACGAGAGGAAATGGTACAACAAAGAGATTTTTATGTAACGGAGGGGTATAAAGCAGTTGTTTTAGATATCCCATTACTATTTGAGAGTGACTTAGCTCACTATGTAGATAAAGTAGTTGTAGTATATGTTGATGAAGATACTCAGTTAAAGAGACTTATGGAAAGAGATAAGAGTACTAAAGAGGACGCATTAAGTAGAATCAACTCTCAAATGCCTGTATCCCAAAAGGCAAAAAAAGCAGATGAAGTAGTCGATAATTCTGGTAGTAAACATGATTCCTACAAACAGTTAGAAACCATCCTCCGGCAGTGGAAGATAATATAATGTGAAAAACCGTGAGCATTTCGTTCACGGTTTTTTTAATATAATTCCTTTATGTTGCATACATACCTAATTCGGTTGCATATTCCTTACCAGTACAAATCATTTCTTTCTTTTTTAATGTCCATTTTTAATATTCTACCACCAAAAAAAGGATTAATGTGTTATACTAATCATACATAAATTTATTTAGTATATCACATATGTGGAGAGGGGTAGTTGTTATGAAGTCACGTGTTGCAATTAATGGTTTTGGTCGTATTGGCAGAATGGTATTCCGTCAGGCCGTAATGGATGATAATCTTGAGGTGGTAGCGGTTAATGCAAGTTACCCTCCTGAAACGTTAGCCCACCTTTTAACATATGATAGTGTTCATGGTCGTTTTCAAGCAGATGTGAAAGCGCTTCAAGATGGTCTTGAGATAAATGGTAAAAAGGTTCACTTGTTCGCTTCAAGGGACCCTAAAGAATTACCATGGAAAGATCACAATATTGATATCGTCATAGAAGCTACTGGTAAGTTTAAAACGAAGGAAACAGCAGGAGCACATATAGAAGCAGGGGCAAAGAAGGTCGTCATTACTGCACCTGGAAAAGAAGTTGATGCTACGATTGTTATGGGTGTAAATGAGAGCGTTTACAATCACCAGCAGCATGATGTTATTTCAAATGCATCTTGTACAACAAACTGTTTAGCTCCCGTAGTGAAAGTACTAGATGAGCAATTTGGTATAGAAAATGGATTAATGACAACTGTGCATGCGTTCACGAATGATCAGAAAAATTTAGATAACCCCCATAAAGACTTGCGTAGAGCAAGAGGATGTACTCAATCTATTATTCCAACATCTACAGGTGCAGCTAAAGCATTAGGTCAAGTCCTTCCTCAATTAGATGGTAAATTACATGGTATGGCTTTACGTGTGCCGACTCCCAATGTTTCACTAGTTGATTTAGTGGTTGATTTGAAACAGGATGTCACGGTTGACCAAATTAACAATACATTCCGTCATGCTGCCAAAAATGAGCTCAATGGAATATTATCTTATTCTGAGGAACCATTAGTATCTGTTGACTACACAACTACAGAGTATTCCTCTATAGTAGATGGATTATCAACACTAGTGATGGAAGATCGAAAAGTGAAAGTTTTAGCTTGGTATGACAACGAATGGGGTTATTCTAAACGAGTTATTGACTTGGTGAACTTTGTAGGGAGTTATTTAAAGAAAGAACAAGAAGTTCAAGTATCATAAATGTTTATCATTGGAATCCCCCTCTTTCCTCATTTATAATGAGGAAAGAAATACCACTTCCACTGGTAGGAGTCTATTAACCAATTTCTAAAAATCTTCACAGATGTATATTGCAAATTTCAGGGAAACGATATATACTAACTTTTGAGCTTCTGAAAAACTAACTGAAATAGGACTGCTTAAAGGGTTAGGACCTCGTAGGACTAACTTTCCCCCGTGGTAGTGCATTAGCTAGATGTATAGAAGTAAACTTATGTGGTTAAAGGGGGACTCCCAATGGATACAATGGGTAGACATGTAATTGCAGAACTTTGGGATTGTAACATTGATAAGTTAAATGATATGAATTTGATTGAACAAATTTTTGTTGATGCAGCTTTAAAGTCAGGTGCTGAGGTAAGAGAAGTAGCCTTTCATAAATTTGCTCCTCATGGAGTAAGTGGGGTAGTCATCATTTCAGAATCTCACCTTACCATTCATAGCTTCCCAGAACACGGGTATGCAAGTATTGATGTATACACATGTGGCGATCGCATAGATCCCAATGTAGCAGCTCAATATATTGCAGAAGCACTTGAATCGAAATCAAAAGAGACAGTTGAGGTTCCGCGTGGTATGGGACCAGTTGAAGTGAAAAAATTTAATGTTCTATAAAATAAAAAGAGGTGTACAACGTGCACCTCTTTTCTGATAGTTTTAGGAGATATAATTACATACATGTGAGTATATAAAATGTAAATATGGCTAGACTCAGTCCAGCTACCTCTCGACTAATATGTTTCCCTCTCCTTCATTTTATAAGCCAACGTCGAAACAGGCATGTTCCGTTATTCTTTTATCTTTATTTCTTCCACGATATTATTCTTCATAATTTGAAACCCTCAATGATAAACCCAAACTCAAGAATTTTGGTGAATTTGTCAAATCACCTCGAGTAATGTATTTATCCTTGTAGAATTTTTGATATAATAGATAAGAGGTGTACACGTTATATGAAAATAAAACAATTTTTTTCCACATATTTTACAAATCACGCTGAAACTGATGAAACTCACCATAACGATTCCTTACGCACTCATTATTTCAAAACAACTAAGGACAAAGCGATTAACGTATTGCACGATATGTATTCTAAATCACCGTCCTTTGAAGTGAGGTCCGTGTCCGAAGAACGTGGCGAGTTAAGTGTTCAGTTAAAAAAACAAAAGAAAGCGTTTATTGTTATTAGTGTAATTATGGTCAAACCTTATCATACTGCAATTGATTTTTCTGTTACATCAGAAACTACTTTACCATTTGACTTTGGGTACAGCCATAAAGTAATTCGCCAACAATACGACATGCTTAAGAAAGAGCTACCTTTTATTGAAACATCAATGGCTCATAAATTAAATGTGTAGACAAGGCAAACCAGATTTGGAGTTGATATGGAGTGAAGTGCCCCAATTGTAGCTACAAAAGTACAAAAGTATTAGACTCTAGGCCAGTAGAGGAAGGAAAATCTATCAGGCGGAGGAGAGAATGCGAACAATGTGATTTTCGGTTCACCACTTTTGAGCGCATTGAGGAGGTTCCTCTTATCATTGTGAAAAAAGAAGGAACACGAGAGGAGTTCAGCCGCGAAAAGCTTATGCGTGGCTTAATCCGTGCGTGCGAGAAAAGGCCAGTTGCCGTAGAAGAATTAGAAAATATTACTGGCGATATTGAACGAGAATTAAGAAACCGTGGTGTTTCGGAGGTTCAGAGTAAGGAAATAGGAGAAATGGTAATGGATCGTCTAGCTACTGTAGATGAGGTAGCTTATGTTCGGTTCGCATCCGTTTATAGACAATTTAAAGATATCAATGTCTTCTTGGATGAATTAAAAGATTTAATCAAACATGATTCTGAAGGGTAAATGTTTAGGGCCTTTGTGGCTCTTTTCTTTTTTATACCCCCTACTTACAACAAGGATTCATAAACAACAAACACTAGCATGGACAGCGTGGAGAAGGGGAGATTAGATATGAACGAAACGAATATTGGAAAGCTGTTACCGTTAGACGGCTTCAAATTGCAAGTACCACAAAATATTGCTTTCAACATGTCTACCTCTTTAACTCATTTATATCAACCTTTAATTGGTTTGGCTGCAATATCTTTATACCAAACACTTCTTTCAGAATACGAGGTTCAAAAGAAAGAGGACCAACCCAGAACCCATCATTTGTTAATGAATTATCTCCATCTCCCTTTAGATCAAATTTATGAAGCCAGAAAACGCCTAGAAGCAATTGGACTCATGCGGTCATTCCTTACAGAGGGGACTCAACAGAATGTGTACACGTATGTATTATTAAGACCATTTACGCCAAATGAATTCTTTGAAGATGATATGTTGTCCCTGTTATTGTATCATCATATTGGAGAAGAAAAATTTAAGAGATTGCAACATGCGCTATATGCTAAGCCAATAGTGGAAGACCAATCTATTGAAGTTACGTCTTCTTTCGAGGAAATCTTTTCAATGAGAGAGCTACCTAATGATGTGCCATCCAATCCAGAATCTGAAGAAATGACAAAAACTATTGCTACATCGACAACAGGAGCAAATGTACAAGAATCCAGTATCGATTTCGATTGGTTAAAAAGCACGTTTCATGAACGAATGCTACCAGTGAACGTAATCTTCACTGAAAAGAATAAAAAAGTGATGAATCAATTAGCTTTACTGTATAACTTAGCTACTTATGAAATGGAAAAAGCAATACAATGGGCTCTATCTGACTCCAACGAGTTGCATGTCTCAGAATTAAAGGAAGCCTGTCATGACTTATATCAATCCAAGCACCAAAATGGCCAAGGGAATATAAAGTTAACAGAACATCGTGAAAAGGTTAATTCGGAGGACAAATTATCCAATTCTTCAGATGAAGATCAACAACCTCAAGGTAAGGAAGAGGCGTTGATTAATCAATTGGAACATATATCTCCTAGGCAATTACTAACAGATTTATCAAATGGTGCTGAACCAACTGAAAAAGAACTTAAAATAGTCCGTGATATAATGACTTCCCAAGGCTTACCTGCTGGAGTCATGAACGTGCTCATTTATTATGTACTATTGAAAACGGACATGAAACTTTCAAAGCCGTATATGGAAACCATTGCTGGACATTGGGCACGTCTAGATGTGAAAACAGTAAGGCAAGCAATGGATACTGCTAAATCTGAGAATCAAAAATACCAGCAATTAGCTACTAAAGGGAAAAACCGAAATCGGAGACAAAAACAAGAAGTGTTGCCTGATTGGTTTAAAGAACAACAAAAAGAAAAAGAAGCACAACCTCAAACAAAAGGTTCAGAAAAGGCTAGTAAATCCCAACAAGAGATTGAGAAGGAAAAAAAGGAATTAGCTGAGGCCTTGAAGAAAATGGATGATGAATAGATAACGTGTGAATAAATTGATTTAAGGATGAGTGACATGGAACCAATCCAAACAGCTTTGAAAAAATGGATGAGAGAGAGTAAAAACTTCCAAGAGCATTATCAAAATATGCGACAGGCTATTTTACATGATGAAGATATCCAAAAAGTTTTACAACAAAACTCTCAATTGACTGATCAAGATGTTGAACGACATTTGATGAAATTTTACGAGTATCAGTCCCAATCTAAATCCTGTGAGGGATGTCCTTCTCTAGATGAATGTCAGAACCTTGTACCTGGCTATTCACCTAGCCTTCATGTTACAGAGAAGGATGTACGCTTAACATATGAAATGTGTCCAACTAAGCGCCAATATCAAGAACAGTCTGAAAAGCGTTCTTTTATAAGTAGTCTTTATATGCCAAAGGATATTTTAGAAGCTCGCTTTAAGGATTTAGATCCAGATGATCGTTACGAAGCGATAAGACTTGCAGTTAATTACACTGAAAATGTAGAGACCGAAAAAGCTCAAAAGGGTCTTTATTTTCATGGACGATTTGGAGTAGGGAAAACTCATATTTTAGGTGCTATTGCAAATAAATTAGCGAATAAGCGTATTTCTTCTTATATGATCTACATGCCTGAGCTTGTGAGGGAAATGAAGTCGTCGCTTCAGGATAACTCACTAAATGAAAAGATAGAGAAATTCAAAACAGCTCAAGTCCTAATGCTAGATGATATCGGCGCAGAATCTATGTCGTCTTGGTTTCGTGATGAAGTGTTAGGATCTATTCTTCAATATCGAATGATGGAGCGTTTACCTGTATTTTTCACATCTAACTATTCTTTAGAGGACTTAGAGAAGCATTTAATGACGAATAACCGTGGTGAAATTGAGCAACTAAAAGCTGGCAGAATTATAGAACGAATCAAAGCTTGTAGCACACCAGTTGAAGTAATAGGCCAAAACCGTAGACAATAATTATAGGTATTAATCTTTAAACAACCTTTTATTAGGGTTGTTTTTTTTATTGTTATAGAAAACATACATTTTTTCTTTCCTTGTCCCATATAATGTAACAGTTTCGGGGAAGGGGGGAACAGCTTGAAAGAGATCTGCTTTGAATATAAACAGGAAGCTCTATCATTTTGTGAGAGTATCCTTGATGAACATGGGGATATTACAATTCAATGGCGCCACCAAAATAAAACGGGCTACACTGTCAACATAGAGAGCGGAAAGACTTCAGCCATATCAGTTAACAAATGGCTTGTGAACGGGTTGATCCATGTATTTACCTTACATAGAGAACAGTCCTGGATACAAGATATTATCCGCAATTGTTATTATTATAATGATGAAGATGAAGTAGCTCACATATTTGAATTGTGTCAGTCTTTCTTACAAGACGATACGGAACAACGGATGGTACCATTACATGAACTTAGTCACGGGCAGCATACAAAACTTTTGTATCGTGTGTTTGAGAATGCCTTAAATGAAGGGGATGCTTTACATTTTGATTCAGTTGTTACGTTCCGTCTTCAATATTACAAAGAAGAGCTAATTGATTTTGTTGGTTATGCAATCGATGAATATAAGCGTGAAGAGGAGTACCAAACCTATGTTCAGCAATTAAGAGAATATGTAGGGACTAAGAAAGCGAAAATCGACCATCTTGTTATCGTGCAAAAAGATGCATCGTTTCTTTTCTTTAATTCTTCAGGAAAACCAATTTCTAATGCAATAGTCAAAAACCTTGCGCAGCAAGAACCATTATATCTATTTGGTCTTGGGAAAGAAGAACTTAATTTGACGCCTATCATGGCTCTAGCGCCAGAACAGATATCCTTTTATGGGGATGATGTTACCGATCCTAAAACACTGACAGTTATGAATGTGTTTCAAGAACGAATGGAGATGTATCCATTAAGTAAATTTCCCTTTAAAAGATTGTCTTCTTTATAATTTTTATAACTATAGTGCATAGAAAACTAGTATGAATTAAAAAATAGGCTTGCTTTCCATATTAATTCCACATATAATAAAAAACATAACTAACTAAACAACCATTCCTTGATATATAAAAGTTTTGATGAGGATACGAACAATATATTCCGACTTTACAGAGAGGGAAGTCATCGGCTGTGAGCTTCCTATGTACGGCATATTGTTTACCACCTCTGAACTCTGGTCATGAAATGTAGTATTGATCAGCGGATTATCCACGTTACGGATGTACTAATGAAGCCACATTTGATGTGGAAATTAGGGTGGAACCACGGGTATAACGCTCGTCCCTTCGCTTTCGTGCAAGGGATGGGCGTTTTTTAGTGTCTTAAAACAGTAAAATATTAAAGGAGTGACAGACATGTCGGAAGCAATTCAACTTACTTTTCCAGATGGCGCAGTCAAGGAGTTCCCAAAAGATACGACAACAGAAGATGTAGCTGCTTCCATTAGCCCTGGGTTAAAAAAGCAAGCTGTTGCAGGGAAGCATAATGGCCAGCTTTTAGATTTACGTCGAGTATTGCCTGGGGATGGTTCAATCGAAATCGTTACACTACGTGACGAGGAAGGGATTGAAGTGTTACGCCACTCCACTGCTCACCTAATGGCACAAGCTGTTAAACGTTTATACGGGAAAGTGAACCTAGGTGTTGGTCCCGTAATAGAAAATGGCTTTTATTATGATATGGATGTTAGTGAATCGATTACTGCAGAAGATCTACCTAAGATTGAAAAAGAAATGCAGAAAATCGTAAGCGAAAACCTTGAAGTTGAACGATTAGAGGTTAGTCGTGAGGAAGCTAAAGAAATGTATGAGGAAATCGGCGATAACCTTAAATTAGAACTTCTAGAAGATATACCAGAAGGGGAACAAGTTACAATTTACAAGCAAGGTGAGTTTTTCGATCTTTGTCGTGGACCTCATGTACCTTCTACAGGGAAAATCAAAGTATTCAACCTGTTAAGTGTCTCTGGTGCATATTGGCGTGGAGACAGTGATAATAAGATGCTACAGCGTATTTATGGTACTGCATTCGAAAAGAAAGATCACTTAAAAGAGTACCTTCATATGCTTGAAGAAGCAAAAGAACGCGATCACCGCAAGTTAGGGAAAGAACTAGACATCTTTACTGTCTCTCAAAAAGTTGGGCAAGGGTTGCCACTTTGGCTACCTAAAGGAGCTACTATACGTCGCACTATTGAACGATATATAGTTGATTTAGAAGAGCGTCTAGGGTATGACCATGTGTACACACCTGTGCTTGGTTCTGTAGACTTATATAAAACAAGTGGACACTGGGATCACTATCAAGAGGATATGTTCCCGACTATGGAGATGGATAACGAAGACCTTGTTCTTCGACCAATGAACTGCCCACACCATATGATGATTTATAAGAGTCAATTCCACAGTTATCGTAATTTACCTGTGCGTATTGCTGAGCTTGGTACTATGCATCGTTATGAAATGTCTGGTGCATTAGCAGGATTGCAACGGGTTCGTGCCATGACATTGAATGACGCTCATATCTTTGCTCGTCCAGATCAGCTGAAAGAAGAGTTCATTCGCGTTGTTCGTATGATTCAGGAAGTGTATAAAGACTTTGGTTTAAACGAGTATTACTTCCGTCTTTCTTATCGTGATAAAGAAGATAAAGAAAAATATGTAGATAACGATGAAATGTGGGATAAGGCGCAATCTCTTCTTAAGGAAACTATGGAAGACCTAAAGCTTGATTACGTAGAGGCAGAAGGAGAAGCGGCATTTTACGGTCCGAAACTGGACGTTCAAGTCAAGACAGCGCTAGGTAAAGACGAAACATTATCTACTGTTCAACTGGACTTTCACTTACCAGAACGCTTTGATTTAACATATGTTGGGGAAGATGGTAATCACCATCGACCTGTCGTTATCCACCGTGGTGTTGTATCCACTATGGAACGTTTTGTTGCCTTCTTAATTGAAGAATACAAAGGAGCCTTCCCAACTTGGTTAGCACCAGTGCAAGCAAAGATTATTCCTGTTTCTGCGGATGCTCATCTTGAGTATGCCAAAAAGGTAGAGGATGAACTGAGATACGCAGGAGTTAGAGTAGAAGTAGATGAGCGTGATGAGAAAATTGGCTATAAAATCCGTGAAGCTCAAATGCAAAAAGTTCCATATCAACTTGTTGTAGGGGACAATGAAATGAGTGAAAGTGGAGTCAATGTTCGTCGCTATGGCGAACAAGACTCAGAAACAAAACCACTTGCAGATTTCGTGGATGAAATTAAACAAGAAATCCAAGGGAAATCTAAATAATCAAAATGAAGTCTCTTTCTTACTTATTTGTAAGGAAGAGGCTTTTTAGATAATAAGTTATGGTAGTCGGCAATGGCGAAACATACTTGATCATCCTTTTACAAACTAAGCTTAATGCTTAATAGGAGTTAGAAAAGCACTACCTCTTTTCTTTAAAGAGGCTGTTGCAATAAATACATAAATCCTGTATTCTAAATAAGGTCATACACTTTCGAATGAACAAAAAATAGATTGGCTAGTTGACATCATGTGAAATACATGCTAACCTTGTAAAAGTGAAATCAAATAACTGTCTGAGACAAGTAGAAGCACCCGCTTCTCACCTGATTGACGTTCTTTTTAGAAGAACAGTTGACGGGTAACATTTTCTGAACGTAAGGGAAACGTGTGGGTGCAGTGTGTACCGACACTTTTTTTAATGTCTTTAAATCCAGCATGATGAAATAGAGCTTGTCGAAGATGACACTATTATTTTTTAACTATACCTTGGAGGTGGCTGGTTATTAGCAAAGAAATGATTGTCAATGAAAAAATCCGTGCTCGTGAAGTACGTCTCATTGATTCAAATGGAGACCAATTGGGTGTTAAATCCAAAAATGAAGCATTAGATATCGCTGCAAACGCAAATCTAGATCTTGTTATGGTTGCTCCAAACGCAAAACCGCCTGTATGTCGTATCATGGACTACGGTAAGTATAAATTCGAGCAACAGAAAAAAGAAAAAGAACAGCGTAAGAATCAAAAAGTTATTAACATCAAAGAAGTACGTCTTAGCCCAGGAATTGAAGAGCATGACTTTAATACGAAACTTCGTAATGCACGTAAATTCCTATCAAAAGGGGATAAAGTGAAGGCAACGATTCGTTTCCGCGGTCGTGCTATCACTCACAAAGAGCTAGGCCAAGAGGTTCTAGATCGTATGGCACAAGAATGTAAAGATCTTTCCACTATCGAAACGAAACCGAAGATGGAAGGTCGTAATATGTTTATGATGCTTGCTCCAGTTAATGAAAAAGAATAAGTAACTAACTAGGGAGAAGCCAAGATAATGCTTAAAGGAGGAACTACTCATGCCAAAAATGAAAACTCATAAAGGTTCACAGAAACGTTTTTCAAAAACAGGTAGCGGCAAGGTGAAGCGTTCCCACGCGTTCACAAGCCACTTATTCGCAAATAAGTCTCAAAAGCAAAAACGTAAACTACGTCAATCTTCAATTGTGGACCGTAGCGACTATAAGCGTATCAAGGATATGCTTCCGAAAAAATAATCGAAATTACATTTTAACGAGATTACTCGAAATTGATATAACAGGAGGGAACTACTATGGCACGCGTAAAAGGTGGAACAGTTACACGTCAACGTCGTAAAAAAGTCTTAAAACTTGCCAAAGGGTATTATGGTTCAAAACATGCTTTATTTAAGCAAGCAAAACAACAAGTAATGAAGTCAGGTCAGTATGCTTATCGTGACCGTCGTCAGAGAAAACGTGATTTCCGTAAATTATGGATCGCACGTATCAACGCAGCAGCTCGTATGAACGACATTTCTTACAGCCGTCTAATGCACGGTCTTAAGCAAGCTGGCATCGAAGTTAACCGTAAAATGCTAGCTGACTTAGCTGTTACAGACGAAAAAGGTTTCGCTAACCTAGTAGAGCAAGCAAAAACAGCACTTAAGTAAGTTGAGAAAAGCCATTCCAATTCAGGAATGGCTTTTTATAGTTTCATGGTATTTTTGTGATTAATGGATTAAAAGTTATTCTATAATCGCCCCATTATGTTGAAGACTTGGAATCGAGATATATTGGGATAGGTCCG
>NZ_AVBF01000051.1 GCF_000770635.1 Pontibacillus yanchengensis Y32
ATTTAAGCATGTTTTACCACCTTAGATATATGAATCAATAGTGTTGAAATCCTCCCCCTTAATCCAAATAATGCAGCAAATACCTTCCTTGATAAGAACTCCAAAGCATGGCGTTGATTCGGTGGGAATTTGCGAGACTCCTGCGGAAAAACGATCGAGTGAAGACCCCGCAGAGAGGCGAAGCCGAACGAGGAGGCTTCACCGATTGTCCGCGGAAAGCGAGTGAATTCCCACCGAATCAACCACTCAGCACCAAAACTCCTTATTCCAGATTATGCTTCTTATCTTGAATAAGGCTATTTTAATTAGTTAATTCCAAAATGAACACTAAACTATAACAAAGCTAAAAAACACCACAGCCCTTAGTGGTGTACAATCAGTTATTATTTACTTGATGTAAAAGCAAATGCTTTAGACACTTGACCTTTCATCGATAAGACAGCCGCTCCAAGAGCTAAAATGATAAAAAGTCCTCCAATTGTAGCGTTGTATTGTACAGAAGCCTGCTGAATTACAAGACCACCAACGGAAGAGCCGAGCGCAATGCCTAAGTGAAGGGCTGAGTTATTTAACCCTTGCTGAATATCAGATGTTTCTGGAGCCGTTTCGATTAAATAGCTTTGCATTGCTGGTGTAATGGCCCAGCTAAGCATACCCCAAATCATCATAACGACTAAAAATAATGGCAGCGCAAACGTCGTGTATGGAATGAGGAAGATGGAAACGGCGAACGCGACAATGATAGCAAGAATGGACGGTTTGGTTCCAAATCGATCGGCTAATGAACCACCTACTCCTCCTCCAGTAATCGCTGCAAACCCAAATAACAAGTAAGCGATACTTACCCAAGTACCACCTAGACCAAGCATCTCTTTTAAGAATGGAGTCAGATATGCATATAACGTAAGGTGTCCTGTCAGGAAAAGAAACGAAGCTGTTTGAGCCAGTAGCACTTTACTATCCTTCAATGTTTCTAGTTGTTTACGAATAGGTATAGCTGGCTTTGGTGCAATTCGATCCATGAAGAAGAAAATCCCTAGCATCGATAGTATGGTTAGCATTGTAATCAAAATAAATGGCGCACGCCAACCAAAAACATTCCCGAGCATAAGCCCAATCGGTACGCCTAGTACGAGTGAACCACTAACACCCATAAAGACTATTCCAATGGCACGACCTCGATATTTTTCTTCTACTATATTTGAAGCAAGCGTTACACATAGTAATACGAGTAATGACCCGCTTACAGCAGAGACTATTCTTGATACCATAAGCACACTATATGTCGGACTAAAAACAGCCAACAGATTTCCAACAAAAAAGACGACTAGCGATACTAACGTTAGCTTCTTTCGTTCCATTTTTGCTGTTGCAACTAAGAGTACGGGTGCTGAAATAGCAAATACCAACGAGAATATGGTTATTAATAAACCAGCCTTTCCGATACTCACTCCCAAATCATTAGCAACCAAATCTAATATACCACCTATGATTAACTCGACCATTCCTACAATAAAGGAAACAATCGTCAATAAATACACACGTTTATCCATGTTTCTCCCACCTCTTTAAAGTTACTACTATAATAGTAACTTTATCACCATCTTTTAAAAAGGGCAATATGTACTTTTAACCTTCCGTTATTTAAGATTGTGCAACGCTACCTTTGCCATATGATATGATAGAGAAAATGATTTCGAACGAACCTAAAGGGAGTATGAAACCATGTTGCAACAGTTTGGATTTACACAATATGAAAGCCAAGTGTATCAAGCGCTCATCACTGTCGACGAACCACTCGATGCATCAGCTATTGTGAAACGCTCTGGTGTACCACGAGCGAAAGTATATGAAGTACTTCATCGTATGACCGAAAAAGGAATGATACTGGAATCTACCGTGGAAAAGAAGCGGATGTACACCGCTCTACCAATAGAATCCACCATTGAAAAATTAAAAGCAGACTTTGAAGATAATGTAGAGCAGCTGCGTAATGCTCAAATAAAAGAAACCCCTATAGATGACCGAGTGTGGACGTTAAAAAATAACCAATCCATTCAATCCTTGCTCAAAGAACTCCTTCATCAAGCAAAAGATTCGATTATTATTTCAGGATGGGCAGATGACCTTGAGGAATACCTTCCTATTCTAGAAGCAAAGTCTAATGAAGGACTGTCCGTTAACATTCATTCGATTGGATCACTTGAGACAACCATTCCTTCGGTTTCTACCTTAATCCCAGATACACATCATGAAACGTTAGAGCGCAGTCGTATTTTAATCATTGATGAACAAGAGATGCTGTTCGCCGGTATCGAAGAAACAAAGTGGCAAGCAATACGTAGCCAATCACGACCGCTCGTTAAATTCTTTACGGAGTTTTTCTATCATGATGTAGCCCTAACAGAAATAACCCAAAAGTATAAGACTCAAATTATGGAAGACCAAGATGTGCGGGATGTTTTATTGAAGTTGAGATACTAAGAACAAAAGCGCAAGCGCCCGGGTAGCGACGTACAAACTGTCCTGTGGTATTGGAAGTTCGATTAAACCCGCTGCGTCACGCAGCAACATCGAACCAACCTACGTCGTGTAGGCCGAAAGGAAACACGGAGAGCGATAGCGATTCGATGTTGACTTATCGTAAGGAGGTGCAGGAAGTTTGCTAGTCGCTGGGCGCTGGACGTGGCAGCTATACACAAGCAACACTTTTATAAAGCACCCTATACTTAAGAAAGCATGTGAGCCAATAAAAGGACTCACATGCTTTTTTCATTACATTCGATATTTTCTTTTATTCTGAATGCCTCCACCTATATAGATGAAAAACAACATACACACCAAGCTTAGAAACCCTAATTTAAAGCCAATTGTATCAACCATGTACCCAAATAGAGGGAACAGTATCATGATAAAAAAGCTTTCTACTACACTAATCATCGAGAAAAACGTAGAACGAACATGGCTTTCCAATTTATTTTGAATAAAGTTTGAAAATATCGGCTCATACAAGGTTACAAGCTGCGACATGATGAGAAATGAAAGTACAATCGCCCAATTAGGTGACCATATATACAGTAAGAAAAAACCTAGATAGAGCGCATAGCCATAATAGGTAATCGTAAAGAACTTCCATCGTTGTTCTAATCGATGGGCTACTTTTGCCATCACTACCCCTAACAACCCTTCAGCTGTAAAAATAACTCCGATTGTTGTTGCAGAATATCCAATACGGGTGAAATACTCCTGTCCGTAAAACGTAAGAATGACAATGGATGTCACGACCATAACAAAAAACGCAATTGGTATATGAATAGTTGGATTATTCCTCCAAATAGCCGCTCCTTCTTTCAATTGACCTCGCCACTGCTTAATCCAGTTCACATTGGTCTCTTTCTTCTCTCGCTCTGGTTCGTGTAAAAAGAAAATGGGAACTAGTGCAATGACGTGGACGACTACAATGGCACCATAAACAAGCTCCCAACTTATCTCTGCCATCCAACCACCTGCCAGTTTAGCAACGCTTAAAGACAGAAGAGCTAAGGCTGTCATATTACCAAACACACGCGTGTATTGATGTTCTTGTCCTTGTTCCTTAAGCGTATCATAAGCAAGTGCCTCTTCAGCACCTGATTGGAAGGTCATACAAAGGCCTAATGTCATGAGGGCTACTCCAAACAAGGAAAAAGAGTCGCTCACAAGCATTAATCCCCCGTAGCCAATACTTAACACATTCCCAATCAACAGGCTCACTTTACGTCCATATAAATCAGCTATCATACCAGTAGGAATTTCAAATAGAACGACCGCTACATGCATGAGTGCCTCTACAATTCCGATCTGTGTCATACTTAATCCTGAATCACTTAAATAAATCACCCATAACGCTCGATCAAAAAACAATTGTGCAAAAAAGATATATAAATAGATAAATCGAATATTCGTCTTCATGTTCCGTTGCATTTTTGGTTCCTCCTGAGAACCTCTATACCAAAAAAAGCCCGTAGTCCCTTATCTAGCCAAAATAGACTTAAGCAAGCCCGAATACTCTCTCAACAAACAGGCTTAACATAAAAGCCATAGGCTATAGCCAGGTAACTTATCCTTTAAATTTTCAAAGAAAAAAACGCCACAGGTAAATACTCACCTGTGGCGTTTCGGAATTCTACATAATAGGGTATCATTCACCCTTTGCCGTACACCGATTGTATAGAGGTAAGAAATTTTACGTTAGAAGTTGTTTTGAGTTTTGCTAAAATTGGACACACTTGTCCCGTCTGATAGCAAAGTTCCAAAAATGGACGCAATGAACACGATAAACTGTTTCACTTCGTCCACAACTTCTTCCAACGTAAACATTTCTACTCCCTCCTTTTTTCTTCATATTACTTACTATCTTAATAAAATTCATGATGGAACACAACGATTATTTCCTTATTATCTTAATATACTGGTCAGTACAATCATGGTGAGAAATCCGATGATAAACGCCAAAGTAGAAGCACGTTCATTACCGTCCCCGTGACTCTCAGGTATTAATTCCTTATAAACGATGAACAGCATCGCCCCGGCTGAAAAAGCTAGTCCATAAGGAATCACTCCCTCAAAACTTCCTCCAAAATATACGCCAGCTAAACTAGCAATGAATTCAATCAATCCTGTTAAAGAAGCATAAAGGAGTGTTTTCCATCTCCTCACTTGCTGCAACATTAAAAAGAGAGCTACTAGAAACCCTTCAGGCACGTTTTGTAGCCCTATGGCGAACGACACGATTGGACCTAAATCTTTATACTCACTGGCGTAACTCATGCCAACGGAAAGCCCTTCCGGAATGTTATGTAGAGACATTGCAACTAAGAATAATAGAATACTTGCTGAACCAGCTTGCTGACTCGTGTTATCTAGATCATGGTGAGGTACAACAATCTCCAGAAGCAATAATACAAACGTTCCTATCAGTATTCCAATAACAAGTACATATAAGTTCGATAGCTTTAAAGCCGAAGGAATCAATCCATAAGTAGAAGCAGCAACCATTATACCAGCAGTAAAAGCTAATAAGCTGTCCTTTCCTTTATGGGATAGATTGCGTATCAATAGAACGGGAAGTGCTCCCAATGCTGTACAAAAGGAGGTAATTAAGATCCCCCACACATGAACGGATTCCATACTTGCCCTCCCTACTTTTTACTTCTATAAGCATATGAGGACAAGGATTAAGACATGCCTTTATTTCATACTAGCCCTTCTAGGCGTTATCCTTGGAGGTATTTTATAAGTACTCTTTCATCAAAAACACCGTACCTCCAAAAGGTACGGTGTCATTTCTTTATTCTTCTATAGCTCCTGCCACATCATATTGTGCAAGATCAAGTTCTGTTTCATATCCTAAAGCTAACCTAGCTAATTCCGCTCCTACATAAGGTCCACTTGTAAGTCCAGATGATCCAAGACCGTTTGCTACATAGATACCTTCATAACCTGGCAATGCACCAAACACAGGTAGGAATCCTGGTGTAAAGGGACGGAATCCAACCTTTGTTTCTACCATTGTGGAGTCTCCAAGTCCAGGTGCAATGGCTAACACCTTACTCAAGATGTCATGAATGCCGCCAGCTGTGACGCGGCGATCCAACCCAACGTCATCTTCATGAGTTGCTCCCACGACTACCTTGCCCCCTCCAAAGGTAAGCAAGTATTTGTTGGTTGGTGGCATGACAACAGGCCATTCTCCTGTTTCGGTATCTGGAATTTCTAAATGAACAATCTGGGCTTTTTGTGAGGAGACATTAAACGTTACACCCAATGGCTTTATAAGTTCCTTAGCCCATGCTCCAGCTGTTACCATCACTTGGTCTGCAAAATGAGTTTCCCCATCCAATTCAACCCCTGTTACCTTTTGACCTTCATGTAAAAGAGAAGCATCCCCATGCAAAACATTCGCTCCATTTTTTTGTGCAGCTTGTATAAGGGCCTTGCGGAGCTTACCTCCGTTCACACGAGCCGCTCCACTTACATGAACAGCTCCATATTCTTCTGATAATGGAGGGAATAGTGCTTGCGTTTCCGATGGAGATAACCGAGTGATTTCACCTATTTCAGGTGCATGCTCTCGGCGTTTCCTAGCACGCTCGACCATTTGATCTAGTTTCTTTTCCTCGGTATGCACGCTAATTGCCCCAACCTGACTATATCCGGTGTCCTGTTCACCATCTTCTTCTAATGCTCTTATCAATTCTGGATAATACCTCGCCCCACCCTTTACGAGCTGATACCATGCCTTATTACGACGCTGGGAAAGCCAAGGACAGACGATTCCAGCTGCCGCATCCGTGGCTTGGCCTGGGTCGTGGCGATCGACTAAGGTAACCTCAGCACCAGCTTTAGCTAAATGGTACGCTGTCGAGGCTCCTAATATGCCGGCTCCTACTACAATATATGACTGCATGTACAACACCTTTTTCCGTTTAGTTTGCTGATAGCTATTGTACAAGAGATTCATCATCAACTCAATTGCGTGCCCGTCACTCCAACATCAAGTTATGTTACAATGATGGCGACTATCATGACAGTTGTACCTATTTTTAATGGAGAGGTCGATCGACATGAACATACAAAATGGAATTCTACCTGCCACAAAAAGCATGAAGGATTTTGAAAAGCTACTTGAATCGAATACCGAATATATCATTCTACTAGAAGTTCGCGTTTCTCAGGTGAAGAGCCTAGTTCAGTATGCTAAAAAACATAATAAAAAAGTATTTCTTCACGCGGACTTAATCCAAGGGTTGAAAACAGATGATTTCGCGATTGAGTTTCTGTGTAACGAGGTAAAACCACATGGAATCATCTCCACCCGTGCAAATGTTATAAACCGTGCCAAAAAACATAGGATTGTCGCTATCCAGCGACTATTTTTGCTGGATTCTCATGCATTAGAACAAAACTTGAAAATCATCCAAAAAACCCAACCGGATTACATAGAAATCCTGCCAGGTTTAATCCCGAAGCTCATTAAAGAAATTTACGATGAGGTTAATATCCCTGTCATTGCTGGAGGACTTATTAGAAGCCAGGAAGATGTAAATTATGCACTCGAAGGTGGTGCGTTTGCCGTCACAACTTCTCGAAAAGAACTTTGGAATTTTTCCTGATGACAAAGCTTCTATATTGACAGCGCTTCCATTATTGGGTAACATTTTTATCAAAGTTAACAGTTGTGCGGAGAATTGGAGAGCCACACGTTTCATTTGTACTTCAACGTTAGGGAAGGACAAATGGGTACGTGTGGCTTCTGTTTTATCATAAGAGGATAAAGGGAAATGATGGAATATCATCCCCCATACGTAACGTCCATTTCATGCACACACACAGAATTTTTTCAAAGGTACAATGACTGATAAAGGAGATGATGGACTTGGAAACATATATTTTATCGATTGATCAAGGAACAACAAGTTCCCGGGCGATTCTTTTCAATCATAACGGTGATGCCATTGAATCTGCTCAAAAAGAATTTCAACAGTTCTTCCCTAAGCCTGGATGGGTGGAGCATGACGCGAATGAGATTTGGACGTCTGTCTTAGCGTGTATCGCTGACGTCCTTCGAAAAGCAGAGATTGAGCCGGAACAAGTAGCCGGGATTGGAATCACCAATCAGCGTGAAACTACGGTAGTTTGGGATAAAGATACTGGCCGCCCTATCCATAAAGCAGTCGTATGGCAATCTAGACAAACGACAGATATTTGCAATGAATTAAGAGAACAAGGCTTGAACGATACGTTTCGTAACAAGACGGGCTTATTATTAGATCCTTATTTTTCTGGAACAAAAGTTAAATGGCTCCTCGATAATGTAGATGGCGCACGAGAAAAAGCCGAGAATGGCCAGCTTATGTTTGGCACGATCGATACGTGGCTCATTTATAAGTTGTCAGGCGGCAAAACACATGTAACAGACTATTCAAATGCATCACGCACCTTAATGTATAATATCTATGATCTTAAATGGGATGAAGAACTTCTTGATATTTTAGGAGTCCCTAAATCGATGCTTCCGGAAGTACGTCCATCTTCAGAAATATATGCTCATACAGTAGATTATCATTTCTTCGGTAAAGAAGTTCCTATCGCAGGTGTTGCTGGCGACCAGCAATCAGCCTTATTCGGGCAAGCGTGTTTTGAAAAAGGCATGGCCAAAAACACGTATGGAACAGGTTGTTTTATGCTAATGAACACAGGTGAAGAAGCCGTTCCATCCGAACACGGACTCCTCACCACTATTGCTTGGGGACTCGACGGAACGGTTCAATATGCTTTAGAAGGTAGTATTTTTGTTGCAGGTTCAGCCATTCAGTGGTTACGGGATGGCTTGCACATGATCGAAGATGCCCCTGATAGCGAACACTTCGCTGATGAAGTAGATTCAACAGAGGGCGTGTATGTAGTCCCTGCCTTTGTTGGTCTAGGCACTCCTTATTGGGATAGTGATGTCCGTGGAGCTGTGTTTGGCTTAACGAGAGGAACGACAAAGTCACACTTTATTCGCGCAACCCTAGAATCATTAGCTTATCAAACAAGAGATGTTTTAGATGTAATGGTAAGCGATTCTGGACTCGATGTGAAAGCACTTCGTGTTGATGGAGGAGCTGTTAAAAACAACTTCCTAATGCAATTTCAAAGCGACATCACCAATGTTCCTGTCGATCGTCCAACTGTTAATGAAACAACAGCATTAGGGGCTGCGTATTTAGCTGGTCTTGCAATCGGTTATTGGGATAATAAAAATAAAATTGAAGAACGTTGGAAAAAAGATAAAGTCTTTACTCCAAATTTGTCTGATGAACAACGAGAGGAACGATACAATGGCTGGAAAAAAGCCGTTAAAGCTGCACAAGCGTTTAAATAATTTGTATTGGCTACCTCCCTTAAATGAGTTATAATGAAACTAACAAGTTAACACATTCGGTTGGAGAAACGGAGAGACCACATTTCCTTTATGGCCTATGCTATAAAGTGATTTGTGGTCTCTTTTTTTATATTAGAAAACCATTCGAAAAAGGAGCATACTATCCATGACACACTTTTCTAGCTTAAATAGAGACTCGATTTATGAAGAAATGAAAGAGAACACATTAGATGTCCTTATTATTGGAGGCGGCATCACAGGGGCAGGTATCGCACTGGATGCTTCTACTAGAGGCTTAACTACTGGTGTTGTAGAAATGCAAGACTATGCCGCTGGTACATCAAGCCGCTCCACCAAATTAGTTCACGGTGGCTTACGTTACTTAAAACAATTCGAAGTCGCTATGGTAGCAGAAGTCGGAAAAGAACGTGACATTGTTTACCAAAACGGACCACATGTGACGACACCAGAGTGGATGTTACTCCCTTTTCATAAAGGAGGAAACTTTGGCCCGTTCTCTACTAACCTTGGACTTCGAGTTTATGACTTCTTAGCAGGCGTTAAAAAGGAAGAACGACGCAAAATGCTATCTGCACAAGAAGCACTGGAACGTGAACCACTTCTAAATGAGAAAGGGCTTCGAGGAGCTGGGTATTACGTTGAATACCGGACAGATGATGCACGGTTAACGCTAGATGTGATGAAAAAAGCCGTTCAAAAAGGTACCTACGCTCTTAACTATACGAAAGTAGTCGATTTCATTTATGAGAAGGAGCAGATTGTCGGGGTTATCGTAGAGGATCAAATCAACGGCGACCAACACTCCTTATACGCCAAAAGAATTGTCAACGCTGGGGGGCCTTGGGTTGATAAACTACGTGAAAAAGACGGTTCCAAACAAGGAAAGACCTTACGACTAACAAAAGGGGTTCACTTAGTCTTTGATCAACAAACGTTCCCGCTTCATCAAGCTATTTATTTTGATACACCAGATGGACGTATGGTGTTCGCCATCCCAAGAGATGGGAAGACATATGTAGGTACTACCGACACGGTATATGAGGGAGATATTTCCCATCCTACCATGACGACGGATGACCGAGATTATGTATTACGTGCGATTGAGTATATGTTCCCTTCCCTATCCATTACAGAGCATGATGTAGAATCTAGCTGGGCTGGACTTCGCCCTCTCATTCACGAAGAAGGCAAAGACCCATCCGAAATATCTAGAAAAGATGAAATATTCGAATCTGACTCAGGCCTACTCTCTATAGCCGGCGGAAAACTAACAGGTTACCGAAAAATGGCAGAGAACGTTATCGATCGTGTTGTATCTTATTTACAAGAAGAAAACGACAAGAATTACCCAAAATCACAAACCAAGGACCTTCCAATCTCAGGAGGAGAAGTCGGTGGTGCAAAAGGATACGCACCATTCAAAAAAAGAAAAATAGAAGAAGGAATAGCAATGGGCTTAACAGAAAATCAAGCCACTAGCCTTACTCAATTATACGGTGCTAATGTGGGGCATGTTTATGATTTATACCAATCGAAACAAGACGAAGCAAATCAAGAAGGATTGGACCCAGTCGTTTTTGCTATGCTGACCTACGCAATGGAACAAGAGAGCACCGTCAAACCTGTTGATTTCTTCATACGTCGCACAGGAGCTCTGTTCTTCGACATCCATTGGGTGCATCTGCATAAAGAATCTGTCATTGCTTATATGGCTAAAAGAATGGGGTGGACACAACAACAAAAAGAAAGCTTCACTGAGGAATTAGAGCAGTTGTTAGAAGAAGCAGTGGCACCTGTACCAGCACATGCGTGAGGATATATAAAGAGCCCTAGCTTGTATAGCTAGGGCTCTTATGATGTTAAGAGTCTAATGTTAATGGTCTTAACTTCTTCTCTATTTCCTCGCGATTCTTTTCCAAAAACGGAGGTAATGACAAGTTTTCACCTAATGCTTCAACAGATTCATCTATATCAAAGCCTGGAGTGTCTGTTGACAATTCAAATAAAATCCCATTTGGTTCCCTAAAGTATAGCGCTTTGAAGTAAAAACGATCGACTTTACCTGAGTTCATCATACCGGTTTGCTGGATCCGTTTCACCCATTCAGCGTGTTCATCTTCATCTGGGACACGGAATGCGACATGATGAACGCCTCCACGACCCAGTTTTTCTGGTGATAAGTCAGGCCGAGTTTGGATATGAACCTCTGCTCCCGCTCCCCCTTCACCAGTGGTGTACACCTCGACATCTGGAAAGTCCCCCTCTAAAGAAGGGTACGAACCTGCATAACGGAAGCCTAGAACATCCTGTAACACCTTAGCTGTGGGTTTTGAACTTCTTACTCTTAATAAGACAGGACCCAATCCAACAATTCCGTATTCTTTAGGAACTTCAGTCTCATCCCACGCTTCACCGGCAGCGACTCCTTCTTCACCGTTATCAGCTACTAGAATTAATTGCGTCCCTTCAAAATCTTGAAAGGCTAACGTATCACGGTTGGCCCTCTTCTTTATTTCTTCATGTTCTACATTGTATGCTTCAAATCGTTTTTGCCAATATTCCAGCGCTTCCGTTGTTTTCACTCTAAGAGAGGTGCTTGTAATACTAGAAACCCCAGGATACGTATGGCCAAGACCAGGTATGTCAAAGAAAGTTAATTCCGTTCCTGGACTTCCTTTAGCATCACCATAAAATAGATGGTACGTACTTGTCTCGTCTTGGTTTACGCTCTTTTTCACCAATCGCATACCCAAGATCTTTGTATAAAATTCAAAATTCCGCTCTGCTTTACCCGTTAATATGGAAACGTGATGAATACCTAATAAATTCATTTTCATCATCCTAACGAAAGATTTTTAAATATCTCGAATTCAAAGTAATAATAAAATACTTTTGTTTCTCGGTCAACTATTATGATTCAAAACGCAAAATATATCTAAATTTTCAAAATAATTATAAGGTATTAGTCGATATTCCTCACAAAATCCCCCATTTTGAAAAAGTATGAGTCAAAATTGGTATAGACGTCTATATTGGAATTCCGATACACTTTAGGTAGTAAATGTAAGCGCTTGTATATCTCGTCAAAGATATACATCGTTTCATTTATATTATTTTACAATAGGAGGTTATTATGAAAAGAAAAACGGTATCTATTATTCTGTCTACTGTTCTCGTTTCTACTTTGGTTGCACCTATTACAGGTAACGCTACAAATGGACCCACTATAGAAAATCATCATAAGAAAAACCCACACCAGTCTTCCCAACATGCTCACCCTAATTTCACATGGAATAACCCTGGACCTTCGTCCCCTGTTTTACACCCTGGCTCCACTCGTGGTGCTGGATTACGAAAGGAACCCCTTCAAGAGATTGACACCATGATTGATGATGCAATTGAGGATCAGGTCATGCCAGGTGCCGTTGCACTTGTTGCTCGAAGGGGTCATGTCGTAAAACATGATGCATATGGCTACGCTGCAAAATATAAAAACGACGAATTCACTGAATTAGAAAACCCTCAACAAATGGAAAAAGATACTATATTTGATTTAGCCTCTATCAGTAAACTTTTCACCACTACTGCTGCGATGACATTATATGAAGAAGGGAAATTTGAACTGGATGACCCAGTTGCGAAATACATCCCCGAATTTGCAGCAAATGGAAAGGAAAAGGTTACAATTGAACAGCTCATGACCCATACATCTGGCTTCAAGCCCTGGATTCCACTTTATACAGTAGAGGGTGATCGAGAGGATCGCCTCCAACACGTTTTTAAACAACCTCTGCAATCAGAACCTGGGAAGGAATATACATACAGCGACCTCAACATGATTACCCTTGGGGCTCTTGTAGAAAAGTGGTCTGGAATGCGGCTTGATCAATATGTAGAAAAAGCTATCACCAAACCGCTTAGAATGAAGGAAACAATGTACAACCCACCGTCTTCCTTGAAGGATCGTATCGCTGCAACAGAATATCAGCCGTGGACCAATCGAGGCCTTGTTTGGGGAGAAGTCCATGATGAAAATGCGTGGTCCCTAGACGGTGTAGCTGGACATGCAGGCGTGTTTTCTACTGCTTCAGACCTTGCCAAGTTCGCTCACATGTTTGTAATGGACGGACGTTATGGCGGAAAACGCATCTTAGAACCAGAGACGGTTGATCTTTTAACGGAAAATAGGATCCCAGAGTTTCCTGGAGATGATCATGGGCTTGGCTGGGAGCTTCAACAAGACTGGTTTATGGATGGTCTTTCTGAAAGCAATACGCTAGGACATACAGGATACACTGGTACCTCAATCGTAGTCAGCCCTACAAACAAAACAGTCGCTATCTTACTTACCAATAGAGTTCATCCAACACGTAATACTGTTTCTACAAGTCCTACGAGGCGAAAATTCGCACGAAATGTAGCAGATGCCATACCAGTATCTATTCCTAACAAGGGAGAAGCTTGGTTTTCTGGCTATGGTAACAATGAAACAAAACATCTAACTGCTGAAATTGATGTAGATCAACATGCCACCCTTACCTTCGACACATGGTATCGCATAGAACCTGAAGCGGATGTTGGAAAAATCGAGATCTCTAGTAATGGAAAAGATTGGACAGACCTAGATCAAACATTCACTGGAACTAGTGGTGATTGGAACTCCATTGAAATTACATTACCAGAGAACACATCACACCTTCGCTTCACGTATGAAACAGATTACTCTGTAAATCGTAGAGGATGGTACATCCATCAACCAGAAATCGTTACGGATGGAAAGACAATCCCACTCCATTTAAAAAGTGAGAAATGGACAAAACGGGCTTATTAAGAAAAGCACGGGGCATACACTGCTTTTTTGCAGGACGATGGGTAGAGTTACTTATCGAAATAAAGGGCAGTAAGCCTGATGGGTGCTGGAGCTAGATGTAACCCCAAAAACGTACACTTATTTTGCTTAATATGAAGATAGAGAGCCTTGGAATCAACCAAGGCTCTCTATTTATATGTTTCAATTCCATGATTATAAAGGAAAGGTTGAGTAGAATATAAACTTAGGCACTTTTACCACAGCGAAGGTATTGGGAACTTTTCCATATCAATATGATATGATTCACAACCGACTCATCTCATTTTGTTATCATTTCTTACTAAATAACGCAAATTGTGATATCATCAATATCATTAAGAAGATTAAGAAAATTATCTTATACCAATAGATTTAGGAAGGTGAACATATGTCAACTCAAACACAGATCGATGATAGTACCAGTCCCTTAAGACGAGACGTCAACAAACTCGGCCATATGCTAGGCGACCTTCTTGTCCATCATGGAGGAAATGAACTACTAGATAAAGTAGAGAAAATCCGTACACTAACGAAAGCACTACGAAGTAACTTTGACCAAGATACGTATCAGTCATTGAAAAGTGAAATCGAGTCGCTCGAACCACCTATGCGCCAACAAGTGATTCGTGCATTTTCCATTTATTTTCACCTTGTTAATATTGCAGAGCAAAACCACCGTATTCGCCGTCGTCGAGATTATCAACTTTCCGGTGACGATACTGTACAACCCTTCTCCTTACAAAGTGCTGTACAGGCCTTAAAACGTAATGACACCTCTGAAGACGTAATTCAGAATGTCTTAGATCAGCTCTCACTCGAGTTGATTATTACAGCACACCCAACAGAGGCAACAAAACGTTCCGTGCTTGAAATCCAAAAACGAATCGCCAACCTTTTAAAGCAACTGGACAATCCTATGCTTACGAAGAGTGAACGCGAAAAAATGGAGGAAAGTCTATTCAATGAAGTTACCGTCCTATGGCAAACGGATGAACTACGTCATCGTAAGCCAACGGTAATGGATGAAGTACGAAATGGTCTTTACTATTTTGATGAGACATTATTTGATGTGCTTCCAGATGTTCATCAAGAATTAGAGGATTGCTTAGAAGAGCAATATCCAGATGCTGAATGGGATGTACCTAATTTCCTTCGATTTGGATCCTGGATTGGTGGAGACCGTGATGGTAATCCAAATGTTACACCAGAAATTACATGGGAAACCTTACAAAAACAAAGAAGCCTTGCGCTCACAAAATACGATGAAGTACTTGTGGAATTAATGAAGCGATTCAGCCATTCCACTACACGTGTGAACGTGAGTCAGGAATTGATCACTTCTGTAAAAACAGAAGAAGAACTAATCCCTAATGATAAAAGATGGAGAGCAGAGCAAGAGATTTATCGTCGTAAGTTCGCGATTATTCTTGAAAGGTTACGTAACATTGGTCATTCTTCATTAGGATATAATTCAGCTGAAGAATTGTTAGAGGACCTATACGTGATTCAACGAAGTGTTAAGAAACACCAGCCAACAGAGCGAGAACTAAAAATGCTGCATAAGCTTATTCGCCAAGTTCAGTTGTTTGGCTTCCACCTCGCCACTCTTGATATCCGTAACCATAGCGGAGAGCATGAATCGGCTATTACGGAAATTCTACACAAAGTAAAAATTACAGAAGATTATAGTGCCCTTCCGGAGCAAGAAAAAGTAAGTATTCTTAAGAATGCTCTAGAAGACCCTCGTCCAATCACATTATTATATGATGATTATTCTGAAGAGACTCAAGAAATGCTCAAGGTATTCCAAACGATACGTGATGCCCATCAAGAGTTTGGACAACGCTCCATTGAAGTGTATCTAATCAGTATGACGGAGTCTGTTAGTGATATTCTTGAAGTATTATTACTCGCAAAAGAAGCTGGCATTTATCGCCTCCATCCAGACGGAACAGTAGAAAGTAGCATTAATGTCGCCCCACTACTTGAGACGGTAGATGACTTAGTAGCTGGACCTGAAATACTCAAGACACTATTTGATATGGATGTGTACAGAAATCATCTACAGCAAAGGGGTAACCTTCAAGAAATAATGCTAGGCTACTCAGATGGTAGTAAAGATGGTGGAACATTAACAGCTAACTGGAAGCTTTACAAAGCTCAACAAGAAATCCATGAAATGGCTAAAGAATATAACGTGAAGCTAAAGTTCTTCCATGGTAGAGGTGGTTCTTTAGGACGTGGTGGTGGACCACTAAACCGCAGTCTCCTATCCCAGCCTGCTGAAACACTAGGTGATGGAGTAAAAATTACCGAGCAAGGTGAAGTTCTCTCCTCTCGTTACATGCTGAAAGATATAGCCTACAGAAGCCTAGAGCAAGCCGCTTCCACTTTACTCGAGGGTGCAGCTCATATCTCAGAAGAATCAGAACAGGGACACCATCGTGAAAAAGAATGGGAAAATGCAATGGAAGCCATTTCGGAAGAATCACTTAAGAAATATCAGTCCCTTGTATTCGGAGACTCTGATTTCTTAACGTACTTTAATGAGGCCACTCCTTTACAAGAGCTAAGTGAATTAAATATTGGTTCAAGACCAATGAAGCGTAAAGATAGTAACAAATTTGAAAATCTACGTGCCATTCCTTGGGTTTTTGCTTGGACACAAAATCGCCAGCTTATCCCTGCCTGGTATGCTGCTGGTACAGGTTTACAGAGTTTTGCCTCAGAAAGTGAAGAGAACCTTAAACTATTGCAACAAATGTATATCAACTGGCCATTCTTCCGCTCCACTATTGATAACTTACAGATGGCATTAACGAAAGCAGATATGCAAACAGCCCAGGAATATATTACATTGGTACAAGACCAGGAAATGGGCGAACGTATTTTCCAAAACATTGTAGAAGAATATAACAAAACAAAAGATGTATTACTACAAATCACAGGGGATGACGAATTGTTGGACCAACAACAAACCATCCAAGAATCCGTCCGCCGCCGTAATCCTTACGTAGACCCACTTAACTTCTTACAAGTGGAGTTAATCAAAGAACTACGCACAGAGAAAATTACTGGTGATGAACTCCTCACGGAAGCACTCCTCACCATTAGCGGCATCGCAGCCGGATTACGTAATACAGGCTGATAAACTAAAGCGGAAGCGCATGGTCACCCCCGACAGGCTTAAGGCAACCCTCGAAGTGGCGTTTATTGCCACAGCTAGGATTGACTTAAGACACCGAGGGGGGTAGGATCTGGACGTGGCGACTTCACTTTTTTAAGTTATATACAAGCATTGAATTTTATAATTTCCTATGCGAGAACAGAAGCTGTTGGCACCTTGCCAGCAGCTTTTTTTATGTTATTTCCCTTCACTACAAACTTCCCGCCAACCCCAAAATACGCCTTAAGACTTAGACCAATTACATCTCCAGCATATATTCATTCCTTTGATGTCGGTATATGATACATATGTACTGTAATAACAAACCTCAATTGTAAATTTATTGTATCAAGTTCTCAAAAAAACTCATTTCGCGTGAGGTTCATTATATACTATTTGAGGTGGGATACACTCCCGTTAATCAAAGGAGGAGAAATGATGCATTTACTTAAATTCATCATCCAGAGAAAAATTCTAGTTGGGCTCATGGTAGTACTAATATTGTTAATGGGAGGCTATGCACTCCTAAACCTAGACGAAGAGTTATTACCTTCTGTCACAATGGATGGTGCTTACGTAAATGTGCAGGCTGAGGATATACCTGCAATTGAAGTCGAGAGATCCATTACTACACCTTTGGAAAAACAGCTTAAAGGAATTAAGGGTGTGGAAGATATTAATTCTACCACTTATGTAGGTAGGAGCTCCATACAGCTTATGTTCGAGCGTGGCCAAGGAGATGAAGTGTTCCAGGAAGTTGAAACATTAGTCAATTCCATCACTGCTGATATAGATGGCGTCAAGGAAGTGACTACAGGACAGTATTCTACTGACCAGGGGTATGAACTTTTCATGGATGTCTCTGGTGAAAGCATGGAAGAAATCACAGCCTTTTCAAAAGATGTGCTGGAACCACGCCTAGAAGAACTACCTGAAGTAAGAGATGTGTTGCTGTCAGGTACTGTGGAGCAACAAATGACTGTCGAGTTTAATCGTGAGAAACTAAATGAAAAAAATATAGACGTCAACCAAGTAATTTCCGCCATTCAAACGGCGAATGAGGAAGCCACAATAGGACAGTTAGAAGACGATAACAACTCCCCTTCCCTAAGGTGGAATACCAAACTTGAAAGTGTAGAAAGCGTAAAGGATATTGACATCCCTGTTGGAAATGAATTTATTACGCTGAATGAAATAGCCGATGTATCCTTAAAGCCGGTAGACAATTCAACTTTCACATGGAAGAACGGAGCAGCAGACTTCATATTAGTTCAAGTTGGAGGGTCTTCTACATCAACCCAAATTGAAACGGCTGAAGCAGTTCGAGCCGAGATTGATGAAATGAACAATGAAGGTATCATAGATGGTTTTGAGGTAAATGAAATTGTAGCTCAAGCTGACTATGTAGAGGATTCTATAAATGGTGTAACGAGTAATATTATTATCGGCGGGATTATTGCTGTTATTATCCTTTTGTTGTTCTTACGAAGCATTCGAGCTACTGTTATTATTGGAATTTCAATCCCTACATCGATTTTACTCACTTTTGCCTCTATGTGGATGCTAGATTATAGCTTGAACATTCTCACCTTGATTGGTCTAGGCCTTGGCATTGGGATGATGGTTGATTCCTCTATTGTCATACTTGAATCGATTTATCGTAAGAAAGAACAAGGTATGACAAATATGGATTCCGTCATTCAAGGTACAAAAGAAGTAGCAACAGCCGTCATTGCATCGATGTTAACAACCATTGTAGTCTTTTTACCAATTGGATTACTTGGCGGAGAGATGGGAAGCTTTATGATTATGCTATCAATGGTAGTCGCTATTACATTGATTAGCTCTGTTGTAGTCTCCTTTACACTCATTCCATCTTTGTCAGAGAGATTTCTAAAGGTTAAATCAAAGGACCAACATCGTGAAGATGGCTATTTAATGAAAAAGTATAGTCGTCTTGTTGATTGGACAGTTAGAAAAAAACGTCATAGCTTCGCTGTTATCGGTTTGTTCTTCCTGTTACTTGTTGGATCATTAGCTCTTGTCACCAAAATTCCGATGACCATTATGCCTGATATGTTTAATCGATATGCTGAAGTCATTGTCGACCTTGAACCAGGAGTATCCCCTGAAGATAAACAAGAGATCGTAAAAGAAATGAATAACTCCCTTGCTACGATTGATGATGTGGAGACTTCTTACATTATTGATGATGGTAGTATGTTTTATACCATTATTAATATGACCAAGGATGATCAAATCACAAAAGAGCAGAGCGTCATTAACGAGGATATTATGGAATCCTTACGAAATCTTCAAGAGACTTACCCAATTGAAAACGTACAAAGCGCTATGGCTGGTGGAGGAGGTTACCCTGTCCAGGTCAATATCAAAGGGGAAGACTTCACAGAACTTAAAACACTATCAGAGGATTTCACAAAAAGACTAAATAGTATTGAAGGAATAGTAGGCATCACTACCACCTTAGAACGAACTTCCAAAGAACAAATAATTGAATTGAACAAGGAAGAAATGGAAGATGCCGGACTGACCCAAGGACAAATAAGGCAATTCATCCAACAGGCTTTCCTTGATATGCCTATTAGTGACATGAATATCAACAATGAAACAATTGCTCTAAATGTAAAATGGGATGAAGAAACTACCACAAAATCGGACCTATTAAATTTATCAATCCCTACAGCTAAAGGTGAAAAGAACCTTTCTGAGTTTATCACCTTATCAACTGTCGATACGCCGAATGAGATTTCACACACCGATGGGGAACGCTTTATATCTATCTCAGCTGATATTCAAGATAAGGACCTAGGGGCAATCAATCGTGAAGTACAAACCATCATCGACGACTTTGAAACGCCTACGGGTTACACTGTATCTACTGCTGGAGATTTAGAACAACAACAAGAGTTAATCCAAGAAATGATTTTCATCCTAGCGATTGCAATTTTCCTCGTCTACTTAGTTATGGCAGTGCAATTCAATCATTTATTACACCCACTTATCGTCATGTCTGTTATTCCTATGACAATTGTGGGAGTCATTCTTGGCTTGTTTGCTACACAACGTGAACTAAGTGTCATGTCTGCAATGGGAATTGTCATGTTAATCGGTATCGTACTAAATAATGCCATCCTATTTATCGACCGCACCAATCAACTTCGAAAAGAAGGCCACACTGTTCAAGCTGCACTTGTGGAAGCAGGAAGAAATCGGATCAGACCTATCTTCTTAACTAGTCTAACGACTGCAGGTGGCATGCTACCATTAGCTCTCGCAACCGGATCAGCAGGAAACTATCAAGCACCCATGGCAACCGTCATCATCTCCGGACTGTTATTTGCAACTTTCATCACACTACTACTCATCCCAGCTGTGTATCGAGTATGTACAAAGACTAGAAACAAGAAAGAAAAAGTGCAAAAACAAGAAACAGAAGAATTACAAGAATCAGCTATTTAACAAGAAAAGCGCAAGCCCCCGGTAGCGACGTATATGCTGCGGCCCACACGATGTGGGTTGGTACGATGTTGCTGCACGATGCAGCGATTTTAATCGAACTTCCCCTGATTCCGTAGGAGATAAAGGCAACACGAAGAACGAAGTGATTCGATGTTAACTTATCGTACGGAGGTGAGGGAAGCATACTAGTCGCTGGGCGCTGGAGCTAGACATTAAGAAAAGCGCAAGCGCCCTGCTAGCGACGTACAAACTGGACGGCTCCGTATGAGATAAAGGAAACACGGAGAGCGCAAGCGATCCGATGTTGACTTATCGTAAGGAGGTGCAGGAAGTTTGCTAGTCGCTGGGCGCTGGAGCTAGACACGTAAGCATCAGAAATTTATACTTTCTTTACTTTGAACAAAAGCTCAGAGCCCCCGTCTAGCGACGTATATGCTGCGGCCCAAATGAAATGGTTTGAATCAATCAAAAATCCCGTATCCTAATAGATACGGGATTTTTATCATCCTTTAATTACTTAACGCTTTTTCTAATGTGTTTAAATTTTGTTTCATTAAACTAAAGTAGTCTTCGTTATCCTCTATATCTTCTTCTGTTAAAACAGATAGATTATGAAGTCGTAACGATTCTGCCCCAATTTCTTTTTGAATAACTTCTGCTATTTTAGGTGTTATATTCTGTTCGAATATCACGTATTCTAAATCATATTTCTTTGATTTCTCGATAATTCTTTCTAATTGTTGTTGTGAGGGTTCCTGTGTTGAAGACAACCCAGCAATCGCAACTTGTTCCACACCGTATGCTTCTTCCCAATAACCATATGCAGCATGAGAAACGAGCAGCTTCTTCTGCGGCTTACTTTCAATGGTTTCATGGTATTGCCCATCTAGATTTTTCAAACGCTCCTCTAACTTCTTAAAATTCTCCTCAAAATCATCTTTTGCTTCAGGTTTTAATGAAGCCAGTTCAGCCTTTATGTTTTCAGCCAAAGCAATGGCCTTAGTAGGATCAAGCCATACATGGGGATCTTTATCACCATGGTCGTGTCCTTCTTCCTCATGAGATTCCTCTTCATGACCATGACTTTCCCCTTCGTGGGATTCCTCTTCATGACCATGACTTTCCTCTTCGTGGGATTCCTCTTCATGACCATGACTTTCTTCTTCGTGGGATTCCTCTTCATGACCATGGCTTTCCTTATGAGTGTGACCAATTAGCTCCACACCATCGGATGCTTCTAAAATAGTAACGTCTTCATTTTTCAAAGATTCAGAGATACTTTCTGCATATGCTTCTAAGCTTGCGCCATTATAGATAAATAAATCCGATTCAGCAATGTTCACCATTGTTTTGGATGTAGGTTCAAATGTGTGAGGGTTTGCTCCTGCAGGTAATATTGATTGAACCTCTACGTGCTCTCCTCCAATTTTTTCAGCAAAATCTTGTAGTGGGTACAATGTTGTATAAATGGTTAGCTTATCATTGCTAGAATCTCCAGAGTTTGCGTTATCTTTATCTTCTTGCGTTGTATTTGTCTGGTTATCAACACCACAGGCCACCATTAAAAACAGTAACCCTACTGATATTATATACCCAAGTTTTCTCAATAGTTTCCCCTCCAATAAAGTAAGTACAAAACAATACTATCGTAATCATTACGAATTGTAAATAGTAATAATTACGTTTTGTTGGAGGTGTGATATCATGTCAAAAAAATAAACCAGCATTCTACAATACTGGTTTACTTACAAGTAGGACAATGTCCATACACTTCAAATTTATGGTTTTCGATTTCATGATTTGGAAGATTCTCTTTTACATTATCCATGGGACACATGTTAATGGGTGTTGTTTTCCCGCACTCGGTACAAATGAAATGGTGATGGTGCCCGTGTGTCTCACAATGGAAACGAAAGTGCTTCTCCCCATCAAGTATAGTTGATTCCAATATTTCTAATTCAGCCATCTTATATAAATTTCGATATGCAGTATCATAGCTAGCCCCTGGAAATTCTTCTTTAAAACTTGACCATAGCTGTTTAACCGATACATATTGATCATGAGTTTCTAATAAATCAAGAAGTACTTCTCTCTGTTTTGTATGCTTGTACCCATTTTCCTTTAATATTTGTAAAGCTTTATTTGTATTCAATGGCATCACCCTTTATCTTCATCACACTATTTTAGCTTTGTTGTACGTCATCTTCCTATATTACACAATTATTAAGAAATTAAAAAATCATTCATTTTTACGCCAAACGATAGTAAGATAATAGTAGCAAATTAAATTGTAATCATTACTTTTTGGAGGTGCAACTACTCTGATATCTAAAATTGTCCAGCCTTTTATTTACCTGTTCGCATATATAACTCTTATTTTAATTATTATAACATTTTTTATTGGTGATTTTGTTCCGATAGAATCTTACTTGCACATCCCTCAAAAAGTATTAGATATTAATACGATTTTTTTAAGTATTTTTCTTGAAGCAATTCCCTTTGTCCTCTTGGGAGTCTTCATATCTGCCCTTATTCAAACCTTCGTAAAAGAAGATCATTTACAACGGTTCATACCTGGTAACGCTATTGTAGCCGTTGTTCCTGCTGTAGCTATTGGTGCTGTATTCCCTGTTTGTGAGTGTGCAATTGTTCCTATTGTTCGAAGACTTCTTCAGAAGGGCATGCCATTGCACGTAGGATTTGTCATACTCGTTTCAGCTCCTGTATTAAATCCTATTGTTTATCTCTCAACATATTATGCTTTTCAATCTACACCTGGGATTGCACACGCTCGAATGGGACTTGCCTTGTTAGTAGCATTGGCAATCGGTTTGCTTATTTATTTCTTCTTTGGTAACCGCAATCAATTAAAAGAGGAGAAATCTTCTTCTATTTCTCATGACCACCATCATCATCATCACCATCATCATCCAAAGAAAAACAAGTTAACCGAAACCCTCTATCATGCTAGTGATGAATTCTTCGACATGGGAAAATATCTTTTATTTGGTGCGTTGATTGCTAGTATTGTACAAGCTTTTATGGCTAGAGAAACATTAGTGGATGTAGGAAGTGGTGTTCTTAGTGGGCCAGCAGCCATGATGGGTATGGCTTATATATTATCTCTTTGCTCAGAGGCGGATGCATTTGTTGCTTCTTCTTTCCAATCTGTCACCTCAAGCGCTGCCTTGTTAAGCTTTCTAGTCTATGGGCCGATGATTGATTTAAAGAATACCATTTTATTGTTTGCCTATTTTAAGAAGAAATTTGTGTTAGGCTTCCTTTTAATTGTTACGTTCGTCGTGTTTTGGTTTACCCTATTGTATGATTTATGGTTCTAAGAAAGGAGATTATGATGAAATCTAGACTCCATCTACACATAAGAAGCATTATCCTAACTGGATTCACATTACTTATCTTTAAACTAGTGGTTTCAGGAGACTTATACAACTTCATTTCACCAAAGATGCTTCCCTATTTCTATTTTACGTTAATCGTTTTATTTATTCTGGGCTACGTCCAACATACACGCAAAAATCAAGATGAACAGGAGATCCATTGTGACTGTAACCATGAGCATTCCTATTCATCTTCCTATGTTAAATCGTTAGTAATCTATTCTCTATTTATTATCCCTATATTTACAGGACTATTCTTCTCAAATCATACCCTTGGATCTGCAATGGCTGATAAAAAGGGATTTAAATACGAATCTAAAGCCGATTCTTCCTCTTCAAATGAACAAAACAGTGATGGAAATGCTGAGAGTGAAGATGATTATGCTATTGACGAGAGTGCTGTTATTACACCTAAAGAACTCTATCCTGATTTATATCAGACACTTCTATCTAGCGAAACTATAAGCCTTGAACCTGATCAATATATTGGAACAATCAACCTAATTGAAGAAGAACCTCATTCCTTTAAAGGGAAGGAGATTATGGTGAAGGGATTTGTTTATCGAGAGCCCACATTTGATGCTAATCGTATTGTTATCGGTCGATTCGGTGTTAGTTGTTGTGTCGCAGATGCTGGCATATACGGAATTATGGCAGAAGGAAAGGACTTCAGCTCATATGAATCAGATTCTTGGGTGGAAGTAACAGGGACGTTAAACGTCGCCCATTTTAAAGGATGGGACCTACCTTTGATCGAGGTAACCTCTATCAAAAATATCCAAGAACCTAAAAAGGCTTACGTTTATGAGAATATTGATTATTCCAATGTACCGTAAACATACATTATAAAGAACAAGAGCTGGAGTTAGGGGGATTTTACATCCTAACTTATAAATTAAAGTCCCTATGTCGTGTGAACGTTCATTACACCGTTCTTCACCCATAGGGACTTTTCATATACTGTTATTGCTCAAAGGCACCTGCTACATCAAAGTCTTGTAAGGTAATCTCTGTCGACTTTCCAAGGGCCACAAGAGCAAGTTGAGCTCCCAAATATGGACCACTTGTTAAACCAGAAGCTCCTAACCCATTCGCAACGAGTAAGCCGCTTACGTTCGGGACAGGACCTATGACTGGTAGCGACCCAGGCGTGAAGGGTCGAAAACCCACCTTGGTTTCAACATAGGTACTAGACTCTAATCCAGGAGCGACATTCAGTGCTTTTTCGATAATATGGTTTACACTACCAGCCGTTACTCTAAGATCACGACCTGCATTACTTTCCTGTGTTGCCCCTACAACTACTTTTCCATCTTCAAACCCTAGTAAGTATTGACTGTAAGGAGCCATGACAACAGGCCACTGACTCGTATCCGTATCTGGTAATTGAAGATGAACAATCTGCGCCTTTTGTTCCTTCACTTGAAACTGCATCCCTAATGGCTCTAGTAATTCCTTGGACCACGTTCCCCCAGTTACAAGGACCTTGTCAGCATACAAATCAGTTTCATTCACCTTAACCCCAGTGATTGTATTCCCTTCAAATAAAAGAGAAGCCTCTCCTTCAATAAATGTTGTACCGTGCCTTTTTGCACCTCGAATCAACGCATTGCGCATAGCAGCACCATTTACCCGAGCAGCTCCACTTATATGTACCGCTCCATAACGATCAGATAATGGTGGAAATAAAGCCTTCGTTTCCGTAGCTGATAGCTTTGTAACGTTTCCCATTTCTGGAGTAGACTTTTGACGTTCCAGCGCTAATTCATATTTTTTCTGGAGTCGATCCTCCCCGGAAAAGATATTAATTGCTCCCACCTGGGAATATCCTGTTTCTGTTTCCCCTTCTGCTTCTAACTCTCTAATCAAAGAAGGGTAGTATTTCGCTCCTGCTTTTACTAAGTGATACCAAGACTGATTTGCTCGATTGGTCAACCATGGGCATACAATTCCTGCCGCTGCTTCTGTTGCCTGTCCAGGATCATTTCGATCAACCAGCGTTACGTTCGCCCCCTGTTTTGCCAAGTGATAGGCTGTTGAGGCCCCTAATATCCCAGCCCCTATTACGATATATGTCATATGTCTTACACCTTTTCTATTTAAGTCTTTTGTTGTATCACTTATTCTACAAGACTATATATGGCATCTCAATGTAGTGGTTATGAATCGAGACTTGGTTCAAAGGATTGATCTCGTACAACGACCGTTTCTGGTACGACTTTGATGAGTACATTACTGTCCCCGAGATGCTTAAACCGCTCATCCCATTCCTCTTCGTTCGTCCCTAAATATTTTCGCAATAACCTTTTTGCAAGTTCTGAATCAAACGGTTCAACTGTCCCATGACCTCTGAGTCCAACATGCAAGACTTTACCACTTTTCACATCAAAATCAACGATTCCAACAGCGCAAGCAGAATGATTTTTAATTTTTCTCGGGAAGCTATCAGAAGGTGTACCAATAATCCATATGCATTGTTCCTCCCAATGGAACCATACCGGAGAATCTTTAGGCATATCATTTTCTACTGTAGACAAGTGGGCAAAAAGTGGCTTCTTAAGAAATTCATCTAAATCATAATGTCCTCTGCTATTACGAATAATTTCCATGTTTCCATCCCCCAAATAATAATGTTGTACTTCCGAGGATAACATGAATGGACAAAAATTCCTTTTACCTTGTTCTACTACCCAGGCATATTCCATTCTTCTTTCACAAGTTTATGATTAATGGAAACACCTACTTCATACCCCTCACCAGCCGCTCCTGCTAAGCCAGAGAATGCGTGTGTGGCATCTCCTATCACATATAACCCTGGCACACACGTTAAGCCATGAGGATCTGTTTCATACCCTCCATGATGATTGTACGGGACTCCCAACATCTCCGGAATGGTTGAACTTTGTGTTGCATCTACGTTCATAATGAACCCAGCAGAACGTTTAAATACTTCTCCATCCTCCAAGATGACGCTCTCTAGGACACCGTTAGTAGATAAAATCCCTTTAATATGACCATCTATCACGCCAATGTTATGAGTGTTCAGCTCTTTTAAATCCGAGACACTCAAATTCATAGGCCCATTTGTAAACACAAGAAGATCCCGGCTCCAATTTGCAATAAGCTTTGTAAAATCAACCACCTTCTCTCCTTGACCGAATACCGCTAACGGCTCGTCTCGATGTTCCCACCCATCGCAATATGGACAAGGAAATACAGATTTTCCGTACACTTCTTGTAAACCTGGAATAGAAGGTAGATGATCCTTCATGCCAGTTGCTATGATCACTTTCTTACCTATATAACTCAAACCTGATTGCGTATGTATGGTATAGAGATTCTCTTCAGTATCTATTCGAATCACACTATCTTGTTCAATGGAAACGGACTCATACTTCGTTAGTTGTTGTATGGAAATATCTCTAAATTCTTTAGGTGTTATACCATCACGAGTTAAAAAGCCATGGGAATGAAGCGTAACAGCATTACGAGGCGTTCCAGCATCAATGAGCAAAACCTTCCGACGTGATCGCCCTAATACAAGCGCAGCACTCATCCCAGCAGGCCCGCCGCCTACGATAACTACATCATGTGTAGGTTGAGCCATCTTTTCCACCTCATTTCTACCGTCAGGAACGATTTTAATTTTGCAGTATGTAGTTTTCGTCAATTGTTGGACAACTATTCTATAGACAAATTCAGGATAAAAAAAGCGAAAAGAAGTGCAGGAATTTTTTTCGCCGGAGATGGATATCGCTTATATGGTTGTTGAATCTTACATAATCCCTCTAATTAGTACGCTATATAATAAAGGCTATGTTAAAGTTTGTTGTTGATAAAGTAGTTCTATGTTCTTCCATATAAGCACCATAATCTTGAATAACTGGTGAAGCTGAATCCGTTACT
>NZ_AVBF01000005.1 GCF_000770635.1 Pontibacillus yanchengensis Y32
TTAGTCAATCTAATTATCGTCTTAGCCCCCTTGATATCAAAGGGATTTATACGTGTTTTACCACCTTGAATATATGAATCAAAAGTGTTGAAACTTTTCCCCTTAATCCAAGTATTGGAGCAAACCTTCCTTGATAAGAACTCCAAAACATGGCGTTGATTCGGTGGGAATTTGCGAGACTCCTGCGGAAAAACGATCGAGTGAAGACCCCGCAGAGAGGCAAAGCCGAACGAGGAGGCTTCACCGATTGTCCGCGGAAAGCGAGTGAATTCCCACCGAATCAACCACTCAGCACCAAAACTCCTTATTCCAGATTATGCTTCTTATCTGGAATAAAACTATTTAGATTAGTTGATTCCAAAATCAACACCAAACTTTAACATAGCCTATAATTTAAACTATGTAAAAACAACTCCCATGCCCTGAAGACATGAGAGTTGCACATTTAAGAGCGAACAATATATCCTTGTTGATCCAATGCCTCTACGGCTTCATCAAGCATCTGCTCATTGGTAGCAACAATCGTATGCATATGGATACCGCCTGTTAGTTCCAATAAGTACGTTGCTTGGTTGGATTGGATTTGTTTGATAAATTGCTTAACTTCTTTTCGATTTGAGATATGCAAGGAAGCTGTTAAATCCCCATATACTGGGTGTTCAACGGAGACATCTTTTATAATTACCCCATGATCGACTAGTAGGTTTAGTTCTGCTTCTGTTTGGTCTGCTGTGTGGTAGCTTACGATGGTGCGTTCAACTTGATTAACATTGTTGGAGTCATTCAAGTACATATACCCCTGACTCGTAGCAATGATAGGTTCTTGTTTGGCTTTTAATAAAGAGATATCTCCGACAATAACCTGCCGACTAACATTGGCTTGTTTCGCTAATTCGCTCCCTGTTATCGGTTCAGAGCTAGATCGGAGAATCTCCAAAAGCATGGCACGTCGCTCTTCACCCAGCACTTTCTTCTGATGGCTCATATCTAACGCTCCCTTTAAGTCTTTGTACTAAGTTATTGTAGCACAATTTGATGGCGCTCTTCGATAGTTTGTATAAGGGTATTCGCTAATTGTTTGACTTCCTCTTTCGTATGATCTCTACCAAATGAGATACGAATAAACGTCTTGGCTGTTTCTTTGCTTTTATTCATAGCCATCAAAGTTGGGGAAGGAGCCTGGTTTCCTACCTGACATGCACTTCCTGTGGAGAATGCAAACCCTCGTCGATTACCTTCAAGCATCATCCACTGTCCTTCTATTTGCGATACACATAAACCAACGATTGCATAGATGCGTTTTGACTTGTTCGGGATAATCCAGTCAACATATGAATCTACCGTATTCATTGTTTCGACAAACGTATCATGCAACTCTTTAAAATGATTGGTATGTGCAGATAAGTTCTTTACTATTTTTTGAGATGCAACTGTAAAGCCAACAACTGCAGGTGTATTTACAGTACCGGCTCTTACACCTTTTTCATGACTCCCATTTGGTAGGAACGGGTGAAACGTTAAGCTCGGTCGGATGTAAAGAGCCCCAACGCCCTTAGGTCCATATACCTTATGACTGGAAATGGCATAGCTATCGATTTGAGGGACAATCCCCGTCACATCTACCTTTCCAAATGATTGAACGCCATCCACATGGAGCAACACTCCAAATTCACTGCAAAGAGTAGCGATTTTTTCAATAGGCTGGATTGTTCCTAGCTCTGGGTTTACATGCTGAATAGCTACACATGCCGTATCTTCCGAAAGCTTATTAGCTAGCTCTTCTATGTCTATTATTCCCTCATCTGTAAAGGGGATTCGACTTATTTGATAGCCTTCCCTTTCAAGTTTTTGGGAACAATGTTCAATAGAAGCATGTTCGGCACCGGAAATAATAATGTGCTTTCGGTTTTGATTTGAGCTGATTAACGCATGTATGCCTAAAAAATTACTCTCCGTTCCACCAGAGGTAAAATAAATCCCTTTCGATTCTACCCCTAATAAATTACCGAACGTATTTCGGCACTCCTCGAGTAGCGTCTCAGCCTGACTACCTGTGTCATGTAAACTTTGTGTATTTCCAAAATAGGAAGTCGCTGCTTTGTTGTATGCTTGGAGCGCCTCTTCATCGATTGGACATGTAGCTGCATAATCAAAATACATCATGTAATCGCCTCTTCCTTACAATTTTTCGCACAAAATACTTGTCATTAGTTTAATTGTATGTAAATATAAGTGTCAAGACACCTGTTAACTCAGGAGGTTACAAAATGCAAAAAACAGACGTTGTCATAATTGGTAGTGGGATTGCATCACTCCAGCTTGCGAGTAAGCTTTCTAAGCATTTGAATGTGATTGTTCTCACAAAGTCTAGCCTTCAACATGGGAACTCTTCTTTGGCACAAGGCGGCATTGCTGCAGCTATTGGCTTGGATGATGATCCCTACCAACATTATTTAGATACATTAGAAGCAGGAAGATATAGCAACAACCATCAAGCAGTTCAATTATTAACCGAAGAAGCCCCGGAAATGATTGATGATCTTTTACAACAAGGGTGTGAATTCGATCTTACAGAAGATGGTACCCCTTCGCTAGGTATGGAGGGCTCACACCGCCAACATCGTATTGTTCATGGTGGTGGTGATCAGACAGGAAAGCGAATTGTTGAATGCTTAACACAACAAATCGGAAACAACATTACCGTGATAGAAGATTTTTTTGTTTATGAGTTACTGGTCGATTCCCCTTCCAATGCATGCTATGGCGTAAAAGGAAAAGATCGTGCAGGTGACATTCAAACCTTTGTTGCTAGTCACATCGTACTCTCCACTGGCGGTTGTGGGCAGGTGTATTCATTAACTTCAAATGCATCAACTGTAACTGGAGACGGCATTGCGCTTGCTTATAAAGCTGGAGCAACAGTGATGGATATGGAATTTGTACAGTTTCATCCTACTCTCCTTTATTTAGATGGAGAAACAAAAGGATTAGTTTCAGAAGCTGTACGGGGCGAGGGTGCCAAATTAGTCAATGAACATGGTGAACCTATCATGAAAGGCGTCCATCCCCTAGAAGATCTCGGACCACGTCATGTCGTTTCTCAAAGGATTTACGAATCTATCCAGCAAGGTCATACGGTTTATCTAGACATCCGCTCCATCGCAAATTTCCAAAAACGATTCCCTAGTATTACGAGCCTATGTGAGTCACATGGCGTATCGATAAGCCATGGGTTTATTCCTGTAGCACCTGGATGTCACTTTTTAATGGGTGGAATCCAAACAGATGAAATAGGCAGAACGTCTATTAATGGACTATACGCCATTGGAGAAACCGCATGTACGGGAATTCATGGGGCAAACAGGCTGGCAAGCAATTCATTACTTGAAGGACTTGTCTATGGGAAGCGTTTAGCTAATTACGTTAATCAACAGCCAATTAGAACCTATCAAGCTATCTCGAGCCACTTATTACACAATCAACCTAGCATACATCCTTCTTTACCTCTTCCAACCTTTACACATATCCAAAGAAAGATGATGAGACACACAGGCATTGTCAGAGAGAAAGACTCTTTAAAGGAACAGCTCAACTGGCTTGAATCTTATTCCCTGAAGCATTTATTACAAGCAAACTATAACGCCCTTACGAAAGACCAAATCACGACCATTTTTATGCTTATCACATCTTGGCTGATTACATCCTCTTCCTTAACACGGGAAGAGAGCCGCGGAGGACATTTCAGAAGTGATTTTCCATTGGAAAAGAAAGAGTGGGAGGCGAAGCATATCCTCCATCAGAAACACTATACAAAGGGTGACATACATGAACAAAATCAAGCTACGGCAATTAATTGAACAATTTTACCTTGAGGATATAGGGGAAGGCGATCAAACAAGTAGCCTTTTATTTGATTCAACCACAAAAGGAAAAGTACATTTTATCGCTAAAGAAACTGGTATTTTTTGTGGAACAGATGTTATTGAAATAGGTTATGAGCTTCTATCGAAACATATCGAAATCCAATTCTTTATACAAGACGGAGACCAAGTAGAAGAAGGCCAGATAATCGCGACAGTGGAAGGTCCCATGTCCACATTGTTAACTGGTGAACGTGTCATCTTAAACCTCATACAAAGAATGAGCGGCGTAGCTACCATTACGAAACAAGCAGTGCTTCTATTAGATAGTCCTTATACTAGAATTTGTGATACTAGAAAAACCACACCTGGACTTCGAATGCTTGAAAAATATGCAGTTCGAATGGGTGGGGGCTTTAACCACCGAAATGGATTATATGACGCGGTGATGATCAAGGATAATCATATTGCCTTTGCAGGGTCCATTACGAAAGCGGTGACTAGTTTACGAGAACAGTTGGGACATATGATTAAAGTTGAAGTCGAGACGGAGACAGAGGAACAGGTAAGAGAAGCAGTCGAAGCTGGTGTAGATTGCATCATGTTCGATAACCGAACACCAGAGGAAATAGAACAATTTGATAAGCTCGTTCCTGTTTCCATCACCACTGAAGCCTCTGGTGGGATTAATCTAGCAAACTTGCATACGTACCGCCACACTGGCGTTAATTATATATCGCTTGGGTGTTTAACCCATTCGGCAACGGCCCTTGATATTAGTGTAAGAGTTGAAATGCAATAAGGAGGTACTATAGTGAATATTTTTGAAGCAGTTGAACAGAAAACTCCGATGCTTCCGGAACAGTATAAGCAAGCTAGTACAGAGGATTTAGAGCAACGCGTACGTGGTGTGAAAGAACGAATGGGTTCCCGTCTTTATTTGCCAGGACATCACTATCAAAAAGATGAAGTCATTCAATTTGCAGACGATCGTGGCGACTCATTGAAGTTGGCTCAATTGTCTGCAGATAATCACCAAGCCGAGGCGATTGTATTTTGTGGGGTTCACTTCATGGCTGAAACGGCAGACATTTTAACGAAACCTGAACAGAAAGTGTACTTACCTGACATGCGAGCAGGCTGTTCCATGGCCGATATGGCCAACATTGATCAAACGGAACAAGCTTGGCAAAAGCTCATGGAGCTATTTGATGATACGATCATGCCGCTCACCTACGTGAACTCTACAGCTGCTATCAAAGCTTTTGTAGGGAAGAACAATGGTGCAACCGTGACCTCCTCCAATGCAGAACGGATGGTAAGCTGGGCATTCACACAAAAAGAACGCATTTTATTTTTACCAGATCAGCACCTTGGACGAAACACAGCCTACAACCTGGGTATTCCATTAGAACAAATGGCCGTTTGGGATCCGATTATAAATGAGCTTATTTATGAAGGAAGTATAGAAGATATCAAGGTAATTTTATGGAAAGGACATTGTTCTGTGCATGAGAATTTCACCGTACAAAATGTTCATCAATTACGAGAAGAATCTCCGGATATGAACATCATTGTCCACCCAGAATGCCGCAGAGAAGTTGTGGCATTATCTGATGATGCAGGCTCAACCAACCACATCATCAATACCATTGAAAATGCACCATCTGGATCATCATGGGCCATTGGTACAGAGATGAACCTAGTGAACCGAATTATACAGGAGCATCCTGATAAACACATCATTTCTCTTAATCCGAATATGTGTCCGTGCTTAACCATGAACCGCATAGATCTCCCCCACCTTGCCTGGTGCTTAGAGTCCATCGAAAATGATGAACCACATAATGTTATTGAGGTAGATGCGAACATTGCTCGAGACGCAAAGAAAGCTTTGGATCGGATGTTGGAAAGAGCTTAGAAAAGTTCATCGTGATTGTTCACCACATCGCGATTACGTGTTTTCCGTTTAAAAGATTTGATTATCCAAAAAACAAGGCCTCCGCAATTGGGGAGGCCTTGTTTTACGTTATCCGAGTACATTTTTCGATAGGATAATAATGTTTAAAACTACTAGCGCAGCTGTAATGCTCACTTCTATCGGTGAGCCAGTGCGAAATGTATAAAAGAACTTCACGTGCTTTCTACTTATCGGATAAAACAGTGGAATCCCTCTTTTGGTGAGAAAATCTCCAAATAAATGGGAAACGATACCTGTTAAGAAACCAATTAAATAAAACAAAGGGATGGCGATATATGTATGAAGTAGGAAACTGTACGCCCCCATTAATGCAAGAAAGGCAATGGAATGGGTGAATTTACGATGCCCAGAATACACAAACAATAACGGCGATAAAATCATCAATAAAAACTGAGCAGACCTCGAAAACCCTGGCGTCAATATCTCCACTCCAACGAGGCATATAACAAACATAAATCCCCAGCGCTCGAATGGCCCACCTAGCTTGGACTTTGGTGTATCGATATCCGGTATGAGCGATCCAATAATGACTGCTACAAAAAATAAAATCGTAGCAAACAACTGCTCCGGTATGTAGCCTACACTATTGTATATCGTAATAGCCCCCATCCCCCACGTAAAGCCCATCACCTGATGACTTGTAGCAACCATATGCATCCTCCTTCTCATGTTGAACCTTATCCATGGTGCTGAATGGTTACAAATACCAATAGTACGATATTAATGGGCTTTGGTTCAATAGGATAATCGAGCGAACTTACGAGAGTTGTGGCACAAGAACATAACACTAAGTACTATTATCTTTTATCAGCAAAAAAGCCTTCCTACAAAAGGAAGGCTAACGTATCTATTTATTTGTGTAATCTAGCAGATGCAACTTGATCTAGAGCTTGCTTCAAGTCCTCCCAAATATCCTCCCATGCTTCGAGTCCCACTGATAGACGGACCAGCTGGTCGGTAATGCCCATACGTCTTCTCGTTTCTTCCGGTACGACCGAGTGCGTCATGGTGGCTGGGTGCTGGATTAAGGTTTCTGCATCGCCTAAGCTTACAGCAGTTTTAATAAAACGCAGCTGATTGAGGATATATTGTGCATCTTCCTTCTCTCCCTTTATTTCAAAGGAAATCAGACCCCCGCCTTGCTTCATTTGTTTTTTCATAATGTCATAGTCTGGATTTGTAGCATCACCCGGGAAATAAACCTTTTCTACAACAGGGTGATCTTTCAAATAGGCAACGATTTTTTCTGCATTCTGACAATGACGATCTAGGCGGACAGGAAGTGTTTTTAACCCTCGTAGCAATAACCAGGCATCAAAAGGAGAAATAATTCCTCCTATATCTTTTTGCGTCGTCATCGCCACCTCTTGAATGAATTCCTGCTTTCCAACCAGCAAACCAGCCACCACATCTCCATGACCCCCGATATACTTCGTAGCGCTATGCAACACGACGTCACAGCCTTTTGTTAAAGGCTTTTGTAAATACGGCGAACAGAACGTATTGTCGACGACCACAGGAATGTTGTGCTCCTTGGCCACAGTGGAAACGAGCTCTAAATCGATTAAATCCATGGTCGGATTAATTGGTGTTTCAATATAAATACAGGACGTCTCTGGTTTAATAAGCGAACGAATTTGTTCAGCGGTCTTCATGTCACTAAAATCTGTTTGGATATTATATTTTTCTTCCATCATCGTTAATAAGCCAAACGTACAACCATACACTCCACGCGAACAAAGGATATGATCATTTGCTTTTGTTAAGGCAATTAACACAGCCGATACAGCCGCCATACCAGAACCAAAGGCAAGGCCGGCCTCCCCTTCCTCAAGCTGAGCGATACGATCTTCCAACGCTTTTACTGTTGGATTACCTAGACGGGAGTAAATGTATCCATCTTCCTTCCCTGCAAAACGCATTTCTCCCTGTTCAGCACTATCAAACGTAAAGGTAGATGTTTGGAATAGGGGTGTTGTCAAACTTCCTAAGAAATCCTTTGAATCATAACCCCCATGGATCACCTTTGTTTCAAAACCATGCTCTTTCTTCATCCTATATCCCCCTCTTACTTAGAAGAACCCTTTATTACTATCATATGGGATGATAGCTATAAATGAAAGCGTTTTCTTCTAAAAGGTGCCAGACCCCCACCACGTTAATGCATTAAAGTATGGCTTGAAATTCCTCCTGTCTATTACACTTCTCCTTCATCAAAGCTCAGAATATACTCTTTATAGTTTGAAATTTGGGGTTCTTGAAATAAGTCGAGGATTGTCTGTATTTCTATGAAACCATGATTCGAATTCATATCAACATACAAGGGATAACTACTCCATCGATAAGTATCAGGTGAGTAAGAGAGACCGGCTTTTACTGGATTAAGATGGATGTATTTACTTACCTTTTTCAAGTAGTGAGTAGATTCAATCAATTTCGAATGGTATCTTCCTTGAAAAACATGGCCTGAGAAATCATATTTCTTATTGAAATACTTTGCATAACGAAATTGAATAAATTTCATGATCTCTCCAGGTGAGTGATTTTGCAATTCTACTAAAAGGTGAATATGGTTTGGCATGAGGCAGTAGGAGAGGATAGTAAATGGAGACTCTTCCTGACACTTCTTCAATAGATGTAGATAAGTTTCATAATCTTCATTACCATAAAACAAATGACCTTTTCTATTTCCTCGAGCAGTTATGTGTAATTGTGCGCCCCGATACCATACACGTATAGGTCTAGACAAAATAATACCTCCTTTCATTTCTTCATGATTTTACGAAAAAAAATGAAAAGAGGCGAAAGTATAATTTGCCAATCTTATGGTTCTAAACTGCAGTAATATTAATTTATGAAATAACGTACCTCAACATTTTGCTAGCAAAAGATAGCTCAATACAGTAATTCCATGATATTTTATCACACTAACGCAGTGGGGGTCTGGCACCGTTAAAGAGCGAGCTTCACACCAATCACGCTCAAGATAGCACCCTTAATCAGATTGATCCGTTTTTCTATAGCTGGATATCGCTCCAGCCATATGCGAACTTTTTCAGCAAAAAAACTTATTGTCGTAAAGATGACAAATGCTTGTAGTAAAAACACAATTCCCATCAAAACCATTTGAATAGGAACCGCCCAGGCATTGCTAGTAGAATCGATAAATTGTGGGAATAAAGCTAGAAAAAATAGGGATACCTTAGGGTTCAGAACATTCATAAATATACCGCGCTTATAGAGCTTGCTATAGCTTAGTTTAGGCTGTGAACCTATTTCAAAGGAGGTTTTGCCTTCCCGAAAAGCACCCCAGGCTAAGTATATTAAATATATGGCTCCAGCGTATTTTACTATCATGAACGCGAAACTCGACTGATAGATGATGGCTGATATTCCAGCTGCAGCTGCTGTAGTATGTACAAATATCCCAGTACACAACCCAAGTGTCGTCATGATACCTGCTTTTTTATTTTGTGAAATACTTTGAGCAAGCACAAATAAATTATCTGGTCCTGGCATTATAGTAAGCACAACTGCAGCACCTAGAAATGAAAGTAGCAACGCAATACTCACTTTATCCCCCTCCTTCTCTACAGTTTGTTTATCATGATTTTACTATGGTTTATTGAAAAGAAACACCTTTACGCATAAATTCCTTTATCATGTTAACGCAGTGGGGGTCTGGCACCGCATATTGAAAAAGGATAAGAAAGGCTTTTTCTGCGCAATACCTTTAACGCATTAACGTAACGGGGGTCTGGCACCATAAAAGGCGGCACCGTAAAAAGCCCCTCTGACCATGTTGGCCAGAGGGGTGTTTATCTACCTTCTTGCAAAATCCACGAACCGGAATTTGTCTGGGCGGTGGCGGGATTCTGTGTATTGGAAAAGGGTAGTATCGTCGAGGTACACAAAGTTTTTGATAACGACCACATTGGGATAGTCTTTTAAGTCAAGGTAGCGCTCGTCTTCGTTGGTAGGCTCTTCTACTGTAATCTCTTTCTTAGCAAAGCTTATCTTGAGCTCTAACTCTTGTTCCAAATAAGCATAAATGGATTCTTCGCAAATGCTCTTCGTCAGCTTTGGTACTTGATTATAGAGAATATAATCTTTATCTAAGATGATTTTCTCCCCTTGAAAGGAACGAGAGCGTGTCACATGCCAGATTAGATCCTCATCACCTAGTTCCATTGCGGAACGAATGTGCTCTTCAGGAGATGATAAGGAGAGCTCATGTACCTCGGTAACGGGTGGTTCTCCCATATCATCGGCAAGTTCCTTAAAGCTAACGAGTCCTGAGACAGGGAAATCAAACTTTTTAATATCGAGTACAATAGAGCCTTTTCCACGTACCTTTTGGATATATCCATGCTGAGATAACCGATTCAACGCCTTACGAATCGTTTCTCGTGACGTTTCATACGTTTGAGAGAGTTCATTCTCTGAGGGAAGCTTCTCTCCTACTTTGTAGACCTCTTTTTTTATTTTCTCGACAATGTCCTGATAAATGGACATAAATTTGTTTTGTTGCATGACACCATCACTCTTTTAGTTTACTTAGTTAAATGAAAGACAACAGACTCATACGGACGAAGAGTGATGTGATGAATGTCTCCTTGCGTATCTTGATAATTGGTCAATAGAACGCTTCCAGTGTACCCTTCTACATCAATACCTTCTGGTAACGTAAAGGTTGTTTCATTCGCATAAAAGTTGTTCACGACAAGTAGCTTTTCGCCCTCACCATGACGAACATAAGCAAAGATTTCATCATCATCTTCGAGAATGAGTTCGTACTCTCCATATGTCATGATATCATACTGTTTGCGAAGTTGAATAAGGCGTTGGTAATGATAAAAGATGGAAGTTTCATCTTCTAATGCAGCCTCAGCATTCACTTGTTCGTAGTTAGACGCAACAGGAATCCATGGGATATTTTCTGTAAACCCTGCCTGTCTTCCATCTGTCCATTGCATTGGTGTACGTGAGTTGTCTCTTGATTTTTGACCTAAAATGGCTAGGATTTCCTCTTCATCTTTTCCTTGTTCTTGAAGAATCTTATACGTATTAAGAGCTTCGACATCACGATAGTGCTCGATGGAATCAAATTTTGGATTGGTCATACCAAACTCTTCCCCTTGATAAATATAAGGAGTGCCTCGCATCAGATGAATCGTTGTCGCAAGCATTTTAGCTGACTCTTTGTGATACTCTTCATCATTACCAAAGCGTGATACAACGCGTGGTTGATCGTGGTTACACCAGAATAAAGCATTCCAGCCGCCGCCTTGCTGCATCCCAACTTGCCATTCAGATAGAATCTGCTTCAGCTGTTGAAAATCAAAATCGGCAACTGTCCATTTTTCTCCGTTAGGGTAATCGACTTTTAGATGGTGGAAGCTAAACGTCATATCTAGCTCTTCGCGTTCAGGGTTTGTGTATTTTACACAGTTATCGATTGTTGTAGAAGACATCTCCCCTACTGTCATCATTTCGTATTTAGAGAAGACTTCCTGATTCATTTCATGCATGAACTCATGCACACGAGGGCCGTCTGTGTAATACTTACGACCATCGCCTTCGTAGTCATTAGGGAACGCCTGATTCTTGGAAATCAGATTAATAACATCCAAGCGGAAACCATCAACACCTTTTTGTAGCCAAAAATGCATCATATCGTAGACGCTTTTACGAACCGCTTCATTCTCCCAATTCAGGTCAGCCTGAGTCACGTCGAATAGATGAAGGTAGTATTGGCCTGTACCTTCATCGTAAGCCCATGCATTGCCTCCAAATTTAGACTGCCAGTTCGTTGGTTCCGCACCATCAACTGGATCCTTCCAAATATAATAGTCACGATATGGATTGTCTTTGGATTGTATGGACTGCTGGAACCATTCGTGCTCTGTAGAAGTATGATTAACCACAATATCCATAATGATACGGATGTTTCGTTTATGAGCTTCTTCTAGAAGACGGTCAAAATCCTCCATCGTGCCATACTCTTCATGAATATCAAAGTAATCGCTAATGTCATATCCATTGTCACGTTGAGGGGATTTATAAATAGGAGTTAGCCAAATAACGTCTACTCCCAATTGATCGAGATAATCAAGCTTTTCAATAATACCTTGAATGTCTCCTGTCCCATTTCCAGTCGTGTCATTGAAGCTTTTAGGATAGATTTGATAAACAACAGAATTTTTCCACCATGGTTGTGTCATGTCTGCACCGTCCTTTGAAGATTTTTAGAACGAGCAAATAGCAACCAATAAAGCAAGGTTGCTATTCCACTCGTAAATGTTTCCTACATATATTTTCTATACTTTACGACCTTTAGCAATGAAGTAAGTGGCTACGAATGGTAGTACAATAACAATCGCCATTCCAATTAAGAAGAATAACCAATCCTCAGGAAGGATAGAGAATATTCCTGGTACGCCACCTACACCGATAGAAGAGGCTTGTACGTTTTGCACCGTAATGATTAGAGCTGCAACAGCTGAAGATACTAGCGCTGCAATGAATGGGAACTTATAACGTAAGTTTACCCCGAATAAGGCAGGCTCTGTGATACCTAACCAAGCTGACAAGCCAGATGAACCTGCTAGTCCTTTCAATTTCTCATCTCTCGTGGCCATCATCATACCAAGTGCAGCAGATCCTTGAGAAATGTTGGATAGTGCTAGAATTGGCCATAAGAACGTTGTACCTGTGTTACCAATCAGCTGAATATCGACAGCTAAGAATGTGTGGTGCATACCTGTAATAACCATTACTGGATATAGTGCACCGTAAATTAAACCACCAAGTGCAGCAAAGTTATCGAAGATTGAAACAAGTCCATCTGTAATCAAGTTACCTAGTCCAAACATAAGTGGTCCGATTGCAATAAACGTAATGAAGCCTGTCACTAGTAGAGCAACTGGTCCAACGATAAGTAACTGAATAGAGTCCGGAATACGTTGACGTAAAAACACATCAATTTTAGCTAGTATATACGAAGCAAAGAGTACAGGTAATACCTGACCTTGATAACCAATCTTCTCCACTTCTAATCCAAATAAATTCCATTTTGGAACAGAACCTTCTTTTACCGCTTCACCATATGACCATGCGTTTAATAAATCTGGGTGAACAAGCATTAAACCAAGTACGATACCGAGTAGTGGATTACCACCGAATTTCTTAACCGCAGACCAACCTATCAACCCGGGTAAAAACACGAAGGCTGTATTGGCTATTAGATTTATAATATTCGCCAGGTCACTCCATTGTGGGTACACATCAATCAGGGACTTCTCATCAAAGAAAATGCCCGTCCCAGATAAGATATTGTAGATACCCATAAGCAAACCAGCTGTAACGATGGCAGGTAAAATCGGAATAAAGATATCTGCCAATGTTTTAATGGCACGCTGCAGTGGATTCATTTTCTCGGAAGAAGCTGCTTTTACATCATCTTTCGTAGCTTCTCCAACTCCAAGTTCATTTAACTCTTTATACATCTTCTCAACAGTTCCTTGTCCAATCACAATTTGAAATTGTCCATTTGTTGAGAAAGAACCTTTAACTGACTCTATGCTTTCTAGTTTGTCTTGATCGACTTTACTCTCATCATGTAAAGATAACCGAAGTCGCGTTACACAGTGAGTTGCAGCCGCAATATTCTCTTGACCACCGATGGCCTCAAGAATTTGTTTAGCATCTTTTTTCAAATCCATGATGTACCCCTCTCCCTGCATAAAATTTTGTCTCATAAGAAAAGCGCAAGCGCCCGCTTAGCGACGTACAAACTGCGGCCCACACGACGTGGGTTGGTTCGATGTTGCTACGTGATGTAGCGATTTTAATCGAACTTACCCTGAATCCGTATGAGATAAAGCAACACGAAGAGCTTAAGCGATTCGATGTTGACTTATCGTAAGGAGGAGCAGGAAGTTTGCTAGTCGCTGGGCGCTGAAGCTAGACATGTAAGCGCCAGAAACAATACTTTCTTCACTTAAAAAAAGTTGTCTAACCCAAGTACCAACAGCTAGTTGAACAAAGCACCTGAGTATTTTCACAGAAAAAATAAAGCGTTTTCCTATTACCTTGTATATACATGATATCGCATACATTTAATTTTGTATATACAAGCACTCATTTTCATAATATTTATTCTATTTTTTGATATACAATCCATTAAAAATTGAAAACTAGTATTATTTCGAAGGATTCATCTTTCTGTAACCATCTTCCATGCCTTATACTTATATGGTGTGAATCTGAAGATGAAATGAGGGATCGTATGTCTGAAAATGAACAAAAAGTTGGTATTTTCTATACCCTTTGTGCTTATACCTTATGGGGAGTCTTACCTTTGTATTGGAAGCAAGTACAGAAGGTTCCTGCTGGTGAGATACTAGCTCACCGTATTGTATGGTCATTTCTTTTTATGATGGCTATTGTGTTCATTACGAAAAACGGGAGAGCTCTTTTTCAGGAAGCGATCCAACTCATTGGACAAAAAAAGAGGTTAATCGGAATAACGCTTGCATCTATTACGATTAGTATTAATTGGCTCACCTACATATGGGCAGTGAACGCCAATCATGTTGTAGAAGTTAGTTTAGGATATTACATCAATCCTCTAGTAAGTATCCTGCTTGGGATGATTATTTTGAAAGAACGTCTTACGCCATGGCAGGTTGTATCATTTCTTTTAGCAACGATAGGAGTCTTGAATCTAATCATTCATTTTCATCAAGTTCCTTGGATTGCCTTGCTGTTAGCGTTAAGTTTTGGAGCATATGGACTGTTAAAAAAACAAATTCAGCTCAGTTCCATGTTTGGCTTAACAATTGAAACATTCATGATTACGCCTATCGCGATACTGTATTTAACTCAGAGCAACTTAGCTGGTACAGGATCTTTTACCATCTCCCCTCTCGTCACATTATTATTGGTTGGGGCTGGAGTCGCAACAGCAATACCATTGTTGTTTTTCGCAAGTGGAGCGAGGAGAATCCCTCTTTCCATGGTTGGATTTCTGCAATATGTGGCTCCTACACTCATGTTGTTACTTGGCGTTTTTCTATACAATGAGCCGTTTACGGAGACTCACTTCATTTCGTTCGCATTCATATGGATTGCCTTGTTCCTATACAGTCTTTCGCGTACAAAATGGTTTGTCCATGTAGAGCACAAATTGTTCCCTAATAAGAAGTCCATCCAACAACACTATTAAAAGTTCCCGTTATTATTTGAAAGAAACATTGTCACCTTGCCTATTTTTGAATATACATGTAACGAGTTGATTCATATAGGAAAGGGTGTACGAGAATGGGATATGTATGGGGAGTGGACTCTACCCAAAAGGTTACAAAAGAGCTTTATGATTGCGTATTAAAGACCTTTGGGAAACCTGAATACTGGGGAAGATACTTAACTACTGTACCAAACGCTTCTCAAGGATTAACATCAGAAGAAATTACATTTTTGCAGAATAGCGGCACCAAAGTATTGCCAATTTACAACAATTTCAAGGATGCCACTGGCTATCGAAAAGGAAAAGTTACAGCTCAGAACGCCGCATTTCACGCACAACGACTTAAATTTCCAAAAGGGCGATTACTGTTTGCAAATATTGAGAAGTTTTTTGATGTAGATGAATCTTGGATACGGGGCTATGTGGATGGACTATATAGTACTGATTATAAACCTGGCTTCTACATTGACCCCGTAAATGGTCCGTTTAGTAGTGCTTATTGTAAAGCAGTATCGAAAGACAGCAGAGTTTCCAATCAATCGGTATTATGGAGCACCCTCCCCGATCGTGGCGTGTCAAAGGCAAGAAAAGCCCCGAAATTCAACCCAACCAAACCAACATGCAAATCAAACGTGTGGGGATGGCAGTACGGTCGTAATGCTAAAAACTGTCCCATTAACACAAACCTGGTGGATGACAGGCTCTATAATATGCTTTGGTAAGGTAAAAACGTTAATTCGAGCTAATCTAAAGAAAAGAATGGGTCCGATACTAAAAATGGATAGGATGATAATCGGACCCATGGCTAGTTATAGAACTTCATCATTATCTCCTGTCTGTTCTTTATTCGTATAACTCTTCCCATAATAAGACAAAGTAAAGAGAACAAGTCTTATATGAGGAGGAACTTTTTTATGAACGAAAAGCAAAATGACACCATACCAACAAGCTATTGGATTAAAGACACAAACCTTCCTACCTTCCCGTCTTTATCTCAGGATACATCAGTAGATGTTGGGATAGTTGGCGGTGGTATTACAGGCATTACAACAGCTTATCTATTAGCGAAAGAGGGCTTTAAAGTAGCCCTTCTTGAGGCGGATGAACTAGTAAAAGGGACAACCGGACATACGACTGCAAAAATCACAGCTCAACACGATGTTATTTACCATGAATTATTGCAGCATGTAGGAAAAGAAAAAGCCAGGCTGTATTATAAGTCCAATGCGGAAGCTCTTACATTTATGAAAGAGCTAGTAGAAGAGAAACAAATTGATTGCGATTTCACAGAAGAGGATGCTTTCATTTACGCGAATACAGATAAAGGCGTTGAGAATATTGAGAAAGAGGTAGAAGCGTATAAGGAACTTGGCATACCAGGCGGATATGTAGATGAATTACCTATCGATTTTTCTATAAAATCAGGGATTGTCATGGAAAAACAAGCACAGTTCCATCCCTTACGTTACCTATCATTCCTAATTGATGAGCTAAAGAAAATGGATGTTGAAATCTATGAACATACTGTCGCAAATGATGTGGAAGAAGGAGAACATCCAACCATCGTGACAAAAGAAGGCTCTCGTGTCACGTGTTCCTCCATCATTTCGTGTTCCCATTTCCCTTTTTATGATGGTAAAGCATTGTACTTTAGTCGAATGTACGCTGAGCGTTCTTATATTGTTGGTGTAAAAACCGAGAAACCCGTTACAGAAGGAATGTATCTAAGCGCAGATGAGCCGAAGCGCTCGATTCGAACAGCTACTGTTGATGGTGAGCCTATGTTACTTATTGGTGGAGAAAGCCATAAAACTGGCCAAGGAGGGCATACTTCTGATCACTTTGAGGCTTTACAACAATTCGCAGATGAGCATTTCACCATTAAGCAGACCATGTACCAATGGGGAGCTCAAGACCTAATAACACTAGATAAAATCCCTTATATCGGTCGATTAACTTCTAATCATGACAATATCTTTGTAGCTACAGGTTATCGAAAATGGGGAATGACAAACGGAACAACGGCAGCCATCCTACTTTCCAACCTTATTAAAGGGAAAAAATCATTGTATGAAGAGCTCTATACACCATCACGTTTCTTGGCAGACCCTAGCATAAAGCATTTTCTCAAAGAGAACCTAAACGTAGCGAAGGAATTCGTAAAAGGAAAAGTACAAGCTCCAGAAAAACATATCGAGGACTTACAAAACAATGAAGGCGATATAGTCACCTATGACAATCAACGAGCAGGAGCTTATAAGAATGACGAAGGTAACGTACATGTTGTAGATACTACATGCACTCATTTAGGCTGTGAAGTGGAATGGAATAACGGTGAAAAAACATGGGACTGTCCATGCCACGGCTCAAGGTTCTCGGTCACAGGCGAGGTTCTGGAAGGTCCGGCTGATCAACCTTTGAAAAAACTAATGTAATAATATTTTGTTAACCAGCTGTATCCTGAATCAGTTGGCTTGTTACACACATTGCACATATATCTATCCCGAGCGCCCAGCAACTTGTAAATTTCCAGGGCGCTTTATATTTATTCTATAACCCGGTCAATTGCATCTCCTGCTACTTCTACAAGGGAATGGTCTTGCAAGTCATGCCCATACAATAATTGAATAACAGATACATACACACCAAAAAACCTTGCCAAAATATGAGTATACTCATGGACCTCACCATACATATTGAAAAACCTTTCCCGAGCTTGTTTTGGGAAGAACGTATAAACAAAGGCCAAATCAATTGCCGGGTGTCCAATGTGAGTGTCACCCCAGTCTATAATCCCACTCAACATTCCATCTTCATCAACTAGAACATTCCTTATATGTAAATCACCGTGCACAAGAGTATTCCGGTTAAAATCAACCCCTTCTACCCTCTCCAGTTCTCTCAAAAATGCTGACATCTTTTCATCCCTAGCTAATAACCCAATTTCATAAGCTTTGGTAAGGTTGGCTAAGAGCTTTGGCTTCCTTTTGGTAATGTTCAAACGTTCAATCGGATCCACAGGAACACCACATTGTTGGGCCCAATCCTTTGATACGGAATGGAGTTTTTTCAAAAACTCAGCGATCAATGGAACAGAATCGGCCCGAATATGATCTTCGATAACGCCTGGAACCTCTCCTTTAATAAACGGATAACCAAGAAAAAGCCATGGATATCCGTAATCCGGCTGACCAAACATAATTGGTGTTGGAATAGATATCGGTAGTTGGGTGGACAGCTTAGGTAGGAGTCCTTTTTCTATCTTTAATAAATCTTCAGCAATTTGCTTTCTAGGGAAACGGAAAATATAATTTTGATTCACTTCAAATACGGTATTATCAAACCCCTCTCCAATTTGTTGAATGGATACAGGGTGAAGATTGGGAAACTGGTTTTCAATCAGTTGAACGGCATCTTTTGAAGATATCACAACTTCGGGAGTCCAATCCGCACACATCACAACATCTCCTTTTCAAACAAAATAGCTAACATGTAGACATTATTATAATTCATTTTCATTAAAAGCGCAGGATACATTTCCCCAAAACATCTGATTTTCTTTTAACATAAATCAGAAGCCTCTCTCTAAATTATGCATATTTTCCAGAAAATAAAAACTATCTAGAGCTATTAATAGGAAAATAGTGTTAAATGTATATTTTTCAGAATTTTTGAAAATAGAACAAGCCATACGGCTCTGTTTCGAATTTAAAATTTTCTGATAACTATGGGATAATGTTATTTATGATAGAGATAAACCATTAATTGGAAGGGGACAATTACATGAAGAAGTTATTTACGCTCGTTATTGCACTATTATCATTTTCATTACTAGCAGCGTGTGGCACTAGTGGTGATTCAGCCAACGGTGAAGGCGGAGACAAAGAAACCTATACTGTGGCAACGGATGCTAATTTTAAACCATTTGAGTTCAAGGACCCTGAAACAGGTGAAATGAAAGGGTTTGATATTGAACTAATGAAAGCCATTGCTGATGAGGCTGGTTTTAATGTTGAGTTCAAATCCATGCAATTTGATGGACTTATTACAGGAATGCAGTCTGGTCGTTTTCCATTAGCGATTGCTGGTATTTCCATTACGGATGAGCGTAAGGAATCAATCGCTTTCTCTGATCCATACTATGATTCTGGTGTTGTTCTAATGGTTAATAAAGACAACAACGATATTAAATCTATAGACGACGTAGATGGTGTAACCGTTGGTACTAAAACGGGATCTACGAGTGAAAGCTACTTAAAGCAAAATACTGATGCGGAAGTAAAGGCATTCCCAGATATCATTAATGCATACATGGACGTAAAGTCAGGACGCCTTGATGCAGCACTTTATGATTTACCAAATGTGAAATACTACATCAACCAAAGTGGTGAAGGTAAGTTAAAAACAGTTGGTGACGTACTGGAAGCCCAATCTTATGGAATTGCGTTACCGAAAGAATCTGAGTTAGTTGAAGACGTAAATAAAGCGTTACAAGCTGTTAAAGATAATGGAACCTATGACGAAATCTATGAAAAATACTTTGGTTCCAAATCAGAGTAAGAACCACTCATATACTTCTTAGATTACCTCTATGGGCAAAGAGCGTAACAGGTGCATGTGCTTGTTACGCTTTTTTGCCCGTAAATGAAGACAAGGAGCGATAATACAATGATTGAAGCCATTCAAGAATCTCACTATTACAATAGCTTGCCATTTCTTCTAAAAGGTTTACGTTGGACAGCCTTCATTACCTTTGCTGGATTATTTATTGGCTTTATACTTGGTGCTATCTTTGGTTTAGGTAGACTATCAAAAAGTAAAATCATCAGTACCCTTTCTACTGTTTACGTAGAAGTCGTTCGTGGTACACCGATGTTAGCTCAAATACTTTTTATTTATGCGGGCCTAACAAAAGGAATCATAGGATTTAATATAGATGCTGTGACGGCATCGATTACCGCGATTGCTATAAACGCAGGCGCATACATAGCAGAAATCGTTCGTGGAGCAGTTTATTCTATTGAAAAAGGACAGCACGAAGCTGGCCGGGCGATGGGTTTAACGCAACGCCAAACGATGAGGTATATTATTTGGCCACAAGCTTTTAAACGAATGATTCCTCCTTTAGGGAACCAATTTGTAATTAGTTTAAAAGATACATCCTTACTATCTGTTATTGCGATCCCAGAGATTGTTTACCAGGGTAAACAATACTATAATATTACCTATTCTCCATTCCAAACGTTAGTCATGGTATGTTTGCTTTATCTAGTGATCACCATACCAACATCACTTTACCTACGTCGATTAGAAAGGAAGCTGGATGTCTAAATGATTACAGTAAAAGATCTGCATAAATACTTTGGAAAAAATGAAGTGTTAAAGGGAATCAACGCTCATGTTAATGAGAGCGAAGTGGTATGTGTCATTGGCCCATCTGGTTCCGGTAAAAGTACTTTTTTACGTTGCTTGAATTTATTAGAGGAAGTTACTTCTGGAGAGATTGAAATCGATGGAGATGTACTAACTGACCCTAAGGTGGATATTAATGCTGTGCGCTCGCAAGTTGGGATGGTGTTCCAACATTTTAACTTATTCCCACATATGAGTGTATTAGATAACATCACCTTAGCCCCGATTAAAGTAAAGGGACTCTCTAAAGAAGAGGCAGAGGAAGCTGCACGTCCACTTCTTGATAAGGTTGGACTTTCTGATAAAGCGGACGCATATCCTGAAAGCTTATCAGGAGGTCAAAAACAGCGTGTGGCTATCGCAAGATCACTCGCCATGGACCCTAAAGTTATGTTGTTTGACGAACCAACTTCCGCTCTCGACCCTGAACTTGTTGGCGATGTACTTCAAGTAATGAAGGATCTAGCAAAGGAAGGCATGACGATGGTCGTCGTAACACATGAAATGGGCTTTGCTAAAGAGGTAGGAGACCGTGTACTCTTTATGGATGAAGGAATCATTATGGAAGAAGGGTCCCCAACTCAAATTTTCGATATGCCTCAACATGAAAGAACCCAATCATTCCTTAGTAAAATACTATAATGACAAAAGAGTTGCTGTACACCGGCACTAGATATTTAAAGCCTAGCATACTAGTATGCTAGGCTTTTTCTCTATCATGAATGATATTATGGATGTGAGAAGCTTTTTAGAATGAGCGTTCTTCTTCTACTTCATGATATTTATCAAGAATGTAAACTTTACTCGGAGAATGCTCTTTGGCAATTTCCTCAGCTTTTTCTACTGCAGAATCACGATCAACGTAATGCTCAGTAGGCGCTACATCTTCTACTTTTACTAACCAACCCGTAGCATCTTTGTTTGGTGCAACTGTGTATTCGTTCATGATTTATCGCTCCTTTTTTTTATGGGTTTGGTAGAGATGTTCCCATTCTTTTGCCAACGCAAACATTATATTTAAAAAATATGCGTTTGGTGATTCCACTTTCTCTAATGAAGTGGAATATTTGCTGGGGATTTATGAGCGAGATTTAATTTTTGGTTTGTTAAAGTTTGTTGTTGATATAATAATGAAAGAGTTTTATGTTCTTACACAACATAACTGGTGAGGCTGGACCCGTTACGTTTGTGAGGAAGGGGCTACGGTGAAATGGTTCGCTTTCCGCGGAGGAACATGCAAGCCTCCTCGTTCGGCTACGCCTCTCTGTGGGGTCTCGCATTGTCCCTTCTTCCGCAGGAGTCTCACCATTTCCCTCCGCCCATAGTATGTGGTATAACGGATCCTTCGTATTTAGTGCTAGATTGAGTATTAAGATAGCAACACATCAGTCAATCTTGTTCATTTTAGGTCCCTTGATATAAAAGGGGTTTCAGCATGTTTTACCACCTTGAATATATGAATCAATAGCGTTGAAACTTTCCCCTTAATCCAGATAAAAGGTAAATACCTTCCTTGTCGACTAGCGTACTATAAACTAGTTATGTTTGTGGATAGCTTTGATAAAGTGATGTGGGCCTACAGGATGTAGGTCAGTTCGATGTTGCTGCAGGAAGCAGCGATCTTAATCGAACCTCCACCTGTTCTCGAACTTCACCATAAACAGGACAGTTTGTACATCGCTAAACGGGCGCTCACGCTTTTGTTTATAAGGACAACAAAACATGGCGTTGATTCGTTGGGAATTTGCGAGACTCCTGCGGAAATACGATCGAGGGAAGACCCCGCAGAGAGGCGAAGCCGAACGAGGAGGCTTCACCGATTGTCCGCGGAAAGCGAGTGAATTCCCAACGAATCAACTATTCAGTACCAAAAGTTTAACGTTTCTTAATTTTAAGAGCGAAATCAACGATATATGGCGACCGACTATTATTTTCACTAAAAAAGTCGCATGAGAATAACTCTCATGCGACTTTGCGCTTCATATCGCTTATGCAAGCTATGCAGTTGCCCATTTACCAATCGTCTCTAGTGCTGATGATTGAGGGAAACTTTCTTTAAAGTACTTGTAGTATAAGCATTCTTGTTTGCTTCGGATGGGTACTGTTGCTTCTTGATTTAGCTGTTTAAATTCTTTATCAGATATATGCTCGTTTGCATAGCTTTCCAATATATCTAAAGCACCGCTCCCTGCTGAGAATTCCTCTTTCTTTCTCCACAATACATGTTCCGGAAGCATATCGTTAAAGGACTTACGAAGAATGGTCTTCTCCATTTGTTCTTCTGTATGAAGCTTTAAATGGGCAGGAATTTGTAACGCCTCATCAATTAACTCTAAATCCAAGAACGGAACACGAAGTTCAAGTGAGTGTGCCATACTCATTCTGTCCGCTCGTTGAAGATTAATATTATGCAGCGTATTAATGATTCGGATGATCTCCTCATTCAAGGATTCTGTTGTTTCAAACTTGCTAAGATAATCGTATCCTGCAAACAACTCATCTGCACCTTCTCCTGAAAGGATAACCTTCACATGCTTAGAAGCTAGTTTCGATACAAAGTAGTTCGGTAATGCACTTCTGACTAACGACGGTTCATATGATTCTAAGGAATAGATGACATGTGGAATAGCTTCAATTAGTTCTTCTTGCGTGTACACGTACTCATAGTGTTCCGTCCCAATCGCTTCTGCTACTTCACGAGCACGTAAAAGGTCTTCACTACCTTCTGATCCTACACAGAATGATTTGATTGGTTGATCCGATTTGTTTAACTTAGCCGCAATTGCTGCAATTAAACTACTGTCTAATCCTCCACTTAGTAGGACGCCTACTTCTACATCAGCTAACATACGCTTCTCAACAGCCTTTGTTAAGGAATCATGGATAGCTGAAGTATATGCTTCTTCCGGCTTTTCCTCCGTAGTATTGGTTGGATTCTCTATTTTTCTATAACATACAAACCCTTTTTCAGGAGTGAAATAATGACCTGCAGGAAACTCTCGTACGTCATCCGTCACCTGGTATAACGTCTTAAGCTCTGATGCGAAAATATATTGGTCGTTCTCATCCTTACCGTAATATAGAGGCTTAATCCCTAATGTATCACGTGCTGCGATGAATGTATTGGTTTCTTCATTTGCAATAAAGAAAGCAAACATACCATCTAGCTTCTTAATTCCCTCTACTCCTTCTTTCTCCACTATTTTAAGTGCTACTTCACTATCTGACTCTGTTAAAAATGTTTCTGTTTTTTGTAATTCCTGTTTTAATTCAGGGTAGTTATATATTTCTCCGTTACAGACAATCCATTTTGACTCATCTTGATTATGAATAGGCTGGATGCCATCATGTAAACCAATAATAGATAACCGCTGATGCCCGAGGTGAAAATGTGTTAGTGGTACCTCTTTCCCTTCGTCTGGACCTCGATGTTTCATACTGTCTAATACGTTGTTCATTTGTTGTTTATTGATATGGCCTGTCATTGCAAATATGCCACACATGTTTATTAAGTCACCTCAGTGTATTTTATTTAAACCGTCTTATATTATATACTTCCCCATAAAAATAACCAAATGTAGGAAGATACAACATTTTGGAATCCCCTCTATTATTTGTAAGCATAAGCTTTCTATTTTATTAAGACTAGATAAATTAGCTACTCATTAAACGAGAGTGTCATTTATTAAAATTTTAGAAATAAATGTGTAGTAATAAGCTGTTTTTGTTTATTTTTCATTCACTGTATTACAGTCAGCTTTTATAATATAAATACGAACCACTATACCACATTTCCAATAATTGATAACAAACCCCGTCCCCAACTCTCGTAAAAATGAATGTGGGACAAGTGTGATTGTACTATCCTAAATGTTAGACAGGATGTGATGAAGGTGAAGCATAAGCTTATAAAAACCATTACCATATTAGTCTCTTTAGTTGTCGTTTTTACAGGAGCTCTGTATCTATACGGTAAAGAAAACGCAACTTCAACCGAAAATAAAGAAGTAGAGAAAATCCATACAAAACAAGCAACAAAGCCAGTAAGAGATACTTCTGAGGAAGAACCAGAAACCGAAGAAAAGAATATATCCGAGGGAATCAAAGAAGCCTTCTCTCATGTAATAGATGGAGCAAAGGGTATTTTTATTCGTGAAAATCTAGATATTGTCGCCATAGGAGATTCGTTAACCGAAGGGGTGGGTGATAGTACGAATAATGGAGGCTACGTAGGGATTGTGGAGAGTACGTTACAAGAAAACAAGAATAACGTAGAGATTTCGATCAAGAACTTTGGTAAACGAGGCAACCGTACCGATCAATTACTTAAACGATTGGAAGAAGATAAAATCGCTTCCTCTATCGAAGATTCTGACCTTATCCTTATTACGATCGGTGCCAATGATATTATGAAAGTTGTAAAAAATAATGCCACTAACCTAAACTACCAGGCTTTTGTTCAGGAGCAAAAAAGTTATCGTAATCAACTACAAGAGATTTTCACAACCATACGAAATAAAAACGATGAAGCGTCTATCTACTTAATTGGATTATACAACCCATTCAATCAATATTTCAGCAACATCCCAGAGCTTGAACAAATTATTCAAGATTGGAATAGCATTAGTAAAGACGTTGTAAGGGAAAATGAAGGAGTTGAATTCATACCTATCAAAGATTTGTTTGAAAACCCTACCCAACCTCTTTACTCAGAAGACAATTTTCATCCAAATGAAAATGGCTATAAACTAATGGCAAAACGGGTACTTGATTCTATTAAAAGTGAGATTGAAAAGATAGAAGACGAAAATACCACTGAAGAAGACAGCAATCAGGAGGAAACAGAATGATCGATAGAGTGGAGTTTTGGTATGTTCAATGCAATTAAAGTAAACAAGTGGAAATGGCTATTTTGGTTGTTGGCCATTATTAATGTTGGTGTGATAGCGTGGTTAGTCTTTCTCGTCTATGTGCCGTCGAATACAACAACCATTCCTGAAGATGACCCTATACAAGGCAAACAAGCTGAGTTCACCCTTCAATCCACTACTAATAATATTAATGAAATTATTAATAGTTATTTAATAGAATTATCAAAAGGGGAACCACTAAAATACTCTGTTTCCCTTGAAGATAGTGTAGAATTGAGGGGAACGATTATTGCTTTTGAGAAAGAAATACCATTAACAATGAAGTTTGAACCAAAGGTACAACAAAATGGCGATCTTATGTTAGAGCAAACTTCTATTACACTAGGTCGATTACAATTACCTAATAGAAAAGTATTAGATTATATACGTGATAATTATCCAATGCCCGATTGGGTCATCGTAAACCCAGATGAGGAAAGTATTTATGTAGCTTTCACGAAAATAAAAGCTAAATATGGCTTAAAAGTAAAAGCCAAAGCCTTTGATTTAGAAAAGAATCAAATCGCCTTTAAAGTAACTGTTCCACATGAAACGCTAGGCCTAGGAAAATCAACTTGGCTCAAAAACTTCATGCAAAAACAAACAGAACTGCCTGAGAACAATTAATGTTCCCAGGCAGTTTTTTTGTTACTATTGTTCCTCTATCTAGCTCAAACCTAGAAAGTAGGGAATATGTGTGCTAATTAGCAGCCCACGGACTGACCTAGATACAGCATTATGAGCGAGATTCTTGATTTATGATCGAGAATTGCATTTTATGAGCCAGATTCTTGATTTATGAGCGACAATTTAAATTTATGAGCGAGCTTCCAATTAAGTACTATTCCTCCTCAACAAGTGGATAAACGCCGTTTTCATCATGGATCTCTTTACCTGTTATAGGAGGATTGAATACGCACACCATTCTCATGTCCGTTTTTCCTCTTAAGTAATGTTCATCATGTTGGTCGAGAGCATACACGGTCCCGGTTTGGATAGGATAAACCTTCCCATCAGATACCGTTTCGACCTCTCCTTCCCCTTCAATACAATAGACAGCTTCCAGATGGTTCTGGTACCAAATATGGGTCTCCGTTCCAGCTTTGATTATAGTGTCATGCATAGAAAATCCCATGTGGTCTTTTTTTAATAGAAGACGACGACTCTCCCATGTGTCTCCTTTAACCTCCTGCTCAGTACCAATGATGTCCTCTAACTTAACAATTTTCATAAAAATGACCTCCTAATTTTTCAAATAGTTCAGACATTATAACTACTACTCTATCGATATCCCTTAGCTTAATCAAGTGAGATCTATTTTAAGGATTAGGTATGGAGCTAAATTATACGCTCTTTACTCTTGATGAAACAGAAGGGAAACGTTCAGGTCTTATCGAAGAATACACAAGTGAGCAAACATAAATAAAAGGAGTGACACACTATCTTAAATGAAGAAATGTTGTTTCAACAATTATCATTTGTACGCATGAGAACACTAGCAGCCCTTGATGCCACTAGGGAGGATATGGCTGATGTACAACCTGAGGGATTTCAAAATACAATTCGCTGGAACCTAGGGCATATCTATACTGCCCAAGAAAACCTGATACACCGTTTCATCGGAGAAGAGCCCACACTCCCTGCCCATTATGTAGAACTCTTTAACGCAAATACTAATCCATCTATGTGGGAAGCATCACCTCCTTCGCTCCAAGAACTTCGCGAAAATCTAGCTGAGCAAACAGAAAGATTGAAGCAAACTTTTCAAGGGCGCTTGTACGAAGAAGGAGATAAACCCTTTCAATTAGGTGAAAACGTCACGTTTACCACCCTAGCTGAGATTGTGAATTTCACTATTTGGCATGAGGGATTACACCAGGGTACGATTACAGCATTAAAACGTGCTCAAGGCGAAGAGCAGCTCTTTGCAACAACAACTAAAAAATAACCAACACAAAAGCCCCCTTGGTTTTATATGAACCAAGGGGGATCTTCTTATGAAGACATCGATTGATTGGATTTTTGCTCATCTTTTGTACTAGAAGAGTTTTTCGTTTGATCAATTAATATGGCCTTGTCCTCCACAAGAGCCTTATAGAGCGAGTACATCATGAGCAGCATAATGACCGAGAATGGGAGTGCCGCTGTAATTAAAGCATTCTGCAATCCTTGTAATCCTCCCGTGTACAGAAGAATTGCTGCCATGGATGATTGTGCAACTCCCCAAGCGAATTTCACCGTCTTTGGTGGATTTAAAGAACCATTTGTACTTTGCATACCCAGTACAAACGTCGCTGAGTCTGCAGATGTTACAAAGAATGTACCGATTAAACACAAGGCTATTATGGACGTTACAATCCCTAACGGATATTGAGTAAGCGTTCCAAATAATGCTTGCTCTGGTGCTAGACCTGCAATGTCCGCTCCAGCTTGTTCTAAGTTAATCGCCGACATTCCGAATGTTGCAAACCATAAAAAGCTTACTAGCGGTGGTACAATGAGTACGCCCATCAAGAACTCACGAATGGTACGCCCTCTTGATACCCGAGCAATAAAGATTCCTACGAACGGAGACCACGCTATCCACCATGCCCAGTAAAATATAGTCCAGTCTTGAATCCACGTTTGATTTTCATCATTCGTTGGAGAAAGTCGAAAGCTCATTTGTGCAACATCATTAAAATACGAACCAATAGTATCCGTGAAGACATTCATTATCTTCAATGAAGGTCCTACAACTAACATGAATGCAAATAACAAAAGCGCTAAGAACATATTTGCATTACTTAAGTACTTAATCCCTTTACTTAATCCGGTATAAGCAGAGAACATAAATAATACAGTTACAATACCAATAATCAGAAGTTGTACCCAAAACTCGTTAGGTAAATCAGTTAAGAACGTTAATCCACCATTGATTTGAGCAGCACCAAACCCTAATGTGGTAGCTACCCCGATAACCGTCGCAAATATGGCTATAACATCAATTATCTTTCCAATTGGTCCTTTAACCTTGTCTCCTAATAAAGGGTACAAGGTCGCACTAATTAAACCAGGCGCATCTCTCTTAAACTTAAAATATGCCAATGTTAATGCTACTAAGGCATATATGGCCCATGCATGTAATCCCCAATGGAAATAAACATATTGTACTGATTCCTGTAATGCTGCAGGTGTTCCTGCTTCTGCTGTTGGGGCGTTATTGGAGTAGTGAGAAACAGGCTCAGCTACCCCCCAGAAAACTAGTCCAATTCCCATACCTGCACTAAATAGCATAGCGAACCATGTAGGCATACTATATTCAGGTTTTTCATCTGCCTTCCCTAGCTTCAAGCTACCGTATGGGCTCACAATGATAAACAGACAAAACAATACGAATAAGGTAACGATTAATAAGTAATACCACCCAAAATGAACACTTATAAAACTACGAATGGATGAGGTAACACCTTTTAAATTTTCAGGAGATAGTACCCCCCAAACAACGGATATTGCAGACATAGCAATTGCTATCCAGAATACTAAGGTGACTTTCTTCGATAATGGATTTGTCACAATCATACTCCTTTCAGAAAGTAATGCCTTTAAGGTTGGTTTGAGTAAACTCAAAGGATCTTGGCTAATACGACTGGATTTTTATGGAGTAACATAATATACCTATACCCATTAAGGGGGAATATAAACAATAGAATCATTTCATGATATAGCTATTCCTTCATATAAATAAATAAGAGAGGTGGTTATATGAAAAGGGATAAAAGCAGAGTGAACTGGGATCAATTTTCAAAAAGCGTAGAACAGGTTCTTGGGGAAGATTTTTGGGATGAGATGCATCATATGATTCCCAAGCGTGGGCCAGCCTATGATATGTATGAAACAGACAACGAAGTCGTTATCGTAATCGAAATACCAGATCTTAGATCAGCTGAAGAAATAACGCTAAAACAACATGGAACAGACTTATTGTTACAAGGTGCATTGGCATATCGGTATCCTATCCCTAAAGAGGAATTACTTCATGAAGAACGCTTACATGGAAAGTTCAAGCGAACCATTCACATTCCATTCCACTTCACATCAAACGACATCCATACATCCTATAAAAACGGCTTATTAGTCATTCATGTGAATAAACCGGCCACACCTGATGGAATTCCCATCACCTTCCAAGAGGAAGAATAATGATAAGAAAGCATAGTATGCTGCAAATATAAAAAACAACAGTACCTCATGAGATACTGTTGCTATGATTGAATATAGATGTCTCGAGATGAGTCATCGCCCTTTTTCATGAGCCTCACTTCAATTATGCCATCTTTATATTGAGCACTATACTGTTTACTGTAAGGTTGTTCAGGAAGTTGTATGGCCTGGGTTTCCCCTCCCGGCAGACCAGTTATAATGAGCTTACAGTTTCCTAAGGAAATCGACAATTCATGAACAGAAACCGTGTCAGGTATTTCTATTTTCACAATATAATATTGGTGAAGCTCTACTAGTTCATAGTTCAATTTATTGGATTTTGATTCAATTACATCTTCATTGTGTTTTTGTGGAACATAGCTTCCATTAAGTGATTGTTGAATTGTACGCTGAATATAGGAATCTATTGTTTTCATATCCATCATGTCTGGTAATTGCCCATTCCATTGATGGGTATTACCCATTTTGTTTAACTGCGATAATATATCAAATAAATGCTTCAACCTTGGTCAATCCTTTCCATTTAGTTTGAAGGAGGTGTAGATAATGAAAATCCAATTTCAGAATTTCTCCATCGATCAGTTAAGCGAATCTTCTGCCGTCTTCTCCGGTGATAATTTTCAGACCAACTTCTCCACCTCCACACGTCGTAATGAAGGTAATGGCTCTATTAATGGAGATAAGAATATTCATATAAACAACAAACACATCATTATGAAAAACACAGATCAACAGGATGATTCCTAATGTTTTTTTTCAAGAAAAAAGAAAAGCAGTTAGAGGAGACAATACAACAATTACAAAGACAAATATTAGAACTGCAAAAGTCGATTAGTACTGAGCAACAAAAAGGAAATGAATTTCATTTTCATATTCAACATGTAGATATCAAAGATCCTACTTTAGAACAGTTAACCTTCTCTCTAGAATCCTTAGATATTGAGGAACTAAGTGGTGCACTAAACGTTGGAAATAACTTTGGAGTATCTGTAGATACCCCTGAAAAGAAACAACAATCACAACAACAAAATCAACAGGTTTCTACAACCAAAAAAGGATACTCAGTGTCCTTTCCAACAAGTAAGGAGGGTTGAAATGGACTGTCCTTCACCTAATTTTTTTATTGGAACCATACGGATTGGAACAGTTGAAGGCGCTTCTTGTGTGAACTTTGGAAATAACGCACCTTCCCATTTTGAAAGTTATAAAAAGCATTCTCAGGGCTTTGGCTCAATTACTGGAGATGGGAATAAAACAGAAGGGGTTCGCTCATTGTTACAAGATGCAGCCTTTATGGATATGATGACCAATCAAGGACCTAAAAGTGAGCAACCTGAATGGGTCCAACAGTGGATGAAGAAGAAAATGGAAGAGGAGCATGATTAAGTCTCCTCACCTTTTTTCTCCGCCTCTTTGTAGTTATTTGAGACCGTTTTAATTGGTGTATCTACAATATCATTATCATCTACAATATTCAGGTTATGAGCGATAACATTCCCGTTCCCAACAACCAAACCGATGCCGTTATTCATTTTAAAATTTGTAGACCAATTTGCTTGGTAATTTGAACCGGTAAATACTCCACTATTCATCTCCATATTGTTTATGTTTATCGAATCAAATTGAATATGCATATAGAACCTCTAATACTGAATGTTTGGCTGAGGGTTTACAATCTCTGGGTTCGTAACTGGAACATCTACAACATCATTATCCATAATAATGTTTACATTGTTTGGCATCACTACAAATCCGGCGGATATCCCTGCAGCGTTATTGCTTTTCCCTTGCCAAGACCAGTCTGGTTGGTTATTTTGTCCTGTTGTTATCGTAGAATTATCACTAAGCTGATTAGCAGCAATTTGATTAAAAACAATAGATATTGGCACAATCTCACTCCTCACTATTCGTCATGTTGTATCGTATTCAGTTATACATTTATTGTGCTGTTTGCCTAAGGGGATGATAAAAGAGTTTTTAGTTTTATCACATGATCTCCCCTTGCATATTTGTGTGTGAGGCGTATGATTAAGGATGAAATAAGGAGGGATTACTATGGCATGGCTTCACATAGCACATTCCATGCGTTTTGTCATAATAGGGTTATTTTCCTTAACAGCTGCTAGTTTATTTACTTTTCAATCTATCGAAATCATTCAAGCATTCTCGGAATTATTCGCTGATTTATTTAAGCGTAGATAAGGAATAGGAATGGGTCTATTCACAAGGAATAGACTCTTTTTTTTTAGGAAATTATAAAATTCAATGCTTGTGTACACTAAAAAAGTGAAGTGGCCACGTCCAGCTCCAGCGCCTACCCCCTCGGGATGACCAAGGCGCTTGCGCTTTTGTTCTTACATAATTTTAAATGATTGCTATAATGGAAATACAAATAATCGTCAGGAGGTCTTTATGTGAACATTATTGTATTTGGTGCAGGAGGGCGTACAGGACAAGAGGTTGTCAAACAAGCATTAGACGAAGGTCATCAAGTAACAGCATTCTTAAGAACACCTTCAAAAATAAGCCTCAAACATCCTAACTTAACTATTCAAGAAGGAAATGCTCGTGATGAACAAGCTGTATGGAAAGGTGTAGAAGGACAAGATGCCGTTATATCTTGCCTCGGCACAGCTGGTCGTAAGAAATCAACGAACCTCTCGAATAGTACAGCGAATATTATAAACTCTATGAAAGGACACGGAGTTGAACGGATTGCTTATATGGCTTCTGCAGGTATTCATAAAGAAATTCCTGGTGTAACAGGAATTATGGCAGGCATCATTTTAAGAAACGTTCTAGCAGACCATAAAAATGCCTACCTTCAACTAAAAGACAGCAACCTTAAATGGACCGTAGCTAGACCCTTACGTTTAGATAATGGCCCTATAACTCGGGAATATCGTACATCTGATGAAGGTGTACCATCAAAAGGAAAGAAAATTTCGCGTGCTGATGTAGCACACTTTTTAATCAAAGCTGTAAAAGAAGACACCTTTGTCTCAAAATCTATTGGACTAGCTTATTAATATAATGGTTGGGAAAGATAGCCTACGTGGCTATCTTTTTTTGTATAAGAAGTTCTGATTTGTTATAGTGAAGTTTATATTTAGATACTCGAAATAGTTTCCTTGGATGAAAGAAGGGTTTTTTACAAATGAATACAGAACACCTTGCAAAACGAAATTTGCTAATCATGTGGTTTGCAAACTTCTTCATTGCAGGAAGTATGACGATGGTTATGCCTTTTCTGTCTTTATACATTGAGACATTTGGTAACTTTTCTGATCCATATGTACAACGTTGGTCCGGATTAACCTTTGGGATAACCTTCTTCACAGCTTTTATTTTTTCGCCTATATGGGGAAGGATTGGTGATCATTACGGGCGAAAGATAATTCTCGTCCTATCTGGCATCGGTTTAGCACTATGTGTGTTTCTTATGGGATTTGTCACTTCTGTCCTGCAATTATTTATTTTACGCCTGTTTATGGGTGTGTTTACTGGATTTATCTCGACCTCACAGGCGTTAATTTCGACGCAAACACCGAAAGACATTTCAGGAAGAGCTCTTGGCACACTACAGACTGGAAATGTCACTGGTAGTTTAATGGGGCCGTTATTCGGAGGAGTGCTAGCTGATACGGTAGGTTTTTCAAGTACATTTCAACTAACCTCCATCTCTTTATTTATAGCAGCGATGTTCGTTCTTTTAGGGATTCAGGAATACAGAATCGAGACAGAAAATGAGTCCGCGCAGCCCTATTCACGAAAAGAAGTTATACATTATATTTTAACTCATCCAGTTTTGTTAACCGTTATGATTGTATCCATGTTTGTGCAAATCGCTCACTTCAGCATCCAGCCCATTTTAGCTCTTTATGTAAGTGAATTACATGGACCTGTTAATCTAGCATTCTACTCTGGTATTGCCTTTTCTATTGCAGGATTAGGTAATCTGCTTATGGCTCGAAAATGGGGTAAGATTGCTGACTCTATTGGTTATGAAAAAGTTCTTGTCTTCTTGCTTTTGGCATCTGGAATCATTTATTTACCGGGAGCGTTTGTGGAGAACATTTGGCAGCTTGTTGCCCTCCGTTTCTTACTAGGGATTACCATTGGCGGGATTATCCCAGTTCGAACAGCTTATATACGCCAAGTTGCCCCTGTCTCAATTCAAGGCGAAGTACTTGGCTACAGCACAAGCTTACGTTTCCTGGGAAATATTATCGGACCTGCTTTAGGAGGATTACTTGCTAGTGCGTATGGCTTCACCTCCGTTTTCTTTACGACAACCGCGTTATTGCTTATAGGTGGATTTAGCTTTGGTCTGATTCTACAAAAACAACCTAAAGCTATCGGAAAATATAGCTCGTAAAAAATGGCGCAAATTCCCAAGTGAACAGACACCCAAAACGATATAGATTTCACGAACACTTTGGTGTAAGAACATGCAACTATTCAAAGGAGGAATTTCATGTCTTCTTACACAGACGAGACAAATCAACAACAAACGACATCTATAGATAAGCATAATCCCGCCACTTCACACACAAAAGACAAGACACCTAAGAAGCCATGGTATAACCAGGGATGGGTGTGGCTAATTGTTACGGCTATTGGACTAAGCGTCTTGTTCTTTCTACTTCGTGGTGTCATTGATCAATTAAGTCAATTAACACAACAAACTAGCGAGCAAACGAAAGCTCTTCAAGACCAAACGCAAGTGTTACAAAATGTAAAAGATGCTATCAATCAACTAGCTATGAAAGTACAAGCTTCCGCAACAAAAATTGCAGATGCTATTAAAGAAACCACTGCTTAAGTATGGTAATAGATTCATCAAGTAATATACTAAAAGGGCTTGGAACTTGATGTTCCAAGCCCTTTTGCTATACCTCTAGACCCTCGTTATCTTGAAAATTAGAGTTCGTATTGCGCTCTTCCATTCTCTTATGCTCTCTATGAACTACTTTTGCTCTCTTCACTTCCTCTTATGCTCCCTTCCTCTCACCCCCACCCTAGTCGAACCCAAGTCTTATAGATTATGCCTCTCTACTAGAACAAGAAACCAATAAAAAACGCAAAAGGAATTTTTACATTGAACTCCCTTTTGCGTTTCCTATAGTAATTACTATTGTATAATCGTCTTCCGTCTCTCTTATGTGCATACCTTATCCATGTTCACTCAAAAAGTTTTGAATGTATAAATATTTATTCAAGTCTACTTCCCCGACCACTGGGCGCCCTATTGAATGGTATTCTAAATAGGCTTCTTGTACTGCTTCTAATGTATAGCAATTTCGACCATCGAATACGATTGGCACTCTCATATGTTCTGAGTATGTGTTTAGTGGCAGCTGCTTAAATTCATCCCATTCTGTAATAATAAGAGCAACATCTGCTTCTTGTAGGGCCTCTACTACAGAATTTGCAAATTCAATATTTAGCACTTTAGCTGCGTTGGTCATGGCAATTGGGTCGTAGGCTGTTACATAGGCACCTTCTTGAATAAGTTCATTGGCGACTACTACAGAAGCTGCTTCGCGAATGTCATCCGTATTTGGTTTAAAAGCTAATCCAAGCATTGCCACTCGTTTGCCATGTAATGAGCCTAATCGCTCTTTAGCTTTTTTCACTAGTAAGAGTTGCTGGCGATTATTTACGTGAATGACAGATTCAAGTAAATCGAATTTGTGCTCTACATTTCCAGCAATTTGGACTAAAGCGTTTGTGTCCTTAGGAAAGCAAGAGCCGCCATATCCAATGCCAGCCTGTAAAAATTGAGTCCCTATTCTTCGGTCTTTCCCCATTCCATATGCTACATCTTCTATGTTTGCGCCTACTTTTTCACAAATAGAGGAAATTTCATTGATAAAACTAATCTTTGTAGCCAGAAACGCATTCGACGCATACTTAATCATTTCCGCACTCCGAATGTCCGTTTTTACTACAGGCAATTTTAAACGACGATAAAGTTCTTCCACGAGTAAAGCAGCATCTTCATTGTCTGCTCCAATAATAATACGGTCTCCATGGAACATATCATACACAGCAGATCCTTCCCGCAGAAATTCCGGATTCGATACAACATCCACTTGCCCCAATTCTCCAACGTGTTGATTAAAATATTGTTGTATGCTTTCATTTGTTCCCACTGGTACTGTACTCTTGTTCACAACTACTACATCTCGATTGATATGCTGGGCAATATCATTCACTGCCCTTTGCACATATGATAAATCTGCAGAACCATCTTGTTGCTGAGGGGTACCAACTGCAAGAAAGATAACATCCATATTTCGAATCCCCCATGCATGATTGGTGGTGAATGTTAGCCGCCCCTCTTCAATGTTCTTCTTCATTAGATCTTCTAATTGCGGCTCATATATCGGTGAATGTCCTTTACGCATTTGACTTACTTTTTCTTCGTCTACGTCTATACAAATGACATGGTGACCAAGGTCAGCAAGACACACTCCCGTCACTAAGCCTACATATCCCGTCCCTACTACAGCAATATTTTTCATAAGGTTCACCAGTCCCTTTCCTATGTGTAATCAGCGTTACTCGTAAGGACCTGTATGATACAGTTAAATCATTGCCCCTATAAAGCAACAGAGCGTTCTTCAAGTTGAAGAGCCTTTTCATACTGATCTAATAAATCCTCAAAAATAGATGACCATGAACGCTTTAGTGCATATTCTCTTGCTTCATAGCTCATCCTCTTTAATTCACTTTCATTGTCCACTGCATTGGAGATGGATGCTACAAACTCATCCACTTCTCCTGGATTGCATAAAAACCCGGTCTGATTATGAGAAATAATCTCTTGAACTCCCCCTGCTCTCGCACCAATTGCAGGAGTTCCACAAGCAAGGGATTCCAATACGACATTTCCAAATGTTTCAGTAGTAGAAGGGAAAACAAATAAACTTGAAGCTCCGTACACTTCTGCAAGATTCTCTCCATTCAAATATCCGGTAAAACTCATATTGTCTGGTGCTTGCTTCTTCATGTCATTGGCCATAGGTCCATCCCCTACAATCAACCAATGTACTTGATCTTTTATGTGGTCAGGAAGCTGTTCTGCCGCTTCCATCAATGTATGCAAATCCTTCTCGGGAGCAAGTCGGCCAACATAGGATAAGATGTGTGGAGCTTTTATATTGTATCTAGAGCGTAAAGGTTCAGCATCCTGAAGTGGTTTGAATTTTTTACAATCAACTCCACGACTCCAAATTCCAACGTCGTGAAAACCGTGCTTTAGGAGTTCATGCTTCGTTTCTACAGAGGGTACAAATGTGGTTCGGAATGATTGATGAAACCAGCGCATATATTTCCATATCCATTTTGATAGAAACTGTAGGTCGTAGTACTTTAAGTAACGGTCAAAGTGAGTATGATAGGATCCTACAATTGGTATGTTCAATTTTTTACCATAATACAAACCACTTAGGCCTATATTAAATGGCGTAGCGATATGGATTAAATCTGGCTGAAATTCTTCTAGTTGCCTGCGGATATGACTCATCTTCGGAAATGAGAAACGGCACTCTGGATACAAGTAAAAAGGTACACTTGTAAAACGGTGGATCTGATTGGAGAACAGATCTTCTTCCTTCGTCTCGGGAACAAATAATCGATACTCAATACCTTGTTCATCTAGATAATCTACAAACAATTGAAACGTCCGCGCAACTCCGTTTACCTGAGGGGTAAACGTATCCGTAAAAATAGCGATTTTCATCAGGATTCCCCCTTTTCCTGAGTCAACATTCGTATTTTCTTTCCCCAAGACCTAACGTCAATTTATGCTTCTAGTATATAAAGTCAATGTGTTGCTAATATCAATTAATTGTAAATTTTCAAACAAAAAATATAAAAAATGCTTTACATATATGAAGTTCAATTCCAAAAATAACAAGGGCTTTTGTCATTCATTATCGAATAAGAATTGGAGCATATGTTTACATAACGAGAGGAGTTTTTATCCATGCTTCACTTTGATTCATTGTATTCTCCATATTCATCAAGGCGTACAACAACAGTTGCTAATCAGGGGATGGTCGCCACATCCCAGCCACTTGCCGCTCAGGTCGGTCTAGACATAATGAAACAAGGTGGTAATGCGATTGATGCCGCAATTGCTACAGCAGCTACGTTAACTGTCGTAGAGCCTACTTCAAATGGAATTGGCGGTGACGCTTTTGCCTTGGTTTGGACGAAAGATAAACTTCATGGCTTAAACGGTAGTGGACCCGCCCCAAGCTCCATATCCATTGATAAAGTAAAGGCTCAAGGATATGATGAAATGCCTACACATGGATGGGTACCTGTCACAGTCCCAGGAGTACCTGCTGCTTGGGCTGAGCTATCTGATCGCTTCGGTAACTTGTCATTCAAAGATCTTTTAGAACCTGCTATCCACTACGCTGAAAAAGGCTTCCCCATCTCCCCTACATTAGGAAAGTTTTGGAGAGCAACTTACGAAGCTTTCAGGGAAAAGCTTACGAACGAAGCCTTTACATCATGGTTCGAAACATTCGCCCCAAATGGCAGAGCACCTTATGTTGGGGAAGTATGGAGTTCTCCTGATATGGCTCAAACATTGCAGTCCATTGCAAATACAAAGGGCGTATCTTTTTATAAAGGGGATATAGCGGATCAAATTGCTTCTTTTTCTGAACAATATGGTGGATATTTACTGAAAGAGGACCTGGCTAACTTCTCCCCTGAGTGGGTAGATCCGATATCCATTCCTTATAAAGGCTATGACGTATGGGAGATTCCCCCAAACGGACAAGGGTTAATTGCCCTACAAGCCTTAAATATCTTGAAAGGGTATGAACTTACCGAAAAAGAGTCAATCGACACCTATCATAAACAAATAGAAGCAATGAAACTCGCCTTTACTGATGGGAAGACATATATTACCGAGGAAATGAACATGTCTGTATCTGCGAAGGAATTACTATTAGAGGAATATGCTGAGGAAAGAAGGAAGCTTATAAAAGATACCGCTGGCACACCTGAACCTGGTACTCCACCAAAAGGCGGCACCGTTTATCTTGCAACAGCTGACAATGAAGGAAATATGGTTTCTTTTATTCAGAGCAATTATATGGGATTTGGGTCTGGTTTGGTCGTACCAGGAACAGGTATTGCACTTCAAAACAGAGGTCATAGCTTTTCGTTGAATCCTCACCATGATAATGCATTAGAAGGCGGTAAGCGCACCTACCATACCATCATTCCAGGATTTTTAACGAAAGGAAAGGATCCTGTTGGTCCTTTTGGTGTTATGGGAGGATTTATGCAACCGCAGGGACACCTTCAGGTCATCATGAATACGATTGATTTCCATATGAACCCACAGGCAGCTCTGGATGCACCACGTTGGCAATGGGTCGAGAAGAAAAAGGTCGTGGTCGAACCATCATTTCCATCTCATATTGCAGAAGCTCTTGCTCGTAAAGGTCACCACATTCAACTAGAGCTCGAAACAGGCTCTTTTGGGCGAGGTCAAATCATATGGCGCGATTCTAATACCGGCACTTTATATGGTGGTACAGAATCGAGAACAGACGGCACGATCGCAGCTTATTAAAGAAGTACTTGAGTTAGAAATAGGAAGCCATCCCCTATTAAAATCCCCCTCTTCAAAAACTGAAGTGGGGGATTTCACTAACTGATTTCCATCTCATCTAATATAGGATAAACAGCCTCTATTCCTTTGTCCGCAACCAAACAGCTCACCCCAAGTGGCGTTTCCCAAAATGAATCTGGAATGACTGGATTTTTCAACCCTGCAGCCGAAAATAATGCACGGTAAATCCTTTGCAGGTGTTGTTGTGTGACAGCTCGATCTCGCTCTTTTTCTCCCCGTGCAAGCAAAAATACATATCGCATGGACTGAAATAAGTTATCTCCTGGCATAAAGGTGTATGCCTTATATAGTTGCATACGATCTTCAACTTCTTGTTTGACTGCATCTTTTGCAGCTAAATCTTCTAAATGTTCATAAACATGACGATATACTTGTTGGAACACGCGCCGTTTCTCTTCTTGCATCACATCATCTGTATATATTTCTTTCATAGCGTCATAAGCAGTCTCTGGAGTCCATGTCATCTAACCATCCCCTTATAATTGTAAGCGTTTACGTTAATTGTAACAGAGATTTTCCAATTGTGAGGGATTACTGCTTCATGTCCAGACTAACGTTCAAAAAAGTCTAAGACATGAGTACTCTAAGGGGTTTATGTTAAACTTATAAGAAACGAGGTTATGTAGGGAGTGACATCATGCGTGTTGTAAACAATATGGCAGAATTAATCGGAGATACCCCTTTAGTGAAACTAAATCGCATCAACCCTCAAGGTGGTGCAGATGTATATGTGAAACTAGAAATGTTTAACCCGAGCGGAAGCGTAAAAGACCGCGCAGCTTATAATATGATGGTGGAGGCTGAGAAAGCTGGAGACTTAAAAGAAGGATCTACTATAATCGAGCCTACTAGCGGAAATACAGGTATTGGACTTGCAATGAATGCAGCAGCCCGTGGATACCGGTCCATTTTGGTGATGCCAGATACGATGACTCAAGAACGAATCAACCTATTAAAAGCTTATGGTGCTGAGGTTGAGCTAACACCCGGCGCTGATAAAATGCCTGGCGCAATTAAGCGTGCTGAGGAATTAGCTAAAGAAATTCCAGGAAGTTTCGTTCCTATGCAGTTCAAAAACACCGCAAACCCTGACGCACACCGTAACACTACTGCTACGGAAATTATTGAAGCAATGGATGAGCTAGGTAAACCATTATCCGCATTCGTTTCCACTGCCGGTACTGGTGGTACGGTAACAGGTACAGGCGAAAGCTTAAAAGAGCATTATAAAGATATGACCGTTCATGTAGTAGAACCTGAAGGCTCCCCCGTCCTTTCTGGAGGGAAACCAGGTAAGCATAAGCTTGTCGGAACAAGCCCTGGCTTTATTCCTGATATTTTAAACCAGGACGTATATGATGAGATTTTCAAAATATCAGATGAGATTGCCTACGATATTACACGACGCTTGGCTCGTGAAGAAGGTATGTTAGTAGGACCTTCTGCCGGAGCAGCTTGCTATGCTGCAATGGAAGTGGCAAAACGCAAAGAACCTGGTGAGGTAGTTGTTGTTATTGCACCAGATACAGGGGAGCGCTACCTATCCGGTGATTTGTTTCGATTTAACGAATAATGGATGATAGAGAGGTTAACAAATGTTAACCTCTTTTTAATACCATTTTTTATATTTGAGGAGGTTAATGGTGAAGGAAGAGATGATTTTTAAACAGATGGAATTTGTACGAACACGCACCCTAAAAGCTTTAGAAGCAACAACAGAAGAGCAGGCCGATGTCATCCCTGAAGGATTTAACAATTCGATTCGATGGAACTTTGGACACATATTAGTGAACCATGAGAACTTGCTAGCTGGTTTTCTTCAAAAAGAGAAAGAAATCCCATCCCACTACATTGACTTATTTAACGCTCGTACAAGTCCACGAGATTGGCAAACAGAGCCACCTTCTCTAGATGAACTACGCATGCATTTGTCCCAACAGATAGAAGCGATGCGCACCCACTATCAAGGACGTCTTGAAGAAGAACGAGAATCCCCTTTCAAACTAGGCTCTATTATGGAGTTCTCCACTTTAGGTGAGCTTTTCACTTTTTCAAACTGGCATGAAGGCCTTCACCAAGGAGCCATCACAAGCCTGAAACGCGCCCAAGGAATAGAGAAGTGAACAGAGGGGACAGGTTCCTCGTCCCATTTAAGTGGGACGAGGGACCTGTCCCTTCATCCCATTAAATGGGGAAGTTCGATTAAAACCGCTACATCACGTAGCAACATCGAACCAACCTACGTCGTGTAGGCCGAAAAAAAGCACGGAATTTCTGTAATAGAAATCCCGTGCTAATATGAGTGTCTCTTCCTTAATTCACTTCTGTTTTAGGCTTGGTAGGTGTCTTTGGCTTGTTCTTGCCTTTATTTTTGCTTACTTCATTCAAACGCTCTAGCAATCCAACCCCAAACTCACCGTTGTCTTCTGGGTTATTTTCATTAAAGATGCTTCCAGAAGATTCGTATGCACGAGATCCGTGTTCAGTGAAATCAAGTCCGGAGATTTCTTCTTCACGACTCACTCGGATGGATGTAACTCTAGTAACGATGAATAGAGAAAGACCAACAGAGCCCATCGTCCAAACCATAACAGCTGCAATTCCGACTGCTTGAACGCCTAATAGGGATACTCCGCCTCCGTAGAATAGACCACCTTCCATTGCGAATAGACCAACTGCTAACGTACCCCAGACACCACAGATACCGTGAACAGCAATTGCACCAACTGGGTCATCCAGTTTGAATCGTTGGTCGATTAGTGTAACAGCTTCTACTAGAATAACACCTGCAATAATTCCGATAATGATGGCACCACCTAAAGATACAGCAGCAGTACCGGCTGTAATTCCGACAAGTCCACCTAATGCTCCATTTAAGGTCAAGGATGCATCAACACGTTGGTATTTCATATAAGAGTATAATGCAGAGCCAATTACACCTGCAGATGCTGCTAATAACGTAGTAGAAACAACATGAGGAATAAGAGAAGGATCCGCTGCTAATGTACTTCCACCATTAAATCCGAACCAACCGAACCAAAGAATGAATACACCTAGTGCACCAATTGGTATGTTATGTCCTGGGATAACATTGGCTTTCCCTTTGGAATACTTACCAATACGACTTCCTAGAACAGCTACAGCTACAACAGCTCCTAATGCACCAGTTAGGTGAACAACTGTTGAACCAGCAAAGTCCGTAAAGCCTAAACTAGCTAACCAACCGCTACCCCAAATCCAGTGCCCAACAACTGGATAGATAAATCCTGTCATAAGTACAGTTAATAGAATATACGCACCTAACTTCATTCGTTCAGCTACAGCTCCTGAAATTATAGTAGCACATGTTGCAGCAAAAACTGCCTGGAATGCAAAGAAGCCAACTTGGTCTTCATAACCCGTTAACATGAATCCGTCTGTTCCAATAAAGCCTCCTGCTGAAGAACCAAACATAAATGCATAACCAACAAGAAAGTATAAAATAGAGGCAATCGACATGGTTAGGAAGTTTTTCATTAAAATATTCAAAGCATTCTTCGATCTAGTGAAACCCGCTTCTACCATCGCAAAACCAGCATGCATGAAGAAAACCAAAAAGGCAGCTACCATGATCCAAACCATATCCATAGAAGCACTCAATGATTCAATAGAAGGTCCACTTGTTTCGGCGTACACAGGACTGGCTAACAACAAACTCCCCGTAAGTAATGATCCTACTTTCTTTTTCATTCCATTCATTCCTCCTAAAATATGTTATAAATAAATTAAATAATAGCTTCTTTACCTTCTTCACCAGTTCTGATACGAATGACATTTTCTACAGGATAAATAAAAATCTTCCCATCACCTGTCTCTCCCGTAATGCATGTTTCTTTAATGAGATTAACAATTTGATCTACTTGATCTTCATCAACAATCATTTCTACTTTCACTTTTGGGTATAATTTTATTTCATAACGTGTTCCCCGAAATACCCCTTCTAACCCTTTCTGCTTACCGTATCCTGCAACTTCGGAAACCGTTAATCCATTCACTTCCACTTCATCTAACTTTTCACGCAAAACTGGGAACGATTCCGGACGAATGACGGACTCAACTTTTTTCATGATTGGATCCCCTTTCGGTTTATGTTAGAAATTCTAACATGTTTTGTTATGTTAATAATCCTACATGCTGGAAAAGGAAAAAGCAAGGGATTTTTCTAAAATTATTAAATTTTCTGATTATTAAGGTTGTACCTAGCAGACCTTGATTTCATGCGACGCAACCATGTAAGCATTTACATCTTGGGGTCGCCAAATTGGGCTCGAATTTGCCCTTTCAACATTCGATTTCTTACTTCTTTCTCGGTAACCCCTTTTTTCTTTTTAGCCATTTCTCTTCGAATTTCATGCGTTTGAACTCCCTCTTCGATTTTGTTCGCTATTTCCATAAGTGTTTCCACATCCGAAAAAGAGAATTTACGACTACCTTGATTGGATCGTTCAGGAAAAATAAGCTTCCTTTCCTCGTAGTATCGAATTTGCCTTACCGTTAATCCTGTCAACTCACTCACAATACCTATTGTAATAACCTTTCGTTCCTTCAAAGAATGCTTATCTTCTTCCATACCATCCTTTCACCTCTCAGATCGTGCTGAATTGTTGAATGCTATAAATAGGATTATACACACAAGGAGTATATTTTGTAACTAGGTTTGTTAGGTTTTCTTACATACATGAAACAGACTTTTCAAAATTTTCGTGTAAGTTAAACTGACAAACTTCATGATAACGGTTCGATATGGGGCTATAATGACATTAATCCAAGTCAGGATGATGACAAACTAAAGGGAAGGGATGGAGGAAAGATGACATTATTACAAAAGGCTGTTGAGGTTAAACGAAAGAGGCTATTTAAGCAGTTAGTAGAGGATGGAATTTATAAGCGAACAGATATACTAGAAAATATCACGATGGCTGAGCTAGAAAGAGATTTTGAAAGGAGGCATGCCTATTTAGCAACAAAAGCGCAAGCACCCGGTTAGTGACGTACAAACTGCGGCCTAAACGAGGTAAGTAGGTTGGTTCGATGTTGTTACGTGACGTAGCGATTTTAATCAAATTCCCTTTATAAGAAGTAAGTACTTTTAGATAAGGAAAACACAAAGAGCGCAAGCTTGCGCAAAATTAGTATCCTGATGTCATCTTTTCCGTCTCCAAAAGAAAGTATATGTACATGAGCTATTAACCTGTTGTAAGAACAAAAAACTCCGCCAGGTTGGCGGAGTTTTTTACTATGTGCATAGCTTTATTTAATTTCGTTATCGACAACGTTTAAATTCTCAATAACTTTCCTCAACTCTTTTTTGCTTACATTCGTAGTAAGCTGATAGTAGTAATCCTTCCATAATTCCGTATCCTTTGGTAGGAATGTGTACTGGTAGGTTTCATGAAGACGTACTGCTTCTGTATCAATAAAGCCGACATAATCTTCCGTTTCAAATATTTCATTAACCTGCCCAAAGGCTTCATCAAATTCTCCTGTGAGAATGTATTTCTGAACGTGCTGAATCATCCATCTATCACTTGCATGTTCTTGATAGATTTCAAGATGCTTCTCTTCACTTTCGTATGCTACAAATAACGACCCATATTCTACTCTCAATTTAGTTTGTTCCATACCATCTGGAACGTATGTAGGTTCTACAACCGGGAATCCTGCCTTGTCTCTAGCATCAGGAAATGAGTTAGCAGTGGCATTAGAACAACCAGCTAGTAATAAAGCGATCGCTACGATGAATAGTATTTTTTTCATTATGATGTCCCTCCAGCAAATCGATTGCTCTCTACCAAAATATACATTACTTTCCACCACAGGTCTAGTGGTAACCTTGGTTATTCCATTCAGATATTCTTATCATCCTCTGGAATTCTATACAATTTTTCATCTCCACTACCGTCTTACTTCTACAATTTTTGACTTTTTTCCTGTCCACTTCATATACAAGCATTGAATTTTATAAATTCCTAGACGACAATGTAAAAAACCCGCCAATTCCTTGGCGGGTTTCAATCCATTACTTTTTACTGCTGAGCAATCGCTTCTTTACTCTCAAGCTCTACAGTATTACTATTTTCGTTTTCGCGATTAACTGTTGTTACTTTAAGTGTTCCGTCAAATTTATCGCCTTCTTGTGTAATGAACGTAACTTCGACATCTTGGTTTTCATCTTTACGATGTTCAAACATTTCGTATTGTTCTACATTATTTAAAGTTAGCTCGCAATGTTGCTTTCCATCTACTTGTGTAATAATGTAATTTCCGTGTGCAAAGCGGATTGATTCACCACTTTTTTTCATATATAAGTCTTTTAATTCTTTCTCTGCTGCTGGCATTCTTGATCCCTCCATTACATTTTCTTCTATACCCATTTCCTGTTTACCAGATCATCAAACATTATTTTGATATCATATTTTGAAAAAGAGGAGCTTGTTCCGTTAAAAAGTGATCGATGATTCTGTTGAAATACACTGATTGTCGTGATGGTAATTGATGAAATGCCTTAGGGATTTGTTGTAACGTGCAAAAAGCGCATTGATTATAATACGGGATATGCTTTTTCATCCATGTTTCCCTTTTACCATAAAGGAGTAACACGGGGACCTTAATGGTTGATAATTGCTGAGAACAATCATAATGATACGATTCTTTATAGAATTCATACCAAACAGTTGGATCTGCCTTCATCATGTAACTCTTCAATGCATGCTGAAATGTAGGATGCTTGGTATGACTTCTCGCTATTATGTTAGCTAATCTCTCACGATTCTTTTTTACAAGGCGCATACCAATTTTATATTCCGTTGCTAATACGAACGAATTAACCTTAGGGAACCCTCCAGACAAAATCATGGCATGCGTGCGTTCAGGATAGGAGATTACAAAGTCTTGAGCGACCATGCTTCCTGCAGAGTATCCACATATCACCGCTTTTTCAATTCCAGCATGATCTAGCATTTCTTTTATATCCAAAGAAAAACCCGCTATACTCACTGGATTGTCCCGCTTTGAAGACATACCATGCCCATTTAAGTCTGGAAGTAATACTCGATACGATTGCGATAAATTCTCTTGATACAGAAATACTTTATGACCCATCCCTGGCGGGTGAATAAATACAACCGGAAGCCCATTACCTAAATCCTTATAAAAAATTGTCTGCTCTACCATGTACGTAACTCCTTTTATGTAGTTCACTTTCACTATTCAACCTTAGAACCAACCCGATCTTCCCCACATAAGATACAACCTAGCCATCTACAGAAAAGCACTTAACATAAGCTTTTTCATTTTTACGATGAAAGGTGGGTTGTATTTATGTTACTTCCGTTTTATCATAAGCAACTTGCTTTATTTTTATTAAAGATGTGTGAATTGAGCTACGTGCAATTTAAACAAGGTGGAGATTTTACAATACCTAAAGGATTTAAACTAGTGAAATCATTCAAAGCCCATACGCTTCAATCAGAAGAATGGTTTGGCTTCATTATAGAATCTGAACACTCGGTGGTAATCGCCTTTCGTGGGACAAATACGGAACCAGATTGGATTGCAGATGCTCTAGTTTTTCAACATCCGTATCCATATGCAGACAAAGGTGGTCTCGTCCATAATGGTTTCTTATCCATCTACGAGTCGTGCCGTGATGACATCTTCCAAGCTTATCAGCACATTTCTCCTCACAAGGAGCTCTACATTACAGGACATAGCCTTGGTGGAGCTCTAGCAACACTACATGCTCTAGATGCAAAACGAAACGCCCCATTCGCTAAAGTTGTTATGTACAACTACGCCAGTCCAAGGGTAGGAAATGAAGAGTTCACCAAAGCATATAGTTTTTCCGTCCCCTTAAGCATTCGCTTTGCCAACATGCATGACCTTGTCACACAATTACCTCCCACCATTATCTACTGCCCTTTCACAAAGCAACTATGGCATTATTCGCATATTCGCTCCCCTATTGAATTCTCCTTGCAAACCGATACCATCAAAGGAAACCATTCTCTCACCACTTACAGAAAAGGGGTTCAAGGGCTTCCATCTTCAATAGGAACTAAATAAATAAAAATCCTAGATAAGACTAAATAAAGCCTCGATGCAGTGATTCCTACCACATCGAGGCTTTAGAACGTATAAAAAAAGCTAGACACCTTACTAGATGTCTAACTTACGTTTCATTGATTACTGTATATGGTTTTCTTCTCTAGTTTACTTCCAAGGTACGTTGCAAGTTCCAACATACCATACTTACCCTCATGTTCCTCAGCCTCTTTATTATAGTTCGTATTGGTATTCACATCATAGGTGTACAGATATCCGTTTTGGTCTTGGATACATTCTATCCCAGCAACCTCAACATTATTTTCTGAAAGGAATTGTTCATACTTTTCGATAATCGGATCATTGAAATAATCTAAGACTTTAAACTTTGGTTGTTCCTCTTCTTGTTGCGGAGCTTCTCCTGTTGGACAATTCAATTCCTCAATGGTACAAGCATCAGCTGGGCATAGTTCAAATCCATCAGACGTATCGACACGAACCGCATAGAAAAACTTCCCGGCAATGAATTCACACCTTACAATATAAGGTTCTGGTGCTTTAATGTACTCTTGCACAAGCGTTATACCATCTACAGGTTCATCAAAGTCATCGCTGTACACATACTGGTGCAAAGCTTCTAGCGAGTGGAACAATTGAACGCCTTGGCCTTTACCTGCACGATTATGCTTTGTAATAAAGGATGGTCGATTAAGCTGCTTAGCAGCCTCTATGATTTGGTCACGCCCAACAGCTGTGATCGTTTTAGGTGTTTGTATCCCTTGCTGGTCTAATGCCATATATTGATTGACTTTACTAACTTCAAGACGGAGGGCCCTGCTACCATTAATTACCGTTCGACCATGTCGCTCAAGCCACGCTAGAACCGCTTCAGCAAATTCCGGCGCAAATCGATGATTTCTTGTGTGGGAAGAAGCGCTCATCCTATTGTAGAAAACACCTTCTGGGGGCTCCTCTGATAAATCAATCGTTCCATAATCCAAATGCCAGCTTTCATATGGGATGCCTAATTGCTCTAAACGATCTGTGAGGTGAATAGTCCATTCTTCATTTTCGTGTAAAATATATACTTTACTCACGTTTGAGTCTCCTTCCTTTTTTCTTCTACTAGAGGCATGACTTGCTTAGAAAACCGCTCCATTTCCTCAAGTTGTGGGGAACATTGAAGCAGCAACAAATCAAGTCCAACTTCTTCATAATCAATAATTTTCTCTGCTATTTGATTAGGTGTGCCAATCAAATTTGGTCGTAAACCACGATTGGATACCGAATAATCCAACAATTCCACCTGCTGTTCAAGCTGTGATTTACTAGTGAAATCTTTGTACCCTGCATAAGCGCTAGACTGCTTCACCTGCGTAATTCGCTTCAACTCCTCAAGTGCTTCTTCTTCCGTGTCACGACAGATGACATAAGCAGCCATTCCAAACGATTGAAATGGTGTTGAAGTTACTTGAAGTCTCCGCTCTTTCATATCGCTTATTTTTTGGGAAATCTCCTCAACCGTCCCTCCATGCATTACATAAGCATCACAATACTGCGAGATGGTTTGTTTCCCTCTCGGACTTTCCCCACCTGCGTATATCGTTGGGGCTTGAATAGGTTTAGGTTGTAATTGGGTATCAGCAACGTGATAAAACTTCCCTTGAAAACTATAGGTATCTTGAGACCATAACCCTTTTAAAATTTGCAAAAACTCATCCGTACGATCATATCGTTCATCGTGCTCTGTAAAAGCACCTCCGTATTGTCGTGCTTCTTCTTGCCACCAAGCTGAAACAACATTCAACGTAAAGCGTCCATTACTAATATGATCTATTGTAGAAGCCATTTTTGCTGTAACGGCAGGATTATGAAAATTCGGTCGAACAGCTGCCATGATTTCTATCGAATCCGTAACAGCAGCTAATGCTGCAGCAGTGGACCATGCTTCTAATGAATCCCTTTCAGGACCTTTGATATCGTTCAAATACAATTCTGCTATAAGCGTCGTGTCATACCCCCACTTTTCAGCTGATTGAATAACTTCTTTCACATAATCAAATGTTGGGGGCATTTGTTCATCATCCACATTCCGTAACCAACCACCAAATATAGGGAGCCAAAATCCATATCTCAATTCCCCAGTCCCCTTCCTTTACCATAACGATAATACTTGATAATTCCAATAATTTTACTAAGTTTTAAACATTTAATCTTAAATGTCATATACATAAAAGCAGAGCCCTTCTCCTTTTTTAGAAAGAAGAGGGGCTCTGCTTTTATGTAGATCCCAACTCTCCTCATCTTCCAAGCCACGTTTAGCTTGAAGGAATTAGCACGGTGTTCTGTTGGACAGAATCCGTTGCCGAGGTTTCAAAGGGCCAGTCCCTCCACCTCTCTGGATAAGAAGATTACGTTAATAATGTATAAGCTGTTGCTATATATACTACTAATCACCCAATAATATGTCAAACTTATTGAATAGTTGAAATATTTTCACAAAAGCATTATGAAAGCGTCTAACCTTCTAAAAATCCTTAACCTCTGACAGCATTACTGCATATCCTAATAACAAAATATTCAGTATTTAAGGGGTGATCACATGTTATCTGTTCGGATGTTAAAACCGTTTTATGTGAAGCATGAAGAAAACTGTATTCGTATTATGTTAGCTTATCAATACTTCTCCATACACTTTGGTGATGACCTGTATCAATTCACTCCCATTGAAGGACGTGAAATTGTAGTCGATCGTAAAACGAAAAAAATCACCAATGTGAATGATGTGCTTGTTTTTCAGAAGGGTAAACACATGATGCAGATTACGATTCAAGAGCTTTTGGATTTACCTGATTTTGTTACCCACGTTCACTCAATTGCGAGTCGATATTTAAATCGAAAAAAATCAATAAATATGAAAACCATCGATAAATTGATTCACGAACTCGAGCGAGAAAATGCCATGAGATTAATTGATCAAGCGTTAGACAAACAAGATGAGCCTGGGTTTATTGAGTTATCCTCCTACTTAAAACAACACTTTTAATCTTCTGAGACGTCAAAGTAAAGATGTGCATGATTACGGCAACCAGGATTGAAAGAAGCTTCACAATGAGGGCATGCGTAGCCACTGTTCATATACTCGTTTATCGTTAGCTCCATACCACATGAACCACACAAAACTGCCTTCTTGTTTCGCTCTTCAACCGTCCATGTCTCAGCTTTGTGATCGGCAATTTCGTCATGACATTGATAACAAGGGTAATAGGTATCGCAGCACTTAAATTTAAGCGCGATTCTATCTACTTCCTTAGGGTAATGCTTGCACCGTGTTTGTGCATCAACGTCTATCCCCTTCACTTCATGACCTTTGATATTCATTTCATTTCCTCCCGTATAAAAAAGAAGGCGCGTATATATACGCACCTCCTCTTTTGCTTTATAAAGATCGTTTTAGTATATCTCTTACACTATCATGATCTAATTCTTTGTAAGTCCCTACTGTAGGTCTAATAAAGGTTTTTTGAATAATATCATCAAAATGCTGGTCATCAATGTCATAATCACTTAATTGACTTGGTGCACCAAGTGAATTCCAGAAAGTACGCAATGCTTTTGCTCCTTCTTTTGCTACTTCAGAATCCGTTTTACTTTCATCAGAAATACCAAAGACATTTACAGCTAATTGCTTCACACGGGTTGGATCTTCTTCCAATACATGCTCCAACCAGTTCGGGAAGAGGATTGCTAATCCACCTCCATGAGGGATATCATATATGGCTGATAACGCATGTTCAATACCGTGTGTTGCCCAATCCCCGCCATCAGTACCATTTGACAGAGTACCGTTAAAGGCAGTCGTACTTAAATACATCATCGTTTCTCTATATTCATAGGTTTGCGGGTTTTCTACTAGCTTCGGCCCGTTTTGCAATGCCGTACGAAGAAGAGACTCAATAAACCCGTCAATCATCGGCGTGTTTTCTGTGCGATGGAAGTAATGCTCTAGCGCATGGGACATGCTATCGACAATCCCATACACGGTTTGGTCCATTGGTACAGATTTCGTGTTCGCCGGATCCAAGATTGAAAAAGTAGGGAAGACATAAGGAGAGCCCCAACCTAACTTTTCATGGGTGTCCCAATTAGTAATAACTGATACCTGATTCATCTCTGATCCAGTAGCGGCCAACGTTAACACCGTTCCAAGTGGTAAAGCGTCTTCTATCGGTGCCTGTTGGGTAATTAAGTCCCAAGGATCACCTTCATATTTTGCACCAACTGCAATGGCTTTTGTACAGTCAATGACACTACCGCCACCAACCGCTAGAAGGAAGTCTATATTTTCTCTTTTACAAATGTCTACACCTTGTTTTACAGTCGCTAAACGAGGGTTGGGCTCTACTCCTGAAAGTTCATAAACAGTTGCTTCTGCTTTTGCTAGCTGTTCCATTACATTATCGTAAACGCCATTTTTCTTGATGCTTCCGCCACCATAAACAACGAGAACGTTCAAGCCTTTTCGCCCAAGTTCTGAAGGGATTTGAGTGATTTGGTCTTTACCGAAAAATAAACGAGTTGGATTATACTGTAGAAACGTATTCATGTCCTAATTCACTCCTGATTATAAAATCTTTCTAAACTCACCTTTTTCGATGATTATTGCTTTAGTAATTCTTCTACAAATGTCTCAGGATGTACTTCTTCGATAAACGGACTTCTCTGCCCCAATGAAAGTAAATGTAACTCATGCATCGCTCTTGTGCATGCAGTATAAAACAAGTTGCGTTCGATTTCATCTTTGTATTGCTCTGCTGATGCATTAAAGATTACAACAGCATCAAATTCAATCCCTTTTGCTAAATAGGCAGGAATTACAATAAGTCCTTTCTCAAACGTGTACGTATCCTTATCCATTAGTCTAACAGGTAGATTATTTTTTAGGGCCTCATATGCTTGGCGACTTTCTTCAGCCGTTTTACAGATAATCGCAATCGTTTCATATGCTTTCTCTTGCAAGGAGTGAACCTTTTGCTCCACTGCTTCTATATGCTTCACCGCATCTTCTGCTTCAACAAGACTTGGACGCTCCCCCTCTCGATTAAACGGTTCAATATCTTCGCCACCAGTAACAAGCCCTTTCGTAAATTCAATAATAGGCTTGGTGGAACGATAACTCCGTAACAGAGTAAGCTTTTCTACTTCTCCTTCAGGGTGGAGCTCTTCTGATAAAGGCGTTGGCGCATTGACGTTATGCGCATAAATTGCTTGGTTATAGTCACCCAAAATCGTCATACGGCTATATGGGAAAAGTTTCTTCAGAAATTCAAACTGGAACGGAGAATAATCCTGAGCTTCATCGATAAATAGATAACGAATTTTCGTGTATACGTTTGTTCCTTTCAGCTGATCTTCCAGGTAGAGAAACGGCGTAACGTCTTCATGTGGGAGATGCTTTTCATTTAATGAGGCCAATGTTTGTTGAACCATTTCCTCCCATTGTGCTGGTTTATTATGTGGTTCTATGGAAAACAGACCTTTATAAACAGCGGTCATGTTTAGAAATTCAAGATTCTTGATTTTATTTTTGATCGGCTTGATATACTTGCGCACAACAGCCTTTGATAACATTTGTTGTTCTAATTGAAAATCATCAAAGTTATCCTGATTACCTCGATTTCCTTTTTGCGTTTTGTGATAAATCCGCAAGTATTCTTCTTTACTTAAATGCTGAATCTCATCCTCAACCCATGCTTTTTTCCGTTCTGCTTGCTCAAAGGCACTAACTTGTTCCAAAAGCCAGTCTGACAGCATTTGCATTGCATTTGGAGTAGAAATAGCTGCATCTAGGTTATAGAAATAATCAGCCATCTGTTGCTTGGTGACAATAGTTTGATCTCTAAATTTCACATTTTTAAAGATCAACCCTTGCTTTGTTAACTGCTCCATATACTGGTCCACAACTGCTTTAAAATCTAAACCAGCTTTGTATTGGATATTATTTAATCGAACAAGGTATTCCTTGTCTTTTTGAGAGGTTAGAAGATGTTCTAATTGCTCATATGCATCTTCGTAGCTCACACGTCCCTCTAGGCGTTTGTCGATGTACTCTAAAAAGGTCGTTTGATCCATATTTTCCTCTCCGAGTTCAGGAAGAACGTTCGCAACATAGCTGTTAAACATTGGATTTGGCGAGAAAAGCATGATTTGGTCCGCCTGAATACTGCCACGGTATCGATACATTAAGTAAGCCACACGTTGTAATGCTGCTGAGGTCTTGCCGCTACCCGCTACACCTTGAACCAATAAGTATTTCTTTTTATCATAACGAATGATTTCATTCTGTTCTTTTTGAATGGTTGCAACAATGCTTTTCATTTGTGTATTCGCGTTGTTACCAAGCACCTCTTGAAGCAATTCATCCCAAATCGTAACGCCTGTATCAAATAAACCTTTGATTTCTCCGTTACGAATGATAAATTGACGCTTCAACGTCATTTCCCCTTCTATTTCTCCCTCAGGCGTTTCGTAGGCTGCCGGACCTGGTGAATAATCATAATAAAGACTCGATATAGGAGCTCGCCAATCATAGACAAGAAAATCCTCATCCTGTTTATCCATCAAGGACGCGACCCCAATATACACTTCTTCAGCCTCCTGTTCTCCTTCTTCAACAAAATCCACTCGCCCAAAGTAAGGAGAGTTTTTCAGCCGGTGTAATGTTTTCAACTGGTCATAGAATTGTTTATGGCTACGCTCTCGTTCCCCTAGTAGTTCTGCTTGCTGACGAATACTACTATACGTTTCCATCACGTCATCAGGCTCATCCATGTTGACTGTGACATCTTCAAAAAAGTCTTCACGAAGACCAATAACCTCACCTTTCACGCCGCCAACTTTCTCCCGAAGCTGTTCTTCCTTTTCGTTTATTTCTTCAACAACACGATCTACACGTTGCTGTTCAACCTGCCAATCTTCATGTTTCTCAGACATACTATCACTCTCCCCTACTCAACATAATCAAATGGTTTGACATTTCGTTTTTATTCATGTAAAATTATAATTGGATAAATGTAATTGCACATCATTTTTAATGTGTGCATGGATTTTTATCATAGCATGGTTTTTACATATTCACAACTTTTATCAGTCAAGGTGCCGATGTCTCGGCACCTTTTTTTATGTTTTTATCTATACGTGTTATAACACGTTTTAAGCTTCTCTACACTCGTAGTAGAGCTCACCCTATTATTCTGATACCAAGCTGCAATTATCCCCCGTTTTTTGCTCGAATAGTTTCACTCTATATTACGAAAACTAACCTTGATCTTATCACAAGGAGGAGAATGATATGAACCGACAACGCGCGAGAGAAATTTCTGAGTCCCCGGTCATGGCGAATGTTTCTTATAACGGAACTCCCATCTACATTCAACACGTAGACGATCAAAAAGAGACCGCCCGTATCTTCCCACTAGACTTTCCAGATCAAGAGCAAGAGGTGTCTCTGAACAGCTTGAGAGAAGATTATCATTAACGCGAGAAAAGCCCTGGAGCTATAGACATTTTCTGAAAAACTTAAACCCTTAAGCCTTCCCTTAAAAGGGGAGGCTTTTTTTGGACTTCATACTACTACGCCTTAGAAAGTTGCTGCTGCATAAACGACGCATACATTCCATTTTGTCTTAGCAATGTTCCATGGGTTCCTTTTTCAACAATCTTCCCTTCATCCAATACAATGATTTGATCGGCGTTTTGGATAGTGTTCAAACGGTGAGCAATGACAAAGCTAGTGCGCCCTTCCATCAATGTGGAAAGAGCTTCGTTTATTTTTACTTCTGTAATCGTATCTATGCTGCTCGTTGCTTCGTCTAGAATTAGTAATTGTGGATCTGCTAACATTGCCCGGGCAATAGATAATAATTGGCGCTGTCCATGGCTAATTCGTTGCCCATCAGATTGAAGCATGGTCTCATAGCCTTCTGGTAAAGACTCGATAAATCGGTGGGCATTCGCTTTTTTAGCGGCTTCCATTACTTCTTCATCCGTGGCATCCAATCGCCCATAGCGTATGTTTTCCCTTATGGTTGCTTCAAATAGAAAAGAGTCCTGTAATACCATTCCTAGATTATTGCGTAAGCTCTTACGACTAATGGATGAGAGCGATTTGCCATCTACATAGATTTCCCCTTCATTGGGGGTATAGAACCGAGACAAAAGCGATATAATCGTCGTTTTCCCTGCACCTGTTGGACCCACCAAAGCAACCGTTTCCCCTGGTTTCACATCAAAATGAATATTCTCAAGTGTGGGCTGCTCTTTTTCATAGGCAAATGATACGTTCCGGAACTGTACCTTCCCCTCAATAGCGGTGACGTGTTCTACATCCTTTTCATCTTCCGTTTCACTCGGTTCATCCATGATGTGAAAGACACGTTCCGCTCCAGCAACAGCTGATAATATAACATTAAATTGGTTCGCTAGATCATTTAATGGCCGTGTGAACTGACGTGAATACGTAGTAAAGGTAACAATGACCCCAATGGAAATCCACCCATTTAGTGCAAACAGTCCACCTAACCCTACAATTAGAGCAAAACTTAAGTTATTGAGCAGATTAAGTAGCTTTGGGATAAACCCTGTATAGGTTTGCGCCCAATAACTAGCATTTCGGTACGCTTCATTTTTATGCTTGAATTGTTCCATCACTTGGGCCTCTCGTGAATAGAGAGTGATGATGTGATGACCTGTTAAGGATTCTTCAATATATCCGTTCATATCTCCAAGATGACGCTGCTGTTCCTTGAAGTAAACACCCGTGCGACTGGTAATCCACTTCATACCGTAAAACAATATCGGAACAATGACTAAGGTTACGATCGTTAACAAAGGGCTCAGCCAGATCATCATCCCAAGTGTCCCTATTAACGTTAAGATACTGGTAGAGAATTGAATGACGGATGAATTCAACGTTCTGCTTATATTCTCCATATCATTGGTTGCACGACTCATTAATTCTCCATGCTGTTTCGTCTGGAAGAACGACATCCCCATTTTGTGAAAGTGTTCAAATAGATCGTTCCGCATCGTATAAATGGTATTCTGAGCAACACCAATCATAAAAAACTGTTGCAACAACACTGCCCCGTATTGAAAAACATACACACAAGCAAGTAGAACTAACATCCAAACAAGCGTGGAAACCTCTACCTTGGCAATTATTTTATCCACCGTAACCCCTAATAAATAAGGACCCAATAACGACAGAATGGAGCTAATGAGGACCATAGCTAAAACAAGTGTGATCCTGCCTTTTTCCACCATCATATATCGCCAAATTCGTATAAGTGTCCTCTTCATATGCTCAATTTTTGGTGGTTTTGTAGGAATCCCACGACGTTGATGTGGGTGGCTTCGATTAGATTGACTCATCCAATACCTCCTCACGCTGCACTTGTGACTGAAAGATATTTTTGTAAGCTTCACTATCCTTCATAAGCTCACTGTGCTCTCCTTTCGCAATGAGCTCCCCATCTTGAAGTAACAAGATTTGATCGGCAGCTTGGACAGAGCTAATTTTCTGAGCCACGATAAATGTAGTGCATGATAAATGTTCTAAAGTCTGTAACACACTTGCTTCTGTTTGTGCATCAAGGGCACTCGTACTGTCATCTAACATTAAAATAGCCGGACGCTTAATCATGGCGCGGGCCAATGAGAGACGTTGTTTTTGTCCACCAGATAGATTTACTCCCTTTTGCCCTAAGTGCGTTTCATATTGGCTAGGTAAGGACATGATGAAGTCGTGGATATGCGCGTCTTTCGCTGCCTGTTTCACCTGTTCCATACCTGCTTGTTCGTCCCCCCACTTTATATTGTCCGCAATCGTACCAGAAAAGAGGTGCGCTTCCTGTGTGACGAATCCAATTTCTCTTCGGAGGGATTGAACATCATGAGTATGGATATCTTTTTGATCAATGCATATTTGTCCCTTTGTAGGTGAATACAGTCTTGGAAGCAATTGTAATAAGGACGTCTTGCCTGAACCTGTTTCACCTAGGATTCCTATTGTTTCTCCTGCCCTTACAGAAAACGTTAGATGTTTGATCACATCAACATCCATACCTGGGTAGCGAAAGGATACATCTTCAAAGGAAACATCACCGTTAATGGTGTTCGCCTCGCCTTTTGTATTCACTTCTTCACCTGCATCTTTATGCAACACTTCCGCAATTCTGGTAGTCGATGCTCTTCCTCTTGAGAACACCATCAACAAAAACGAAAAAGTAGAAAAAGAGAACATAATTCGAGTGCCATAATTCAGAACAGCCACAACTTGACCAGCTTGGGCACCTCCTACTCGTAAATCGGCTGCACCGTACCAAAGGACAACAACTAAAACGATGTTCATAGCAAGCATTACAGCTGGCATCGTCAACTCTAATAATCGAAGTGCTTTTTTGTTCTCATCCATAAGGGGGCGATTAACATCATCGAATCGGTGCTGTTCATATTCACCACGATCAAATGCTTTAATCAGCCTCATATTGACTAAATTCTCCCGAATCACCCGGTTCACTGCATCCAACCTATTTTGAACTAACCTGAATAAACGAACCCCTTTTCCCATCATCCAAAGCATAAACAAAAACAGAAATGGCACTGCCAGTAACAAAATACTAGCTAGACCAGCATGGACGGTGAATGCGAGTATAAGACCTCCGATAATAAATAACGGTGCACGGAGCATGATCCGCATGGCCATAAACAAAAAGGATTGAACCTGGGTAACGTCATTCGTCATCCTCGTTATGAGAGAAGAGGTAGCAAAGCGCTGAAATTGATCTGCTGTAAAGGACTGGATCCTTGTAAACAGGTCACGTCGAACATCATGCCCTACCCCCTGACTGACATTTGCCGCAAAAAAGGAGTTCGTTATACCAGATGCGAATGCAAGCAAGGATAAAAAGAGTAGTAAACCTCCCCATACCATAATTGCTTCCATGTCCTGCTCCACTACGCCCTGATCAATGATAATCCCCATGAGCATCGGTTGAAGCAACTCAACTGTTAATTCAACTCCCATAAGCAACAAAGCTATAATAGCCGATTTCTTATATGTAAGCACATACCTAAGAACAGTCTTCATCGTAAAACCATCCAATCTATTGGGAAAATAAGAAAAGAGCAAGCGCCCGGTTAGCGACGTACAAACTGCTGCCCCAATGAGGTTCGATTAGGACCGCTGCCTCACGCAGCAACATCGAACCAACCCACGTCGTGTGGGCCGAAAGGAAACACGGAGAGCGCAAGCGAACCGATGTTGACTTATCGTAAGGAGGAGCAGGAAGTTTGCTAGTCGTTGGGCGCTGGAGCTAGACACATAAACGCCAGAAACTTATACTTTCTTCACTTGTAAAAAAAGAACCTCACGCCTGGAGTTGATTCTTAAGCTTTGAGGTTCCCCTGAAAACAGCTATTCAACGAACAGCTTACTTCTATGCTTATGAATGATAGAACCTTATGATTCAAACGTATTTTTCACTTTATTATAAATTGGTTCCGCTTGACTAAACAGCCATTGAAGCGCGAGGCCATGAAGGATAACGCCTATGACAGACGTAACCACAAACATCCATAACGTAGCGGATGCATGTACTTCAATCGCTCGATGCCCAAAGAACAATAAATGTTGAAACACAAGGCTAAAGGACATCCATAAAGAGGTGATATTCTCTTCAATCCACCATAAAATGAGGGATTGAAGAGCTAACACTCCAAACAACCCACCAAAGATGTATAGCTTCGATTGGTACGTCAGCTTTTGCACAAAGGGCTGTATATAATATTTTGTAATCGTTTTTATTCTAAATAAATAAATGATGCGTACTATACGGGCCATCTGGAAAAATTGATCGAGTGGAATGACAGCTATAACAAGAAACGGATTTTTCTTTAGAAACGTCCATCGTTCTTCTGCTTTCCATAATCGAACCACAAAATCTATAAAAAAGACAAACCAGATGAATCGGTTAATAAACGTATTATAAGCTTGTTCAGTCCATAGTGTGACAATGGTAATCATGACCAAGATAATCATAATACCTTCGTATATCCGCTTAAAAATCTTCATTCCTCACCCTCCCACGAGGAGCGTTACGTCTTAACTATTTCCATTATATCATCATTCAAAGGGCTTGAATGTTCTCAAGTCACATCCTTGTTAAACATTAGGGAACATATGTTATAGTTTTTCGGGTATCGAAATATATGCAGAATCCAAACCTCATGAAGGAGGAACATGATGCAACAAGAAGCGAGTGAACAACAATCATACAGCACCTTTAAAACGGTCATTGTATTAAGTTTAGCTGTCTGGTTAGTTGTTATGAATACGACTATGTTTAACGTAGCTTTACCAAATGTATTGAAAGATTTCTCCTTATCCCCGTCTGAAGGAGCATGGATTGTTTCTGGCTATTCTATTGTATTGGCTATATTTACAATCGGATACACAAGATTATCAGATTACATTCCCTTGCGTCGTTTACTGTTAATGGGGATGTTCCTATTTGGGTCAGCTTCCCTATTTGGTTACTTCACATCGAATTTCGTATGGCTAATTATTGCAAGACTGTGTCAGGCTGCAGGTGCAGCAGCAATACCTGGCCTTTCCTTTGTATTTGCAGGCCGATATGTTCCGTTATCTATACGAGGACGAGCTATGGCATTTATCGCTTCTGCATCTTCGTTAGGCTTTGGTTTAGGCCCTGTAGCAGGAGGTGCGATTACCGATTGGCTAGATTGGAATTATCTATTTTTATTCACCATGATTGTCATCGTTTTAATTCCGGTTCTTTATCGCATGCTTCCGAATGAAGAGGTGAAAAAAGGGACATTTGATTGGATTGGCGCAATCTTAACCGGTCTAAGTGTTACATCTTTTCTACTGTTCATCTCTACATTGCAGTGGTATTACCTTGTGATTGGTGTCGTCGTTTTATATGTATTGTGGAGACGGATTACCCTTCACTCTGTTCCATTTATACAACCGGACTTAATTAAGCATAAGTCCTACAGAATGATCATTTATATGAGTTATTTAGGGTTTAGCACTCACTTTGCAATACTCGTGATTATGCCGCTTATGTTACAGAATGTTTATGATAAAAACCCTACAACTGTTGGTCTCATCATATTCCCTGGAGCACTCTTGTCAGCTGTAGCAGCTATTTTCGTTGGGCGACTGATTGATCGATATGGGAACAGTAAAATCATGCTGCTTGCCCATGTATTGCTCACCATTTCCACCCTTGTATTCTATTTTCTATCCCCGGTGAATGAATACATGATTATGCTCGGCTATATGTTTACGAGTTTTGGATTTTCTAGTCTATCATCCAGTTCTACAAATGAAGTATCTCGCTTTTTACCAGATGAATTAATTGGTTCTGGCATAGGATTAAAGCAACTCATCCAATTTGTGGGCGCTGCGTCTGGACCCGTATTTGCTAGTCTTTTCTTAGAAATGGGAGGCACATCCTATTCCGTTCCCTCCTTTCAATATACATTTCTATTCATCTTTGGAATGATGCTCATTTCGACAGTATTGTATTGGTTATATAGCAAAAAGTAATGATGGTATGACGTATCAAACGTGTATCGCAAGAGTAACGTTATCTCCTACTACCTATTGGCCACCTAGAGAGAATTTTTTCTCTAGGTGGTTTTTTCGTTCACACCAATAATGTAAGCCCTTACCACTTTATCTTTATACATTTAAATGAATATATTTTCATAAAAATCGCTTTTTAACCTAGTTTCATTGTGTTATTATGCATTTACACTAATAAAGATACAAAAAACACGGAGGGTTATGTTATGAAGAAATTCGCAATTATTTTATCACTATTATCTATTATGGTATTAGGTGCATGTGGAAGTTCAAATGCTGAAGGTGAGGAAGGGTCAGATAAAAAAACCCTAGTTATGGGGACGTCTGCTGACTATAAACCTTATGAATTTATCGATACGAAAGAAGGACAAGAAATCGTAGGCTTTGATATCGACATTGCTAAGCATATCGCTAGTGAAATGGGTTATGAATTAAAGATTGAAGACATGGACTTTAACGGGTTGATTGCTGCGTTAAATAGTAACAAAGTAGATTTTGTCATGGCTGGTATGACACCAACAGAGGAACGTAAGGAAAAGGTTCAGTTCTCTGACATCTATTATGTAGCAAAAGATTCCCTTATATCCAAAAAAGAATCCAATATTAATAGCGTAGAAGATTTAAAGAATAAAACCATCGGCGTACAGCTTGGCTCCATTCAGGAAGGTAGAGCCGAAGACATGCAAAAAAACATAGAAGGTATTAAGCTATCTCAACTAGACCAAATCCCACAGCTTGTACAAGAATTAAAATCAGGTCGTATTGACGCAACGATTATTGAGAATACCGTTGCAAAAGGCTACCTGGAGAAAAACGAAGAGTTGACTAGTTTTATTATTGATAGCGAAGACGAGCAAGGATCAGCGGCAGCCTTCCCTAAGGAAAGCGACATTGTAGAGGAATTCAATAAAGAATTGCAAGAAATGAAAGAAAGCGGAAAAATGGACGAACTCATCAACAAATGGTTCGGAAAAGGATCTTCAGAATAGGGAGCTGAACAACAATGATTGACCTAATACCATCCATCCCATTCATATTAAAAGGAATACTCGTTACGCTACAATTCGTTGTTGCTTCAGGTATTGCAGGGTTTATTATCGGGGTTCTATTGGCATTCGCAAAGATTGGTAAGTTCCCTTTGTTAAAACGGTTTGCCGATGCATATACTGCATTTTTCCGAGGAACACCTTTGATTCTACAGCTCGTCTATGTATATTTCGTTGTTCCAGAAGTTACGGGCTGGGAGATTCCCAAGCTAGCTGCTGGAATTATTGCCTTCTCCTTAAACTCAGGAGCTTATGTATCCGAAATCATCCGCGCTGGTATTCAGTCTGTAGATAAAGGACAATTTGAAGCAGCTCAAGCGTTAAATGTTTCGTACTGGAAGTCCATGCGTAAGATTATTTTACCTCAAGCCATCAAGCACATCTTACCTGCGTTAATGAATGAATATATTATGTTACTAAAAGAGTCGGCAGTTATTTCCGTTATTGGCGCACACGACATCATGCGTCGCTCGCAAATTGTGGCAGCAGATACCTTTAACTATTTTGGTGCCTTAACCATCGCATTAATTATTTACTTTATTATGGTGCGTATTTTAGAAACATTCGGAGCGAAACTAGAAAAAAGGTTGCGATACAGTGATTAACGTAAACAACTTAACAAAACAATTTGGAGACAATCAAGTACTAACCGACATTACAACCGAGGTGAAAAAAGGAGATGTTGTCGCCGTCATCGGACCTTCCGGATCTGGTAAGTCCACATTTCTTCGATGCATAAACGGATTAGAAGAAGCGACCAAAGGGGAAATCATTGTCGATGACATCACGTTAACCGAAAAAACGTTAGCCCAGGTTCGGGAAAAAACAGGGATGGTCTTTCAACACTTCCACCTCTTCCCGCACCTTAAGGTAATCGACAATATCACCTTTGCACCGATTGAAACAAAAGGTGTTAAAAAGGCCGATGCAGAAAAACATGCCAAAAAGCTATTGGAAACAGTAGGACTTTCCGATAAAGCAAACACGTATCCCAACCAGCTTTCCGGCGGTCAAAAACAGCGTGTAGCCATCGCCCGCTCTCTGGCCATGGAACCAGAAATCATGCTATTCGATGAGCCAACATCAGCACTAGACCCAGAAATGGTAAAAGAAGTACTGGATGTGATGAAACAATTAGCTCAATCAGGCATGACAATGGTCGTTGTAACCCATGAAATGGGATTCGCCCGTGAAGTCGCAGACCGAATCCTCTTCCTGGATGAAGGAGCTGTTGTAGAAGAAACCACACCTCACGCTTTCTTCCATCACCCAGAAACAGAAAGAGCGCAGAGCTTCTTAGAAAAAGTGCTTTAATAAACAAAAGCGCAAGCGCCCGGTTAGCGACGTATATGCTGCGGCCCACACGACGTGGGTTGGTTCGATGTTGCTGCACGATGCAGCGGTCTTAACTCTATTTAACCTCATTACAGAACCCCTGCCGTATCGGCAGGGGTTCTATTATTATGGAATATCGTATCCCATCGAGCTTGTATAAATCTCAAACCATTGGTCTCTCGATAGATTATACTCTAGTGCATTTACAGCCCGATCGATTCGGTTGATTTTGCCTGAGCCCACAATCGGCATAATGTTCGCTGGGTGATTTAGCAACCATGCATAGAGCACCTCATCAATCCCGTCTGCCCCTAATTCATTGGCTACTTTTTCTAACGTTCCACGTAAGCGAACTGCTTTCTCTTCTTGACTATTAAAAATATCTCCACCACCTAAAGGAGACCAAGCCATTGGTGCCATCCGCTTTTCCATACATAGATCTAATGTTCCGTCTTGTATATTTTCAAGGTTGTAAGCAGATAGCTCAATCTGGTTCGTGACCAACTCTACATCTAAGAAGGACTGCAACATGTTCAATTGATGTTGCTTAAAGTTGGATACACCAAAATGACGGACTTTCCCTTCATCCTTTAGCTCACGAAATGCATCTGCCACCTCTTCAGGATCCATAAACGGATCAGGGCGATGAATTAGCAATAAATCAATATAATCGGTGCGAAGATTCTCCAAAGAATTCTCTACCGATTTTTTAATATGGGCCTTGCTTGTGTTGTAGTGATGGGAGTGATGCTCTGGACGATTTGGTGACTCAATAACAATGCCACACTTTGTAACGATTTCCATACGCTCACGAAGTTCAGGCTTTTTCGCTAGTGCTCTTCCAAACAACTCTTCACATGTATAACTGCCGTATAAATCAGCATGATCAAACGTGGTTATCCCTTGATCTAAACAATGCTCAATCAATTGAATCAGCTCTTCATCCGTGTACTTCCAATCAGATAATCTCCACTCGCCATGAATCACACGAGATAGAGACAAATCAGCCGCTAATTTTATCCGTTCCATATATGTATTCCTCCAAAATTTAGTAACATTCTTATACAATAACTTTACTGCACATAGAAGCAAAAATCTATTGCAACGCTTTCAATTTGTCCAAATCATGACAATGAGCCTAGATGGTTAGAAGTAAACCTTTTCATTCCATTATTATCCTTCTCCTTTTCTGTGAAGGAGGTTACACTTAGTATGTGAAATAATTCACATTATATAAAAAAGGGTGATGAAGCATGACATGGACTCAAGTTTACGATCCATTTAACAACATTTGGTTATCCGCATTTGTAGCAGCTATTCCGATTTTATTTTTCTTCCTAGCTTTGACTGTATTTAAAATTCGAGGAACCATTGCATCTTTATGTACCGTACTTCTTTCTTTCATCATTGCTATAAGTGTATATGACATGCCGACTGTCATGGCTTCTGAGGCGGCAGGATATGGATTTGCGTTTTCCTTTTGGCCTATTAGTTATATTGTCATTATGGCTGTGTACTTATATAAATTATCTGTTAAAAGTGGTCAGTTCAATGTAATCAGAAGCTCTATCGCTTCCATTTCTAAAGATGCACGATTGCAGATGTTACTGGTTGCGTTTTCCTTCAATGCCTTTCTCGAAGGCGCAGCAGGATTCGGTGCCCCTATTGCGATAACAGCTGCACTATTGGTTGGCTTGGGCTTCAAACCTCTTCAAGCTGCCGGAATTTGCTTGATTGCGAATACGGCTTCTGGAGCTTTTGGTGCGATGGGGATTCCGGTCATTGTGGCAGGTCAAGTAAGTGGAATTGATCCAAAGGTGATTGGACAATTCTTAGGAACATCCTTACCGATTATTTCTTTCACCGTTCCATTTTTATTAATCGCTATTCTAGATGGGTTGAAAGGGGTTCGACAAGTATGGCCAGCAGCACTCGTATCTGGCGCTTCCTATGCCCTTGCCCAATACTTTACAGTGACATTCATCGGTCCTGAGTTACCAAACATCACATCTGCTATTGCTAGCTTAGTGGCACTGGCGCTCTTTACGAAAGTATGGCAACCTAAAGAGATTATGGAACTTGACGTTCAAGAAAATGACATGCAACTCGAGTGTCCACTAACTTTCAAAACCATTGTGAAAGCATGGTCTCCTTTTATCGCACTAACAGTGATGGTAACCATTTGGAGCTTATCTTTTTTCAAGCAATTGTTCACACCAGAAGGATTATTCGCAGGCACCATCCTTCATATTCCAATGAATCACTTGCACAACCTAGTTCTTAAAGCTCAACCTATTGTAACAGAAGCAACACCTTATGCTGCTATTTTAAAAATAGACCTTTTATCAGCGACTGGTACTGCTATTTTCATTGCAGCGATCCTATCTATCATTATGCTACGTATCCCAGTCGGTGTCGCTTTAGAAACATTTAAAGAGACGATACAAGAGTTAGCGAAACCAATCTTCACCATTATGATGGTGCTAGGTTTTGCCTTCATCGCAAACTATAGTGGTCAATCTTCCACATTAGGACTAGCGATGGCAGCTACCTCTGACTATTTCCCATTGTTATCACCTGTACTTGGTTGGATCGGCGTTTTTCTAACAGGATCTGTGACATCAAACAATGCCTTATTTGGCAGCCTTCAACAAATCACAGCTGAGCAAATCAGGGTACTACCGCTTATCTTAGTGGCGGCGAATACATCAGGTGGAGTCATGGCAAAAATGCTTTCCCCTCAGTCCATTGCTGTCGCATCTGGAGCTGTAGGATTAGTAGGCAGAGAGTCCGAATTGTTCCGATTCACCCTTAAATATAGCATGGTTTTCCTTTTGATTACTGGCGTGGTTACCTTTGGACAAGCAATGTTTTTGTAAATGGATTCGGCTAGGGAGAAATGTGGGTTATGAGCGGGATTTTGAATTTATGATCGAGATTTCAGATATATGAGCGACCCTTATTTCATCCCCGCAAAAGGCAAAAGAGCAGTCTACTACGCATAACAGACTGCTCTCCTTGTGTTTACATATTCTGCTGTTTATACAATGCTTCTATCATTTTCACATTTTGCAGGGTCAATTCGTGGAAATCTGCAAATGAACCACCATTTTCAATAATCCTCATGAATGCTTCTACTTGTAGCTTGTATTGATCCCCTTCGATGATTTCTTCTTGTTGCCCACTCTCATTTTCAATAATAATCACACCTTGGTGATCGTTATTATCTGGACGATAGGCATGAGGTACAGTGATTTTTCCTTTCGTACCTAATACTTCATATTCATTTCGCAACGGGGCATTAAAGCTACAATCAATCTGAGCCAGTTTCCCATTTTCTAATGTGAGATTAATGAGACTCGTGGTATCGACTCCAAATCGGTCATCTACATGAGACATAATCTGGGCTTCAGTTGGTTGTGAGTCTAATATATTCAACGTGGAGTGAAGGCCGTAGCAGCCTACATCCCATAATGCTCCCCCACCTTTCTCCTTATCCAAACGAATGTTGTCTTTCGTCTTATCGAACATAAAAGAGAATGTAGATCGCATGTATTGTACCTCGCCTATTTCCCCGGCAATAATCAGCTCTTTTACTCGTTCATGTTGCGGATGAAACTGATACATGAACGCCTCTAAGAAATACACATCGTTACGGCGGCACTCCTCGAGCATTTCTTCTACATCTTGAACCGTTAAAGCAGCAGGCTTCTCACATAATATATGCTTGCCTGCCTGTGCAGAAGCGATGACCCACTCCTTATGTACATGATTGGGCACTGGAATATAGACGGCATCAACATCTGAATCAGCTAATAACTCCTCGTAGGTATCATAACCTTTGGTAATCCCAAAATCCTCTGCGATTTGACTTGCATCGCCACTTCTACTTGCAATCGCAACAATCTCAGCATCAGCTCGCTGTAATGCTGGAATCAACGCTTTCTTGGCAATATTAGCTGCACCTAGAATCCCCCAACGCATAATTGGAGCCCTCCTTTTTTTGCTTTTGAATGTGTTCACCTATGTATAGTAGTCAGGAAAATATATCCTAATATACAGAGTAACACATAAGGGGATCATCCAGCACAAAAAACACCGGGGGCTACAAGTCGAAATAAGAAACGATGTATATTAAAATTAAACGTACGTTATGGTACGTAATTGGGATAACAAATGAAACAACATATATGATTGGGGTATCGCATTGACACAAACGCTATTGAATAAGAAAAGCATCTGGATAAAAATCGGACTCATCGTTATTGGGATTACGATGCCTTTATGGTTAGGGGCTGAAGAAGTACGGCTAACCTCTCTTGTCGAAAAACTAGAAACAAATCCTAACGGGAACACGTTAATGATGACAGCTTTTTTACTCGTGATGCTGAATACGGTTCGAGCTCTTCCCCATTATCTTGGAGCTTTGCTATTAGGTGATGAACTCGGCTATCGATTACAGAGACCGTGGCTAAAAATCTTCATCCCCATTGCCATTGTCCCACTGGTATATGCGATTATTAATTTTTATAATCCACTCGACTATTACTTTGGAGGTCCAGCTCTGTTATTAGTTGCGTCGATTGTTGTCCTACAGCGTATCGCAAAAGGCCGTTTACGCCCTGTCATAAAGTCGTTTGTGTTTACTCAATTACTGTTTGGTATCCAATGGTTGGATACCGTCATTTTCCTTACCCCTTATGGCTTTGGTGGAGGGCCTATATCTACCAAAGTAAAAGAAGTAGCCGTATCACTTGGATTTGAAACCACCTTGTCCTTCTACAGCCTTGTTCTGTGCAGTATTTTTGTTGGAAATGCCATCGTTCTGGCTGTCTATTTAACCGTTTCAGAACAAAAATGGACGATGAGTCAGGACTTAACTATTGCTAGAGGGGAAATGATTGAATCACGTTCTGGACGAGAAGCGATGCACTTGGTTCATGATTTAAAAACACCTCTCGCCTTAATTGAAGGACTGAATTCGTTGATTCAAATGAAAACAAACGACAAAGAAATTCAGGATTATACCGAGAAAATTTCCGATTCCATTCAATCCACTAGTAATATGGTGTCTGAGATTCTTTATGACGAGCGAAAGAATTGGTGCACCCTGAAACGACTCATCGAATATGTACGAGCTAATAAGCTATCCTACGCTGCCATCACATTTGATTTTCAGCTCAACGCCCAAGAAGAGACCGAAGTCTATATCAATAAAATTCGAATGACTCGAGCATTAATCAACTTAATTGACAACGCTTGTGACACAGTCGATGGGCACCCAGATGCGCACGTTACGATTCATACTAAAGAGAATGAGGATGGGGTCTTTCTAGGCATTGAAGATAACGGAAGAGGCATGACCACAAAAGAACAGAAACATATTTGGAATCCAGGATATAGTACCAAATCCCACCCTGGTGTAGGGCTAACGTTCGTCAAAAACGTAGTTGAAGAACATGACGCCACCCTTCACATCGATAGTCAAAAAGGGAATGGAACGATTTTTTGGATTCAATTACCAAAGGAGAGTGTAAGACTTGAAAATCCTAATCATTGATGACGACCCTTCCCTTCGTTACATGTTAACGGAGATTTGTAAACATGCTGGGTGGGAATCAGATACAGCTGAAAACGGAAAAGAAGGAGTAGCATGCTTTCAACAGGGACAGTATGACCTTATCCTAGTCGATTATCACATGCCAGAAATGGATGGTCTTCAAACCGTTAAAGAAATACGATCAATAAACACACACATTCCTGTACTAGTGCTAACAGTGGATGAGCGGCAAGAAATTGCCGATCAACTATTGGATGAAGGAGCAACAGACTTCGCTTTAAAACCTGTTAAAGCACCAGATATGATTTCTAGAATTCAACTTCACGTTCAGCTAGCAAATATGCGCCAGCATCAAGAACAAGAGGAAGACGTCTATAGCACGAAAGGCATTAGCCGACATACATTGCAGCATATATCCAACTATCTCAAAAAGCAAAAAGAGCCCATATCTGTCGATGAACTCTCCAAAAATATTGACCTAGCCTATCCGACTGTTTATCGATACCTGATGCATTTACTGGATGAAGGAAAAGTGAACCAAGTGCTAAGTCACCAAAAAATCGGTCGTCCGAAAAAGCTATACCAATGGTACGCCTAAGAACAAAAGCTCAGGGCGCCCAGTTAGCGACGTATATACTGCGGCCCACATGACGTGGGTTGGTTCGATGTTGCTACGTGATGTAGCGATTTTAATCGAACTTCCTCTGTGTATTTTGAGATAAAGGCAACACGAAGAACGAAGTGATTCGATGTTAACTTATCGTACGGAGGCGAGGGAAGCATACTAGTCGCTGGGCGCTGGAGCTGGACGTGGCAAAAGCTCAGGGCGCCCGTTAAGTGACGTACAAACTGCGGCCCACACGACGTAGGTTGTTTCTAGATTAACTAAAGGCTTCTAAATACCCAGTCCAAACGTGAACAAGACAATAGCCAGAATAGCTCCGATCAAAGGTAGGACTACTGTCAACGCTCCCATTGCCCAATATGCCCTTTGGTGTGTTTCATCACAAATAGCACGTATGGTTGTAACAACATAGCCGTTCTGAGGAAGGGAATCCAGCGCACCAGAAGAGATGGCGATGGTACGATGCAAGGCTTCAGGGTTTACGCCCATATCAAGGTAATGAGGAGCCAAAATCGGTAGTGCGATTACTTGACCACCAGACGCGGAACCTGTGAGCCCTGCAATGACACTTACCGCAATTGCTCCTCCTACTAAAGGGCTCCCTGGAATGTTCGTCATGGCTTCTACAGACCTTTCGAATGCAGGAGATGCTTGTGCAACCCCACCAAATCCTACGACAGCTGCTGTATTGCCAATGGCTACGAGCGCACCTGTAGTACCTTCAGACAAAGCATTCGCAAAGTCCTGAAAATACTTCCGATTCAATACATACAGGGAAACCACTCCTCCTAACAAGGCTACGATTAACGCTGACTTTTCAAGCGTACCGTGGAGGAAAAAAGATAATAGTAAAACAATAACTAACGGCACCACACTTAATAAAGGATTGGGAAGTTCACGATTTGATTGATCGGGATCATCTTCTCGTTCCTCAAACTCCTCTCCATTCTCCTGTGCCCGTTTAATCATCTTTTTCAACCACCAATATCCCGTAGTAGCAAGGAATAAAGCTACAATAATACTAACTTCCCAACCTGCATATGGACTGGTATCCAAGTATTCAATTGGAATCCAGTTTTGAATTTCCGGTGAACCTGCCGAGGTCATCGTAAAGGTTACAGAACCAAATGCTAACGTAGCGGGAATAAAACGTCTTGGTAAATTGGCCTGTTGAAAAAGGCTAATTGCCATTGGATACACGGAAAATGCGACCACAAATAAACTCACGCCTCCATACGTTAACACCGCACATGCAAGTACTATGGCAAGAACAGCTCGCTCTATCCCAAGCTTTCCAATTACCCACTTCGAAACACTTTGTGCAGAGCCACTATCTCCCATTACTTTTCCAAAAATCGCTCCCAGCAAAAACATCGGGAACCACGAAGCAACGAAATCAGCAAAGCTATTCATATAGTTGTTTAAAAATGTAGCTGCATCTCCCTCTGTTGTCTGAGGAAAAATGGACAAACCACTCAACACAGCCACAAATAAAGCACATAACGGAGCTACCACTAATAAATTGAGCCCTTTTAAGGTCAGATACACTAAAAGAGCTAAACCGCCAATCAACCCTACGAAACTTAAGACCATATAGACCAATCCCTTAGAATAAGTTGTTCTCATTATGTGTGAAGAGTCGTTTTTTCATTCTTTTCACTTCATGCAGCTACTTTTATTCATTTTTTTCTCTTTCATAAAAAATAAGACATTCTTATAATGCAAATTAAGATTTCAAACAATTCGTATTATTGAGAACTTATCAACAAATTGCTTGGTATGTGACTAATCAACAACTTAGAGAAAGGGGCGTTCACCATGGAGCATTTTGGCATACTATCATTACTTCCTTCTGTTGTGGCTTTGACTCTAGCCATCTTGTCGAAGCGAGTGGTTCCATCCTTACTTGCAGGAATTCTGATTGGGAGTTTAATGATTGATATACGCACGAACGGTGTTCTTCATGCAATTATGTATTCTATAACAAATTTATTCGGGGCCATCGCCGGTCATCCAGCAGATTCAGACGCTGGTATTCAAGGGATGGGGATCATCAAAGAAGCCGGACGTGCTGAATTAATTATTGTCGTCTTTCTTCTTGGCGCATTCATCGGTGTTTTAAATAAATCTGGTGGGGCTTATGCCTTTGGAGAATGGCTCGCTACAAAAGTACGTGGAAAGAAAGGGGCGCAAGTATCTACAGCTGTGATGGGCACCTCCCTTTTCACCAGTGCTTACTTTAGTTCATTGGCTACAGGAACGGTTTTTAAGCCGATTTTTGATCGAATGAAGATATCTCGAGAGAAACTAGCTTTTCTATTAGACTCTACTTCTTCACCAATTAATGTATTGATTCCGATTTCAGGCTGGGTTGCCTTTATGGGCGCACTAATGGTGGACAACATCCCTAGTGTTGATGATCCTATTTCTGGGTTAGCTCAAACCGTGCCGTTCAACTTTTATAACATCGTGATGATCCTGATGGTGTTCTTATTTGCATCAGGAAAAATCAAAGATTTCGGACCAATGAAAAAAGCTGAAGAACGAGCTCAACACGTCAACTATAGTGGTGTGAATCCTGAGGTTTCAGCTACTACAGAAGAGCCTGATACATCTGAAAATACAAGAAAAGCAAAGCCATCCGATATGGTACTTCCATTGGGCGTAACGGTTGGTATGCTCGTTTTCTTAGGTCTATACAATTACACGCTACCTTATTTCTTCTCTATAGAAAAGCTACCTTTAGACGGTAACAAAATGCTTATTATCAGCTTTTCTCTAGGAATCATTGCAGCATTTATTAAGTATATGGCTTCCAACTTAATGGGGCCAAAGGAATTCTCCAATGAGCTTTTTGAGGGAAGTAAATCCGTCATCTTTGGCGCTGTAATCATTACACTAGCCGTAACCCTTGGTGACATCATGCGTGCACCTGCTCCTGAAGGTACTGGTGCTGCTGCATACATTGAACAAATCGCCAAAGGGGTAATCCCAAGTGCGATTATACCGTTTGCCTTGTTCGCTTTATCTGGTTTCGTCGCGTTCTCCATGGGAACTTCATTTGGTACATGGGCAATCATGATGCCAATCGGCGTTTCGTTAATGCTAGCTACAGGCGGAGATCCTATTATCGCAGCTGCAGCCGTTCTTTCAGGCGGTGCTTTTGGGGATCACACGTCCCCTATTTCAGATACGAGTATCATGTCTTCCGTTGGGGCTGAATGCAACCACATGCAGCACATTAACACACAACTACCATACGCCCTGACATCAGCAGGAATAGCATCTGTATTATTCCTTATAGCAGGATTTATCTAGTAGAACAAAAGCGGAAGCGCCCGGTTAGCGACGTATATGCTGCGGCCCACACGACGTGGGTTGGTTCGATGTTGCTGCGTGACGCAGCGGTTTTAGTCGAACTTCCCTTTAATCCGTAGGAGATAAAGGCAACACGAAGAACGAAGTGATTCGATGTTAACTTATCGTACGGAGGCGAGGGAAGCATACTAGTCGCTGGGCGCTGGAGCTGGACGTGGCTACTTCACTTTTTCAGTTTTACACAAGCATTGAATTTTATAGTACGCGTACGCTGTACGAAAAAACCCCTGGCTCTTGAACAAAGAGTACCAGGGGTTTTGTCTTATGAGGAGTGCGTATATTGATTTGCTTCGTGACGATACGCAGGTTTTAACGATGGGGCCTGCTTCGGTAATTTTCCAAACAGCCAGCTCGCAAATGGCGTAAACCTGTGAAATAGCCAAATAATCATAAAACATAGCGCACATGTGACTACATATCTCATTAAGAGCTCTACGTGGAACCAATAATTTGAATGTGTGGGAATAAAACGAGCTACTTCCTTCAGAACAAAAGGGTGAATAAGGTAAAAACCAAAGGAGTAAGCAGCAACGTTTCTCACTACCTTTTGAACACCTTCATACCAACTTTCGCTGAAGATTTCTGCCAAACGGAAGCACAAGTAACTTGCACTCATGATGAAGATTAAATTTATCACTTTATAATAAATGCCTGGCAATTCAATTGTGTTGAGAATATATAGGTGGTAGTGCGTGTACACCGTAGCTACACCTGCACTGACAGCCAATATTCCCAGCAGATAATTGGTCCGACTACGCACCTTCTCCTTTTGCTCTAAGAAATAAATGCCTAGCCAAGCCCCTAACAAGAAGGTGCCTAAACTATTCAAAAAGAAGCTAAAAGGGATAATATCAAATCTTGAATCTATCATAAAATAGATAAGTTCAATGGCAATACCAAACGCCCACATATATTTTTTAAACAGCTGTAGATGCTGAGCAAGGTAGATGAATATCGGTAAGACTAAATATAATTGCACGATAATAAATATGAAATGCAGCTGATAATACGATTCGCCTTGTATAATTCTTAACACAGATTCTGTAACATTCACTTCCCTAAACCCAATTTGATAGGCGTACCACTCATAAAATATTGCCCAAATCACATATGGCAACAAAATAAACACAGCTCGCTTCCGCATATATTCCTTCAAAAACGAGAGAGTAATAGATTTACTAAAATAATTATAGAAAAACACGAGACCTGTAATCATGATAAAGATTCCAGCCTCTATGCGAATGATTCTATTTAAAAAATGGTATTTCTGAAAGGCTCCACTATCCATTGGCAATGTATTGATGTACGTCCCTGTCACATGAACCAATACAACCATAAACATAGCAAAAAACCTCAAGAAATGAATTGAGCCAATTCTTTGCTTACTCATGTGCATTCTCCGTCCTATCTTTCCATTCACTTCACACTCCGTGCCCTAGCTTCTCAGTTGTATAGCCAGCGTTGGAGGTATTCAAGTACAAGACTTACTTACAAAAACTAGTACACTGTTCGTATCTCCTTGCTATTTTATGACGATAGCTTTTTTTACTATTAATCCACGAAAAAATTGCATAAACATATATAAAGACATCACGAAGGAGGCTTTCCATGCAAATACATGTTGTGCAAGCTGGTGAAAGCTTATGGAGTATCGCTCAACGCTACCAAACCACTATACAAGAAATTGCAGATGCAAACGAACTTTCTGACCCGTCCAGACTTGTTGTTGGATTAGCCCTCGTCATTCCTTCCTATTACCGAACTTATACTGTGCAAGCCGGTGATACACTGTGGTCCATTGCACAACAATATAGCATTTCGCTACCGACACTCATTCAAGCAAACCAACTACAAGACGTTAATGTTATATATCCTGGTACCACCCTTAGCATTCCACCACAAACATACATGGTACAGCCAGGTGACACACTCTTTCGTATTAGCAATGCTTTCGATATCTCCGTACAAACGTTATTGGACGCCAACCAAATAGATGATCCTAACCTTCTATACCCTGGCACCCAATTAATCATACCTACTCAACCAAAATATGCTATTGAGGTCAATGGCTACACCATTGATTCAGGGGAAGATGTACGAAACATTATGGAAGATGTTGGCGAATCCCTCACATATATTATGCCATTCGCTTATAAAATTCAAGAAGATGGAAGTCTTATTCCATTTTCAGATGATACCGTATTGGGAATGGCTCCTTCTTTTTCGGTCGTTCCCATCCTCTCTATTACTAATTTCACATACCAAGACTTAGGATCAGACTTAGCAAGTACTATCCTAAACAATCCTTCGCTGCAAAATACTCTGTTAGATAACATCCTTACAATATTAAATACAAAAGGCTACCAAGGTCTGAATGTAGATTTTGAGAACGTATTACCGGAAGACCGCGAGGCTTACAATGCATTTTTACAACGTGCTGTTGATCGATTACACCCAAAAGGATATTCTGTCTCGACAGCTGTAGCACCTAAGTATAGCGCCGATCAACAAGGTTTACTCTATGAGGCACATGATTATGAAGCTCACGGTCGGATTGTCGATTTTGTCGTGTTAATGACGTATGAATGGGGCTATCGTTTCGGACCACCAAGAGCCATTTCCCCTCTCGATGAAATCAGGAAGGTACTAGATTACGCTGTTAGTGTGATGCCGAGAGACAAATTGTTCATGGGATTTCAACTATATGCACGCGACTGGACGTTACCATTTGAAGAAGGGCAAGAAGCAGAAACATTCAGCCCACAAGAAGCTGTAAATCGGGCACTACAGTACGGGGCTACGATTCAATACAACGAATCTGCACAATCCCCTTTTTATCGATATGTAGATGCAGAAGGTAAAACACATGAAGTGTGGTTTGAAGATGCACGCAGTGCTCAAGCGAAGTTTAATACAGTCATTCAGTATGACCTAAGAGGGATTAGTTACTGGGTGCTAGGGTATGACTTCCCACAGAATTGGCTGTTACTTAACGACACATTCAAGATTGTAAAGAGCCCTTCATAATTGCTTCTGGCGACATGATTGAAGAAGGCATTTCTCATGCCAGACCGAGCATAAGCGCAGTGGAACCGAGCATATATCGAACCAAAGCAAGCAAAAGTAGAATCATCCCATATAAAAAAAGGGCTAAATGACACGATGGTCATGTTAGCCTCTTTTTGTCTTATTGATTCAATTTGTCCAGAAATCCACCTAACACGTCATCATAGGATACTTCCTCGTCTTCTTCTGATTCAGAGTCTGATGATATATCTTGACTGAGGCTTTCCCAATCAAGGTTATCTAAATCTTCATCCGTGGAGGTCGTATCCTGCTCTTCAGAAGAGGGTTCCCCTTCATTTGCAGAGGCACTTTCTTGCTGTGGATAGGCGTCTTCGTGTATTTCTGGTTCTGATTCTTGATTAGAAGATGCTTCATCATTTTCTTGTAGATAAAGAGCTTCATTGATATCAAGAGCATTACTGTTAAATGATGCTAATAGAGCACTCGAACGCACAGGATCAGATATAAGCTGATAGAGAATACTTCCTAGTAACGCCTCGGAATATTCATGTTTCACCCAGTCACGTTGCGCTTTATTGAGTTGCTTTGGAAGAGGGATACTAATCGTTTCCCGTTCCTTTGCCATAGACTGGCTAACACCCTTAATCACATAATCAGCGATGGTACTAGAGAAATTTCTCCGTTCGGTTTCTTTCAGGTTCTGAAGTTGTCTTAATATATGGTCCGGTGTGTCAGAGGGAATGCGAAATGTAATCGCTTGTCCCCTCTGTATCCCGTTCTGTGTCATACTATTTCACCCTACTTAGAGGTATTTGCGTGCTGCTTCTGCTCTACTTTTTTATTTTCTTCCTTCTTGTTGTTTTTACGTTGGAAGTCTTTAACGAGCTTGTAGTACGCATTGGCCATCATCCAGATGCTTTCTTTCTCGTCTTCGAAGAAATCGATGTTATAGCCATCTAAGTTATTGTTCAAGGACTTGATGTATTCTTTTAATACAACAGAACCTCCACCTACAAAGTAACAGATTTCTGTTTGAGAATTCTTTTGCCATACGTTACGCAAATGACGGTATTGCTTTTTCGCAAGCTCTAGTAAAATGCGGTCGGTAATATCGTGCACACTTGTACGACTACCTTTTACCATGATGTGGTTACGGTCATTTTTCTTCGTGATAATATCTACTACGTCACGACGACTATCTAACTCTACACCGTGCTTGGAACGAATTTCTTCGCGAATCTTCTCTAATGACTCAGAAACGCCAATGTTAAATCCTTGTGCTTTATCATCATCTACATTGCGATCTTTGATAACGGCAATATCGGTAGAAAGGCCACCAATGTCTTGAATGAGAATACGCTTATCAATTAAATCTTTGTTCGTAATGTTTAAGTCATTATCCATTACTAGATTGATAAAGGAAGCGAATCCTTCTGGGTACACTTTCACTTCATCAAACTTCAAGTTCACCTTGATACCTTGATATTTAGGAGTTACTAGGAATTCAACCTGGTGAACAGAGCCAAGAAGTTGAGAACGGTAACCAACATCTTTGCCTTCTTTTACTTCTCTTAATGGTAGACCAGTGCCAAGCGTATAGTTCGCTTCCACGGTGCCATTGTTTCGACTAAACGTCTTTTCGTTTTTATCTTGAACGGCGTCTAGTGCTAATGAAGCAAATAGCATAATAAGTGTTTGGTCTTCTTCCGATTTACTACTACCTGGGTCTAGTTCAGAAGCGTTATCACTTTTCGTTGCTAGATTACCAACACGATAGATAACATTGTTCTCTTGTAGGGCAGGGGAGTGGACTCGGATGTGGATTCCATCCATAGGGTCCTTCTGATCTAAATCTTCAATTCCGATAATCGGACGGTCTTCTATATCTCTGGCGATCACATTCGGTATGTACAGCTCAGAGTCTAGATTTCCGTATAAACCTTTGAGTGCATCATTACCAACGTCTACTGCAGCTATTCTTGATTGACTCATATGTGAATCTTCCTTTCTATTAAAAGTCCTTTTTAGTTTTTTAAGGATCTATTACTAAAATATAGAAGATTCTCAAAATAGTCAATCAGACATTTGTCGTGCATAATTTGTACACAAAAATGTATACAACACAAACAAAACTGTATACTTGTTTACATTTTTGTACACACCCTTTTAAGTCAATATGCGTACGCTTTTGTTTACTTGTTTACACTTTTGTGTACACTTTGTTTTCAAATTGTTTTCTTGTAATCATTTTTGTATACATCCTATTTTTCCTTCTAAAAATCTAGTAAATGAGTCTTTATGACCTCCCTACTGGCGTGATTGATTTGTATCTATTTTCAACTTATGCCTCTGTTAACATACGTCCACTCCGCCAATTCACCACTTATATTTAATTGTGTTGTGTAATTTTGGAAGTCGAATTTTTCAAAAAATTCAACGACAACGGGATGACTTATTTTAAATTTCTGTTATACTCTTATTAACGGAATATTAAAGGAAAATGTCCATAAATAAAGGAGGTAGTTTATTTGGAGGACATGATACAACATTATATATCCACTATAGAAAGCGATATCATACGTATTCGACGCTCCTTGCACAAGAATCCCGAACTCAGTAATGAAGAATTCGCTACATCTGCTCTTGTTCAAGAGACATTAACGGAATACGGTATTGAATATCGGACAGGTTTCGCTAATACTGGTGTTCTCGGAATTATTAAAGGAAATAAACCAGGGAAAACAGTCGCTCTACGCGCTGATATGGATGCACTACCAATCCAAGAAACCAATACACATGACTACATTTCCGAAACCTCAGGCAAGATGCATGCTTGTGGCCATGATGCTCACACAGCGATGCTATTAGCTACAGGATATACACTCCAAAACATGCGAGATTATATAGAAGGAACGGTACTACTCGTTTTCCAACCTGCTGAAGAGAACTCCCCTACTGGAGGATCGCAGCAAATGATGGACGACGGGGTGTTTGATGAGTTCACACCAGATGTGATTTTCGGACAACATGTATGGCCTTCTCTTCCTGTAGGCGAAATTGGCGTGCGAGATGGGGCAATGATGGGTGCGTCGGATCGTTTTACTGTAACGATTAAAGGACGCGGCGGTCATGCCAGCATGCCACAAGATGGGAATGACGCTATTATTATAAGTAATCAAATAATCTCTAGTTTACAAACGATTGTAAGCCGTAATGTGAACCCAATCGAATCGGCTGTAGTTACGATTGGAAGTATTAATGGAGGTTATCGCTACAACGTTATTCCAGATAAGGTAACGCTTGAAGGTACAGTAAGGACGTATAAACCAGAAGTAAAAGAAAAAGTAAAGCAACGTTTTCATACAATTGTTCAACAAACGGTAGAAGCGTTTGAAGGAGAAGTTGAGATTGAATATCTTGATGGTTACCCTGCTACAATCAATACGCCAAAATGGGCTCAACAAGCTAGACATTCTGCACAAAAGCTTCTTGGTGAAGCGTCTACTCCTAACTTAGACCCAGTCATGGCTGGTGAAGACTTTGCTAGATTTTTGGAACACTATCCTGGCGCATTTATTTGGCTTGGTACTCAAATTGAAGACAAACAAGAGCAAAAGCCTCTTCACGACCCAGCTTTCAAGCTAAACGAAAAGGCATTGCCAATTGGCAGCTCTTATATGGTGAATCTTGCTATTGATACACTCAATACCCTATCAAACCAGGAAAATGGTGAGGTAAGTGAATAAAGAACAGCAATTTGTTCAAACGATCCAAAATCAACTAATGCAATGGAGACGATGGTTCCATCAACATCCTGAACTAGGATTCATGGAGTATTACACCACCTATACGATTGGAAAAGAACTTGAGGCATTAGGTTTTACACTTCATATCGGACAAGGTGCTATAGCAAGCTCATCACGATATGGTGTTCCAGCTGCTCACCTACTACAACAACAAGAGGAAAAAGCTGCCTCATTAGGTGTTGAGTCAGATTGGATGAACTTAATGAAGGGTGGCCACACCGGTCTTGTCGCAACGTGGGATACAGGTAAAGAAGGAGAGCACAAAGCATTCCGTTTTGATATTGATGCATTACCGATTCATGAGACGGAATCAGAAGCTCACCTCCCCTACTCTGAAGGTTTTATATCCTCTAATCCGGGGGTGATGCACGCTTGTGGGCATGATGGTCATATTACCATTGGCCTTGGCCTTGCTCATTATATAGCGGCTCACCATAGTGAGCTCACTGGATCTTTCACCTTCCTTTTTCAGCCTGCAGAAGAAGGTGGACGTGGTGCTAAGGCAATGGTTGATAATGGATGGCTCACAGACGTGGACTCTTTTTATACCGGTCATTTAGGGATTACGCCTATGAATATAGGTACTATTGCAGCTGGTGTGGAAGGTTTTCTAGCTTCCACGAAACTAAACGTTCATTTTAAAGGAGAGTCATCCCATGCAGGGATGAAACCAGAGGATGGACGAAATGCCCTATTAGCGGCAGCAACTGCTTCTACGCAACTGTACACCATACCGCGTCATAGTGAAGGTGCTTCCAGGGTCAATGTAGGCAAGTTAGAAGCAGGTAACGGGCGTAACATTATCTCCGATACCGGCTACCTTGAGCTAGAAACTAGAGGAGTAACTGGGACCATTAATGACTATATGCTTCAAGAAGCAAAGCGTATCATCCATGCTTCTGCTTCTATGTATAACGTAGAAGCAACCATAGAGTTTGTAGGAGAATCAGAAGGGATTGTATGTGATGAAGACATGCTAGCATCCATCCCTCCAGAGGAAGATAGCTACATCAATCAAATACTACCTTCAGCAAAGGTTTCTGGGTCTGAAGATGCTAGTTTTATGATCAATGAAGTACAGGCCCACGGTGGAAAGGCAACCTACATGCTTTTCGGTACAGCCTTACCATTTAATCATCACCACCCCTCCTTTGATTTTGAAGAAGACGCACTTTCCGTTGCACTAGAAACGTACATTCATCTATTACAGGGAGGGACGACAACATGAACGACTTAACAAACTGGTTAGAAAAACACCTTTTACAATTAAATCTCGTTAACGAAATGGACTATGAAAATGGCTTCTCCCGCTTAAGTTACACTCCAGAGGAGGAGCAAGCTCACGAAGCATTTCGAACCATCGCCAAAAACCTCGGATTGCATATTTATGCAGATGAAGCAGGGAATCAATGGGCAACGTGGAAAGTGGATGAACACGCCCCGACCGTTGCTGTTGGCTCTCACTTAGACACGGTTCATGGCGGTGGTGGCTACGATGGTGTGGCAGGTGTCCTAACTGGCTTAGGTGCCATCAAGCTTCTACAAGATTTAAACGTAGAACCGAAGAAAAACATCGCCGTTATTTGTTTTGCATCCGAAGAATCAGCTCGTTATGGCGTTTCGACGATTGGGAGTAAAGCTATATCAGGTATATTAGATAAAAACGACTTAGAACATGTTACGGATGCAGATGGCGTGACGATTCGTGACTCCATCGAAGCATTTGGCCTTTCCTGGGACACAATCGATCAAGCAGAAAAATCCCCTGATGACCTTGAGAGCTTTTTAGAGCTTCACATCGAACAAGGCACGCAAATTGAGGATAATGATGCTGAGATTGGGATTGTACGTGGGGTTGCCTGCCCTATTCGCTTACAAGTGAATGTGAAAGGGATGGCAAACCACACGGGGACGACACCAATGAACAAACGATCCGATGCATTTGTAGCCATCGCACCATTGATTCCTTTCGTAGAAGAACAAGCTAATGCGATGAACAAAGAGCAAGAGCTCCCTATCGTGGCTACTGTAAGTACGGTTCACCTACAACCCAATGCCATGAATGTCATCCCAGGTGACGTACAACTAGGTATTGATATTCGTAGTGTGAATGACCAGTCTAAACGTGAACTCGCCAATCGGATTGAGGCCTACTGCCAGCAAATCGAACGGGAGCGAAACGTAAGCATTTCAATTGAAACACTGGTCGATAATGATTCTGTTTTTCTTGATCAAGACATTCAAGCGAAACTAGCTCATGTTACAAATGATCTGCAATTACAAAGCATCATCATGGATAGTGGCGCAGGTCATGACGTGATGAATATGGCGCAGCGATGGCCCTCTGGTCTTCTTTTCATCCCTTGCCGGGAAGGAATTAGCCATCACCCTAAAGAATATGCCTCTATAGAGGATTTGCACAAAGGCACCCATGTGATTGCAGAATATCTACGAATAGAGACAGGTGATGACAGTGAAGACGAAGATTGGCGTAATCGGGCCTAAAGATTCCGTAAAGCGCATCATGTATGTTGCAGATGAATTTGAAGAAATAGCTTTTTTCCCATATACGTATGAGCAGTTATCTGATGTAACGGATATTTTGACAAACCACCGCTATGAAGTGGATCAGTGGTTTTTTTCAGGAGTACTCAATTACACTTACGCGAAAGAGCAAGGTCTTATTACAGAGGAAGAAGGTACGTACCCTCCTCTTCATGGCTCAAGCTTCTTTGGGATTCTATTAGAAGCTCAACTTACAACAGACAAAGTATTCAAAAGCGTAAGCATTGATACTATCAAAAATGAAGAAATCGACAAAATACTATCCTATTATCAGTTAAGCTCACTAACGTACTACAACCATCCTTTTGAAGGTGGTGGTAAAACCGATCAGTTGGTTGAGTTTCATAGAAATTTATATGAGCAAGGCAAGACAGAGGTCGTCATCACTTCTATTAAAGACGTCTATTATAGACTAAAAGAGATGGATATACCGGTGTTTCGGGTAACCCCGTCCTATCTATCCATCAAACTCGTCATTCAATTTTTAGAAGAGCGGGCTCAATCCAATCGCTACCGTAATGCTCAAGTTGCCGTAATTGGTTGTCGAATGGATTTTAACCCAGATGAACTAGAAGAGCTCTATTATTCCTTTAAAACAAAGCACCAGGAACTCGATTTAAAACGATACTTGCTTACACTAGCGGAAAAAACAAACGGTTCCCTCATGCAGCTTGGAGACGGGTTATTCTTTATCTTTACGACCCGTGGAGAGCTAAGTGATGAGTCTGAAAGTGACCTATATGCCTTAATGGAGGAAGTCAAACTACAAACCAGCCTCCATGCAAAAGTCGCTATCGGATTTGGCGAAACCGTATCCCAGGCCGAACAAAATGTCCGCCTTGGTTTCCGACACACGAAACACTATGAAAAACCGACCATCCTAATCATGGATGAAGATCAAACGATTACACTAAAGCATCAGGAAGAGAATGAAATCTCCTATCAGACGATGGAGACAGGCTCTGCCTGGTTAGAAAAAATCAAAGGGGCTGCATTGAGTCCAGGAGTTGTATCAAAAATCATCTCCTACTCCAATCAATATGGTCGCCAAGAGTTTACTTCCCAGGATTTATCACGATGGCTTCAAAGCACGGAGCGTAACGGACGCAGAATTTTGACCGAAATGGAGCGAGTCGGGTTAGTCCAGCAATGCGGGGAAGCTCAATCAGGTGAACGAGGACGACCTAGAAAAGTGTACACCTTTACAACTGCATAAAAATACAGAGAGACAATGGTTAACTATTTTTGGATAAAAACGGAATGTTTAAGGAAGTTTTCCTAAATCCACAGAAAGGGTGAAACAATGGCTTCCACACAAGAGAACACTCAAGAAAAGCAAAGCAAAGGAATGTCCAGATTTTTAAACTTTATCGAACGAGCAGGTAACAAACTCCCTGATCCGTTCATGCTGTTCGTGTATCTTGCATTATTTATTATACTTCTATCATGGCTTGTATCAAGCTTCGGCGTAACCGTAAAACAGCCTGGATCAGGTGAGGTTCTCCCAATTAAAAGTTTAGTGTCAGCAGAAGGGCTCAAATATATCCTAACCTCCATGCTCACGAACTTTACTGGATTTAAGCCGCTTGGACTCGTATTAGCGATGATGCTAGGTATTGGACTAGCCGATAAAGTTGGACTATTAGAAACAGCTATCAAGAGTACTATTTTAAAAGCTCCTACAGCTTTAACAACGTACGCTGTAATCTTTGTAGGTATCTTAGGTAACTTAGCTTCAGATGCTGCATTCGTTATCGTTCCACCACTTGCAGCGATGGTCTTCTACACGATTGGCCGTCACCCATTAGCAGGTCTAGCAGCTGGTTTCGCCGGGGTTGGATCTGGTTTTACAGCAAACATTATTATTGCCGGAACAGACGCGTTACTATCAGGTATTTCAACAGAAGTAATGCAAAGTCTTGATTCAAGTGTAGTCGTAACACCAGTGGATAACTGGTACTTTATGATGGTATCTGTTGTCGTACTTTCCGTTACAGGTGCACTCGTTACCGAAAAAATCATCGAACCCCGTTTAGGTAAATACGAAGGGGAAATGAATTCGGAAATGCAGGCTTCCACGCCTCTTGAGAAAAAAGGACTTCGTAACGCAGCATTTGCAGGATTAGGTTATATCGCACTGCTTGTCCTTGCGATTGCGTGGCCAGGATCTCCATTACGTAATGAAGACGGTGGCATGGTTCCTTCCCCATTCTTAGATGGAATCATCCCAATTATCTTGTTCTTCTTCATCGTACTTGGTGTAACGTATGGTAAAACAGTAGGCAAGCTTGAAACTGGTAAAGACGTGTCTAAATTCATGGGCGAAGCCATGAAAGATATGTCAGGTTTTATCGTACTAATCTTCGCCGCTGCCCAGTTTATCGCATACTTTGACTGGACAAACATCGGTACTTGGATTGCCGTAAGTGGTGCAAACGCGCTACAAGCGATGAATATGACAGGAATTCCAGTCATCATTGGCTTCGTATTCCTAACCGCCCTAATGAACCTACTTGTCTTTAGTGGTTCCGCACAGTGGGCCCTAGAAGCACCAATCTTTATTAAAATGTTCTATCTATTAGACTATCACCCAGCCTTCATTCAGGCTGCATACCGTATCGCAGACTCATCAACGAACATCATTACACCAATGAACCCATATATCATTATCGTCCTCGCCTTCATGCGAGAATACGATAAAAAAGCTGGACTTGGTACCCTGATTTCACTCATGTTGCCGTACAGCATATGCTTCTTAGGTGTATGGATTGTGCTTCTACTAGCATTCGCATTACTAGGTATTCCATTTGGACCAGGCGTTCATATGTATCTGCAGTAAAAGATGGAATCCAGAGCTATTACAGCTCTGGATTCTTCAAGTTTAAAAAGAATATTGACAATCACGATCCGCGTTGCATAGAATATTAATTAAACTTTAAGAAAAATATTATTACAAAATCCCGACGTATAATCTTGGAGATATGGTCCATAAGTTTCTACCAAACTACCGTAAATGGTTTGACTACGAGAGGGGTTTGAGACCTGACGTATATCAATATACGTCTATCTTCTACCCCCTTTCTGTCAAACTCCAGGTGTTCGGTGCACCTGGAGTTTTTTTAGTATTGAAACGTAATAGATTGGCAATAAAATATCCGTGTCCAGCTCCAGCGCTTGCGCTTTAGATTTAAAAAGGAGGAATGGGAATGACGCACAACAAAGATCAGTTTCAAAAACAAATTGCTGTAGCCAACAAGACAATTCCTGCTGACCTTGTCATCAAAAATGGACGCATCGTCGACGTGTTCAACGGAGAGATCGTGGAGGGGGATGTGGCCATATGTGAAGGTGTTTTTGTTGGCATTGGGAACTATGAAGGAAAAACGGTTATCGATGCTGAGCATCGTTATGTCTCCCCTTCTTTTATAGACGGGCATGTGCATATTGAATCGTCCATGCTAACCCCCAATGAGTTCGCAAAAGTAGTACTTCCCCATGGGGTCACTACCGTCGTAACAGATCCACATGAAATTGCCAATGTAGCTGGCAAACCTGGGATTCATTACATGCTACAGAACTCAGATCACCTGGAACTAGACAGTAGGTTTATGCTTCCGTCCTGTGTACCCGCAACTCCTTTTGAGAATGCCGGAGCAACCCTTGCATCTACTGATTTGAAAGAGTTTTATTCCCATCCACGTGTACATGGCTTAGCGGAAGTGATGGACTATCCTTCCTTACAAAATGGCGCTGACTGGATTGTCGATAAGATTTTACAAAACAATCACCATCGCAACCATATTGATGGGCATCTCGCAGGTTTAGACACCCATGCTATCAACATTTACCGAACAGCAGGAGTCATGACAGACCATGAGTGCAAAACCGAAGATGACGCTCGTGAACGCCTGAGACGAGGTATGTATTTAATGCTTCGAGAAGGTTCTGTAGCCAAAGACCTCACCTCTCTAATTGGGGCAGTTACACCGCAAAACACGCATCGTTGTCTCTTTTGCACGGATGACAAGCACTTAGATGACCTAATCGAAGAAGGAAGCATTGATTATAACGTCCGATTAGCCATTCAATTAGGCCTATCTCCTATTCAAGCGATACAGATGGGAAGTTTGAACGCCGCTCAGTGCTATGACTTCAAGCAAAAAGGAGCTATAGCGCCAGGCTATGAGGCAGATTTTTTATTGCTAGATAACTTGGAGACCATCGATATTCATGAAGTGTATAAAGGCGGGCGGTTAGTAGCGAAAAATGGATCCTACGTTGGAACTGAATCCACTGTAAAACCTGCACCAGCCAAGCTAACGGATACCGTTCACGCACCTGAAGTGAAAGCGGACGATTTACGCATTCCATTGAATGATCAAGCATCTGCATCCATCATCCAAATCATCCCGAATGATTTAGTAACGAAAAAAATCGTAGACACTGTAGATGTTGTTGATGGCTCCTTCTCCCCTTCTGTAGAGAAGGACCTGCAAAAGCTAGTGGTGGTTGAACGTCACCACAATACAGGCAACATAGGCGTAGGTATTGTGAATGGATTTGGCTTTCAATCTGGTGCTATCGCAACGACGATTGCTCACGACTCCCACAATATCGTGGCTACCGGCACGAATGATGAAGATATCCTCGTTGCCATTGAAGAATTAAAAGCAATACATGGCGGCTTGGTAGTCGTCAAAAATGGTGTTGTGGAGGCACACTTACCATTACCTGTAGCAGGCCTTATGTCTGAACAACCATATGAAGTGGTAAATAACCAGCTTCATAACATCCATCAGGCACTTACTAAACTTGGGTTTGAAAACTCGTTTGATCCATTTTTAACGATGTCTTTTTTAACGTTGCCTGTCATTCCTTCCATCAAATTGACCGATACAGGCCTGTTTGATGTGGAACGGTTCACGCATATTCCAGTAGAAGCAGCACAACCAACAAATAATCCGGATGCAATCCCATCCGATTAGATATAAATCATACATCTAGAAGGAGTTTTCCCAATGAAATTTATTTCTCTAAGCAAACACGCACTCATCCTACTCGTCTTATCCGTCGCACTCATCGGATGCGGACAGCAGCAGAACGAGCAAGCTAACGCAGAAGCATCGTCATCAGAAAAAGAAGCAGAACAGAAAGCAGTCGGCATTATCGGACCAATGAAAGAAGAAATTAAAACGTTAAAAGAGGACATGACGGTTGAAAATAAACAAGATATCGCAGGTATGACGTTCTACGAAGGTACATTGAAAGACCAACCTATCGTACTTGTACAATCTGGTATCGGCAAAGTAAACGCGACAATGGCTTCTACACTACTGATCAATGAGTTTGACGTCGACAAGTTAATCAACTCCGGTATTTCCGGGGCAATACATCCAGATGTCGAACTTGGGGACATCGTCATTTCAAAAGATACCGTCCAACACGACATGGACGAGACGGCGAAAGGCTTTGAACCAGGCATCATCCCCCGCTTAGAGAAAGGCTATTTCAAAGCAGATGAACAAATGGTTAAACTAGCTGAAAAAGCAGCCAAGCAACTTCCAGAAGAAACCCAAGTATTCACCCAACGCATCGCGTCAGGCGATCAATTCATCGCCAACGAAGAAAAGAAACAATGGATATTAGATACATTTAACGCCTATGTGGTAGAAATGGAAGGCGCAGCTGTCGGCCAAGTTGCCCACCTAAACGACGTCCCATACATCGTCATCCGCTCCGCCTCCGATGACGCCGGCGAAGAAGCCGTCATGAAATGGGAAGAATTCAAAGCACAAGCAATTGATAACTCCACTACGATTATCAAAGGCATGCTGGACCGTATGGAATAAGGAAAAGCGCTGGAGCTGGACATTTATAAGCTACAGGTTTTATAAAAAACAAAAACCCGCAAGGCTAACGCATCCATAGCCTTGCGGGTTATTCCTCTATCCTACCACCATTATAAAACTCTAAAAACTCACTAAATTCCTCTTTCGATATCCCAGACTCCATTGCTTCCCTTACAACCTTTAACCATTCCTCATCTAATTCCTCAAATGTGTTAGAACTAGAGGAATAAAGCATTTCATCTAAAGAAACCTCCAATGCAGTTGCAATCTTATTCATGATAAACATCGAGGGGTTTGGAATAGCATTTCTTTCAATTTCTTTCAAAATAGGCTTTGGTATTCCGGTTCTTCCGGCTATCCCTTCTAAGGACAATCGCTTTTGGTAGCGAAAATGTCTGAATCGATCCCCAAACATGATGTAACCTCCTGGTCTAGAATAGTTACGAGCGCGTGACCTGGCTTTGTTTTTCTAAGTACAACCGTATGTCTTGTATACTAAACCCTAATGCTTTTGCTTGCTGTACGAGTCTAATCCAATCTGGGTCCAATGCTTTCTTTTCTTCCATTTTCATATACATGTAGCCTCCTAAATTTCAAGGTTGAGTAGAGAGAACATATGTACATTCATGATGAGCACCACGTTTATGACGTCTTGACTAAAGAAGCCTGAACAATAAGTCGATGTGTAGGATCTTGTATGGGGTCACAAGTAATTAACGTAAGTATTGAACCTGTTTCTGGTTGCTTCAAAACAGACAAATCGGTAGGTAGCACACGAAAGACGTTCTCCACCTGATAAGCATATGTGTGATTGCCTGTCTCTATGTGTATGGAATCACCTATCTTAACCTCATCTAGTCGATTAAACAGCTTTCCATACTTATAACTTCGATGCGCCGCTAAAGCTGTATTCCCTACTTCACCTGGAATACCAGTCCCAGACATGCGACCAACAGCTACCTTTAAATTTTCCATACTAGCCCCATTCAAAATAGGTAACTCCAAATTAATAGAGGAGATTTCCATTTTTCCAATCAAGTTCTTAGAGGGTTTCTCCTTTGTTTCAGGAGAGGTTGTTGAAGCTGCCTCCTGGTCAAGTATAGCGTTTAGCTCTTCATACCGTTGAGTAAGCGACTTTTCACCAGAAACCTCTTCTACTTCCTCAGCTTCCAGTTGATGAAGAAGCTTGTCTTGTTCATAAGCAACATACTGATTCTGTACAAACGGAAAACTAATCACACCGAGACCAATGACAATAAAGAGCAGTGCTATCCATTTCATAAGCGAACGAATAGATAACCTATTCTTTCTCCCTTCCAAATGAACTTTCCACAATAACTTTTGTCGCTGGATTTACGTGAGTAGGCAATACAGTCTGTAACGTTAAATCCTTGGAACAATAAGGACAAACCCACTCCCCTCTATCATCACTACCAAAAGACGACTTGTGACAGTAAGAACACTCTTTACGAAACATCCCCTTCCTCCTCCATTAAAAAAGATATATTTCTCCCTTCGTGATGATGTCAACTATGTAAAAGAAAAAGGAGTATCTACTTTCATAAATACTCCTTTGATTCAAAATCATGCTACTCTATTTTTCGTCTGCGATACGTAATGCCATATAATGTAGCTCCCCCAAGCATGAGCAAGCTTCCAATGATATAAAATGCAGTCGGCGCTGCTTCGCCCGTTTGAGGTAGCGAACCATCCTCTGGTGTTGGCTCTGGAGAAGGTGTCGGTGTTTCCCCTTCAACCCCATCTCCCGGTTCACCAGGTTCACCCGGATTCCCATCATCTCCATCGCCAGGCTCACCTGGCTGCTCAGGATCACCATCGTCACCCGGTTCATCTCCAGGATTGTCTGGCGTTTCAGGTGTCTCATCACCTGGGTCCCCCGGATCTTCTGGATCCTCAGGTACATCACTATCACAATTGGTTGGAATAGTGACAGGCTCACTCCACATTTCAACCGTCTCCCCATCTAGTTCATATGTCGTCTTCACAACATAGTTTCCTGGAAGCTCTGGTTTCATCGTCAATGTATGCGAGTCACCTTGATCAACAGAGAACCTATCCGTTTGATCATACTGTGTAATTTTCACACCCTGCTTCGCATCACCAGATTCTTTCCAATACACTTCATAAGATGGGGAAATGCTTGTATCAGAGTCACTCTCATTGGTGTACGTCAATGTCATCTCCTCACACGTACCTGAGAACAAGCTAGACAACTGTACGTCCACTGGAGGTTCCGGTGGTGGTGTATCACAATCTGTCATATCAACATACAACTCATTACTAAGTTCTTTTCCTTTTGAATGCTTAGCAGATATTTTGTAAAAGCCTGTCTTAGTTGGAGTGAAATTGATAGAATCACTCTCTCCTTTTTTCAAGCTTATGGATTTTTGATTCTCTAACTCTATCTTTTCGGAAGTAGTGAAATCATCTGTTTCGGAATAGCGTAATTCGTAAGTAGGCTTAATGGTGGAGCGCTTTTTGCTGTTGTTTTCGAAGGTGGCAGTTGCTAGGTCACACGAGCCGGTTAGGGTTATGTCTAGGTCAAGATCTGATGATGTTGGTGGCGGTGGTGGGGTGTCTCCTTCAGCTACGAAAGTGAATAGTACTGATGTGGCTAGACCTTGGTATTCGTTTCCGGATTCGTAGGGAAAGGTTACGGTGATGGTTATATCTTCTTCAGTTGAATAATCTAATGAGCGACTTTTTAATCCCTCAAAATTCTCAAGCTTCCCATCAAATAATATTTGATTTTGGCTTTCCACTCTTAAATCAAGTTGATTATAAAATTTGTTATTTCCTTCTAAGTATGATGAAGTCATTTGATAAGAAAAATCTTTATTTCCGTTATTTTGCACTGTCAATGTACGGGTAGCCCAATCACCGGGAACCATTTTATCTACTTTAAACTCTCGTTTCGTAGGTTTTAATGAAAGATCGATTACTGGGTCACTTTTATTTGCTCCAGTACTTCCAATCGGGGATAAAATAACAAATATAAAGACTACCAAACTGTATATGGAAAGGTAACGCAGGAATTTTGTGTTCATCTATACACCTACTTTATTTTAGAGGTTACTTTCGGTAACCTCTCGTTATACTTTATCTATTTTGCCCAGGATATTGTGTTGCCTCGAGGTTAAATTGTACATTTAGATTCAAACCTTGATATTTATTTTGTAAATATAATCCTGAGTTAGTGTCTTTTTGTTTGTCATTTATAAATTTCACTTCCATAACGATGTGATCATCATCGTTTATAGGAAGATTCGGTTTTAAAGGAAAAATCCAAACTCTCTCTAAGTATGTTGTGATATCAGGCGAATTACCACTCTCTGTTAAATCCTTCAATTCAGATAATGTCAGACTATTAAAAGGTGTTATGATTGGTTGTAAATCACTTGTAAGCAAACGAACTTTAAACTGGGAACCAAGGTCTTCATCAATAGGATTACCATTCTTATCTGTGACAGTATAATCTGTATGCATTAATACTTTCTCAATATCAACATTTCCTGTATTAGTAATCTTAAAATCTCGAAGCATATGATCGCCCGGCACTAATTTATCAATATCAAAAATGATATTAGGGTTTACACTTAAATCTAATTCACCAGCTGTATATGTTCCAGTTGCAGACTCGACATCATTAAAAGCTGCATACGTTCCTCCACCTACTAATGAAAAACCTAACATAGCCGTAATCGCACCTATAGCTAATTTTCTTTTCATAGCTTCACCTCATAATTTTAATAAGAAAAGGTGGGTTCTAAACCCACCCTTTCTAAAGTAATTATCTTGCTCCACCGTCTTTTTGAGTTGCTTCGAAGTTGAAGTCTAGAGTTACACCTTCACCCATGTATTTGTTCTGCTCATACTCTCCGTTACCATCTTTTGCTTTGTTGTCTTTAAATGAAACTTTAATATGGAAAGTATCAGAATCTTTTCCATTAAAATCGCCATCTTTGTTATTAAAACCATCACCAGATGCAACATCAAATGCTGGTGCATTAATCAAATCTTGCATAGAGATTTCACTCTGGTGTAGATCAGCTTTTAAGTCAGCTAACACATCACGGCTATCAGAGTTAAAGATTTCTACTTTAAACTGCTCATAAAATTCACCATCTGTGTTATCACCACCTACTTCTGTGTGGTTAGTAGCAGTAACATCAAATAGAACTTCCTTAATATCAACGTTACCATTGTTCATAATTTCAAATTCTCTTTCAATGGAATCCCCTGGTACTAATTTGTCTACATCCATAGTTCCTGAAACAAAATTACCTAATTCAAGATCAAGTGTCCCTGCAGAGTAAGTACCTTCCGCTGATTCAACATCGTTAAAAGCTGCATAAGTTCCTCCACCTACTAAAGATAGTCCAAGCGCACCTGTCATAACACCCATTGCCAATTTTGATTTTAAACCCATGTTTCTCATCCTCCTAATAATTTTTTTTTTTATTGAAATCCCTATGTATGAAAAGGGAATAACAAACTTACTTACAAGCTTTCATTATTCGTTGATTTCTTTTTCACAATGTTTCTTTCAAACTCTTTAATACCTTGCCAAATCGAATATCCAGCATAAATTAGTAGTAATAACCCTGGAATGATCATCAACGCGATACTTCCAGCTTTAGAGTTTGCATACTGCATGACATAACCAGCATATGGAATCGTGAAATCCGCATATTCACCCACAACATTTTGGGCTAAGACAGGTTCTCCGTCAGGGGCTTCATTGTTGTCACCTTTTGTTTGATAGGTCATTGAATTACCTGTTTCACTTGCTTCTACAATTCGGTGAGTAACCAAGGTTTCATCATCTTTCAAATACGTAATGATGTCCCCTTTTGCTAACGATTGTTTTTCTGCTTCTTCTAAAGGTGTAATTGCAATGATTGAGCCTGTTTTAAAGGTCGGCTCCATAGACCCTGACAACACTGTTTTCAATTGATATCCAAATACACTAGGTTCTCCTCCAGAAGCTCTTGAGGATATTACGATAAAGATCATACATACCATGACTAGAAACAGTAAGATATTCAAACCGCTACCTAACATGGAGAGAGATTTTTTCCAAGTCAATGTTTCGCACATCCTTTCTACTAAACTATCTATTTTTCATTAGCATTGGATTCTTCAGGTTTATCTTCTTTTTCAGCATTATTTGATTTATCTTTTCCTTTGGAGTCTTTTTTCTCCGTTGTACCTTTTGGTTGTTTATCTTCAGTTGATTCTTTTCCAGAGGTAGGACCTTGTTTTTCTTTCTCAGTAGTAACCTTTTTATTTTCTTTTTTTTCAGGGTCGCTTGTAGTTATCGAACCACTATTCGAACCTGTATCTGCTTGTTTCTTTGGTGCATCTGAATTATTGTTACTTTCTTGGTTATTTTCTTTTTTATTTGACACCTCAGATTCACTGGATCCCGGTTTAGTTTCATCTTCAGAAGTCTTCTTTTTCTCTTCTATACTTTTTTCTTGCTTTGGTTGAGGATCATTACTTTCGCCTGAATCTGATGAAGCTTCTTTTTCTACTACTTCTCCTGCTTTTATCTGTTCATCTTTCTTGCTTTGTTCTTCAGCTAATCTCCTTTGTTCTTCTTCCTGTTTACGCTTTTCTTCTGCTTTCTTTTCGGCTTCCTCTTCTTCTTTTTTCTTAGCTTGTTTAGCTTTCTTTTGAAGATCTTCTTTTTGGTTCTTAAGCTTTTCAATTGAGGATTCTAATTCTTCCTCTTGATCTTTGATATCATCCATCATATTGTTGATACGATTTAGTAGCTGATTATCTGATAGGGAATAGGCTTCACTAGATGATGAAGATTTTGTGTTACCGGAAAAAGACGACATCCTAATCGAATGACTACTGGAGCCAATATCTAAATTACATCTTAGAAGAATTAATTTAATGTCTTTCCATAAAATATGTTTTTCTGTTCCTAAACAATGTGAATTTGTGCCTTTGGTCATATTGTTAAGTTGTTCCACTGTTTTACTTACTTCATGAATTTGCTTTTTAATCTTAAATTTTAATTCTTTAAATCTATGCCATTTAGAATATAATTCTTGCAAATTTGATTCATAGGAGTGGATTCTACTCGACAATTTCTCAGTTGCTTGATAAAGTTCTTTTGAAGTTGCTCCTTGAAGTACATCCACCGTACTAGTAAGGGAGAAATTGCCCACATTTAGATTAAACAAGTCCTCCAATAAACCATATAATTCATCAATCTCTTGCTCTAGTTTTTCCAGCTTATTCTCAACTGCACCAGGAAACACCTTACAAGCTTCCACTTGACCGGTTACTCTTTCAACATCATTAAACTGACTATACGTAGGTGTAGATGTCAGATAAGACATGCTGCTTATAAGCAATGATGAAAGTGCTATTCCTGATGTTAAGGTTTTCGCGATTTGTAGAGATTCTTTAGCCTTATTCTTTTGTTCTCTTTTGATACGCTTTGATCTCTTTTCCAGAGGAATCTCCTCCTTCTCACTCTTGCTTTTTCGTTCTGTTTCGTTCTCTATATCGAACTTACACTTATGAGTATATAAGCCCTTCCTTAAAAAGAAAAATGCCAAATTCGCCCAAATTTCTCAATAAAGAACAACACAACTCTCGTTTCCTCTTGTTTCCTTTTAATTTCTTACTTTTTCGTTTTTTATATAGAACGAACGGTATTATAAAAAGAACGATACTAAAACTTATCTACACCGCCTATTTCATCAACTCAATCAACTTCCGAAGCTTTTCTTTATCTACATTGATCTCTCTCAGTTCTCTTGCTAGTTCCAATACATCATAGTCCAACTCATTCATGTTAGATCTTCTTTGCCGTTCATCTGTTAGAACTGTATGGACATCTACCTTCAAGGCATGAGCTATCTTTTCAATCACTTCGATACTTGGATTCTGTTGCATGCCTCTTTCTAAAAAACTCAAATAGGATTTGGATACGCCTGATTCTCTCGATAACTCGGTTAAGGAGAGCCCTCGCTTTGTTCGTAAGTCTTTTATTTTCTCTCCATTCATTAGCTTTTCTCCTTTATATTTCGTAAATTCCCCCTCGACACCAACCTCTATAACGAACGTGCGTAATAAAGAACTTACAGTCAAAAAATATAACTCCGTTCTTTATTGGAGTTTTTCAGAAATGCGTTTATTCGAATCGTTTCCTTGTATTTCTCCAGATTATGAAGAATATTTACAAGCCTATTTAATTGGTCTGTACCCTCCTTTAACCGAAAGGTATAGAGAAATCCGTGGTTCTGTTCTCTTGTTATATTAAGAATATTTCCTTCTAGCTTTAACACTTCATGACTGTATTGAAACTGAAGACGATACGTCACTTCTTCCCCTTTTGGCAAAATCAATGAACTTCGAAACTGTACAATAGTTGACTGTACCTTTGTTACAAGAATGATGCTAGGCTTTGTTTTCACCTGTTTCCCATAGCATTCCTCAATCGTTAGCTTGCCTTTCAACTGTGTTTGCATGGCTTCCTCATCACCTTCGTTCTTTATAAGATTCCATTAAGTTCTTTTTAAAGAACGTTAAATTATATATATTATAGAATTTTTTCTATCAAAAAGAAAGATAAATTCTTAAAAACTAGCCTATTCACCTAGTCTCTAGACAAATCTTATGATTCTATGAAACAGTATGATTAGTACTTAATCTACAAAGCAGGTGAACCTATGGATATCAGACACCTTCAATATTTCATCGAAGTGTCCCGTTTTAGCAGTTTTACAAAGGCAGCTGAACATTTATTTATTACTCAGCCCACCATTAGCAAGATGATTAAAAATTTGGAAATGGATCTCGGGGTGGAGTTGTTTGATCGGTCGAAAAAGCAGCTCGTGCTCACTGATGCGGGGCGGATTATTTTGGTGCAGGCGCAAACCATTGATAAAGCGTTTCAAAATTTAGAAACAGAAGTGGATAATCTGTTGGGACTTAACAAAGGGCATATTCGCATTGGCTTGCCCCCTATCATTGATTCCCATAAGTTCATGGATTTGTTGCGTAGCTTTCATGATCAATATCCAAATATCACCTTTCAACTTGTCGAGGATGGTTCGAAACGGGTTGAAGATGATGTGAGACAGGATCAATTGGATATTGGAATTGTCGTGTTACCTACGCAAGAAGATATTTTTCACTATTTCCCGTTTATCAAGGAAGATATTAAACTTGTCGTCCCTCCTTCTCACCCCTTAGCCCATCGACAAGAGGTTGAGTTACAAGCATTGCGTCAGGAAGCTTTCATTATGTTCAATAATGGGTTCGTACTGCATGACCGCATTCTATCTTCTTGCAACCAGGCCGGATTTAATCCGTATATCATTTCAGAAAGCTCCCAGTGGTACTTGATTGAAGAAATGGTAGCTTCTGAATTAGGTGTGGCGTTGCTTCCTGAGAGCATTTGCAACCACCTTCAACGAAATCTAGTCACAATTAATGTAACGAATCCATCCATTCCGTATCACCTGGCTATGATTTGGCAAAAGGATCAATACTTGTCCTATGCCACAAAAGAGTGGCTACGCTTCACGCAGGATAAGCTTTCAGATGACACAACAAATGTATAAACATACATTAGACAGCCCCGGATTCGGAGCTGTCTTTTTTTTATAGAAAAGTATGATGTAGATGTCTATGTCTAGCTCAGTTCATAGCCAATATACATAAGTGAAAGCCATTACATAGATAGCTTCTATGAGTCCCATGAAAGATAACCATTTTACCATGAGCTCCACGCGGGACTATACTGTGATTGTACGAAACAACGTTGTTATAGGAAAAGCGCAAGCGCCCGTTCAGCGACGTATGGGCTGGACTGAGCCGTAGGAGATAAAGGCAACACGAAGAACGTAGTGATTCGATGTTAACTTATCGTACGGAGGCGAGGGAAGCACACTAGTCGCTGGGCGCTGGAGCTAGACATGTAAACGTCAGAAGGAAGGCTTTATTTTATCTTGAAAAGACATGTCTTACCTAGAACCGATAGAAATCATGCATAAAGAAAGGACCGAGGTAAGATGGAAGCAAAACGAGCGAAAGAAAGCTTAATTGTTAGTACCGATCAAGTATTAGTTAGTGACCTAAATAATTACAACACGCTGTTCGGTGGCGTATTGATGAAAAAACTAGATAACTGCGCTACATTATCTGCCCGTAGACATTCAAGAGTCCGCGAATGTGTGACGGCCTCAACCGACTCGATAGATTTTCTCTATCCGATTCATCAATCTGATTCCGTTTGTGTGGAATCGTTCGTCTCCTCGACTGGAAAAAGATCGATGGAGATTTTCTGTAAAGTGATCGCAGAAGACATGATTCATGGGGATCGACGAGTTGCAGCTACGGCATTTTTAACCTTTGTCGCGCTGGATGATGATAAAAATCCCGTGGAAGTGCCGTCAGTGATTCCACAAACAGAAGAAGAAAAGTTTTTATATGAATCGGCCAATGAACGTGCGGAACGAAGAAAGACGAGACGGAAAGAAAGCAAAGAATTAGCGGAACATATTACTTTATTAAAACCTTGGGATGAATAAAGGAGGAGCCATGATGACAAAGTTAAGTAGTCTTGATGAATTGTATGATGCGAAGGCAGCGATTGAACAGCTGAAAGCAACGGAACCGAAGCTTCACGAAAAATTCGTCCACGTCGTAAGCCTGACTCGCCAACTGCAAATTCAGTATCACTATATGGGTTGTCTGTTAATGGACGATGACCCATGTAATCATACGCCTACCTACGTAAAAAGCTCTGTATTGGAGCTATATCATGCGGAAATAGAGAGACTAAAGCAAGACAGCGATTTTGCTTATGTCCAACAGCTTCTCATAAACCACCAAAAAGTAGGATATCCTAAGATTAGTCTACTAGTGTTAGGTGCGAAGCCTGAGAAAATTAAAGGTTCTACCATTATAAAATAAGGACCCTCAACCCAGGCCAGCCTAAGACCTGGGTTATTTTTCTCGTGCTAAAAAAAGTAAATTATGATAACCTCAAGGTAACCAATAGGAGGGATTCCATGTCCACGACAACGATTTCTGTTAAAGATCAAAAACACACCTACACGTTCAACTTAGAACGTATGACCATTTATAAACAAAGCAAAATAATAGAAGCCAGAGATGCGGAAGCCCAGCTCTTTTACTTGTTCTTTTACAAAGATTCGTACATCAACACTGTAAAAGCGAAAGAGCTTAAGCCCAATTCTCATGCCGCGAATGCCTTCGAACATGGCGTTACCTTCCAAGCTCCTCACCCACTCATCGATGCCACTCTAGCTGCATCAGGACCGTATAAAAAGCACCGTTTCAACGATCTTTTCCCGAAGCTTCAAAAGCAACACACTCTCCAGGAAACAACACTCATTGCAACCTTTTTTGAATCGTTTATTAAAAAAGAACAGCTCATGAAATTTATTAAGACACTCTATAACGAAGACCGTCGCTCAGGGAAAATGTATGCGTGTTATCGCATTTATCGAGTGGCACAAGCCTTTGCGCCAACACACAGCTGGGTGAAATCACTCGCAGGTGAACTCGATTTTAAAAAATATGCACCTCTGTACGAAAAACTAGATGCCTCTCTTTTTGAAAAAGATCCAATTTACGTCGAGCAATTTTTATATGAGAACCGTGACACACCTGAACGGTTTAACCAGCTGTCCACTTTCCTCCAACAACAAGGACGCTGGATTGACGACATAGCCCTTTCCATCGACCGATTTAACAAACAGCAAACCAATGAATTATATGAAGCAATCCACGAAAAGATAAAGGTTCACTTCGAGAGTGATGAATTGATTCGTCTGCTGGAAGACTTATATGAGCGCGCACCTAATCTTGAACCGCTCCAACAGGATATTTTAGACACGTACTTGAAACAGGATCAGCCTGAGAGAGCGTTGAAGCTGATTGCGACGCATCATATAGAGCTGCACCCTTCTCAGGTCAAAACGTTTGATCACATCGTTGACCACATTGACTTGGAATCAAGCTCCGTCTCAATTGAAGAATTAAACACGGTGATTGGCTCCCTTTTCACCTCGATACCAAAGCAAGCAGAAACCTTGTTGCAAAAAGCGCTTCGCATGCTGATGAAAGAGCACAGTATTTCATATATCCAGCAATGGCTCAACCCACTGCGAGATGTACCAGAAGCACAGCAAACAATAGCAAAAGTGGACCAAATCCAAGAGCTCGAGGACGATCCGAACAAACAACTGCAACTGGGCGAACTATATTACGAGTTCAACCAACTAAATCAGGCAATTGAGTGCTTCAGCTGGGAGATGGAGCTCAATGAGCAAAATCCGAAACCAGTGCAGTGGTTGTCGAAACTATACAACGAGCTGGGCATGAACCATGAGGCGAAAGCGTACCAACAATTGTATGTGGATATGGTGAAGAACGGATGAAATTCCGTAGATGCTCCGAAATGTTAAAAGTTGATCCGAAATCGAGAAATTTGCTCTGATATTTAAAATTTTGCTCTGAAATTGAAAAAAATGATCGCAAACTTCAAATTTTGCTCGCAAACCAAAAAAGCGCAAGTGAGGCTTCACCCATTACCTCACTTGCGTTTTTGTTTTTCTCACCTTTTTCTGAATCTGATTAATTACTTCCGAGAACACGAGCCCAAATGCAATCGCTCCGGATATCATAAATGCTTTCGCCGCAATGGAGATGGCGAGACTGTAGTCATTTTGCACAAAACTTCGCATGGCGTCATACGCGAGACTACCTGGTACGAGAGGGATAATTCCCGCTACACTAAATACAATCATCGGCGTTTTGTATATCCTTGCCAGCATCTGGCTTACTATGGCGATGACAAAGGAGGCGGTAAGTGTAGCTGGTACGCTGTCGACGTCTTCCCATACTAACGATATGTAAATGACCCAGCCAATCATGCCGACAAGGCCGCATTTGATGAGCGTATTTCTTGGCGCCTGAAAAATGATTCCAAAGGCAGCTGATGCAAAAAAGCTTGCTATGGCGTGTTCAATCAACATAGTCATACCTCACGATCTCTAAAATAGTGAAAACATAACAGCAATACCTGCCCCAATCGCAAATGCCGTTAGAAAGGCCTCCGCCCCTTTGGCGAGTCCTGAAATAAGATGACCTGCCATCAAATCCCTTACGGCGTTGGTGATAAGCAGACCTGGTACTAAAGGCATGACAGCACCAACAACCACCTTATCAACTTCCTCTCCAATACCTAATGAAAAAAGGGAAAAGGCGGTAAAACCAATCATCAACGAAGCAATGAATTCAGCAACAAATTTAATTTCAAATAATCGAATAAAATTAATTAATGCAATAAATCCTAGCCCTCCCGCTATGCAGGCTGGTAGGAAATCGTACCAACTCCCCTCAAACATGATACTAAAGAACCCACTCGCTAACGTCGCAGCGATGATTTGCATTAGCATGGTGTAATCGGTAGGACTGGTTTCAATTTTTCTAAGCTCTTTATACGCTTCCTGAATAGACATGTCTCCACTTGTAATATTTCTAGAGACATTATTCGCAAGCTTTACTTTTTCGAGATTTGTCGCTCGATCTGAAATCCTTACCAATTTTGCAGGGGCACCAGGGCTAATCGTGAACACAATCCCGGTAGGGGTTACATAACTTTGTGCTTCATCCCGTCCAAAAGATTGGGCAATCCGCGTCATCGTATCTTCCACACGATAGGTCTCCGCTCCATTTTGCATCATCATTTTCCCTATTAATAAACACAATTCAATTAAGTCCTCTGTACGCTCCACGCGGTCACCTCAATTCGTATTACAGTATGTTTAGTGTATCTAAATAGGTGATGGGAATCAATAGTACAAAAAATCAAGCGCTGGAGCTGGACGTGGCCTCTATCATTAGTAAAGTTGTTATGCCATAATCTTTATAACTTATTGATTAGAACATAAGAAAAACCCGTCGTTAGTTACAAACGACGAGTTTCAGCCATCATATGTGCCGTATGGTCGATACGTTCATCGGAAAGAGCAGAGCAACTCTTTTTTATCCCCTTCATGCGTAACATAAGCTTTTCAACCAGGTTCATCTTATCAAAATGGTACTCATGGCCAACAACCTCTTTCACAATAGCATGTTCATATAATGATTTCGGGAAGCTGTCCACCAATTCTTTGGACTTCACTTCTGGGTCTTGTTCTCCTGCGCAAATATAAAGACCTACTCGTTTCTCTAAAAGCTCCTCTACATGGTCATTCACATAATTGCTTAACTGTTTCTGGATGGTTCCCATGTAGATGGAGCCACCTAAGATAACTGTATCGAACTCTGTAAGCGGCGGTGGAGCATCTTTCATAATGGATATCGTCTGTACATCACCAGTTAGTTTTGTTGCTAGTTGATGAGCTACTTTTTCTGCACTACCATATTTAGTTGCGTACAAGATTAGTGTCTTCATCCATGATCCCTCCTGGTATTCGTGGCTCTTGAACGTGTTTCAACAAGACGTATAAGCAATACATAACGACTATGTTAAATGCAGGAAACAGAGCATATTCCATCACGGTCATAGGTATTCCTGCTCTGGCCTGATTCAAGATCATCGCAGTGATGGCCGTTAACATCGTAATGCCTTTTACAATTAAAATGGCTGCGAGTAAATAGCCAATTCCATTGCGCTTCAAGACTAGTATCCCTCCCAAAATAGCAACAGGGACAATAAATGCTAAATCAAGTACCTGAATAACGAGTGTCGTATAATGTTCCAGACCAACAGGAACTCCGCCATTCAATAGAGGAGGAACAATTCGACCAAGCCATAAGAACAGTAATAAGAAGGAAAGCGAGAACAGAAAGCCGCCAATGAATTTTGTAGGTAAGTTGTTATGAAAGTATGTGTGGAGATTCTCATAATCAAATGACATCATGACTAACGTAAATGCAAAAAAGCTAGCTGATAACAGAATGACATAGAGTAAAAAAAGAGGGTTATACATTAACAAGAAAGCGTACGAGGCATAGGTGTATAAAAAATAACTGATCGTTCCAACGAGCATAAGTCTTCCTTTTATGCTTCCTTTTCTGGACCAAAACAGGGATATAAACAGTAACGGAATGCTTAAACACAACGTCACAATATCTTGGGCTATAACTTGAGAAGCGCCGCTAACAGAATCAAACTGATACAATCCTTTTCCGTGTAAGGTAATGACTTCATCATGAAGCGTTCGTATTTCCTTAGGCCCAACACCTCCACTTGAGAAAATACCAACAACGGTAGCAACAAAAGCCAAACAACCAATCACCAGTACAAGAGTTGTTATCGATTTATTGTACTTCACTTCTCCCTTTCCTCCTTATACAAAGACTCTCTTCCCTTTTGTTATACCATAAGAGATGCTTGTCTCGTATTAGGTAATATGGCAGTATCGTGAACTTTCAAACTATATGTTAAAATGAGGAAAATGACATACAAGGAGTGTCTATATGTACGCCTTATTTGCCTTTCTAGCTGAAATTGTTAATGCCGTAACTTTTAAGCGTTGGAAAGATAGCGAGAACACCGTCATCCATAACTTTCCTGTATCTGTGATTGAAAAAGTTCCCGATCAAAATATCCTATTAGTTAAAACCGTCGCACCTGATAACGAAGATCAACATGGCAAGGTATTCGAAGTGCCAGTTAATCGAGTAGAGAAGTATGATGTTGGTCAACAACTGGATTTCACAGTGTATTCGAATTCCTTCGATGATGTATGGAACCTAGATGAAACGAAATTCAAGCTAGCTCCTGCAACAACAACATAAAACGTAAAAAAGACTTGCCAAGGAGGTAAGTCTTTTTTTACATTCAGGAGTACCTTCACCTAATAATACTAAAAGGTTACGTGATTGCTCCATTTGGGACTTGCTTAAGGGGGGATTTACTATGAAATAGTTTAGTTTTACATAGTAAAATAACCCAAAAAGAAAGCGCTTTCTTCCATTTTTATCTATTAAATACTAAAATAGCCATTGTGAGCATTTTAAAAGATTAGGAGGTATCCTATGGATAACAAAAGAAAAGGACTCTTTAAAAAGTTCCTAGACTTCATTGAAAAAGTAGGTAATAAATTACCTCACCCCATTACTTTATTTGCTATATTAGCTGGGGTTGTCCTAGTTTTATCTGCAATCATATCCTCTCTAGGTGTGGAAGTTGAGCATCCAGGGAAGGAAGGCGAAATTGTAAAAGTTAAGAATCTATTAAATGGTGAAGGAATTCAGTACATTTTGGGTAGTATGACAGATAACTTCATCGGATTCGCACCGCTTGGAATTGTTTTATTAACTATGCTGGGGATTGGCTTAGCAGAACGTTCAGGTTTAATTAGTGCGATGTTACGTGGGTTTGTTCAATCAGTTCCTAACCGACTTATCACATTAGGCCTGGTTTTTGCAGGTATCATGTCTAGTGTTGCTTCTGATGCTGGTTATGTCGTCTTACCACCATTAGGGGCCGTGATTTTCGCAGCGCTTGGAAGACACCCATTAGCAGGTCTTGCAGCTGCATTTGCCAGTGTATCTGCAGGCTTTAGTGCCAATCTGTTATTATCTGCTACAGATCCTTTGCTTGGTGAGTTAACCATTGATGCTGCGCGTATTATTGACCCTGAATATGCTGAAACAATGAATATCGCCATGAATTACTACTTTATCTTCGTATCCGTGTTTCTACTCTCCGTTGTCGGCACATTGGTTACAGAAAAAATAATCGAGCCAAGGTTAGGTACCTACCAAGGAGAATACGTTGGGTCGATGGAGAAATTAACGACTACTGAGAAAAAAGGTATCAAGTGGTCACTAATCTGGGTACTTGTTTCAGCTGCCGCCTTTTCATTACTAATTGTTCCTGAAGGAGCTCCTTTACGTGGGGAAGATGGGTCGATCGTTCAGTCACCTTTCATGAGCTCTCTTGTCCCAATTATCACGATTCTGTTTTTCATCCCTGGTTTAGTATATGGAATTGTTACGAAAGAAATTAAAAGTGACAAGGATGTTGCCAACCAGCTCTCTGATACGATGGCTTCTATGGGCATGTTTATTGTATTAGCATTTACGGCCGGTCAGTTTGTAGCTTACTTCTCAGAATCGAATATGGGATTAATATTAGGCGTATTAGGGGCTGAATTTCTGGAAACAATTAATCTTTCTGGAATACCGTTAATCCTTACATTTATTGTCATTTCAGCGTTTATTAACTTGTTCATCGGAAGCGCTTCAGCTAAATGGGCTATGATGGCCCCTGTATTCGTACCGATTATGATGCAACTTAACTATTCACCTGAATTGACACAGATGGCTTATCGTATAGCTGATTCAAGTACGAATATTATCACTCCGTTGATGACGTACTTCGCTATCATCATTGCTTTTGCACAGAAATACGATAAAAATATGGGAATAGGTACGATGATCTCTGTCATGGTCCCTTACTCTATCTTTTTCTTAATAAGTTGGACCTTACTATTAATTGTTTGGATGTTATTAGGTATTAATTTAGGACCTGGTTCTCCAATCATGTACAACCCATAAGCTTATACAAAAACTTTCATTATAATCCTTACTGTATAGAAAGGAAACGTATAGTACAGAGTTGGACAGGCGAAACATCCAACTCTGTACTTTTTTAAATAGCTTTTGAAGATTAAGTAAGCTTCAGAGTTGAACGATGTTTCCATATAAAAGTACATAATTGATACCTTCTCTATTAGAAATAGGCACCAGTACTTGTAAGTAGATTTTACCTCTAAGTAATGGTCCATCAACATCACGTTTTATTCTAAAATAGAAACAGTGACTCTGAAGAAAAGTGCCTAACTCATTCACATAATAGGTTTTTGTACAATCACCTCAACATTCTAAACATAGTATTTCATTAACGATTATTTTTTAGAGGTGATGACATGCGTAATAATAAAAAAACACAATGCGATGTAAATAGATTACTTCCTCCTGATGGATGTGATTTCTTCCCTCCACGTTGTCCTCCCGGGCCCCCTGGACCCCCAGGGCCTCAAGGACCAGCAGGACCGGAGGGGCCAGCAGGACCTGAAGGACCTCAGGGACCACCAGGTACTCCTGTTTTAACAGGGGTAGGGGCTCCAACATGTGGTATCGGTAATACAGGAGATCTTTATATCGATCTATCCACAGGGAATACATTTTACAAGCAAGAAGAGCCTGTCCCTCCTGAAACGAGGTCCATCCCAGCCCCAACTGGAAATACCTTGCTTGTAGGTTCAACGCAAACTTATACCACTATTCAAGCTGCTTTAACTGCCGCTACGAATGGTGACCGATTATTGCTTGATGCTGAGACTTTTACGATTAATTCGAGCCTAAATGTCAACAAGTCAGTAACCATTGAAGGGCAAGGAAAAGGTGCAACTACTGTGATCACATCAAATAACTCAGTAACCTTCATGTTTAATGTGACCGTATCGAATGTGGTTTTCCAAAACATGTCCATAATCCAAGATTTCCCTTCTCTCACATCAAATGAATCCGTCATTAGAGTAGGGAATTTGTTAGCCATAGAAATATATGTCGATAATTGTGAAATTTCGGTATGCGAGTTTGGTGTTTCCCTTATTGCAACTGAGTTTCAGATTACAAATTGCGATTTCACTTATGCCCCTAATGCTTTAGCTGGTAATAGCTATCGATATATCAGTATTGCTTCTACTTCAGGCCAGAGTATTATTGATACCAATACATTTGTTTCTGATTCAGGTGATACAAGATGTAGTTTTATCATCATTACGAATGTGGGTTCTAGCTCTGGTACACTACAAGGAGACTTGGTCATAAGAGATAATACCCAATTGACCTCGCCTAATACGTTACGACATCTTCTTGTGATGGAAGAATTTATCGGTGAGAATTTTGGATTGTATATTATTGATAATACTACTATTAGTGAAGGGAATGTACCTGTCTTACTGTTTGGTGCAAATCTGAATCTTTTTAAGTTTATTGCTGTTTATGGTAACACCGTACAAAACACTGACGGGAAAGGACTCATTGGAATTGATTCCTTTTATTTAGGGACTACAGATATATTTAGTTCGAATAATACAATAGTGGATGAATTTTTCGCTACTGGATGGGCTTCTGCTACAGTTCCAGACAGTTTCATCGTAGGATATAGAGCAGACGACATTCCCGTACCACCAAACCTTCCTTTAAATCCTCCTTGTTATTGGCTTTTATTGAGTGAATTCATTTAACGCTTGGGAATCTTATAGATAAGTAGGGAAGGGACTTGTTCATCTTCCCTCAACATCCCTTATAGTGGATTAGGATATGCGTATCCACTATTTGCGCTTTCTCCAAGGTCCATTCTGTAACACCAAGACCCGCTGCCCATTCACTATTACGACTCCTACAATGATTATGATGCCACCTAGAACACTTATGAAGATGATCTTTTCCTGTAAAAGTAAAATCGCAGCTATCAACGTAGCGACTGGCTCAAGGTACATAAACACAGATGCTTGCGATGCCTCCAGCACCTCATGCGCCTTCCCCCAGTACCAATACGCTACGCCTGAAACAAAAATTCCCAAGAACAGCAAGTGAGCCCATTCTACTGTCGTTAACGAAGACATATGCACCCAGCCTTTAGTTTTAATAAGAATGGGAAGCGTTAATACAAACCCAAGCAAACTCATATAAAACGTAATGACAAGAGAGGGGAGAGGTATCCTCAATCGCTTCAGCAGTATGGAAAACACAGCCCAATTGAATGTACTTAGAATCATTAATATGAATCCGATATTTAAGGCAAAATGAAGAGATTGTCCATTCCGTGAGGTCGTAACAAGAAGAACGCCAAAGACGGCTAGCATAATCCCTATAGCTCTAGGTAAAGTGATCTTCTCATGTAAAAAAATCATCGACAGCATAACGGTGAAAACAGGAGAAAACGAGATTAACCATCCTGCATCGGAAGCGTGAATCGTAAGTAGGGCAGTAGCTTGCAAGATTTGATGGACGAAGACGCCAATAATCCCAAGCACGATTAGATGTGGTATATAGGTGAGTGGAATCTTTAGAGAAGAGCGCATAAGGAGTAACAACAGACATAAAAACAAAGCCCCAATCCCAAATCGAATGACAAGTAATGTGTAGGGATCGAGCTTATCCAGTACAGCTTTAGTGGAAACAAACGAAATGCCCCAAAAACTAATCGACATCGTAGCATACAAAGACGCCGCAACCTTCGCTCTATTTGAAATCATAGACAAGCATATCCTTTCAAACTTAAATCTTAGTTGTTATCATCCTATGCTTGTCTTATGAAGATAGAACCAGAGAGCATCCCTGGTTTGGAGGCTGAAAACATGATGCATGTATCACCACCCGACATGGGTGTGTCGCCCCCCGATATGGATGTGTCGCATACCGCGATACGTTGGTATTCATGCGATATGGCTGTATCGCCACCCGATATGCAATGAATTTGTGCGGGTTCATGTATAGCTCCCCTACTCTTACTTTATAATTCTATCTCCCACTCCTCGTGCATCTGAAGGTAGAATGCTAGTAATAGTTCCTCTAATTCCGCCATCTGCTTCTGCTCAATATCGTACCCAATCATCGGAAGTAGTATAGCTGCAATTTCCCGGGTGAGTTCTTTACGTTCCAAATTGTCTAACTGGGGAAACCTAGAAGCGTACGTGTTGATTAATTCCCATTCCCTTGAAGTCATTTGCTTCAGGGTCCACTCTTCTATGACGAGGTCATCTTTTGTAATAGACCGTTGTTCCAATACCTTTTCCAGTGGGGTGAGCTTTTTCTTCCTTACTTTCGATTTACGTTCGTGAACGACGATCGTCCCTGCTACTAGATCACCTAGTCGTTTATGCTTCGAGTGAAGGAAAATCATTAACATCCCGACAAAATAATAAGCGGGTAAAAAATCGACAATTCGTAGTAAATTTCGAATAAGTAAGGATAAGGCTGTTGCACTTTGCCCATTCTCATGTATGACCCTTATGCCAAATAATTTCTTTCCTGGAGTTTTTCCTCCCATAAACAATTCGAATAAAAAGAAATAGCCCCAGTAGATCGAGAAAATAAACAGAATGACAATAGCTATCAAAAAATTAGAAGTAAGGTTTGGTGTCGTCGCTACGCCTCCTGTGTTAATGTAGTTCACACTAACAATAAGTCCAATATACATAAGAGCAATGATTATTGTATCGATGATTTGTGCTGAGGCTCTACTCCCTAACCCTGCTAGCTTATATTGCAGAGACACGTGCTCTGGTGTTTTAATGTTCACTTGTTCAAGGCCCATAATAGCTTCCTTTCCTCACATGATGGCATGGAATTACGTCCATGAATTTCTGTTTCTTTTTTCCAATAGAGTCTCTATAATGAAACTAAACAATTAATTCGTTGCAAAGTAGGTGTTTTGATGAATTATAAGCACTTTGTCCAACAACACCGTCAGGAATGGGCGCAGTTAGAAGAGTTAATCACAGCACTACATAAAAACAATCAAAAATCAGCTGAACAACTTGAGTCCTTTCAACGGTTGTATCAAAAGGCAGCCCAGCATTTGTCCTATAGCCAAACGTATTTTCCAGACGCAGAATCTACTACTTATTTAAATGAGCTCGTTGGAAAAGCGCATAACATGCTTTATCGAGACCAAGTATCGAGTCTTCAGCAATTGAAACAATTCTTTGGGTCATCATTTATACAGCTTCTCGCCAACCAATGGAAGTTTGTCTTCGTTGCCATGGCCCTATTTATACTTGGAGCTGCCGGAGCATACATAGCTGTGTGGCAGGATGCGATGCACCTCTACGCCATTTTGCCTGATTCCATGTCTACAGCTATCCAGCCTGAAAAAATTGGCTCCCATAACGGAGGCGTCAACTCACCTGTCATGTCTGCTGAAATTATGACCAATAACATTCGAGTAGCCGTTCTTGCTTTTGCGGGAGGAATTACCTTTGGACTGCTAACCGTGTATCTATTAATCTATAACGGCATCATTGTCGGAGCCCTCGCAGCGTTCTTCTGGCACTACGGAAAAGCCTATGATTTCTGGGCGTTTATTGTTCCACACGGCTTGATTGAGCTTACAGCTATATTTATTGCAGGTGGATCTGGATTATTAATGGGTTACAAATTACTCGTTCCCGGAGAGCTTCCAAGAAGTTATCAACTGAAAACACAGGCTCTTCGCTCCGTTAAGTTATTCTTAGGGACAATCCCTCTGTTTATCGTAGCAGGCTTGATTGAAGGATTTATCACACCAGCTTCCATTTCTCTTGAAGCAAAATACCTCGTCGCTTTTATCACAGTAATTGGTCTCGTTCTATATGTGTCGATCGGGAAGCTACTTATTCGACAAAAACAACAGCCTACAGCAGCCCTCGATTCATAATATCAATATAGTGGCTAACCGCACTGGTGGCTAGCCTTTCTTCTGGGGTTTCGATTAATTGGAGCCCCTGTTTCTCCCACTTGGCTAATTCTTTTTTCTTCTCGAGGACATGACGTTGAGCCATACTTTTAACCATCGCTGTCTGTTGGTCTGTTGGAACTTCTCTCGTCCACGCATCTGTCATTTGATTTTCCACCCCAAGCATCATGAATACATGCTTGCGACGTACCCGTTGCAAATAAAATAAATGAGCCTCTTCATATAAAAATGTACTCACATCACTAAAAAGAAGAATGAAGCTTCGTTTCTTTTGTACCGTCTGCAAATACTGAAGCACACTGGCATAATTGGACTCATAAGGATCTACTTCTATATTATATAGCTCATGGATAATCGTTTGCAGATGCTTCATCCCTTTGTTAGGAGGCACATAAGCTTTCACATCCTTGGAAAAGGCAAGGACTGACACATAATCCCCTTTTTGCAATGCAGCGGCCGCTACTGTTAGAGCGGCTTCGAGTGACCGCTCTAATCGATTGTGATGTTCAAGCTCGACACCCATCATACGGCCACAATCGATAAGGATGGATATGTACTTTCCGTGCTCTGGCTCGTGCTCATTTGTCATGAGTTCTTGTAGCTTTGCTGTTTGACGCCAATTGATCTTACGAAGGTCATCCCCGACCACGTATTTCCGTATTTTTGCAAACTCTCCTGTGCCTAACTGACGTTTTTTAATGGTTTGCCCTTCATAGAGTAAAAATTGCTGTGCATTCTCTAAGAAATGACGCGTCTCCGTCATATCCGGAAGAACGCGAATATCAGTATGAACATTTGGCGATACTTGACGCTTCCATAGTCCAATTTTAGAACGATACCGAACATATACCTTCTGAATCTGATAATCCCCACGAAAAGGCGCCTTCGTCTTGTATTTTACATGGAGCTTTGCTTGACCAGGTATAGTACCTTTTACAGGGAAATTTCTCGTAAATGTGATAGGAAGCCCATCCATTAAGTCAAATGTAGCTTGATAGGGTGATGCATTTTGTATGGATATCTTCACTTCATACTCTGCATTGCGCTCGATTTCTTCCTTCATCGTTCGCTCAAGGGTTAAATCCTTTTTCTTCGGCATGAACAAAAAATCACTGAAACTGAGCAGGATCGCCACAACATTACTTCCTACTACAACCGTCCAGGATAAATCCGTGATAAAAGATAGCACAATCAACCCAAACGAAAGACATGCTAGAAGCCCTATCAAACGAAAGGTAGGAAGGATTCCCCTATCGCGGAACAGGAACCGCTCCCACAATGTCTTGAATGATTTGGTCATGGGTTGCTCCCTCCAATTCCATATGAGGGGCTAACAGAATACGATGGCGCAAAGCAGGAATCGCGACCATTTTAATATCATCTGGTGTTACATAGTTCCTGCCAGCCAGGTAAGCCCAAGCTCGACTCACCTTAGCGATGGATATGCCAGCACGCGTGCTCGCCCCAAAACGTATCGCATCGGTTTCCCGTGTCTTGCGAACAATTTGCATGATATAGTCATACACACTATCGTTTACGGTAACCTGTTTAATTTCCTCACTCATCGTCAAAAATGTCTCCATATCTAAGAACGGTTCAGGATCTTCATCAGAGGCTAGTGCTTCCACCGTTTGTTTCACGACGTCCATCTCTTCCTCATAAGTAGGGAATTCCACATGAAGCTTAAACAAGAACCGATCCTGTTGTGCTTCGGGTAACGGATATGTTCCTTCAAATTCGACGGGATTTTGTGTAGCAACCACAAAGAAAGGGGCAGGCAAGGTGTATGTTTCGCCTTGAATGGTCAACTGCTTTTCTTCCATTGCTTCAAGCAACGCTGCTTGGGTTTTGGCAGGAGTTCGGTTAATTTCATCCGCTAATAACACATTTGTAAAAATAGGTCCCTTCAGTGTATAGAAGGTTCCTTCTTTCATGTTGTACACCATGCTACCCGTAATATCACTTGGTAATAGATCCGGAGTGAATTGGATACGGTTATAATCCCCACCTAGTAATCTAGCAAGTGTACGTACCATTTGTGTTTTCCCTGTTCCAGGAACTCCTTCCAATAGAACATGCCCCCCTACTAAGATAGAGGATAGTAGTAAACGAAGGTTATGACTTTGCCCAATAATTCGTTGATTGTATTGTTCCATTAGTGCACTCAATCGTTCATTCATCCTTCTTGCACCCCTTTACGTATATCATCTAGTTTCTTTGACCATTCTACATATTCTTTTTTCGACCATTCATGGTGTTGTTCTACATAATCTAGTTGATTCGCACGTTCTTTCCATAGGTCCACTTGCTCTTTTGACAATCGAGATTCAAGGACTTCCATCATATCCTGGGCTTTATAATGATGAGGTATCCCCCATCTCTCATTCATGGCATGCCTTACATATTCGGTTTGAATGGCTAGTGATTCATTGTAAAAAGACGATCGCCTATACCAGGCTGCCAATGCTCGCAATCGTTCATCACCAAATCGCACTTCCGCCTCTCTGGGTAAATAAATCGGGCCAAAGCGTTTCCCTTTCATCCATATAGCAAGTAGCGAAAGGATTGCTGCTTGAAGGATAAACACCAGTAACATTTTGGGATATACGGTTATAAACGTTGGCATGTTTTCCTGTCCATGAACGTACTCATCCATCCAAATAGCTTGCATTTCGGCTTGTTCCATCAAGTGCAAAAGGATTTCTATGTGATCCTTACGTAAGATTTCTCCATTCTCCATCCAATCAGGCTGCATCGATACAAGTAAGTGCCCATCCCCTATAGGCCTTTTCAATGCAACGGTTCCTTTATCATCAAAGAGGATTTCTTCATCCTCTTCTTCTAGCTGAAGACGAACATTTCCCGTAAGCGTACCCTGAAGGGAGTTTCCGTCTATTGTTTGAAACGTAGTGCTTCCATTCGTTTCACTTACATTCTCTACATCAACATTAAAGTAATCAACTGGATTATCTTTTAACAAAACGATGGTGTTACCGCTCTCCATCCAACTCCGATACTGATTTGTTTCCTCTTTGTTAAAGCGAAAATAAGGTCCAACCATGATAAGAACTTGATTACCTTCAGTCGTTGGAAGGGTAGATGGATTACCGTACCACCGATCTACATTACTGCCTTCTTGTTGCAAATATGTATAGAAACCCTTCACACCAGTTGGAGCAGGGGAATCGGATCGAAAGCTTGTGTACTCTTTAGGTTTACTCCCTGCGAAAAGGATGCCTAAGGTGATAAATACGATTAACACAATTACAAGCCATAACCATGTTTGATTTCGAAAAGCAGCTTGCCGCATCGTTACTCAACCTCCTTCCTGACTCGAGCTTAACTGCTTTCTTCTTGCTGATATAGCCAACCCAAGACTTGATGTTGGTAAGAATCAAATTCTTCTTTTTGTACGATTCGATTCCCATAGGTAATCTCATCAAATAACAATGCTAATTCATAGAATTGCTTCGCCCATGATTCGTTTACTTTTTTTAATTCATCATAATAGTCCCAGTTTGTTTTCCATACTCTTGCTTCGACCCACTGTTGATTATCAAAGTGCAAAAGCATTGCTAAAAATACGTGACGTGTCGCTTGCGTGTACTCCTCTTTGTCCTTGAGTATCTCGGATTCTTTTAAGTGGCGCTCAACAGACCACTCTAGCTCATGGGCGTGATCGATTGGCCGTTTATTCGCTCGTAATGTACTGTTGTTGTTTAGATTACGCTGGATTAAGAAGAGAAACCAAACCAACAAAACAAGCCCTATCGCACCTGCAATATAAAGTGTGACGTCAATGGTACCTTCTGTAATCTTAATATTTGGAAACAGCCTTTGAAACTGTTGGAGAAGCCATTCTCCTCCTTTACGAAGTAAAAAAACAAGCGCATTTTGATCTTCCTCATAATAGACTTGATACTCTTCTTTATTTAGGATGTTTTCAAGCTCTTGCCTTGCTTTTTCTGATTGGCTCATGCCGGCTCACCTCAATTTTATAGAGAAGGTGTTTCTGGATTCTCATCCTGTTTATAGGAGGAAATCATGTCTTTTAAATCTCCTGCCTCGTTCCTCGTTTTCAAATCGATATATAATAACGTGTACGCCACAAAGAAAATAATCGTCGTAATCAATGTAACCAGATAGGACACCATCGACCCAAGCACACTACCACCTAATATAGCCGTCATGATTAGATTAACAACAGAGCCCACCATCGAAATGATAATATAGCACACGACATACATTCCAAAAGTCGGCCAAAACCTTCCCTTAATTAAGTTCCAGCTTTTCTTCATACCAGGAGCGACATGCTCAAAGGTTACGGCCACAAAGAACATGCTCACTTTGGTGAATAAGAAAATAAATAGAGCAGCTAATGCGAGCGTAGCAATGATAAATAGAGCAATAGTGCCTCCGATGCTAGTCAGGTATGTTCTCGCAACGCCTACATATGTAAGCACAGTGAAAGCAAAAGCACCTACAATCATAAGAATGAATAACAGACTACTACCTAAAAGCGGCCAAAATCTAGAAAATGCTTGCTTGATGACCTGCTTGATGGACCACGCTTCCCCTTCATGGATTTTTTTCGTAGCTAATACAATGGAAGATTGAGAGATAATATAAAGGACAATACCTGTGATTGAAATAATTACTATATATGTAATGAGCAATGCTATACTATCTGTATTTATTGGAAGTGTACCTTGAAAATCAGCTCCATTTTCCGTTTGGTTTAAGTTGGATAAGAAGCCTCCCTCCCCCGTTTCTCTAAAAAAGCTTTTTCCGCTCAGTAACATAAATAACGCTTGAATAAGATAAAGAGGCCCCAATGACACGAGCACAAGAAAGAATAACGACGAAAAATTCTCTTTCACGAGTCTGAATGTATCGTCTAGTATTTCTGAAAATGATTTTGGTTTCGTTTGTTTAACGTTCACTTACATCCCCCCTAAGTCACATACATATTGTGGAATATACCTTTCATTCTACCATTTATTCGTCTTTTTTTGACACGATTTGGATTTATATTTTATACAATTAATGGTAATTATGCTGTTTTACACTCCACCCTCTATATGTACGATTCACATCAGTATTTGTTCCAAAAGGAGCATAAGATAAGTAAGTAACGTTTATATACTAGGCTGTGTTAAAGTTTGGTGTTGCCTTTCATATAAGCACCATTATGTTGAAGACTTGGATTCGAGATATTATGGATT
>NZ_AVBF01000053.1 GCF_000770635.1 Pontibacillus yanchengensis Y32
GAATCCAAGTCTTCCAGATTATGCTTCTTATCTTGAATAAGGCTATTTTGATCAGTTGATTCCATAATCAACACCAAACTTTTACAGACATCAATTCAAAAGAACCATAAATAAATGTAATAAAAGTTATCCACAGTTATTTCAGGGTAGAGCCATTCCATAAAAATAAATAAGACCGAAATGATGATTTACAGTCTTATTTATATAAAGAAGATGCATTTGGCAATCAGAAAAAGCGTTAAACGATATGAAGTATGGTAGGGTTCAATAATGAGTTATAAATCTAATTAACCTAAAGAAATACTGTTTCGACCAGTGTGTTTACTATTATATAGGGCTTTATCAGCTTGTTTATATAATGATTCAAATGTGTCTTTATGATTATTCTTGGTAGCTATCCCAATACTAACTGTAATCATAACAGCGTCATGCTCTAATTTAACTGAGTGGTGTTCAACAATGGTGCGTAATTGTTCTGCTTTAATAGTACTCTGTTCTTGATTTATTCCAGGTAGTAATACAGCAAATTCTTCACCACCAAAGCGACTTATTATACCTTTGTCCCCTATAAAATTATAGACAATGCTCGCAAATTCCTTTAACACACTATCACCTATGTCATGACCGTATTTGTCATTAACACACTTGAAATTATCAATGTCTAATAGTAGTACAGTAATGTTAGTGTATTGTTTTAGGTATTGGGTGGCCTTACTTATAAAATGTTTTCGATGAAATAGACCAGTAAGATCATCAGTAATTGCTTTCTTATATAGCTCTTGTTCATATTTTTTTCGGTCGGTAATATTTGAAAAAATAGAAAGTACTCCTGAAGGATGATTCTGGTTATTAAATATTGGGATAATTTGAACAGCATAGAATTCTTGCTGGTCTTTATTATTTAGTTCCATTTCAAAATCATGTTTCTTCTGGGCATGATATGCATCTAAAAGTTCTGAATTGGAAAGAACTTCATTGATAGGACTTCCTAGAATATTGTTTGGTTTTTTATGTGTTAATTTGTGTATTATTTCTTCCGCTGTGGGGTTAATATCAATTAAAGTATGCTCATAATCAATAACCACAATTCCATCAGACATGTTCTCAATAATTTGATCTTTTGCAACAGGCCAAATATCAAATAATTTCAGACGAAACATAGCGTAGAAAATGAGTATCCCTGCTGGAATATAAGTTGTGGAAATACTCATGAGGTTAATAGGCAGAAACAATTGTAATAATGTATATACGACTGGCAAACTTAGCCCAATAATAAGTATTTTATGACTTGTTTTATAAAATTCTAGGCTATGTCGTAAATAAGCTATTAAAATCACGTCAGATAGTATTAGTAAGAAGAAATTGTATGCTATGAATATATTACTGAAATTTGTTGACTCAATATCTGTAACTCTCATACCTAAATGATCTCTAAGAGCGATATTATCTCGCATTAAATGATGTTCATGGTCTGTGAAAATCAAAGCTAGATATATCAAATTGGGAATGGACAGTAACGCGAGAAGCTTATGGTTAGTGTATTTTCTCTTTCCAATAAATTCCATCACGATTATGTAAGTAGCAATTGGAGATAAGAAAAGAGGAATTTGCTGCACATTACGCCACAAAATTTTTCCTTGAAGAGAAGTCTGGATAATTTCATAGATATTCGCAAAGGCCAATATGGATGAGAGAAACATTAAAAAGATGAATGAAATGGCACCAGGACTTTTGCGATACTTGATAGTAAAAAATCCTAGAAATAGAGTTATGAAAGCAGCTAGAAGTAAGTGAAATGGATAGTTATATGATAACATGTGAACAACCTCTTTACTTAAATGTTTAGGGTGAACCGAAGATATAAATAGTTTATGTATGATAAGTGGGTGTGCATTTTAATAGTATTAGCTGTTTAGGTGACCGTACAATTCATTATAATAAGTTAAGCGTACTTTCTTGGATGAACATTATCTATTTCTATCACTTTAACTATTGTAATACGTATGAAGCAGTTTAGATAGGAATAATGTTTCAAAAATGAAGGGTAGTTTAATAAGTAAATAGTATTATTCTTGAAAGTAGGCTTTATGTATATGGATTCAGTAGCATGATAATATTTTATTCCAAAATTAACTGAAGAATAATATGTAATCGGCATGCACATAAGAACTTCCACGTTCTAACTTATAAAAGCTAAACGGAATTCTATCTCTAGTGTTTTTTGCTAGCTTGATAAGAACAATAAGACATTATAACTAGGGGAAATTAATTATGTTTATTTTCTGAAAGTTATGATAAAATATCATCATAGATATTAGCTTGAGGAAAGGTAGAGGAGATGATGTATGGCAGAGTTGAAAGAGAGGATTATTCAATCTTCGTTAGATTTGTTTGAAAAACATGGGTATCATGGTGTTTCTATTAATCAAATTGTAGAACATTGTGGTGCTTCTAAGGGTGGTTTTTATCATTATTTTCATTCCAAGGATGAACTTTTATATGTGATACACGATACGTTCATTACATATGTATTAGATAAGGCCAATCAAGCAAAGGAAACGTATCAAACCCCCACAGAACAATTACAAGCTATTGTGCATTCGTTTGTTCGAGTTTTTGATCTGTATAAAGCGCATATATATGTGTTTTATCAAGAAAGCACTTATTTAAAGCCTCATTATGAGGAGCTTATTAAGAAAAAACGAGATCAATTTAAACAAAACATTTTTGAAGTGATTCAAAAGGGTCAGGAAGCTGGCGAGTTTCGCAATGAACTCCCAACAGAAATTGCTGGTATGGCTTTGTTGGGTATGGTGAATTGGACGTATAAATGGTACAGAAGAGAAGGGGAAAAACCGATTGAGGACATTGCTTCCATCTACGTAGATATTATTCTTCATGCATTTTTAACTTCAGAAGAAATGAACAAAGACACAAACCAAGAGTACTTTTTGAAGAAAGCTTTTTTATTTGAAAATGATTAAAGGTTTACTTTTGAGCAATACCGACCAACCAGTCGGTATCTCTACTCATAAAGGAGAGTGTTAAAATGGATTTCTCATTAACAAAGGAACAAGAAATGACACAAAAGATGGTACGTGATTTTGCTCAAGAAGTGATTGCACCAAGAGCAATCGAATTAGACAAGAATTCTGAATTTCCTAAAGATATTTTTGATGAAATGGGGAAACTCGGTATTCTCGGTATACCATTTCCGGAGAAGTATGGTGGTGCTGGTGGGGATACGTTAACATACGCTCTGGCTGTTGAAGAGATTGGTCGTGTATGTGGAGGTACTGGATTAAGTTATGCGGCTGCTGTGTCGCTTGGAGCTAGTCCCATTTACTATTTTGGAACAGAAGAACAAAAACAGGAATACTTAGTTCCTCTTGCTAAAGGCGAAGCATTAGGATCATTTGGTTTAACAGAACCAAATGCTGGTTCGGATGCAGGAGGAACGCAGACACGTGCAGAAGTAGATGGTGATGAGTATGTCATTAATGGTGAAAAATCCTGGATTACAAACGCAGAATACGCAAGGAATATAACGGTTACAGCTGTTACGGGCAAAGATGATAATGGAAAGAATATCATTTCAGCATTTATCGTTCCTCAAGGTACAAAAGGTATGAAAATAAATAGTAATTACGACAAAATGGGCGTTCGAGCATCCAATACATCTGAAATAGTACTAGAGGATGTCCGTGTGCCAAAGGAAAACATTCTAGGTGATCAGGATAAGGGCTTTAATCAATTTTTATATACTCTCGATGGTGGTAGGATATCCATTGCTGCACTTGCTGTAGGTATCGCTCAAGCATCACTTGATAAAGCACTAGCGTATGCAAAGGAACGGAAACAATTTGGGAGATCTATATCCAAGTTTCAAGCTATTCAATTTAAGTTAGCAGATATGGCTATGGAAGTAGATCTAGCAAGAAATATGGTGATGAAAGCAGCATGGTTAAAGGATCAAGGAAAGCCATTTAAGAAAGAATCTGCCTATGCTAAGTTGTTCGCTTCTGAAACCGCTTTCCGCTCAGCAAACCAAGCTATTCAAATTCATGGAGGTTACGGCTATATGCGGGAATATGAAGTGGAACGATACCTTCGAGATGCTAAGTTATTAGAAATAGGAGAAGGTACATCAGAAATCCAACGCTTGGTCATAAGTCGTGAATTAGGATGTTAATGGTTTTGAAACATTTGCTGTTTTAGTATTCATAATCAATAGGAGGTTACGCATGTCCCTTTTACAACTAACTGTGGGTGAATTGTTAGAAGATAAAGTGAAAAAATATCCGGACTATGAAGCATTTGTCTACCCAGAACATGACCTCAGGAAGACCTATGAAGAATTTAATGAAATGGTAAACGATGCAGCGAAAGGGTTTATGGCACTTGGTGTCGAAAAGGGAGATCATATAGCTATCTGGTCTGATAATAAACCAGAGTGGTTAATATCCCAATTTGCTACTGGGAAAATGGGTGCAGTTCTTGTAACAGTCAATACAAACTACCAAGCGAAGGAACTAGAATACTTACTAAAGCAATCAGATGCAACCACGTTAATACTCGCTGAAGAATTTAAAGGCACTTCTTACTTGGACATTTTATTTCAGGTGTGTCCTCAACTAGAAACATCACCAAAAGGAGAACTATTTGCCCCGAATCTACCAAACTTAAAAAATATAGTAGTGTTAGGTAAAGGAAATTATGAAAACCTTTACACTTGGGATGAAATTATTCAAAAAGGCACGCAGCTTTCAGATGAAGTTCTTAAAAGAAGACAGGAAACATTGCATTATAAAGATGTCATTAACATGCAATACACCTCAGGAACGACGGGCTTCCCTAAAGGGGTCATGTTATCTCATTACAATATAGTTAATAACGGCAACCAAGTTGCTGAATGCATGAAACTAACAGAAGATGATCGTCTCTGTATTCCTGTACCATTCTTTCATTGTTTTGGTTGTGTACTAGGAACGATGGCAGCAGTATCTCAAGGAAGTACGATGGTAATACTGGAGCAATTTGAACCAGAGAAAGTACTTCAAGCAGTTGAAAAAGAACAATGCACTGCACTTCACGGTGTACCGACGATGTTTATTGCGGAATTAAATCATCCATCATTTAACGACTTTGAATTCAAGCATCTTAGAACAGGTATTATGGCTGGTTCTACATGTCCTATGGAAGTGATGAAAAATGTAATGGATAAAATGGGAGCCACGGAAATAACTATTGCCTACGGTCAAACGGAATCCTCTCCAGTTATAACGCAAACACGGACAGATGATCCTATTGAACTCCGAGTAAGTACAGTAGGGAAGGCACATCCAAATGTAGAAGTGAAAGTTATTGACTCTTCGACTGGAGAAGAAGTACCACAAGGGGAACCAGGGGAGTTATGTACACGAGGCTACCTTGTCATGGAAGGCTATTATAAAAATAAAGAAGCGACATATGCAGCCATCGATGAAGAAGGTTGGCTCCATACAGGGGATATAGCAGTGATGGATGAACAAGGATACGTTGAAATTACTGGTAGGATAAAAGATATGATTATACGCGGTGGGGAGAATATTTACCCAAGAGAAGTAGAAGAATTCTTGTACCAGCATCCAGATATATTAGATGTCCAGGTCATCGGAGTTCCAGATGAAAAATACGGGGAAGAACTCATGGCATTTATCATTTTGAAAGAAGATGTCTCCACACCTTCACAAGCAGACATTCGAGCTTTTTGTGAAGGGAAGATATCAAGGCATAAAATACCTAAATATATACAATTCACGGATGAATACCCTATGACCGCGAGTGGAAAGATCCAAAAATTCAAGTTGCGTCAGGAAGCAGAAGAAATTGTCAATACGAATGTAAAATAAGGAGGATGTTCGATGTTTCAAAAAGTATTAATCGCCAACCGTGGAGAAATTGCATCTCGTATTATTCGCACATGTCAAAAAATGAACATCCAGACTGTTGCAATTTATTCGGAGCCAGATGCGGATAAACCATTTGTGAGAGAAGCTGATGAGAGTTATCCCCTTGGTGGGTCTCGAGTCAATGAGAGCTATTTAAATGTTGAAAAAGTCTTAGAGATTGCAGAACAAGCTAATGTAGATGCTATTCATCCTGGGTATGGACTTCTAAGTGAAAATGGAGATTTTGCAAATTCTATTGAAGCAAAAGGGGTTACATTCATTGGACCATCACCTGATGTGATGACCAAAATGGGGAGTAAAGTTGCAGCTAGAAAAACCATGCAAGAAGCAGGTGTGCCAGTCATACCAGGAACAGAGTCTGCTGTAGATACTCCTGAGGATGCTATTCAGGCAGCAAAAGAAATTGGGTATCCAATCATGCTAAAAGCTTCCGCTGGAGGTGGAGGCATCGGCATGCAAATCGTAAACAATGATGAAGAATTGCAAAAGGCTTTTGAGAGTAATTCCAAGCGAGCAACGATGTTTTTTGGGGATGGGACGATGTTTCTGGAGAAGAAAATCGTAGAACCGCACCATGTGGAAATACAAATTCTAGCTGATGGAAACGGGAATACGATCCATTTATTTGAGCGTGAATGTTCGATACAACGACGTCATCAAAAAGTTATCGAGGAAGCGCCATCTCCATTTATTTCAGAAGATACAAGGAAGCGAATGGGTGATGCAGCTGTGAAAGCTGCTAAAACTATTGGTTACAAAAACGCTGGAACAATTGAGTTTTTAGTAGATAAAGATCAACATTTTTACTTTTTAGAAATGAACACCCGTTTGCAAGTTGAACACCCTATCACAGAAGAAATAACTGGGTTAGATATTGTAGAGGAGCAGCTTCGTATTGCAGCTGGGGAAGAATTACGTCATAAACAAGAAAATCTAATGATACAAGGACATGCTTTAGAAGTTCGAGTCTATGCAGAAGATCCAAAGACGTTCTATCCTGCTCCTGGTCAAATTACTAGTTTATCATTACCTGAAGGTAATCACGTCAGGCATGAACTTGCTGTAGATGGTAGTTCGTTTGTATCCCCATTCTATGATCCAATGATTGCGAAGTGCATTACATCAGCAAGTAATCGAAACGAAGCTATTCAATTAATGGAGGAAGCATTAAAGGAATATCAGGTAGAAGGGATTAAAACAAATCTTCCTATGTTACGTGACATTCTAGCTCTTGATGCATTTAAACGAGGTAATACAAACACACATTTTATTGAAACATACTATTTAAAGGAGGAAGCAAAATGACGGAAGTAAAAGCAAACATGGCAGGTAGTGTATGGAAGATTGTTGTAGCAGAAGGGGAGACAGTGTCTTCTGGACAGGATCTACTTATATTAGAATCTATGAAAATGGAAATACCTATTCCAACAGATGATGATGGTACCGTTAAAGAATTAAAAGTATCAGAAGGGGATTTCGTAAACGAGGGCGATGTTGTCGCAATCCTAGAATAGATAGGAGGTATTTTCTTGAATCTCCCCCAAAATGTAACCGTGAAAGAAGTGGGACCTAGGGATGGTCTTCAAAATGAACAAGAAATGATTTCTACAGAGGATAAAGTAGAGTGGATAAACCAGTTATCTGAGACTGGTTTATCCTATATTGAAATTTCATCGTTCGTTCACCCAAAATGGATTCCTCAACTTGGCGACGCACTAGAAGTTGCGAAGGCGATAAAAAGGAAAGAAGATATAACCTATGCAGCTTTAGTGCCTAATCGCAAAGGATTAGAAAGAGCGCTAGAAGCAAATGTTGATGAAGTATCCATCTTTATGTCCGCTTCTGAATCTCATAACAAAAAGAACATTAATAAAAGTATAGAGGAAACATTCCCTGTACTGCAGGAAGTCGTAGAAGAAGCGAAACAAGAACATAAATCTGTAAGGGGCTATATTTCTACGGTTTTCGGTTGTCCTTATGAAGGACCTGTTTCAATTGATCATACACTTAAAGTTTGTAATGAGCTTTTTGAAATGGGCATTGATGAACTTTCTATAGGCGATACGATTGGTGTAGCCAATCCTGTACAAGTTGAAGAAGTTTTAACAAGCTTGGATAAGTATTTTGATAAGGATCAGTTGGCATTACATTTTCACAATACCCATGGTACTGCGCTTGCGAATGTTCTAACAGCCATGCAATTGGGTTATCATACTTTTGATAGTGCTCTTGGTGGCCTTGGTGGTTGCCCTTATGCAAAAGGTGCCTCAGGTAATCTAGCTACGGACGATCTTTTATATATGCTGCAAGGGATGAATGTAAATACAGGAATTGATCATGAAAGAATTCTTGAGGCAGGGAAGTACATTCAGCAAAAAATGAATAAATCTTTACCATCCCATCATATGCAGATATTGAATAAAGGAGGGGCTTTCCTATGACCAATGCAGTGACCTTAGAAATGAGTGGGTCGCATATTGCTATCATTACTTTAAACCGACCTGAAGCTGCTAACTCATTTTCTCATCAATTAATGGATGATTTAGAGGCTGTGATTCATGAGGTGAAACAAAATGACGCTATTCGGTGTGTCATTATAACTGGCTCTGGTGAGAAAGCATTTTGTGCAGGAGCAGATTTAAAGGAACGTTCCACCATGACTCAACAACAAGTGGTTCAAACCGTACATAGAATTGGTGAAGTGGTCAACAAAGTGGAGTCACTCCCTTGTCCAGTTATTGCTGGCATAAATGGTGCAGCGTTTGGTGGCGGTCTTGAGCTTGCCCTTTCCTGTGATATTCGATATGCATCAGAAACATCAAAAATGGGGTTAACGGAAGTTTCACTTGGAATTATCCCTGGAGCAGGAGGAACACAACGCTTACCTCGGTTAATTGGCCTCGGTAAAGCCAAAGAACTGATTTTCAGTGCAAAACGGATTGATGCAAATGAAGCTTTATCTCTTGGCTTAGTGGAACAGGTAGTACCGCAACAGACGTTAATAGAACATGCCATTCAACAAGCTGAACGTATTGCTGCCAATGCTCCAATAGCATTAAAACAAGCGAAACAGGCTATTCAACAAGGGTATCAAGTTGATCTTCAAAGTGGCCTTTCCTTTGAATGGATGTGTTATCAAACGACAATCCCAACTAACGATAGGCTTGAAGGGTTAAAAGCATTTAAAGAAAAGCGAACACCTGACTATAAAGGAGAATAAAGAATGGAGGGAGTAAGAGATGAAATTTGAAGAAGCATTTGAAGAGCGAGTAGAAACTATTCGAAAGGGTGGTGGCGAAAAGTACCACCAGCGCAATGAAGAAAAAGGCAAGATGTTTGTTAGAAAACGTCTTGAGCTATTGTTTGATGACATCGAATTAGAAGATGCATTTTTCGCAAACGCTCAAGATGGGGGTCTCCCTGCAGATGGTGTTGTGACCGGCATAGGTAAAATTAATGGCCAATCTGTATGTGTGATGGCAAATGATTCTACTGTTAAAGCTGGTTCATGGGGCGCAAAAACAGTGGAAAAGATTATCCGAATTCAAGAAACAGCTGAAAAACTAGAGATTCCAATGCTATATTTAGTGGATTCAGCAGGTGCACGTATCACAGATCAAGTTGAAATGTTCCCTGGTCGAAGAGGAGCAGGTCGCATTTTTTATAATCAGGTGAAGTTATCTGGTCGTGTCCCTCAAGTGTGTTTATTGTTTGGACCATCTGCTGCAGGTGGTGCTTATATTCCGGCATTTTGCGATATCGTCGTGATGGTTGAAGGAAATGCTTCGATGTATTTAGGGTCACCACGCATGGCTGAAAAAGTTATTGGAGAAAAAGTATCACTTGAAGAAATGGGTGGAGCTAAAATGCACTGCTCAGAATCAGGTTGCGGAGATGTGTTAGCAAAATCTGAGGATGAAGCAATAGAATATGCAAAGCATTACTTAGCTTATTTTCCACAAAATTATAAAGCGAAGCCACCTGTCCAAGAAGCATTGCCTATAAAGGAACATGAAAAAACAATTGAACAATTAATTCCCGAAAATCAAAATGCACCTTTTGATATGTATGAGTTTATCGATCATCTAGTAGATGAAGGATCATTCTGTGAAATAAAAAAACTATTTGCTCGCGAATTAATAACGGGGTTAGCTCGTATGAACGGGAAACCTGTTGGGATTATTGCCAATCAACCACGCATGAAAGGTGGCGTGTTGTTCCATGACTCTGCAGATAAAGCGGCGAAGTTTATTAATCTATGCGATGCCTTTAATATTCCGCTTCTATTCCTAGCAGATATTCCTGGGTTTATGATTGGAACACGAGTAGAGAAGGCTGGTATCATTCGTCATGGTGCTAAAATGATATCTGCCATGAGTGAAGCATCTGTGCCTAAAATCTCAGTAATCGTTCGAAAGGCATATGGAGCTGGGTTGTATGCTATGGCAGGGCCAGCTTTTGAACCAGATTGTTGCATTGCCCTCCCTAGTGCACAGATTGCTGTTATGGGCCCTGAAGCAGCTGTGAATGCAGTGTATGCTAACAAAATCGCTGAGCTTCCAGAAGAAGAACGACCTCAATTTATTAAAGAGAAACAAGAAGAATACAAAGAAAATATTGATATCTATCGCCTTGCTTCCGAAATGGTTGTAGATGAAATTATTACGCCAAATCGCTTACGTGATGAACTCATTAAACGATTTGAAGTATATGAATCCAAGAATCTAACATTTACAGAGCGCAAACATGGGGTATATCCTGTATAAGATAAAAAACTTGAAGCAAAACCCTCGTATTTTTCATATACGAGGGTTTTCCTCCTTGTCATTTAGTGCATATTTACTTATATAATAGAGAGAAGAGATTTTTGAAGGGAAGAGGTGTTTCCGTGAAATTAAACGATGTAATAAATAATATTGACTACGAACTGATTCAAGGGACAGAAGATACGTATATTGAATCAATCTCCTATCACTCTAAGCATATCGAGCAGGACTCACTCTTTGTATGTATAAAAGGTCAACGGACTGATGGACATGACTATATTGCACAGGCTGTTATGAAAGGTGCTTCAGCTATTATCGTTGAAAGAAAAGTAGCTTTGGAATTTATACCAGAAGACTTAACTGTTATAAAAGTAGATAAGGCCCGCTCTATCTTACCTACACTTGCTAGTCAATTCTATCAGTACCCTTCTAAAGATTTTCGGTTAGTAGGCGTAACTGGAACAAATGGCAAGACCTCTGTTTCTCATATGATCTCTTCCATTCTACAATATGCTGGCCGAAAAGTAGGCAGCATAGGCACGCTAGGAAATAAAGTAAATGAAATGGATATAGAAAGTCGTCGCACAACACCTACGACACCAGAAGCATTGGATTTACAAGATACATTCTCTAAAATGAAGAAATCAAAAGTTACAGATGTAGTAATGGAAGTTTCCTCAATGGGACTTGCACTTGATCGTGTAAATGGATGCGACTTTGATATAGGCGTATTTATGAATCTAACCCATGATCATTTAGATGAACATGGAACATTCGACAACTATAAACAAGCGAAATTGCAATTATTCAAGAGCTGTCCATACTCCATCATTAATGCTGATGACGAGCATGCCCATGATTTCATTGATGCTAGTATAGGTGAATACTCAACATTTGGAATTACAAATGAAGAAGCAGATATACAAGCTGTTTCCATAACTAGTACTGCTACTAGTGTTTCATTTACCCTAAAGGGAGAAAACCTGAGAGAAGAGATTAGTGTCCCTATCCCAGGTGAATTTACTGTGTACAACGCACTAGCCGCAATTGCGAGTTGTTTACAACTGGGTCTCTCTATTGAAAAGATTAAAGAAGCGTTATCGGTTGTGAAAAGCCCTGATGGTCGCTTGCAAACGATTGAATCCAATCAGGGATTCTCTGTCATGATTGATTATGCCAATACTCCAGATGCGTTAGAAAACGTCCTATCAAATATAAGAGCATACACGTCAGGCAAATTAATGGTAGTTTTTGGATGCGGAGGAGATAAAGACCCTAAAAAACGAGCAAAAATGGGACAAATCGCCAGTCGATGGTGCGATCACATGATTTTAACATCAGATAATCCTCGGTCAGAGAACCCATCAACAATCATCCAAGATATTGAAGAAGGGGTATTACTTGAATCGAGCTATGAGGTGATAGAAGACCGTCAAAAAGCAATAGAGAGAAGTATTCTGTTAGCCGAACAAGGAGATATTATTCTAATTGCTGGTAAAGGACATGAAACAGATCAAATAATTGGAGATACAATACTCCCGTTTAATGATTTAGAAGTTGTGAAGAGTCGCTTAGCATCATCACCAGCATCATCATAATTATTCAACAAAGCCACGGTCTTAAAATAGACTGTGGCTTTGTAATTCAATGGAACTAATGTATGTTCACAAAGATTTCAAAATGCTCCTCAAATAATGCATTACAAAATATATCGTAGTACGTTATATTTAACATAAAAGAATTTATTTTGTTGGTTTCAATAAAAAATTATTTACTTACATAGTAGAGAGGAAATGAAATAATTATGAAAAGAAATATAATGATAACTGTTATGTTTACTGTTGCTATTTTTATACTAGCTGCTTGTGGTGGTCAACCAAAAGAAGAAGGAAATAGTGCTTCGTCAAGTGACTCCAATGATGTACCTGAAATGATTGAAGTGTCTATTTCAACAACTCCTTCCAGTGACGAATTAAAGCCTAATGAAGCTTTTACTATACAGGCTAAGGTAACTCAGGGTGATGAAAACGTAAATGATGCAGATGAAGTGAAGTTTGAATTTTGGAAGAAAGGCGAAGAAGAGCATGAGAAAGTAGAAGGTGAATTTACTGAAAAAGGTGTCTATGAATTAGAGAAAACAGTAAAGGAACCAGGTACTTATTATGTGATTTCACACGTTACTGCAAGAGGGATGCATAATATGCCACAAAAAGAATTGCAAATTGGAGAAATGAATCATGGTTCATCCAATGAAGAAACAATGGAAGATGGTGAAACTCACGAAGAAAGTAGCAGCGAAGAAGGAGAAGGTCATCACAGCCATGGTGAAGGTGGCATGATGGCGCATATCATGTTAGATGAAAAGGTATCTGTGAATGAAGAGGTTAGCCTAGTAGGTCATCTACAGAAAGATAATAAACCTTTAACCGAAGCGGACGTACAGTTTGAGGTTTGGAAAAAAGGCGAGGAAAAACATGAATATGTAGATGCTAAAGAAGGTAAAAAAGGGGAATATTCCGTAGCATACACCTTTAAAGAAAAAGGGGATTACCACGTGAACCTTCACTATAAAAAAGATGATATGCATAGTCATAAAGAAACAATAGTTACGGTTGAGTAAATAAGTAGAGCTCCAGAAATCGATCTGGAGCTCTGTTTTATTGTTGAGGGAAGTGTTAATGGATTGTTATACGTTACTACGGGTTTTGTTCGTTTATTTTAATGTATGCTGACCAAGTTTGCGAATGCTCTCTACAATTTGAGGGTTTTCTAAAGCAGATAAATCTCCAGAATCCTCATTTAGGTAAGCTGTTCTTATGGCTCTTCGCATTACCTTTGCGTTTCTTGTTTTAGGTAAATCTTCTACGAAATAAATATTACTAGGTGCTAATGCTTTTCCTAATACAGATATGGAATGTTTTAAAATCTCTTCTTTTAAGGCATCTGTTTGGGAAATGTGGGGTTTTAAGACGACAAATGCAATAGGAGTTTCACCTTTAACCTGATGGGGAACTCCAATCACTCCGGCCTCTACTACAGCATCATGTTCAACTAGAACAGATTCTATTTCGGCTGGGCCCGTTCGTTTGCCAGCAACGTTTAACGTATCATCAGATCGACCTGTTATGGTATAAAAACCCTCTTCGTCACGGATTACCCAGTCTCCATGGACCCACGTGTCAGGCCAGCGATTCCAATACGTTTGTTCATAGCGATCATTTTCTTTATAAAATCCTTTCGTCATACCTACCCACGGCTTAAGAAGTACAAGCTCACCAACTTGGTTTGAAACTGCATTCCCTTCCTGATTATAAACTTGGACGTCCATACCAGGTAATGCCGCATTAAAGGTTACTGGGCCAATAGGTTTTACCAATACATTGCCTAGCATCCCTCCTGAAATTTCGGTTCCTCCTGAGTAGTTAAAAATAGGGATTTGGGATTTTCCGACATCTTTAAATAACCACATCCAAGGTTCAGGGTTAAAGGGTTCTCCTGTTGCTCCAATAACTCGTAAGGTAGATAGATCATGTTGATCAACCCAATCTATTCCATGCTTCATTAAGGAGCGGACTAGTGTAGGGGAAATGCCAAGATGTGTTACTTGGTGTCTTTCTACAATATCCCATAATCGATTTGGGTTAGGGAAATCAGGTGTTCCTTCAAACATGACAATGGAGGCGCCATTTATTAATCCTCCATACACTAGAAATGGACCCATCATCCACCCCATATCTGTGTACCAGAAGAGAGTATCTTTCTTTTTCACGTCCATACCTATACCTGCATCAAAAGAAGCTTTAATTGGGAAGCCACTATGTGTATGAAGAGCTCCTTTCGGTTTACCTGTCGTACCAGAGGTGTAAATAATCATAAATGGATCTTCAGCATTCATATGCTCAGTTTTGAAATCGGTTACATTTTTAATCATAGAAGACCAAGTTATGTCAGTATTTTCATTTAAACCTAACTCCGAATGTAAACGCTCTACAACTATCATTTTCTCAATAGAGGGGCATTGTTTGATGGCTTTGTCTGCTTCTACTTTCATATGCATTGTTTTACCACGTCGATAGAAACCATCTGCTGTAATGAGTACTTTTGCTTTTGATGCATTTATTCTAGTCGCTATGGCGTCTGCTTTATATCCTGAGAATGCTGGTGAAAAAATCGCACCAATTTTTGAAGCGGCTAGCATGGAAAAAAGGGTTTCTGGAATCATTGGTAAGTATAGAGCGATTATATCTCCTTTTTCTATTCCTATATCTTGGAAACCAGCAGCAGCTTGATTTACTTCTTGCAGTAATTCTTTATATGTGAATGTACGGGTTGAGCCTTCATCACTTTCCCATATTAGAGCAAGCTCATCTGCCATAGAGGAATCGTTAGCCCACTTTTCCACTGCATTATAGGTAACATTCAATTTCCCATTAACAAACCAGTTTGGATACTTGATTCCTTCGGATAGGTCCAGTGTTTGATTGTAGTCTTGAAACCATTCGATACCAAGCTCTGAAACAGCTTGATCCCAAAACCATTCAATCTCATCAATGGATTTATCTTGAAAAGCATCATAATCTGTGTAACCAAGTGATTTCATCCATTGATACAATCGAGTTTGTTGTTTATATGCGTCACCAGGAAACCATACTGCATGTTGTGACAAATCGAATCCTCTCCTTCTTCATACGAATATTCTGAAACTTCTAGTGTCTATTATATAACAAAATGAAAGCGCTTTGAACAAGGAGGGTGTTTTCATACTCAAATATAAAGCAAGGATTAAATGAAGGAGAATTAAAAAAGCATAAAAAAAGAGCAAACATAGTAAGATGATTGCTCATATTAATAATCTATTGATAGATCTCATTCATAATTCTTTTTAAAATATCTAATTGCTCATCAAAAAGCACCTTATAATGTTTTTTTAGAACTTCAAATTCTTCTGTACCTTTTTCCGTAACACGGTACCAGTACACTTTTTGACGTTTTTTCTCATAGGATTTGTAATCTTCTTTTCGTTGAAGAAGGCCTTCATCTGTCATTTCATGTAGTGTATCCAGAAGAGTGGAAGGGGCTGGACGCCAATTACCAGTTAACTTAGCGAACTCTTCTTTAAAATGTTCACTAATCATGGATGTACGTTTGTGTAATAAATGCAGGACATAAAATTTTGTGAATTGAGCGGCTGACATGTTCAAAGCAAACTTTTTTGGATTATTTTTACTAGACAATTTCATCCCGCCTTTAGTAATGTGTATTTCATGGAAAACCATGCAAAATATTCTTTGTTTTCTAATTATATCATATATATACTTAGTAGTAACTCCTAATAGGAATTAAAAACAAAGAAAAACCCTTATATCAATAAATAATGTATTTTTACACTGTTTATGTTACAATGTGCCATGTAATATTTACGTTAATTTAAATTTCCTTACATATTCTTAAGAAATATCAATGGATTTTATAATGATTTCTGTGGTAGATTCTTGGTATGATAAGAATATTAGGAACAAGCATAATATCAGGTTATATATAGTTCGCTCTATAACGTACAGAGCGTTGCCTTAACGATTGTATGACATTGTCCCGTTACATGTTTTTTCATTTCTATATGGCTGAAGCACAAGGTAAATGCTTCAGTCTTTTGTTTGGAAGGGACGATATTAGGTCATCGATATTAGGATAAAAACTCCTATCAAGTGGAATACTGTTTCATTAATAGGAAGACAAAGGAGTATGTATAGTGAAGATTGCGATAATAACAGAAACGTTTCTGCCTTCTACAGATGGAGTTGTAACAAGGTTAACAGAAGCTATTAAGTATTTACGCAAACAGAATCACGAAGTTGTTGTTATTGCACCTGATCTTGGCGTTACGGAATTTGAAGGAGCAATTATCGAAGGAGTAAAAGCAACAAATTTACCTTTCTATAGGTACCGACCGTTTGCATTACCAAATAAGATTGTTAAAGATCTTTTGGAGAAACATCAACCTGACTTAGTACACGTGGTGAATCCGGCTTTATTAGGAGTAAGTGGAGTCAAGTATGCTAGTCTTCTTAACTTCCCGTTAATTGCCTCTTATCACACCCACGTGCCAAAATATATGGACTATTATAATTTATATCCATTTAAACCAATTCTATGGTGGTACTTTAAACGTCTGCACAATAAAGCAGACCTTAACTTGTGTACATCTCAAGCTGTCAAAAATGAATTGGACGAGCATGGTTTTCACAATGTACATGTTTGGAAGCGAGGAGTAGCAATCGACCGATACCACCCAAGCCACTATAATGAAGATATGCGGAACCGTTTATCTGGCGGAGAACCTGAAAAGAAACTACTTGTCTTCGTAGGTCGCTTAGCTCCAGAAAAAGAAATTCATAAACTAAAGCCTTTACTAGAGAAACGTAGTGATGTTCGATTAGCCATTGTGGGAGATGGACCTGTCAGAGAACAATTAGAAAATAAATTTGCTGGTACTAATACCATTTTTACAGGTTTCTTACATGGAGATGAGCTATCTCAGGCGTTCTCATCAGCTGACGCGTTTATTTTCCCATCCATTACAGAAACATTAGGTTTGGTTATCCTGGAAGCGATGGCTTCAGGCTTACCAGTTATTGCTGCTAAGAGTGGACCTACTATGGAACAGGTGGATGATGAACGGACAGGGTTACTATTTGAAAATGAAGATACGCAGAGTTTAATTACAGCTGTAGAGAAGCTAGAAGATCCCGTTCTTCATCAAAACATGAGAGAAAATGCCAGAGATGAAGCTGAAAAGTTCAGCTGGACAAAACCATCTGAGCAAATTCTTGAAGTGTATGAAGAGGTACTAGGTGTAACGGCTATGAAGCAAGCACAATGAAATGATGAAAAGAAAGACTAAAACCTAATGTTTTAGTCTTTTTAGTATGGATAATCTCATGGGTTTAACAGGGAGGCCATTATGATTAAATTAGCTTGTAACTATTCAGCAGAGCTATTGAATTTATTGAAGCATGAAAAAGTAATAGTAGATTGGATTAAACTATCTCGCTGGGATGTTTATACAAAAGAAGTACAGATTGCTCGTAAGATAAGACCTGTTTTACTACATACATTACCTAATGCTGCTCAGTCAGATCTTGATGAATTGGACTGGAATCATGTGAATAAAGCAATTGAAGAATGTGGGTCTCCACATATAGCAATTCATCTATCTGGACGTCATAAATACTGGCCGAATTACCCAGCAACAATAGATGAAATTAAACAACGTTTATATCATGGGGTCCTCTATTGCAAAGAAAACCTTAATGTAGATCTGCTAATCGAAAATGTTCCTTATGACACGAACAGTGACGTATATAAGTGCGTTACAGACCCAACTTTAATCTATTCACTATGTGAAGACACAGATGTGGGCCTCCTTCTTGATTTAGCTCACTTAAGAGTAGCTGCTTATCACAGAAAAGAATCACCTTATGACTATGTAGATCAACTACCGCTTCATCGAGTTAGAGAGATTCATGTTTGTGGTCCACAGCACGACCCAGAAAAAGGGCTACAAGATCGTCATGTAGAAATGGCAGAGGAGGATTATCAATTATTAGCGTTCACACTTACGAAAACTTCTCCTGATTTTGTTACGTTAGAGTATGGAGGAACAGGAAAGAAGATGGAATGGAGAAGTGACCAAGACGCGTTAGAGAGGCAACTGAAGAAGTTAAATGAAATGGTTAATAATCCAAATTAGTAAGAATGGGCAGTGTATACGAACAAACGTTTCTGTAAAGGTTCAAGGGTTAACAGAAAATGTTTTTGGTTAAAGATGTGGGTTTATTACGTAATAGAAGCGATATTACAAGACCTTGTGATAGTATCGCTTCTATGTAGAATTCGTTATTAAGTAGATGTCATTTGAAAGCTAATAAGATTGCTAGATTATTAGTTTATGTTGCTTCGTTAGTAAACAACAACCACAAACATACACAGCTACATTATAGGAATTGATTATATGCTTACTATAAAAATGACAATAGATAAAGGGGAGGTGTACAATGATTAAATCGGTGAAAGGGCAATTTGTTCTACATGTAATGACTGCTATTCTATTTGTAATTAGTTCTCTCCTTCATTTTATAAATTTGGCTAATCCAACCTTCATATCAATACTCTTTTACTTTATTATGGTCTCAGCTGTTTTCAATGCAGGCTTGGCAACAGAGAGGTATCTAAAAAACAAAAAATAACGCATCCGCTCTATCTACTAACAATATGGAACTTCTATAATTAGTTAAATATCGTGGTACAACTTCTGCTTAGCTTTAAGATTACATTTATTTTTTTCTAAGCAGATTTCCCTTTATGTGGTAAAATTAACGTAGAGATATAGAGCCTACAAACATCAACGTCATTTTAACCCTCTTCCTTTTCAATCCCACCTTTCGTTTACCATTTTTTATTTCCCTTCCGTATATTCCCATAGTACAGTTGTGTTTCGTTGAAAGGAGTGAAGACCATGACACGAGTGGTCATCTTAGCAGAAAAACCGTCTCAAGCAAAAGCGTATGCTGACGCATTTCAAATAAAAGAAAAAACTAAAACACACATTGAATTAAAACCAGATGACACCTTTCCGGATGGAGCTACTATTACATGGGGGATTGGCCATTTAGTAGAGTTACAAGAGCCCCATGAATACAAACCCGAATGGAAGAAGTGGAAGCTTGATCAGTTACCTATTGTCCCAGACCAATTCTATGAGAAAGTGTCCAGTGGCAAATGGGCTCAGTTCAAAACTGTTAAACAGCTATTCCATCAAGCAGACGTTATTATTAATGGAACCGATGTAGACCGAGAAGGATCAAATATTTTCTATAGCATATTACGTCTTACAGGCGTTAAAGGGAAACCAATTAAACGTTTATGGATTAACTCATTGGAAAAAGACGAAGTTAGAAAAGGATTTAAGAATCTACAGACGAATGAGAAGGATTTGTATTTATTTGACGAAGCTAAAGCACGTCAGATTAGCGATTGGATGGTGGGCATTAATGCCAGTCGTCTGTTTACAGTTTTGCTGCAAAAGAAAGGATTCTCAGGATACTTATCAATAGGAAGAGTACAATCTCCAACCGTCTATCTAATTTATCAAAGGCAAAAAGAAATCGAAGAATTTGTGCCAGAGCCTTTTTATCAAATTGAGGGACTTTTTCAAGCTGAGAAAGGTACATATAAAGGCATAGCAAACATCAAGGAAACCGATAAAGCCAAAGTACAAGCTATTATGGATCAGCACAGCCTTAAGGAAAATGAAGAACTTCCGGGGACAGTGCAAAAGGTGGAGAAGAAAACGAAGCAACAAAAATCTCCAAAACTTCATTCCTTATCTACCTTGCAAAGTGTAGCGAATAAAAGGTGGAAATATAGCCCTTCAAAAGTATTGAAAACGATGCAGAAATTGTATGAGAAACGATTAGTCACATACCCACGTACAGACTGTAACTTTATTACAGATAATGAATTTGCTTATTTAGTGAAGAACCTTTCTAAGTATCAGGAGGCTATGAACGTTTCCTTCACACCAGTCTCCCTTAAGCCGAATAAGCGATACGTAGATAGCAACAAAGTTCAGGAACACTATGCAATCATCCCGACAAAAACGGTTCCTACCTCTAAAAAACTAGCTAGCTTAAGTTATGAGGAACAAAACATCTATACTGAGGTTATGATGAACACACTTGCTATGTTTCATGAAAATTATGTATATGAGGAAACCACCATCATAACTGATGTAAATGAATTGCCTTTTAAAACAACAGGGAAGACAGAATTGAAGCGTGGATGGAAGGAATTATTCCCTAAACCTGCAAAGTCGAATCAAGAGAAAGACTCCATTTTACCTGACGTGCATAACGGAGAAGATGTAAAAGCTCATGTTCATTTAAAAGAGAGCATGACAAAGCCACCAAAGCCATACACAGAAGGCGATCTGATTAATATGATGAAAACGTGTGGAAAGCTTATCGACAATGAAGAAGACGTAGAAATGCTTAAGGAAGTAGAAGGTCTTGGTACGGAAGCAACACGATCTAGTATTATTGAAACGATTAAGAACCAAAAGTATATTGAAGTAAAAAAGAACGTAGTGTATGTAACAGAAAAGGGGGTAACTCTTTGTGAGGCCATTGAAGGTACACTTTTATCCAGTCCTTCCATGACAGCTAAATGGGAAACCTACCTAAAAAAGATTGGGAGCGGTCAAGGTTCCAAGCAAACGTTCATTAAGCAAACAAGCCAGTTCATAGAAAAATTAATAGAAGAAACACCTAATAGTCTTCATAATCTCCAGGTTAGACAATCAAAAGGCCCAGAACAAAGCTATAATAAAGAGATTGTTAGATGCCCCTCTTGTAAGACCGGATCAATTGTTGACCGCTACAAATTTTATGGCTGTTCTCAGTATAAAAAGGGATGTAACGTCACCTTTCCAAAGAAATTAGCTGGAAAAACATTAACACCGAACATGATTAAAACACTTTGTCAGAAGAAACAAACGAGAGTACTTAAAGGATTTAAAGGTAAAAAACCTTTCAATACAGCGCTGCAACTAGATGAAGAGTTCAAAATAAAATTTGCTTTTAACAATAATCTGACGAAGACTAGTGACTAAATAGTAATTATTCAATCTTATTTCTATTATTCAACCTTTAAGTGTATCTTTTTATAGAGCTAATGACTCTTTTAAGTCATTAGCTCTTTTTTATTGAAATAAAAGGGGTAAGAAATATTAGTTTAATAGAAGCACAGTATATGATGCATTTCATAACATGCTGAACGGACCAATGCGTTTTATTATTCAAATGCCCATTTGAATATTTTCTGTTGACCACAGAAGAACAAAAACATACACTATAAACAAACATTAAAACAATTATTTGAATGAAGGTGAATGTATTGAGTGAAAAAGTATTAAAACAAGCTAGTAAAGATACGTGTGATACGTTTTGTTATGATGAGGAAGTTGTTCAACGAGTGCAACCTGAAATAAAAATAGTAGAGGGCGTAGAGTTAATTTTTAAAGCTTTATCAGACGCTACGAGAATGAAAATTGCCTATGCTTTATCAATAGAAGAAGAGCTTTGTGTATGTGATGTAGCTAATATTATTGGTTCAACCACTGCTACAGCTTCTCACCATTTAAGATTGCTTCGTAACATGAAATTAGCTAAATATCGAAAAGAAGGAAAACTTGTTTTTTACTCTTTAGCAGATGATCATGTGCATCAACTTGTTTCGATTGCATTGCTACATTCAAAAGAAGCATAAGTGTTATCGAAGCGTTTAAAGGGGGAAACGAAAATGAGTCACATAGATAAAGAACAACAATCAAATTGCTGTTCTGAAGAGCAGTATAATGCAAATGAAACAACCAATTCTTGTTGCTCTGGGGATAATAGGGATCAGATTAATGATACATCATCTTGTTGTAGCACCGCCGAAAATACTCGAATCGTACAAGAAGAGTATAAAGAGGTAGATGATGAACAGAATGTTGTCGAGTATAACATTAGGGGAATGGACTGTCCTTCATGTGCAGTTACCATTGAAAAAGGCTTAAGGAAGACTGACGGAATTCAAACGGTACAAGTGAATTATGGAACAGGTAAGATGGCAGTTGGAGCGGAAGACCCTTCCATATATAGCACAATCCCTAAGCAAGTCAGAAAATTAGGTTTTGAAGCGGCTCCAGTTCATTCTAATATCAGCAAAGAAACATACAAAATAGAAGGGATGGATTGTGGTTCTTGCGCTAAAACAATTGAAAATCATTTGAGTAAGAATCCTAATGTGCATACAGTCCGTGTAAACTTTTCCACTGGTAACATGCAAATAGAGCATGCTATAAATTCCAAAGACATCGTAAAAGAAGTTCGAAAAGCTGGATTTGGAGCTGGTTTAGTGTCATCTGAACCTAACAACAAACAAGCAGATGATAAGAAAATGGTTTTAGGTTCTGCAACTACCCTATCAGGGATATTTCTAGCGCTTGGTGTAATTGCTTCTTTCGCAAATCTTGTTCCAAGTTTACCTATGGTTCTATATGGCATTTCTATTCTCATAGGTGGCTTTAAACCAGCAAGAAGCGCCTTTTATGCAATTAAAAGTAGATCTCTTGATATGAATGTTCTGATGGCATCAGCAGCAATTGGAGCAGCTTTCATTGGAGAATGGTTTGAAGGAGCAATGGTTGTGTGGCTCTTCGCATTAGGAAATACACTACAGAGCAGATCAATAGAGCGTACACGTGATTCTATAAGAAGCCTAATGAATCTAACGCCTTCCGAAGCTACCGTTAAATCAGGAAATCAACTTATACGTAAAGCTGTAAAAGAAGTTGAAATAAATGATATTATCATCGTCAAACCTGGAGAGAAAATCCCTCTTGATGGTGAAATCCTCACTGGAATATCCAGTGTTAATCAGGCCCCTATCACAGGAGAATCCTTACCTGTAGAAAAACAGCTAGGTGACACGGTTTATGCTGGAACGGTTAATGAAAATGGATCTATGGAAATCAAAGTAACGAAGCTTGTGGAAGATACAACAATTGCCAAGATTATTCATTTAGTAGAAGAAGCCCAAGAACAGAGAGCACCAACGCAAGCATATGTTGATCGATTTGCAAGTGTCTATACCCCGATTGTTTTCGTATTAGCTCTTTCTGTTATGGTGTTTCCTCCACTATTCGGGTTCGGCACTTGGGGAGGTTGGCTCTATAAAGGGCTTGCGTTATTAGTAGTGGCGTGCCCATGTGCGCTGGTGATTTCTACACCTGTAGCTATTGTTTCTGCAATTGGTAATGCAGCTAAAAGAGGTGTATTAATCAAAGGAGGTACTTTCTTAGAGAAAGCCGGAGTAATTCAGGCGATTGCTTTTGATAAAACAGGTACCTTAACAGAGGGAAAACCAAAGGTAACAGAAGTAATTACACTTAACGAGAACAGAGATGAGCTCATTGCTATTGCAAGAACTATAGAGGAATATTCTACCCATCCTATTGCTAAAGCAATCACCACCTACGCCAAAGAACGAGATATCCCTGCTAAAAATGGGGAAGCTTTTCAAGCAATCGCTGGAAAAGGAGCTCAAGCAACAATAGATGGTGTCCAATACTTTGCAGGGAGTCCAAAATTGTTTAGAGAAATGGACGTTTCACTTGAACAAATAGAAGAACAAATACATGCTTTACAAGGAACAGGGAATACAATGATTGTGATAGGTACTCACAAGAATATTCTTGGTATAATTGCTGTGGCAGATACAATCCGTGACATTACTGTAAATTCGATTAAGACACTTAAGGAAGTGGGAATGAATGAAATGGTAATGTTAACCGGAGATAATGAAGAAACCGCGACAAAAATAGCTAATGACATAGGTATCGATCGTTATTTCGCTGAATTATTACCAGAAGACAAAGTTTCAGCCATAAAGAAATTGCAGAGTGAAGGAAAACGAGTGGCCATGGTAGGAGATGGGATTAATGATGCGCCCGCTCTTGCCACAGCAGATCTTGGTATTGCAATGGGGGGTGCTGGAACAGATACAGCGATGGAAACTGCTGACATAGTTCTAATGGCAGATAATTTAGAGAAACTACCTCACACCATTCGTTTGAGCCGTAGAGCATTATCTATTATCAAACAAAATATTTGGTTCTCCGTGGTAACTAAATTAGCAGCACTAATCTTAATTTTTCCAGGTTTCCTAACCCTATGGATGGCAGTTCTAAGTGATACCGGCGCAGCATTGATCGTTATTCTTAATAGTATGAGGTTGTTAAGGCAAAAATAGATTATAGTATAAGGAAGTTATCATTAAAACGCTTGGATCCAATCCAAGCGTTTTATTTGCTTTGGGATAGGATTCATACATGAATTTAGCTACCTATTAGATACATTAGAGGAATATTATGTTAAATTTAATACTTAAAGAAACTTTTTCTCTACTTCTGATACACACCGACTAATTGTTAAAAGTCTTATAGTAGTTATTTGTTCTCAATATCTTTTGGCTGTGGGAATTATATCTCTATCAAAATACTATGTTGTGCTAGTTAAAACAGGCTTAAAGGAGTTTTAAACTTAATGAATTATTTAGAAATATATAAAACCATACTGTTAACAATTATCACAATTACACTAATACATATTGCTTTTATATTAACAGTTGCAGGTTAAGTAATATGGCTTAAGCCCTTAAGTAATCTTTGTATCATTTCTGAATTAAAATAAAATTATGATGGAGGTCCTTAATGAAGAAGTTACTGTTTTTAATCATTGTTACAGCATTTATTGGTTCTTTATTTATTGGTTTCGTTATGAATACGGATTATAAAGCAACTGGAAGTGATAAAAGTTCTGATCTATATAAAGGAACTTCTCTTAAAATTGCAATAATAGGTGCCGCTCCAAACGTTAAAGAAGATCAGATAAACTTCCATGAAATAAAGTTATCAGAAGTAGTAGATTTCCCTAAGAATAAATATAATGCAATCTTTATTATGGAAGAGAATTTAGCTGAAGCAGCTGATAAAAAGTATAGAAATGCGTATAGATCACTTGAAGTTCCAGTATTTTTTGTCGGATCGAAAGCATCTCACATGCCTTTTATCAATATGGAAAATCAAATTAGCTATAAAGAATATGTAGATAGAGTCAATGACAACCAACATTTTATTACCGGTCTTTGGTACCCAAAATCAAAAGATACATTCAAGGCGTTTAAATTTGGATACCCGGTTGAGAATGATGAATACCAGAGGGATAAAGTTCAAGAAGTTTACTCTTCTGTTTTTAAGAAGATTGAATCAATTCTACAGTAGCTAAAGAACTAAAACTTGGGGCGCCCGTTTAGCGACGTACAAACTTCTCCCCACACGAATGGGATGGTTTGATGTTGCTGCACGTTCCTTATTATGGAAGAGGTTTTTTTGAGTTCAAATATAAAATTGCCACTATCTCAGGAAGAAAAATCTATACTTAGAAAGACAAATCTGAAAATGAGCGATATACATACCTTTAATACAGAAGAAATAGCTGACCTTCTAGATATCCCCGTTAGAAAAGCTGAAACTTTAAAAGGGTTGGCTGATTTTCAAACTGTTCCTTCTATAGGTTATAAATTAGCTGAAAATTTAGTAGTAGTGTTGAATATTTTTGGATTATCAGAAATTAAGGATAAAGATGGTGCTAAGCTTTTTGACCAATTAGAGCAAGAGTTAGCAGTAAGGATTGATAGTTGTGTAGAAGATCAAATTCGTTGTGTAATTAACTACACAAATAACCCTACTAGCAGCAAACATTGGTTTGATTTCACTGATGAAAGAAAGACTTATCGAGAATTGGTAGGTTTCCCTGAGAACAGACCTAAAAAGGCTTGGTAAAATTAGATAGCCTTCCTTGTATATATAATTAGTGGCTTGAAAAGTGTGGGAGAATCATTAATTATAGAGTTAATAAATCATATAAATGACAAAGTACGTATTTTTAACTAAAATGGAATCAGGATGCCGAAATAACCTATAGAGCGAAGATAATACTGCACCAAAGGGAACTGGAATTTATTAGATGTTGCTGTAATGAGGTAATAATCTTAAAATATTTATTTATGTACGCATTTTGCACTAATAAATTCTTATACAATACAATAGACTAGGTGTAAAAATTAATTTATGTATTATTTCTAACCTAGGCCCTGATGGTCTTACAAAAGAGAGGTGTATCTATTTTGAATAATAACAATGTATCTTTATTTAAGGAAGTAATGGGGAATTATCCAACTGGTGTCACAGTAATTACATCAGTTGATAGCACAGGTCAACCCCTAGGGCTAACTGTTAATTCATTTGCTTCTGTTTCTATAGATCCATTATTGATTTTATGGTCAATTGATAAAAAGGTAACATCACATAGTACGTTTATTAACGCAGAAAAGTTTACTGTCAATATACTATCAGGAGAGCAAAGTGATATTTGTTCTTTATTTGCTTCAAAAGACATTGATAGATTTAGTAATTGTGATTGGGACTATAGTGATCACAATTTACCTGTGATCTCCGGTGTAGCCGGTGTATTACATTGCCGAACATTTAAAACGATTGACGCTGGGGACCATACTATTTTGGTTGGGGAAGTATTCGATATTCAGAGTAATAATAAAAATCCTCTTTTATATCATCAAAGAAATTTTGGTAGCATTCCTCAATCCTTCTATTCGTGATGTAAGTTTATAAACTTGCTATTTTAGAGGTTTATTTTCACAAAAGATTAAGTGTGTGTTGAAAATTATAACAACGGTAACATCTAAATATAGAGTCATAAAAAGGTCTCTGTTTAATAAATTTGAGCTACTTCATAAAGAAGTAGCTCATTTTATTTGTATAATGTCTAAATAGTGGGGGGGAGTATTATAATGGACCCATAAATCTAGACACGAAATAAGGAGATGTTAAAGT
>NZ_AVBF01000054.1 GCF_000770635.1 Pontibacillus yanchengensis Y32
TCCACGGCCACCTTTATTCTCACAAAAGCAACGGAAACATCCCTCTTTTTCGACACGTTGATTCTATAAAATATCTCGAATCCAAGTCTTCCAGATTATGCTTCTTATCTTGAACAAGGCAATTTTGGTTAGTTGATTCCAAAATCAACACCAAACTTTAACATAGCCTATTCTATTAGGTTATACACAAGCCATTAATTTAAAATTTTCTACGCATTAAAAAATCTCTCTACACTAGATAGAGAGATTTTATATTAGTCCAGGAAACTATAAACGGGATAAGTTTGTGGATAACTTGTATAGTGATGTGGCCACGTCCAGCTCCAGCGCCCAGCGACTAGTATGCTTCCCTCGCCTCCGTACGATAAGTTAACATCGAATCACTTCGTTCTTCGTGTTGCCTTTATCTCCTACGGAATCAGGGGAAGTTCGATTAAGATCGCTGCATCACGCAGCAACATCGAACCAACCCACGTCGTGTGGGCCGCAGCATATACGTCGCTAACCGGGCGCTTGCGCTTTTGTTCATTTATTACACTATTTTTCCACTAATCATTGTCCAAGACGGCTTAGACATAAAATCAAACGGGTGCCCATTCCAAAGAACAAGATCGGCGTCTTTTCCAACTTCAATGCTACCGAGGCGATCTTCTACGCCAAGGTTTCTGGCAGGAAGGATAGTAATCCCCTCGAGTGCTTTATGAACTGGTAGTCCTTCACGAGCTGCTAATGCTGCGCACACGTTCAAATATTGAATAGGGGTATAAGGGTGATCGGTGGTAATGGAAACATCAATACCATAATCACTTAATACACGGTAGGTATCCCATGTTTTATATTTTACTTCAATTTTAGACTTTCTTGTGAGTGTTGGACCAACAGATACTTGAAGGTTTCGACCTGCTAATTCTTCTGCAATATAATGTCCTTCTGTACAGTGCTCAATACGTAGGTCAAGGTTAAACTCATCAGCTAGACGTACGGCACTTAGAATATCATCAGAACGGTGCGCGTGAATACGAACTGGTATTTCACGGTTTAATGCCTGAATGATGGGAGCGTTACGTGGGTCTTCTGGATATTCACACCATTGAGCACGAGTGAAGGTCTCACGAAGCATCCCCATAATACCCATACGTGTAATGGAGTCGTTACGGGATTGAGAGTGAATTCGCTTAGGATTCTCACCAAGAGCAATCTTAAGTCCCGCTGTTTCTTTTACTAACATATTTACAATATTTTTCCCTACGGTTTTAATAACAGAGGTCGTACCACCGATCACATTCTGACTTCCCGGCATAATATGCACGGCGGTAATACCATGTCGACGAGCATCATGGAAGCCTGTATCCAGTGGATGAGCACTGTCCAAAGCTCGGATATGTGGAGATAAGGCTTCAATGGTCTCATTTGCGTCATTACCAGCCCAGCCAGTACCTTCATCGTATAAACCGAGGTGGGTATGTACGTCTATAAATCCAGGAAAAAGCGATTGGCCTTGACCATCGATAACATGGTCTTCCTCACCATAGGACACCTTTTCTCCGACTTCTACAATTGTACCTTCGTAAATCTTTACTTCTCCGTTCGTGATAGCCGGAGAAGTTATGGGATGAATCGAAACATTCGTTATGACTGTATGCATGTATCTTTCCTATCCTTTCTATAAAAGAGATTGTTCAAGTAGTAAGGGGAAAAGGAGGGCCAATCTCTGTATCTCAGCTTGTACGTGTACTTGGTATGTTTCTTTTTGAAAATTAGGTATAGCTCCTGTGTCTACCTGCTCAGATTCTTGGCACATTGGAGTTTAGTAATTGCCTTCCTTTATGAACGATAATTAAAGCAATATATCCTTCAATGCTGGCTCAAGCTCTGGGTACTCAAACTGATATCCAAGTTCGAGTGCCTTCTGTGGATATACATATTGACCTTGTAGTAAAAGCGTACTCATCTCCCCAAGTGCTAACTTCAATGCAGGGGATGGGGCAGGTAGCCAATGTGGCTTGTTCAACACCTTGGCAATTGACTTCCCAAGCTCTTTATTTCGCTTAGGATTTGGAGCGGTAGCATTGATTGGACCGGTTGCTTTGTCATTTTTTATTGAAAATTCGATTAGACCAATGATGTCTCGAATGTGGATCCACGACATCCATTGCTCGCCGTTTCCAACAGGTCCGCCAGCATACATCTTATATGGAATGGCCATTTTCGGTAACGCACCTTCTTCTCCGAGAATAACGCCAAAACGCAAATAAACAGTACGGACGCCGAATAACTCTGCCTTTTGAGCTCGTTCTTCCCATTCCGTGGTCACTTTAGCTAAAAAGTCATTACCCGGGGTGGTTGTGTTCTCGGTAAAGGTTTCGGTTTCTGATGTACCATAAAAACCGACAGCAGAAGCGTTGACTAATACTTTTGTTGTTTGCTCCATATTTTTTATCAAGTCGAGAACGGATTCCGTCGCTTCGATACGACTATTCATGATGCTTTTCTTCGTTTCTTCTGTCCATCTGCTACTATTTAAATTCTCACCAGCAAGGTTCACAATAGCATCTAACTCTGGAAGGTTTTTCTCCGGCTTCATCCCTTCCTTAAGCCAGCCAACGTACGTTACTCGTTCTGTATTAGGATGCTTGTCTGGACTCCTCGTCAATATATAAAGGTCGTGTCCTTCTGAAGCTAACTGCCTCGTCAAATGAGTTCCAACAAATCCAGTTCCGCCAGTAATGGCAATCCTCATGGGAAAACCTCCTACACTTCTTGGTAATTTTAGTTTATATCAGTTTGTCTGAAAAAGCGATATCCTATCTATCGCCGTTTATACTTTTTCCATGATAAAATGGAGAAAGAGGTGAACATTCGTGCCAACTATTACACGTATCACAACGCAAAAACGAAACAAGCAGCGCTACAATATTTTCCTTGATCGTGGACAGGGTGAGGCTTACGAGTTTAGTGTCGACGAAGAAGTTCTCATTCAATTTATGCTACGAAAAGGTATGGAACTCGATAAGGAAACCATTGAAACGCTTATTGAAAAAGATAGCTTTCACAAAACGTTTTCCCTGGCTCTAAATTATTTAAGCTACCGGATGCGTTCTGAGAAAGAAATTCGTACTTATTTATGGGAAAAAGAAGTGGATGAAGAAAAAATAGAGTATGTCGTTAATCGTCTCAAGCAAGAAGGCTATCTAAATGATAAAGAATTTGCCGAGGCCCTCGTACGGACGCGCATGCAAACATCAAGTAAGGGACCTTTGCTGGTCAAAAAAGAACTGATTGAAAAAGGGTTAACGGCTAATATGGCTGAGGACGCTCTTGTTCATTACCCATATGATGTTCAACTAGAAAAGGCGATGAAATGGGTACAGAAAAACCTGCGCCTAGATGGAAGAAAGTCGTATAAAGAACAACTACAAAAAGTTCAGCAAACCTTAATGCAAAAAGGTTTCACTAAAGATGTCATTCAAGAAGCAGTTCAAGAACAACAAGCCTCCTCTGAAAAAGATGAAGACGCGGAATGGCAAGCTGTTGTTCATCAAGGGGAAAAGGCTCTTCGAAAGTATGCCTCAAAAGCAGAGGGATATGAGTTAAAGCACAAAATAAAAGGTGCCCTATACCGTAAGGGGTTTCCTTTTGAATTGATAGAGCAGTTTTTAGATGAATACGTAGAAGTGGAAAATTAGAATAAAAATGAGCTGCTCCTAAGAGGAACAGCTCATTTTTTATAAGGAAAATATGGGTTGTTTGCAAGAGTAAACATCCTGTGCTCTTTACTTATCAATATATATTTCTTCACGTCCATCATCTGATTCAAAAATAGCTGCGGCTACATCAGCAGGGTTTTTCATTTTTGATGGGTTCTCCACATGGTCACTTTGCTCCCAGAAGGGCGTGTTCATACCACCCATGTATACGGCAGTAAATTGAATATTGGTGTTTTCGTACTCTTTTTGAAGACTTTCTGTAAAGCCTCGTTGAGCGAATTTACTTGCACAATAAACGGATTCATTTACTTTTCCTCTTAGGCCTGCAGTTGAAATAATGTTTAATACGCGTCCGCCATTCTCTTCAAGGAGGGGGAGAGCCGCTTGCGTCATGTAGATCGTACCTTTAACGTTGGTGTTCAACATTTGTGTGATATCTGGGCTATCTAATTCAACAACAGGGCCGAAAATACCGATTCCTGCATTGTTGATCAAGACGTCAAGTTGCTCCATTTGCTGTATCCCTTCGTTGACTGAGCTTGGCTCGGTTACATCACAGACGATAACATCTGCCTGTCCACCTGCATCTTGAATTTCTCGTTGAATAATTAGAAGTCGATCTTCATTTCTACCTAATAGATAGACATGATGCTCATTTGCAGCATATGCTTTTGCAAGCTCGGCTCCTAAACCAGAGCTTGCTCCTGTAATTCCGACATAAGCCATAAGGAAAACTCCTTTCAGAATGTAGAATCTATTTTCTATTGTGTACAAACGTTGCTAAAATGTAAATGGAAGGGGTGTTAGAGTTGGAAAAAAGATATAGTGATATGACAGTTGAAGAGCTTCGTGACGCAGTAGCTCAACTAACCGAACAAGCACGAAAAGCAGAACAAATGGGCATGGTCAATGATTATGCTGTCCAAATGCGTAAAATTCAAATGGCAAAGTCATATATGCTAAACCCAGCTGATTATTCAGTTGGCGAAGTATATGAAATAGATGGAGACCCAGGCATTTACTTTGAGATTGGATACATGAACGGTATTTTTGCGTGGGGAAGACGTAAAAATCAGCAAGGGGAACTTCTAGAAGTGTATGGCACAGAGGATCAAGAGGCACTACCTATTTCGATGCTAGGGCAGAAGATAAGTGGTTCATAAAAATAATAGAGTATATAAACAAGCAGCCCTGATACTTTCAAGGCTGCTTGTTTTGCTTTACTTTAGAGTAATCCTTTTTCAAACAAATGAGCAATGGCTTCATCAACACCACTAACCACGTGTGATGTTTTCTCTTTTACCTCAGGAGGCGCTTCTTCCATCGCAAAGCTGTGTGGGGTTAGCTCAAACATAGATACGTCATTGAAAGAATCTCCCATGCATGCAACTTCCTCTGGTTGGATGCCAAGAAGGGAGATAAGTTGTTTAAGAGCTGCTCCCTTACTAATATTTTTAGGCATTAGATCAAGACAGTGCGGGTCAGATATAAAACTATCTAACTCATTTGAAAAGGAAGAGTTAATGGTTTTTTGAAGCTGTTGTAGTCTTTCGTTTGCTCCATGAATTGAAATTTTGGATGGATGAATGGATTTTCCTAATTGCTCTTTTAAATCTGGTGTCGCATGAACAGAATAAAAGAGACGCTTCTCCATTTCACGGACATTGGCTGTTTTTTCAATCACATACGTATCGGTTTCTGTAGATACACTAGGGATAACGTCATTTGTTACAGCCGCTGCGAAAATATCCTGAATGTGTTCTTGTGAAAAAGTGTTCGCATGAATGAATTTATCATCCTTGTCATAGACAAAAGCACCGTTTTGGCTAACTCGATGGCCGTTATTTTCTTGTTTCAATAGCTTTAATACTTCTTTAATTTCATGATCCATTCTACCGGTAGCGATAGCAAGTTCAACACCTGTATTCAATGCTTGCTGAATCGCATCAATATCATGTTCATTTACTTGTTTCTCCAAGTTTAGTAAGGTACCATCTAAATCGATGGCGAGAAGTTTTATCATAGGTACCACCTTTATATCGGATTCATTTTATGTTCCCTTGCAATGTTATACAAAACTATTTTATAATTTGCAAGCGTTTTAATACAATACAGAAAAAATACAGAAGTTGACGCTGGTTAAATTTTAATGGAAGGGAGTGAGGAGATGACTACTCAGGTTACGGTTGAACGTGTGTTAAATAATAACGTGGTTGTGGCAGTTCATCCTAACAATGATGAGGTAATTCTGATAGGGAAGGGAATCGGTTTTGGAAAGAAGCAAGGAGATGCAGTTACAACCGAGATGGCGGAAAAGACGTATCGGTTAGAGGATGCATCTATACAAGAGAAGTATAAACAGTTACTACCGCAGATAGATGAAGAATTTATCGCATTTATAAATGATATTATGCATCATATCGAAGAGAGAATGGGAAGTAAATTGAATGAACATATTCATATCGCCCTAACAGACCACATTGCATTTGCCATTAAGCGAATGCAAGAAGGGCTGGAGTTTACTAATCCATTACTGATCGAAATCAAGTCCCTTTATCCTAGAGAACATGAAGTTGCAAAAGAGATTGTCGGCATGATAAACGAACGATTACAATTTGAAATGCCAGAAGGGGAAGTTGGTTTCATTGCCATTCATATCCATAGTGCGATAACGGATAAAAAAGTTACGGAAATCAATAAAGATTCAGAGCTTATACAATACCTTACCAACCTTATCGAAGATCAGTTATCGATTGATTTTGATAAGCAAAGTGTAGATTATCATCGCCTTGTTCAGCATCTAAGGCGCGCGATTGAGCGGGTTCATAAGGGAGAATCTGTTGGAGAAAGAAAAAAACTTGACGACCTATTGAAAATGGAATATCCTCTATGCTATAATTTAGCTTGGAAGTTGATAAAAGTCATGCAACAACGACTAAAAAAACCCGTAGATGACGCAGAAGCCGTTTATTTAACGATACATCTACAACGATTAATTTCATAATTTAAAACGCACTTATTTCTTTGCGTGTTACTGATACGATTAGGCATGAGCGAAGAAAGATGGAGCAAATCACTGGGATTAGTGTAACTAATTCTATCGTGATTTGGAAATCTTTTTTCGCTCGTGCCTTTTTTATTGTGTTCATGTAAGCGGTTTTTGAAAGCGTTTGTTTGGGTTGCTTTATCGTTGTTGCATACAAAAAAAGGAGGAAATTACGATGTTTAAGGGAGTTTTTGGTACACTTCAAAAAGTTGGTAAAGCGTTGATGCTACCGGTAGCACTTCTACCTGCAGCAGGTATTCTTTTGGCACTAGGTACTACGTTCCAACAGGAAACTTTTTTAGGCTATGTACCAGCCTTTAAAGCTGAATGGATTCAGCTTATTGCAGAAGTAATGGCGAGTTCAGGTGATATCGTCTTCTCGAACCTTGCCTTGTTGTTTGCGGTCGGTGTAGCAGTAGGACTTGCAAACGGAGAAGGTTCCGCAGGTCTAGCAGCAATTATTGGTTATTTAATTATGAACGTAACGATGGGCGTTATTGAAAATGTATCGCCTGAAATGGTTGAAAATAGCGCAGCCTATGCCAATGTCCTTGGGATACAGACCTTACAAACAGGTGTGTTTGGCGGTATTATTATAGGTATTGCAGCAGCCTTGCTCTATCAGCGGTATTATAATATTGCATTGCCACAATATCTTGGTTTCTTCCAAGGTAAACGTTTCGTACCGATTGTAACGGCTTTCGTTTCTTTATTTATTGGTTTGGCCATGACTTGGGTATGGCCGCCAGTACAAGATGGATTAAATGCCTTTTCTCATATGATGGTTGAACAAAATACAACATTAGCAGCGTTTATTTTCGGTGTAATTGAACGTTCACTAATTCCATTCGGTCTACACCACATCTTCTATTCTCCATTCTGGTTTGAATTTGGATCGTACACAAACGATGCAGGTGAAATTGTTCGTGGTGACTATTCCATTTTCTTCGCACAAATGAGAGATGATGTAGATCAATTTACAGCTGGAACATTTATGACTGGTAAGTTCCCATTCATGATGTTTGGTCTTCCAGCAGCAGCTCTAGCGATTTACCATACAGCTAAGCCAGAGCGTAAGACGGTTGTTGCCGGAATTATGGGTTCTGCAGCTTTGACTTCTTTCCTAACAGGAATTACAGAACCACTTGAATTCTCATTCTTATTCGTAGCACCAGTACTATTCGCAGTTCACACGATTTTTGCGGGATTATCTTTCATGATTATGCACATCCTAGATGTTAAAATAGGTATGACATTCTCTGGTGGTTTGATTGACTTCCTATTATTCGGGGTATTACAAAACAAGACAGCCTGGTGGCTGGTTATCCCAGTAGGTTTAGGGTTCTCGGTTATTTATTACTTTGGTTTCCGTTGGGCGATTCTGAAATTCAACCTTGCGACTCCAGGACGTGAGGATGAAGCAGCAGATGCAGGCGGTGAAACCGATGCAGGAGAACGACCTTACGAAATTTTAGATGCACTTGGTGGCCAAGAGAACATTTCTTATCTAGACGCTTGTATTACACGCTTAAGGGTTTCTGTACATGATAAAGAACAAGTCGACAAGGAACGCTTGAAGAAACAAGGTGCATCTGGAGTTATGGAAGTTGGGAACAATATTCAAGCAATATACGGTCCAGCATCCGACTCGATCCGAGGTCAAATTCAAGATATTATTGATGGAAAATCACCTCGACCAGAAAAAGAAGCACCTGAAGAAAATAGCAATGCTCCATCAGCTCCAAAGACAGCAGCAGATGAATTGAATTTTGTAAGTCCATTAACAGGAAATGTAATGTCGATTTCAGACGTGCCAGATGAAGTATTTTCTGGTAAAATGATGGGCGATGGCTTTGCAATCCATCCTACAGATGGAGAAATCGTTTCTCCAGTAGATGGAAAAGTGCTTAATGTGTTCCCTACAAAACACGCTTTAGGATTACTTGCCGAAGATGGTACCGAAATTCTAATACACTTTGGAATTGACACCGTCAGCCTTAAAGGGGAAGGATTCGAGTCCTTTGTAGAGGAAGGCGATGAAGTGAAGCAAGGGCAGACACTTATGAAAGTAGATATTGAATCTGTCCAAGAGCAGGTTCCTTCCATCGTAACCCCAATCGTCTTTACAAATCTTGTAGAAGGCCAAGAGGTACAAGTTCAGCAAGAAGGTTCAGTATCAAAAGGTCAGAAAGATATCGTTAAAATACAATAACAAATAGGAGAGATGTAACATGGCACAACAATCAGTTAAAATCACAGCAAATGATGGAGTACACGCACGTCCAGCAACAGTTCTAGTACAAGAAGCAGGCAAATACCAGTCAGAAGTTACACTAGAATACAATGGCAAAGATGTTAACCTTAAATCCATTATGGGCATCATGTCCCTTGGAATTCCTTCCGGCGCAGATGTAACATTCAAAGCTGAAGGAAGCGACGAAGACGAAGCACTAGAAGCAATCATCAACGTAGTGAAAAACCAAGAGCTTGGTGAGTAATAAAGCAATCAAGAAGGGCTACTCCTTATAGGGGTAGCCCTTTTGTATGTAAGACAGCATTTTTGACCTGCTTTTTGTCTCGCGCCACGCCACACCACACCACACCATCAACCTATCTACTGTATGAAACCTCATACGTCCCTAATCAAGCACTTCCGCTTTAACTAACTTTTGTAAGTAGGGCAGGGTTTCGTTCACAAAAATTAGCTTTTGTGTATTATTTGGGGATTTCCCTATTTTCATATTTGAAGATTATGATGGTTATTTGTACAAACAATTAGTATTTATTTGAATAATTTATCAGTATGAGGATATAAAAGGAGCCTTTGACGATGAATATAGTCATTCATGGATATTATGGTGCTGGGAATATAGGGGATGATGCTATTTTGGATAGCATTGTTGATTCATTACTATATAAGTTTCCTGAAGCTAATATTAGCGTAATTACAAGAGGAGTTACTACTGCTTATTATGAAAAGCACAACGTAAATGAGATTAGTATTAAGCAAATTGAAAAAGTACAACGAACAATCAAGTTAGCTGATACAGTCATTATTGGAGGAGGAGGAATCCTTCAAGATTACTCAGGATGGGAGCCTCAATCTACCTTTGGTATTAAGGCTAAGGGGATGAACTATTATGGACAAATCGTAGAGTTAGCTTATTCTATGGGCAAACCCATTTACTTTTATGGAATTGGGATTGGGCCATTCAAATCACCAAAGTCAGCTGAATATGCGATTTCCTTATTATCCAAAGCTAATCGCATTACTGTGAGAGATGAAGACTCTTATCAATTTGTAAAGAAACATCTTCCTAAAGCAAATGTGAAATATTCCGCCGATCCTGCTTTAAATATGAAGTCTGCTCCTACTAAAAGTATTCAAGCGGTATTAAAATTAGAAAAAATCCCTACAAACAAAAAACTAGTCGGCATATGTTTAAGACCATGGTTTTACGTAGGAGAAGAAAAAGAAAAGTTACTGAATCACATTGCTATAATGTGCAAGATGTTGGCTAATGATCAGGATGTCCACTTCGTTTTGATGCCTTTTTGCCAATATAAAGGTGATAAGTATATTATGAAACAGTTATCCACTTTGTTACCTCCTCAATCATTCACCCTTATAAAAAATGATTACTCTCCTAGAATCTTTAAAAGTTTGATTAGTAACTTCGATTTAATAGTCGGAATGAGGTTGCATTCTTTAATACTAAGTGCAAGTACATCAGTTCCGTTTATTGGTTTGTCCTATGACCCAAAAATGGATCATTTTGGAAGTGGGTTTCAACATTTTGGGGAGATCCTGGATTACCGACAGGTCAAAACAAACACATTGTATCAATTAGCACGTAAGTACCTAAAATTAACAATTGATGAAAAACATCAGTATAAGCGAATGGTGTTGCAGATAAAATGGAAAGAAAAAGCAAATCGAAATTATTTATTTCCTTCTCAAGTTAATAAAAAATAAATTCTTATTATGAGGTGAGTTTTTGAATTTACAAAGGAAATTTAAAATTGCTCATTTTGGAAGATATGGTGAGGGAGATACAGATGTTGTGAAAAGCATACTCTTATCATTAAAAAGATTAGGGCATGAAGTTCAAGAATGGGATGTCGGTGCTCATCCTGAATGGCTGCTAAATCCAGAGGATTGTAAAGGCCCCAAAGGACCTGTCATTATTCGTTTAGATCGTGTTAAGAAAAAGTTATTAGATTTTGGACCTGATTTTATTATTTGCAATGCAGGAGGCTTAACTTTTAGTCAAAAGAGTTCTGCTTTTTTGAAGAGAAATAACATACCAATACTAGGGATAACCCTTAGTGATCCAGATATTTTTGAGTATGTATTAAAATACGGAAAAAATTTTACCTGGTTTACAACAAATTCACAGTTAGCCTATGAAAACTATAAGAAATATGGGTTTACAAACGTTCTTTATATGCCGTTTGGGATAGACTTTCGCTTTTTTAAAGAAAGAGAAGCGAATAAGAAATTCCTTTCAGATGTAGCGATCATTGGTCACGGCCGTGAGGATCGCTATCCAATAGCAAAGAAATTATGTGAATCATTTAACACTAAGCTATATGGGAAGCGATGGGGAACTATAAAAGAATTACAAGGACATTCTATGGGTTCGGTAAGGGGGGAAGAATGGTTTCAGGCAGCATACTCAACAAAGATGCTAGTAAATTTCCCCAGAACAGTTGAGGGATACACTAATGTTAAAGTAGGCATACTAGAAGCGGCCGCAACCGGAAAACTATTATTTACAGAGTACTTCGATGAAATGGAGAATTTGTTTAATTATGGAGAAGAAATAATTGGGTATTCTTCTAGTAAAGATTTAGTCAATAAAATAAATTATTATTTAAAAAATGAAGAAGAAGCTAAGCAAATTGGAAAACGAGCTATGGAGCGTTGCAAACAGGAGCATACTTGGGAAAGGCGATTTGAAGGATTGTTCAATATGATAGGTCTTTATCAGTAAAGAGTGAAGCTAAAGAGCTTCACTCTCAGCTTTTAAAGTACCGGCTCATCGGTGAATATTTAAAATAAAGAATTGATAGAACAGGCTGCCGCAGGGATTTTTCAACAGCATGAAAGCTGTCCCCCCAAAGTAGAGCAGCTTTTTTGTCGTCGTCCGCTTGAGTATAACTAAAAAAGGGATGCGTCCACATCCAGCTCTAGCGCCCAGCGACTAGTATGCTTCCGGAATACCCACACAACCGAATTCCCCCTTGTTTTGACTTCCATTACCTATCCTTATAAAATAAAATGGCAATAGTCGGAAAGGGGACGAAGTAGAATGGGGTTAGCTTCTAACAAAAATGATAATGAGCGTCAGAAGATATTTGCTGCAGCTTTAGAGTTATTTAGTGCTAAAGGTTATGAGGACACTACCATACAGCAAATTGCAAACAAAGCGGAGACGACTGAGAAGAAAGTACATATTCACTTCGAATCTAAAGCTGATTTGTTTATAGAATTAATGGCTACTGAATTCAAGTTGGATCAAGACCCAATTGAAGTGATTTTTCAAGAGATAGATGTCAATAAAGCAGCTAGTGAGATTGTCTATCGATACATATATAATCGATTGAAGCATTTCCGTTTTTTTGGCAAGAAGATAATGCGGGAAATATTTTCAGTTTCGCTACATCTTATTAAATCAAAACCTAATATGATGAAAAAATTTATTGATTTAGATTTTTTATTTGTGGATGATCTTATTACATTTTTAAATGAATTAAAGGCAAAAGGTGTACTGCCTGAAGGTTACGATTCCAATCAGGCTGCTGAAACAGTGTATAGCACGTTAGCTTTTGAATTCTTATTGTACGTATATGAGGAGGAGCATACAGAAGAGCAGCTGCTACAAGGTATAAAAAATAAGGTTCATTTTATTTTCACCTAATAGCTGATATAAAACATGGACGTGAGAAAATTTCATATAAAAAGAAGAGGGTCCACGAAAAGGAACCCTCTCCATATTAATATTACGATCGTTTTCGCATTTGCACTTCTGTAATAATCTCAGATTGTGTCTGTTGCGTTTCCCCATTAACCTGGTTGGCTGCATGCTTTGGGTTAGCATGTGGGGATTGGAAAGGATCCTTATACAAATTATCTAAAAAACGTTTGTTTTCTTCACGTTTCTTTGAATTTTGGCCCATGATAGGTCCCTCCTAAAAGTCTTTGCGTTTCGAGGATTGGTGCATTCTCTCTTGTGGGCGAGTATTGATTGACCCATCTGCTCGTTTCGAAGCATATTGGGCCTGTGCTCGCGGTTTGCCGTTTGGTTTTTCCTCAGGGAAATTGACGGTTTTGTTGCGTGGCATGAGATCGACCTCCTGAGTAAAGACTTTTCACCATATTAAATGGTGTAAGCATAGTATGTGCACCTAAACGGTTCGTATGTGATACAATAGGGAGCGAATTGCTGGAAGTTTAGAGGTGAGAAACATGGAAGATATTTTTGAACGATTAACACATCAATTGTGTAATCAAAACGAACAATTAACAATGAGGCAAGCCCGTAACTGGGTAGAATATTTATGGGAAGATTTCGAATCAACTCGTGCAAAAGCTGGACGAACCTATGAAGGAAAAGACATGACCGAGAAAGTGGTTTCCCAGTGGATTAACAGCTATGGACCAAAACTTCATGAATTTGCATCCAAAAACCCACGTTATCAACAACTGTTCGAAGATGGACAGAATTATACTCATTAAAGAAAAAAGATGACACATTAATCTAATGTGTCATCTTTCTTTCGTTCAGGTTGGTAATGCATCCAGTTTTTTCTGAAGTTTTTCTTCGGAGAAAATCCAGCCTGTATAGGATGATAATATGTTGAGGTCATCATCAAGGGTGACGACGGCAACGAATGGATAACGACCTTTGGAACGGTAACGAAGGTCAATTAATCGTACTTCTGTATAATGGTCGTATTCGTCAATCTCCCAACGGTACACCGGGGAAAAGGATAAGAATGCATCCATATTATCATCTTGTATAGCTTTATTCATAATAGGCATATCTGGTAATGGTTTGCGTTGAAATTCATCAACAATAACAATATGACCACTTACCGCTCGCCCAACATAGAATTTATCTTTTGTAGTGATGGCGAGTCGCCATACATTGTGTCTAATAGTCGGGGAAGTTACAACTTCTTCAACATCACGGTAATAGCCGTTAATCTTTTTCACCATCTCATGCTTGTCAAAATAGCGTTTCACATAGTAAAGCGCGATGACAAAATAAAGTATCAAGAACGTATAACCAGGATCTGCACCTAGATTCCATGCGATAATACCGATAAGATGGAGAAGGAAGATATAGGGGTCAAATGTATTAATGAATCCATAGGCAACCCATCGTTTGGAAAAAGGACGGTACGCCTGTGTGCCATAAGCATTAAATACATCGACGAAAACGTGTAAAATAACAGCTAGAAACGTCCATATCCATAAATGAAAGAAGTTTACCTCAGGAGCAAAAGCGTAAATAACACTAGGGATTGCAATGCCCCATAGACCAACCGCAGGCATGGAATGGGTAATTCCGCGATGATTGCGTATATAAACTGCGTTATTTCTTAATTTTAAAATGGTGTCTAAGTCTGGCGCTTGTGAACCTATAATGGTCCCTGCTAGTACTGCATTAAACAGGGTAGGATCATTTTGTACGACAGGGTCTAATGTAGCTAAACCACCAAGTGCAACTCCCATAACGATATGGGTACCAGTATCCATTTGTTAGGTTCCTCCTTTGAGGTAGACTCTCGCATTAACTTAACTTCATTGTATCAGAAGGGTGAAACATTGTGAAAAATAATCAAGCATTGAATATACTCGAAGGATTCGATAAGAAGGGGTTTCGTGACAATCTTATTCATTGGTTTCAACAAGAACAGCGAATGTTACCATGGCGAAAAGATCAAGACCCTTATAAAGTATGGGTATCCGAAATCATGCTTCAGCAAACCAAAGTTGATACGGTTATTCCATATTTTCATCATTTTATTAACCAATTCCCAACACCAAATGATTTAGCAGAAGCGGATGAACAACAAGTTCTGAAAGCATGGGAGGGTCTTGGCTATTACTCACGTGCTCGTAATTTGCAAATAGCCGTGAAAGAAGTAGTATCCTCCTATAACGGGAAGGTCCCGGATAATGAAAAAGAACTCGGAGCCTTAAAGGGGGTTGGCCCTTATACAAGAGGTGCTATTCTTAGTATTGCATACGACATTCCTTCCCCAGCTGTTGATGGAAATGTTATGCGTGTTTTATCAAGAATTTTAATGGTAGAAGAGGATATAGCCAAACCAGCAGCCCGCAAAGTATTTGAAGGTCTTGTTCGTGAGCTTATCTCTAAAGAGGATCCTTCCTCATTTAACCAGGGATTAATGGAGCTTGGAGCATTAGTATGTACTCCCAAAAGTCCCTCATGTTTATTATGTCCCGTTCAATCTCATTGCCGAGCTTTTGAAGAAGGGAAAGAAACTCTATTACCAATTAAGTCTTCTAAAAAGAAACAGAAAAGATTGCCATATCTTACACTACTGATACGTAATGAAGCAGGACAGGTATTGATTCAAAAGCGACCGGACCAAGGTTTATTAGCGAATCTTTGGGAATTTCCAATGGTTCCTCTTCAAGATGTAGATAAAGAAAATGTTCAAGACTGGTTTAAGGAGCAGTATGGGATAAACATATCACTGGGACAATCATTGGACCACATTAAACACACTTTCTCTCATATCATCTGGGATATGGAAGTTGTGGAAGCTGTGGTGCAGAATGACGAAATGAACTACGCAAGAGCTCAATTTGTACACAAGGAAAACTTGAGCCAATATCCATTTCCCGTCTCTCATCAAAAAATACTTAAGCATATTTAAAAAGCTGGCTGGCCTAGGATTATTACTAGGAAGCCAGCTTTATTCTTGTCCAGGAAATTATAAAATTCAATGCTTGTGTATAACTAAAAAAGTGAAGTAGCCACGTCCAGCTCCAGCGCCCAGCGACTAGCAAACTTCATGCACCTCCTTACGATAAGTCAACATCGAATCGCTAGCGCTCTTCGTGTTTCCTTTATCTCATACGGAGCCGTCCAGTTTGTACGTCGCTAACCGGGCGCTTGCGCTTTTTGTTCTTTGTAAAGTGATATTTCGAATTTAGGTAAAATCCTTAATGGTAGTTCCTAATCATAAACAGGTTTAGTGCCTGATGACCATGTTGCTTCTCTTTTCGTAAATCCGCCTCGATTTTGTATTTCTTCATTGATTTCTCGAAGGATTGTCGTTCCCTCGCTATTTAAATAAGGCACCATTTGACTTAATGCATGCTGAAAATAAGCTAATTCATCTGTTTTCCAATCATGTTTTGATGTCATCGTTAGTTCTGTCATATCTCTTCCAACATACAAAGAGATCTCCTCCTTTTGGACAGCTCTTCCTTATAAAATAAGAGCCTATATCTATTTTTTGCAGGAGGATTGATTCTATTCAGGTTTTTACTCAGAGCTGGTAATAAAAGAATATTATGGAAGTTAATTTTTACGGATAACCTCTGGAATTTTGCACATTCTAATTGTTGCGGAGGTGATTAAAGATGGCTAAAAAACAACAACAAAACCAACAGCAACAACAACAAGCACAAGCTAACAAAACAGCTTCTGGTACTAACGTCCAACACGTGAAGCAGCAAAACCAACAGTCTGCTCAAGGTCAAGGACAATACGGTACTGAATTTGCGCAAGGTCAACAAGCTCAACAACAACAACAAGCTCAAAAAACTGACGCGCAACACGTGAAGCAGCAGAACCAACAATCTGCTCAAAAGAAAAACCAACAATAACTTATTTTGAAGCGTCGTAACCCCCGAACCAATACGACCTTCTAAAAAAGCACTCCTTTACTGGAGTGCTTTTTTCTATTTTATGGGTTAAGAAAGCATACATTTCTGGCGCTTCTGTGTCTAGCTCTAGCGCCCAGCGACTAGCAAACTTCCTGCACCTCCTTACGATAAGTCAACATTGGATCGCTTGCGCTCTCCGTGTTTCCTTTCGGCCTACACGACGTAGGTTGGTTCGATGTTGCTGCGTGATGCAGCGGGTTTAATCGAACTTCCATTATCCCAGGACAGTTTGTACGTCGCTAGCAGGGGCTTGCGCTTTTCTTAAATGGGAATTGATGGAGGGTTTACTTTATACATAAGCATATTGGAACGTGAAGGAAATAGTTAGAGCAGATTTATCATTTCCATTTGTTCGCATTACTCGTTATAATTGTATGAAGGAGTAAAGATAATCAGATTTTACAAGGTCGTGTGTATAAGGAGTAAAGGAGAATTTCTATGTCAGTCCCGAAGCCAGGTCAACATATTCAAATTCATAGTTATAAACACAATGGCCAATTGCATCGAGTCTGGGATAGTACAACGATTTTGAAAGCAACTCAAAATGTTGTAATAGGGGCAAATGATAAAACATTAGTAACGGAAAGTGATGGACGGACCTGGATTACCAGAGAGCCTGCCATTTGTTATTTCCATTCAAAATATTGGTTTAATATTATTGGGATGCTACGTAATGATGGAGTATATTATTACTGTAATATTAGCTCTCCTTTTGTATATGATGAGGAGGAAGCGCTGAAGTATATTGATTATGACTTAGATGTAAAAGTGTTTCCTGACATGACATATATATTGTTAGATGAGGATGAATATGAACAACATCGACGAGAGATGAATTATCCTCATGTGCTAGACCAGATTTTGAAAAACAATGTAAATCATTTGTTGAGGTGGATTCGACAAAGAAAAGGGCCTTTTTCACCTGAATTTATTGATCAATGGTATGAACGTTATTTAACGTATCTAACGTAAGGAAAGCCTGTTGACTTATCCAACAGGCTTTTTACATTTTTGAACCTTTTTTAATCAAACTATAAATGTGTACTAACCTATAATTACATGAAACTCCAATGTACCTGACTCCTAAAGAGGTCCTTTTCCTTAGGGACAAACAATACAGCAGATTGAGAGGTGACAGCCATGGAGAACATAAAACGATATATACAATTCGTTAAGCCATATAGAGGGAAAATTGCGTTAACTATTGCGATAGGTATTCTGAAATTTGGCATCCCTTTATTACTTCCGCTCATTTCGAAATATGTCATTGATGATATCATCAATGCAGAAAATATGAGCCAAAGTGCTAAAATTGATGAGCTGTTATGGATTATGGGAGGAGCATTATTTATATTCTTAATTGTGCGCCCTCCTATAGAGTATGCACGTCAATACCTGGCACAATGGACAGGAAATACGATCTTATATGATATACGTAATAAATTATTTGATCATATACAACGATTAAGTCTTCGGTTCTACTCTAAAACAAAAACTGGGGAAGTCATATCACGTGTTATCCATGACGTTGAGCAAACGAAGAACTTTGTTATTACAGGATTAATGAACATCTGGTTAGATATGTTCACGATTGTCATTGCTATTATTATTATGCTTACCATGAATGTATGGCTAACGATTGTAGCTATTTCCTTGTTCCCGTTATATGGATTTGCGGTTAAGTTTTTCTATACGAAGCTTCGAGATTTAACCAAGGACCGCTCTCAAGCATTAGCGGAAGTTCAAGGTCACTTACATGAGCGTGTTCAGGGGATGCCGGTTATTCGGAGTTTTGCGTTAGAGGATTATGAACAGGATCAATTTAATGATCAAAACGCTAATTTTCTAGATAAAGCTTTAAAACATACAAGCTGGAATGCGAAAACATTTAGTGTCACATCTACCATTACCGATTTAGCACCGATCCTTGTTATTGCGTTTGCAGGTTATCAAGTAATTGTAGGAAGTATTGAAGTAGGTACGATGGTAGCTTTTATTGGCTATATGGATCGCGTGTATGCTCCATTACGTCGTTTAGTTAACTCCTCTACCGTATTAACACAGTCTATTGCATCAATGGATCGTGTATTTGAATTCATGGATGAGGATTATGATATTAAAGACAATCCGAATGCCAAAACACTAACACATGTAGATGGCCATATTACGTTTGATAATATCTCCTTCCGTTATGATGATGATGAGAATCTTGTGCTGAAAGACCTCACCCTAGATGTTGAAAAAGGGGAAACCATTGCCCTCGTTGGCATGAGCGGTGGTGGTAAATCGACATTGATTAGCCTGATTCCTAGATTTTATGATGTGGAATCTGGGAGCATTAGAGTGGATGGTACCGACATCAAGGATGTAGAAGCAAGGTCTCTTCGGGATAAAATTGGTATGGTGCTTCAAGACAACATTCTATTTAGTGAGTCTGTCGCGATGAATATTAAAATGGGGAATCCAGATGCGACAGACGAAGAGATGATTGAGGCAGCCAAAGCTGCTAATGCCCATGAATTTATTATGGGATTAACAGATGGATATAACACATTAGTAGGCGAGCGAGGCGTGAAGTTGTCTGGTGGACAAAAGCAACGTATTGCGATTGCACGAGTATTCCTTAAGAATCCACCATTACTAATATTAGATGAAGCAACATCAGCTCTGGATCTAGAAAGTGAACACCTTATCCAAGAAGCGCTAGAAAAATTAGCGGCTGACCGTACTACATTTATCGTGGCCCACCGTTTATCCACTATTACACATGCTAACCGCATCGTGTTAATAGAGGATGGAATGATTAAAGAAGCAGGTAGTCATGAAGAATTAATGAGAAGAAAAGGTCACTATTATGACCTTTACCAAGTCCAGCATTTGGACGATCCAAACCCTGAATATTTAGGAACGTAAAGGAAAAGCTTGGGAGTAGAAATGTTGCTCCTGAGCTTTTTTATGGAATAGGGGTTGTTAGATACTAAGTAGGGATGAGGGTTATTCAATATAAGAGGCATAATTTTGAAGACTTGGATTCGAGATAATTGGAGTGGCCCGATGCGTAAGAAGAGTTGGGTAGGAAACGGCTATACGTAGGGCAACTTTTTTGACGGACATATAATCTCTTATTTACTGTAAAAAGCCTATTTTGGAGAGACTAACGGACATACGGAAGGTGTCTATTAACTCTGGATAAGTTTGAGTCTCATTCAAACTCACTCCAATTTCATGGTTTTTAGGCTAAAAAAATAGATATATCACTCTAAAAAAGCCTAATTGTGGGGGTGCTTTGACCATTATTAAGTCCAAATATTATACGGTGGATGGTTTCCACAGTTAATAGACAGCTTCATACGGTATCTTATTTGTGAAAAAACATACTAAATTAAGGTGTTTTTGGCTTGATAGCGAACTGTATGTCCGTACCGAATGCAAAATAGCTTTTAAATCGAAGAATAAGAGACTATATGTCCGCATAGCATCACTTTTGTGTCATGTACCATTCCTTGCTTCGTGGTAACCAATATACTGAACGTCCCACTCTAGCCTGGATATGTTTCCGGTAAACCACACGAACACAAAGATGGGCCGGTAAATGACGAGACTCCCGTAGAAAAAAGGATGTGTCAAGACCCCGCAGGACGGTTTTTGCCCGAGGAGGCTCTGTTAGTAATCAAGGAAGGTCGAGTTCGCTACATCCTGTAGCAAACTCGACCTTCCTCACGTCGTGTGAGGCCACAGGAAAGCGAGCTATTTCCCGGCCCATTTTTTCTCTAAATTAACACAACGGAAACATTTCTCTAATCCATAATATTTCGATTCCAAGTCTTCAAGATAATGGGGCTTATACCGAATAAAAAAAGACTTCCTTTGTAATCAACAATAGGAAGTCCTTCTTTATACTTCTAACTTGAATAAGGCTCTGTTTATTTCACAGTAGGTTTTGCCGGTTTCTGAACGTTAATGTGTTCACTGCTGTGATAATTGGAATAACTGGATAATACTTTTTCGAGTCTTTGTAATGTCTGATGATAGTCCATTAAATTAGTTGCGAGAGGTAAGAACATGAGCTTTTCTTCCTCATCATCCTTTTCCTCGTAAATCTCAATTAAATACTCAACCAATTTCGGGATGTTCGGTTGACCTGCTTCTTCCATTGTATCATCCTCATGAACCCGGATACGTCCCATAACGGAAAGGACTAACTTCTCATGGGCATGGATAACTTTGTCTAACTCATTAACCAATGTATTGCGAAAGTCACTTGAAACTTTGTCCATTTCATTTTCTAGTCGTGAAAAGGTTTTGAGAACTTCAAATGCTTTTCTAGTCGTGGCAATAAGATGACGGAATAATACCAATTTGCGTGCTTTTTTAAGTCGCTTGCTTTTTAAATAAGTCCGTTCTTCTTGATATAGGCTATACACACGATCGATGTTCAGCATCTCTCCATCTAATCGATTAATCTCCTCTTTCAATGCCGGTCGGTCAGAGAGGTGGCGTGTAGTAATTCTAAGCCATTGCAGAATATCTCCCGTATTTCGATCAATCATTCCAAAAAGCTTTGTCTCATACTTCGGTGGTAAAAAGAGTAGGTTCACAAAGAACGAAGCAAATACCCCGAGCATTAAAGAAGAAAAGCGAAGTGCTGTAAATTGTAAAAACGGTGTGTCAGTTGTTTCCATAATAGCGATAACAGCTACGAGTGCCAATAAAACCGTATTTTCTTTCATGTTAAATTGAATACAAATTCCGATAACAAGAACGATTGTGAATCCCATTATAAATGGATCGTTCCCTAGAGTTAGAACAATAATGGAAGCACTTATGGCTCCAATAATATTTGCTTGTACTTGCTCAATAATAGATTGGTAAGAGCGATAAATAGAAGGCTGTATAGAAAATAAGGCAGCCATTCCAGCAAAGATTGTACTTGAACCAATTAACGAAGCTACGTAGATTGCAATAGCTACAGCTAGTCCAGTCTTGAGCATCCTTGCGCCAAGTTTCATTTGAGAAAACCTTCCTTCGTAATCCTATTAAACATATGTATTATACTTCATTTCTATCCTTTTAGATATAAAAAAAGTAAAAACTTGCTAGCTTAAAGCAATAGTAGAAGTATAGGAAAAGTTCCCTCTATAAGAATGGGAAAAACGATTATTTACTGTTAGAAAACAAAAAAAGGCTGACTCTCTAGGGAGAAAGTCAGCAATATTCCTTGAAAGGATGGTAGACCTTCAACACGAATTCACACGTGCAAAGACCTATGAAAAAGGGGTAAGAAATGAAAAGAGCACAATTGTTATTGTACTAATTTTCTGATTATTTACAATAGTAGCATATTTTAGGCTTGTATGCAATTCTTTCTTCGCAAATTCATTGTAGAAGGAGGGATAAAAGGAAGACCCAGATTTAAATCCGGGTCTTCATTAAATAGAGCTTATATTCTGGTAATCTTCCATGATTAGCAATCAGACAACATCCAGTTTACCGATATGAAATTTATACGATGACTCAAAGAGTATCTTTAAGCCATCCTATCTCAATTCATTAGCTAATGTTTTAAAGGATTTCTCAACAGCTTTTAATGTTTCTTGAATATCTTCTTCTGTATGAGCGATGGTTAAGAACCACGCTTCAAATTTAGACGGTGCTAAGTTAATCCCTTCTTGAAGCATTAAATGGAAGAAACGCGAGAACATATCTCCATTTGATGCTTCGGCTTGCTCATAATTTTCAATCTCAGTATCTGTGAAGTAAACAGTTAAAGCACCTTTTAGGCGATTTACTTTTACCGGAAGGGCATATGTTCTTGCATGGTCGAGAATGCCGTTCTCTAACATAGCACCAAGCTTATCAAGTTTTTCGTATGTGCCTTCTTCTTTGAGCACTTCAAGGCATGCAATACCTGATGCAATAGAAGCAGGGTTACCAGCCATGGTACCTGCTTGATAGGCAGGACCAAGTGGTGCGACTTGTTCCATAATATCTACACGTCCACCGTAGGCACCAATTGGTAGGCCTCCTCCGATGATTTTACCGAGGGCTGTCATATCTGGTTCTACTCCTACAAGATCTTGTGCACTTCCGTAAGTGAAACGGAAAGCTGTAATGACCTCATCGTAAATGACAAGCGCTCCTGCATCGTGGGCAATGTCATTCACTTCTTGCAAAAATCCTGGTTTCGGTTCGACAATACCGAAATTCCCTACAATAGGTTCCACTAGAACAGCTGCTACATCCTCACCATGAACCTCAATAGCCTCACGGAATGATTCCACATCATTGAACGGAACAGTGATAACTTCTTGGGCAATAGACTTAGGTATTCCTGCAGAATCAGGAGTCCCAAGTGTTGCAGGGCCAGAACCAGCTGCTACAAGTACAAGATCGGAATGACCATGGTAACAGCCAGAGAATTTAATGACTTTCGTGCGATTTGTGTATGCACGAGCTACCCGTATTGTTGTCATAACAGCTTCTGTACCTGAATTTACGAAGCGGACCTTCTCCATAGAAGGGATTGCTTCCTTTAACATCTTTGCAAAACGGTTTTCCAGTTTCGTAGGAGTACCGTATAAAACGCCGTTATATGCAGATTCTGCAATAGCTTTTGCAATATGAGGATGGGCATGCCCAGCAATGATTGGTCCATATGCACCAAGATAATCGATGTATTTATTGCCATCTACATCCCAAAAGTAAGCTCCTTCTGCTTTTTCCATAAAAATAGGAGTTCCTCCACCTACGCCTTTGTAAGCGCGAGAAGGCGAGTTAACCCCGCCTACAATATGTTCTTCTGCTTCTTTATATAATGCTACTGATTGATCAATATTCATCATAAACCTCCACTAGATAAATAATTCAAAATGTATATCCACGGAACAGTTTAACATATTCGTAGAGAATCTCATGAAAATACTTTAGTCTTTTTGTTGGAAATAGAGGCCTGAAAGTTCATTATCATAAATGGTTTCTTATCTTTGTAGACTTATAGTAAGGACAGGGGTGGAGACTATGGCGATGACGTGGGGATTGGTTGGTGTCATTGTAGTGGTGTTGTATGGGAGTATTAAACATTTCTTGGATTTTAGCGAGCGGAAAGGGCAAAGGATTATCGTAGAGCACTTTTATTCGTTGCTCCTTGTATATGTAATCGTGATGCTTGCATTTGGGATGATTTATTTTATTTTTGCGTCACAAGGGATGCCGATTTTAATGGATGAACTGCTTCAGCATGACTCCGTAATAGACCGACTGGCACACTCGATTTATTTTAGTGGAGTCACATTGCTTACAGTAGGCTATGGAGATATAACGCCAATTGGGATTGGACGAGTTATCGCACTTGTAGAGGCATTAATCGGATATGTGCTACCAGCTGCTTTTTTTGTACAACTAATGCAGGATAAGTAATAAAAGTTGTAAGAATGTTTATCTTTGGTTACCCTTAAGAGAGATAACGTTCTGGAGGGATTTTGAATGAGTGTAGAATTAGGAAAACAAGCACCTGACTTTGAATTACAAGCTAGTAATGGAGAAACCGTAAAATTATCCGATTTCCGTGGCAAAAACGTTGTACTTTATTTTTATCCCAAAGATATGACACCAGGGTGTACAAATGAGGCATGTGATTTCCGTGATCATCATGAAAGCTTTGCAGATGTTGATGCAGTAATTCTAGGCGTGAGTCCTGATCCGGTAGAGCGTCATAAGAAGTTTATCGACAAGCATGAATTACCTTTCCTTTTACTTGCAGATGAGGATCATAAAGTCGCCGAAGAGTATGGTGTATGGACACTAAAGAAAAATTTCGGTAAAGAATACATGGGAATTGAGCGTTCCACTTTTCTAATTGATAAAGAAGGCAACTTGGCACAAGAGTGGCGCAAAGTACGTGTTAAAGGCCACGTAGAAGCAGCACTTGAATACATCCGCGAAAACTTATCATAATTTAAAAAGCGTAAGCGTATGGATAGCTGCTGGACGCTGGAGCTAGGAAATTACAAATATCTGAAAAAAGTGGCTTTTACCTTGGAAAGGTAGAGCCACTTTTTATGTTTATTGCTTTTTTAATTCTTTAAGTGTGTGAAGTGTTTCCTCGTACTCTTTTTCTAAAGTTGCGGTATCAATTTTCGAATCGGGGATGCTTATCCGGCTGATTAATTCTGTCAACTTGTTTTCTAGTGTCATGATACGCTGAAGTGTTTCATCACTATGACCAGGCTTCTGCTTGTCATTATAATAATCGGTAAGCGTCCCCTGGTAGGTAGTAAGGGAGCCATCTTCAAGAAACCATAAATGATCGGCTGTTTCTTCTATAAAACGACGGTCGTGTGTAACGAATAGTATAGTCCCAGGGTAATCATGAATTAAGCCCTCAAGTGATGTGATTGCTTCAATATCAAGATGGTTTGTTGGTTCATCAATAACGAGCACATTGTAGGTTCCAGTCAAAAGTCTTGCTAATGCTGTTTTGACTCGCTCACCGCCACTTAATACACTGATTTTCTTGTGTACATCTGTATCAAAAAAACGTAGACGCCCTAAAATAATACGAATCACATGTTGGGGTAATGCACTATTTTCCTGTACATATTCAAGGATTGTTTTATCTTCCGGCAGAGCTTCAAGGGTTTGATCAAAATGGCCTATTGAAGCTTGGTTCGTAATTTCAAGCTCCGTATTTCCATACAACAGGTGATGGAGAAGAGTTGTTTTACCACTTCCATTTGCACCTATGATAGCTGTCTTAGAACCGGTTTTTAGCTTTATATGGTCAATGGTGTAGAGGTGTTGATTGTTTATATTCATTGTGAGGTCTTTAGCGATAAAAATGTTCTTTCGATGAATTGGTTTAACCAAGGTGTAATCCATTTTTATTTCAGCCCATTCAAATGGTTTTTCCACTTTTTCTAGACGGTCAATACGATCTTGGATAACCTTTGAAACACGTTCCACTCTCTGTTTCTTGCCTGAAGCTTTTCCCTTATACAATTGCCACTCTGAGTTTCCCATACGTGATGGAGGTTTATTCATTACTTTCGCTTGTTGTTCTTTCTGATGCATTCGGTCTGTCAGCCGTTTTTTCTCTTTCACATAAGCCTCATATTCTTCCTGTTGATGTTGCACCTTTAATGCTTTGGCTGCTTCATAATCGGAAAAACCCCCTTTGTACTCTGTAACATTTCCATCTTCAAGCTCCCAAATCTTTGTACAAACTTCATCAAGCATTTTTCGGTCATGAGATACAATCACATAAGCACCTTGGAAGTGGGCTAGCCTGTTTTCTAATTCATCTATACGTTGCCAATCCAGATTATTCGTTGGTTCATCTAGCAAAAGTATGTCATGAGATGCGTTGAACAATTGCTCTAATTTGCGAAGCGTCTTTTCCCCGCCACTTAAGCGATCCCAACTCGGGTCGCCCTCTACATTAAGTTGCCTGAAATAACCTACACGGCCGTTCCAGGACACTAGGGATTTAGTATCTAATAAACCAAGTAAATAGTTTAATAAAAGGGATTTACCTTCCCCGTTTTTTCCTATCAGACCAATACGATCCCCTTGATGAATGGATAGTTCATTAATATCTAATAGTGTTCGATCTCCAATAGTGTAGTGAATCTGTTTCGCATGCATAACTCTCATAAAAAAATCCTCCCTGAACGTTCCAGAGAGGTAGGTGTAAGTATATACGTACAGTGGGACGTCATTTCCTTCCATTACTGATAAAATGACATAACGTTTGTATACACAATAAATAACAGTCTATAAATAGACATACCTATCCTATCTGGAACGAGTGTGTTCACCATGAATCTTGTTCATATTAAACTCGCCTCTCAAAATAGGATTAGTACTTCATTGTGTATAGATTCATTCCCTTCGCTTTTAATACTTTTATTATATGACAACAAATGGGGAGGTGCAACTGATTGCCTTTCATGTTAGTTAAATACCCAATTTAAGTAAGTTTTCAAAAAGTAGGTAAAGGTCCATACTTCAAAGCTCGTCTAAACGTATAGTACATTAAGAGAAAAAAACCTCCCCTTTACAATAAAGATCGGCTTGCACGAGCGCATGTTGTTCGTGCTTTTTTTATTTCTTGGCTATGTTAAAGTTTGGTGTTGATTTTGGAATCAATTAATCTGAATAG
>NZ_AVBF01000055.1 GCF_000770635.1 Pontibacillus yanchengensis Y32
ATAAAGTATCGGACCTCACCCTTAATATATCTCGAATCCAAGTCTTCAATATAATGGTGCTTATATGGAAGAACATACAAACTATTTCATTTATTGTATCGACAACAAACGTTAACTAAGCCTACTTATAAATAGTTTGATTTGAATCGCTAGGAAGGATCAAAAAAGCAAACAAGGGTAATGAGATTTCTTTCATCCGTGATATGAAAATAACCTTGTATAAAAATACTTATCATGCTCCTTCTTTTACCAAGCATTGATGAGATATTTCAAATGTCTAATTTGGTATCTGGTATTATTTCATCTCTCTTTTATCTTGGCAATTGTTATACAATCATTTTCTCTACTGTTATGACTTCAAAAAAAGGTCCAAAACCATTGATTTTGTTAGCGGGTATATTTGCTGTGAGCGGATTACTAATTATTAGTAGTTCACTATCAGAATGGATGCTAGCATTTGGTGTTCTTCTGATAGGTGGTAGTACAGGGTTAGTATCCCCTCCTTATGGTGCAGCTATTGCCTTTTGGATAAAACCACCTCTTCAAGGAAAAGCCAATGCATGGATTAATGTTGAAAAGATTGGCTTGCAGTCCGCTTACACTCTGTTTGGATTACTGATGGGCCATTGACCCGATTTTATTGTTTATGGAACCAGGGAACGTTGTAGTTTCATATGTTGGAGCAGCCTTATTTGGGATTGCAAATTTATTTATGTGTGGTCTTCTCATCGTTTGGGGCATTCGTGTATTCTCATCTAATGCTTCCCTTGGAATTGGGGTACCTTTCCTAATGCTATCCATAGGCCAAGTGATTGGTTCCGTTTTAGCAGGCACGTTTATCGGTTTGATTGGATATGGTATAACGTTCTTTATTTTCGGTATTATTTCAGTAATAGCCTCATTTTTAAGAACGTCTTAGCAATATAGCTGAAAGCACTTGAAACTTCATGATGATTAAGGTAAAGTCAAATGATGTCTTTAACTATATGGGAGGGAGAAAGTTGAATCGTATCTATTTAAGAGCCATGTACTATACATTTGGCATAGTAATTCTGACGATGGGGATTGCTTTGACGATTTTTTCTAAACTAGGTACTTCACCTTTTGATGCTCTCCTCGTAGGTTTATATAGAACATTTGGGTTAACCATTGGCAGTTGGGAGATTGTCGTCGGGTTTAGTATGGTTGTGTTTAATGCTATTGCTGAAAAACGTCGTCCAGAAATAATAGCCCTTTTAACCTCTTTCCTTACTGGAATTGGGATTGATGTATGGGTTCATATTTTCAGTGGATGGATGGAGCCCAGTTCCTTGTTTGCCCAATCTTTGTGCTTACTACTTGGTATGATTGTTTCTGCATTAGGAATTGCGATAAATCTTCAAGCTGATTTTGCTCCCAATCCTTTTGATCGAATGATGCTTGTTGTGAAAAATTTAATGGGGACAACGGTATCATTCTCGAGAGCATTAATAAGTATCGTTCTCGTCATACTTGCTGCATTGTTTGGAGGAGCAATAGGTGTTGGAACAGTTATGATAGCCTTTTTAAGCGGAGCAATCATCCATCTGTTCATGAATTTTATTGACTTTCTCGATAGAAAACTATCAAAATATATCCCTATTATAGAACATTAGTAAGCGCAATTCTTTATAAAAGAATTGCGCTTTTTAGGATGGATATAGGTGACAGTCACAATTTTCCATCATCAATCCACTTGGTGTATTGAGCAGTGCTTACGATAGCAGTTAGTAAAACTAATAATAATAAGATGACCCACATGGCTAGAGTACCTGGCGTATAGGTTTCCATCGCCTGTGCATGCATAACAACCCAAGTCCCAAACCCAAAGAACATAAGATAAAAAGCTAAAGAGGGGAAAAACCACAAAATACGATTGCGTTTATTGATGGGTACGTTTTTAGAGTCCATATTTTTATGATCAGCTATAAACGTTAGGGTAGTTAATAGTATAAAAACAAGCCCCATTAAAGCTCCATAAAGTGTAGTATGCAAGAGGTTTTGGTCTGGGTTTGGCCCTATTGGACCTGTTTGTCCTTGTGATTTTGTATAATAGCGTACTCCTAAACCTAAATAATATATAAGTGTACCGGATAAAAATATAATTCCTTTTGCTTTCATGAACTCACTCCAATATCATGCTTTTATGGAAGGCTTTCACATGCAATGCCATCACCATCGCGATCAAGCCGGTGTTTATCTTGTTCTGGTCCACCAGCTGCAGTGAAGAATTGTTGAGCTACCTCTTGTTTTGAGAAATCGCTACAATCTCTATCTTTACCATTAGGATTATAGGGGAGATTATCTATATTACTATTCTCTTCAGCATTGTATTGTGGCTGCTTATCTACTACTTCTTCTCGAAATCCTTCTTCGGTTACATATCCATTGATACTCCATATTCCCTTCTGTTGGCTTTGAGCTTTCTTTTCTGCTTCTCTTAATTTTTCTACATATTTATCATTTGGTGGGTACACATATCCCACTCTAGCTAGTCCTTTAGCGACCACTTTTTTATTGTACATAGTACCGTCAACGTACACATAGGCAAGTAAGCGATTGTACTTATCTCGTTTGGTAGTACCTAGCTCCAAAGAGATTTCCTTTTTGTTCATAGTTTTCTTTGCATAGCTAGTAGCTTCAGGTCCAAATGGTTGGACTGGTTGACTTGGATGATTTGTTTCCGGTGTATCAATTAAAAGCATTCGAACGGTGTCTTTTTTACCATTCATTTTTATTGTAATCGTATCTCCGTCAATAACTTTTACTACTTTAGCTTGGATTCTATCCCTATGGTTTTTTTGATTAGAAGTAGAAGAGGGGTTTTGTGACTCGGAAGCGCAGCCTGCAAGTACTAGAGCGAGTATAGTTGTTAAAATTTTCATATGTATTACATTCATTCAATGGCTCCAATCTAATTCTTCCTAAATAATTACTTTAACACAAAGGGAGCATAGATGAAATTTTATTAATTGTCTGTTTATTTTCTTATTGGAAATAGATTACACTAATTATAATAGAGGAGGAGTGATTATTTATGATCGCAATTATAAATGCTAGTGGCTACGATGGAACAGGGAAGACCTTTGACGAAAGTACCATATTTATAAAGGATGGTATCATAGAAAAAATATCAAAGGAAAAGCCATCACAGAACTATGAAACTATTAATGCAAAAGGGAAAATCGTAACACCAGGTTTAATTGACGTACATACCCATTTAGGTGTTTTTGAACAAGGAATTGGACAAGAAGGACATGATTTTAACGAAACAAGTAATGCTACAACAGCTGAAATAAGAGCGTTAGATGGAATAAATCCTTTTGATAAAGGTTTTGAGGATGCCAGGTCTGGAGGAGTGACAACGGTTCAGATTCTCCCAGGGAGTGCGAATGTTATCGGCGGTGAAATGGTTGTTGTAAAAACAGCAGGTACAATTGTGGATGAGATGGTACTAAGAAACCCTTCAGGATTAAAAGCTGCTACTGGCGAAAACCCAAAGCGAGTGCATGGAGGAAAAGGGAAACTTCCGAACACAAGAATGGGTGTTGCAGCATTACTACGAAAGAAATTAATAGAAGCACAAAACTATGTGAATGCCCTGGATAAAGGGGATAAAGAGCGGGACTTGGAGATGGAGCAAATCGCAAAAGTACTAAACAATGAGATACCTCTCCGAGTACATGCTCATCGATCAGAAGACATAGCCACTGTTCTAAGAGTGAAAAAAGAATTTGATATTGATCTCACTATTGAACATGGGACTGAGGGACACATGATGATAGATTACCTTACCAAACATAAAGATGTAAGCATAGCTGTAGGTCCAACAATGACTTCTAGATCTAAAATCGAATTAGCAAACCGTGGTTGGCATACACTAACGGCGTTTGCCGAAGCTAATATCCCTTTTACGATTACGACAGATCATCCAGTAGTAACGATTGAGCACTTAATGACTAGTGCTATCATGGGAGTTAAACACGGACTTGATGAAGGTATAGCTATGCAAGCTCTTACACTGCATGGTGCCAAACATCTGGGTATTGCCGACCGTGTTGGATCTTTAGAGAATGGTAAGGATGCTGATTTAGTAATATGGAATGGTGATCCGTTCGACTTGCGTAATAGCGTGGAGCAAACGATGATTAATGGAGAATGGGTTTTCAATAGCTAGTATGATAGGAACAACACTAGCTATAAAATATTCCAATCTACTAGAAGGTTGCGAAGTAATATATTCTGTTGAATATAAAGTATTACTAAACCGAGAAACAAGCTTAATACATTCATAGACCAATTGCGTCTTGTCTTATTTTGTCTTCGTTCCATTAAGAAGGTTATTACGTATAAAGCGAAAGCAGAAATAACAAAGTTATAATAATTGTTTAGTTCGGTGATTTTTTCTGCAATCCTCTGTTGTTTATAAGAATCATCTATATCTATAGAATAGCTTTCTGCAAGGCCACCCATTGCATTATGTTCATACACAGTATCTTTGTTTACATTGTATGAGAATCCGAAGGGGCTAGTTAAGAAATGCGGGAAAGCATGAGGTCCTAATATGATAAGACATATAATTAAAATGATAATGATCTTTTTTAGAAAAGTTAATAACCCACTCTTACCATTATGTTTGAATCTAGTTCGAGTATGTTTTATATCTTCTATTAGAGTCGTTAAGTAACGTTTCATAGAATCTCCTTCTACAAAGGTGAATGGATAAGTAAATGAGGGCTCTCTGCTTCAAATTCCTGACAGACATATACATATGTATATGGTAGGGCTGAGTAAGCCACACAAATCTCCTTTCCATTATATTACTATTCTATGTTATAGTTCGCAAGATGCATTTCCCGGGGAATGATAGCGTTGGAAGTAAAGAACATCTTAAAAATAACCTATGTAACAAAGGAGTTCGAGACATGAGGAAACGAGTTAGAGAATTAGGGGTCATGATAGGTGATCTTCCTATTGGTGAAGATAATGCAATAACGGATGTGCCAGGTGTGCTAGTGGGCCATGTTACTTTGTCTGAGGATTTAGATAATAAGGATGCTATTCGTACAGGGGTAACTGCCATTCTTCCTCATCAACAAAATCCTTATCATCGTAAAGTACCCGCTGCAACTCATGTTATGAATGGGTACGGAAAAGCAACTGGATTTGTGCAAATTGACGAATTGGGTGAAATCGAATCACCAGTTATGCTTACAGGTACATTTACAACAGGATCTGTAATGCAAGGTACAATGGAGTACATGATGGGGTGTACTCCAGAGATAGGTGACACAACTGGGTCTATAAATACGGTGGTCGGGGAATGTAATGATAGTTATTTACATACTGCAAGAACATTTGCCGTAAAACCAGCACATGCCATCCAAGCAATTGAGCAGGCAACATCCAGTTGTGAAGAAGGTGGCGTAGGTGCAGGGACAGGTATGACTTGCTATCAATATAAAGGGGGAATAGGGACGTCATCACGTATGGTTCAAGAAAAATGGACGGTTGGTGTACTTGTGAATACAAACTTTGGACGTCGAAGTGAATTTGAATCAGGGCGCTATAAAGCTCCTAATGACAATCATGAAACACCTGCCGGTTCAATAATGGTGGTTATCGCAACAGATGCTCCTGTTTCCGATCGCCAGCTAAAGCGCATTGCTAAACGTGCATCAGTTGGTATCAACCGTACTGGTGGACGGATACACCATGCAAGCGGTGATATTATTATTGCGTTTTCTAATGCTAATGTTCGCCCTCATTTTAGTGAAGAGGAAGTTATCCATTCTTCTTATATGAAAGAGGACACAAAAGCATTTCACTATCTGTTACAAGCTACAATAGAAGCAACGGAGGAAGCGATTCTAAATTCATTGACTATGGCAGAGACCACTACTGGAAGAAATGGTAGAACGATAGAGTCTATATCTTATGATGTGTTTAAATCTTAAAGAATCCTTACATTAATTCGTTGTTGTATAGGAAATTATAAAATTCAATGCTTGTGTATAACTAAAAAAGTGAAGTGGCCACGTCCAGCTCCAGCGCCCAGCGACTAGTATGCTTCCCTCGCCTCCGTACGATAAGTTAACATCGAATCACTACGTTCTTCGTGTTGCCTTTATCTCCTACGGAATCAGGGGAAGTTCGATTAAGATCGCTGCATCACGCAGCAACATCGAACCAACCCACGTCGTGTGGGCCGCAGCATATACGTCGCTACCCGGGCGCTTGCGCTTTTGTTCTTTCTACAATCGCTTTCAACAATTGATATCCCATCGAATTCTTGGATAAGGTTATATGAATTTTTCGTTTTATATAGTCCTCTTGATTCTGTTATTAAGGAATGTGGGAACCAGCCCTCTCATAGACTTAGAGAGAAGTAGGGAGGTGGTCCTAATGCTTGAGTGGAGTGTTACTATTGTAGCCATTGCATTTATTATTCTTGTAATTTATTTGATTTTGACATTACGAAAAGTTATGGCAACACTAGCTGAAACAAAGGAGACGCTGTCTGGAGTCCGGAAATCCGTAAAAGGAATTACAGATGAAGCAGAAGAATTGATTAATAACGCTAACGATATTTCGGTTGACTTAAAAGAAAAAATGGAAGCCGTTGATCCTTTAATTGAGTCTGCGCATGATGTGGGGGATATGGTACACGATGTAACTAGCTCAATAAAAAGAACTGCTTTGCATAAGAACAACAAGAAAACCATTCACACACAGGAAAGTAAGCCTGTGCAAATTAAAATGAAGTAAGGTGCAAAAAGCTGTATAGAACGAAGGGAATAATTGTTTGCATCTGAAGGCGAGCCTTCCTTAGTCTGCCTCATAAGAACAAAAAGAGAAGTCCCCTGAGGGCTTCTCTTTGTACTTAATGAGTACGTTTGTTTTAAAACCAATCTCTTTTGAATGGAGAAATAAAAAACTTTTTAAACGAGCTAGACCTCATTGTGAAATTCTCTATGTAGAGCGGCAAGAAAATTTAAATAAAAAATGATGAGAATGGAGTCATATTACCAAAAAAAGAGTATCAAATTAACTGTAATTTGATACTCATAAGGAATGCATTTTCAACTTTTGTATTCCAAAATTAAACTACTTAGAAAATGAATTTAAACTCTTTTATCAGTAGAGGTCTTATAGATTCAAATCCTGACGACTAGGTGGGGCCATAAATTCAGGGCCAACTGGATCTTTTATATGCTTAACAAGAATATCATCTATATCCTTTTGAGTTTGCTCATCAATCTTAAAGTCCATAACCTCATCAATTGGATTCATTTGATCTGGACGACGTCCGCCCCATAAAGCTGTACCTGTTCCGGGCTGATCAAGTATGAATCGAAGAGCTAGGTGGATGATGCGCTTATTAAAACGATCTTTAGCTAGTTGATCCAGTTCATTTACAGCATTGATGTACTGTTCGAATCGAGGTTGTTGGAACTTTGGATCATTATTGCGTAAATCATCACCCTCGAATTGTTTACCCGTTGTCATTTTTCCCGTCAATAACCCACGGCATAGACTGCCATATAAAAGAGTATGCAAGTTGTGCTCTTGAACATAAGGAAGAATATCTTCTTCAATTCCTCTTTCAAACATATTATATGGCGGTTGAACGGTATGCAGAGGAGCTGCCTCACGGAATGTATCCATTTGTTCAGGGGAGAAATTACTTACCCCAATGGAACGAATTTTGCCTTGTTTGTATAAATAATAAAGGGCTTCTGCTGTTTCATGAATTGGTACAGTAGGGTCTGGCCAGTGTACTTGATAGATATCAATATAATCCGTCTGAAGACGTTTTAATGAATCTTCGACTTCTTTATGAATGCGTTCTTTGGAAGCATCACGAAAGACTTGTTCATCTTTCCAGTTCATGCCTACTTTGGTGGCTAGTGTTATATTTTCACGTCCACCGTACTGTTGAAGAGCTTTTCCAACGATTTCTTCTGATGTACCAAATCCATATACTGGAGCTGTGTCTATAAGACCAATACCTTTATCTAAGGCAGTATGGATGGTTTTAATAGACTGTTGTTCGTCAGTACCACCCCACATCCAGCCTCCGATTGCCCATGTACCGAGGCCGATACGTGTTGTCTCTATTCCAGTATTGCTTACATATTGTTTTTCCATTATTTCCACCTCCATAGATCGTAACCTTTGCTACTCTTAGAAGATGTACCCTGTAGGACTGAAATTTAACCTTATTGGTATGCATCGATTGATCAATATGAACATAGCATGTTTGCTGATTGAATTGAATAAGGTACTAGTAGTAGCTTGTCTAGGAGGAGTTGACATGATTAAAATCTCTCAACGTTTGTTGATGGTATTTTTTATAAGTTTGTTTATGGGAATAGGTGTACTTGGGTTGATACGAGCTGAAAAGGTTGTGATTCCGCAAGAAGCACTTGAAGCAAGTGATTCAATTGAATTGCCCGAGCCTCTTACGAAAGTGAGTAATGTCATAGAGATTGAGAACGCTGTAGGTTATGCTGTGCCTACATTAAACTATCTTCCAACCTCTTATGAATTTGAAAGTATGGGCTTTCGAGCTTCAAATCAGTCTTATCTTGTGCGTCAAACCTACATTAATCCCGGTAAGGGTCATTTAACATTTGAACAAAAACCTAGCAGCGAAAGGGACCAAAAAATAGGTTTTGAGGAAAAAATCATTAACTTTGATACAAGAGAAATTGCTTTATATAGCAAAAATGGAGACATCTATGAAGCTGTTTGGGAGACGCCAACCTATGTATATTCTTTATCTTCAGTTCGGCCATTCCCTCTTGAAGAATGGAAAAAAATCATAATAGGCCTTAAATAAGTAGAAGGTATAGAACAAAACATTCATTTCATTGATATATAGGTGTTTAAAATGGGTAAGGAATATAGTGAAAGGTTAATAAAGGAGGATACGTTATGTACCGTTATAAATTTGTTGAGGCCACAATTGGTGGTGTCTTTTCTGAACCCTCCTATCGTCAAATTATTGATGAGCATGCAAAAGATGGTTGGAAGCTTGTTCAAGTATTACCCATTAATTACAATGGTCATGGAAAACCAAAATCGTATGAAGTCATCCTAGAACAAGTTGTAAATGAAGATGCTGAGGAGTAGTCTTGTGAACACAAGGCTACTCTTTTATGTGAATCAGTTTTTAGTGGAATTTACAGAAAATTCATAATATAATAGTACTATTATAAGGGGAACAAAGGGGGAGAAATAATGGAGGTTGTACAGCAAAGAAAAAGAGAGACCAAACTTAAACGATGGCAGAAAGTATCCTTAATATTTCTGGGTGTATTTATTGTTCTAATTATTTCCGCACTCATTTTTGTAAACGGTTACATAAATAGAAGTTTACCACAAATTGAAGGAAATGTTTCCCTAGCAGGACTTACTGAGACAGTAGAAGTCATTAGAGATGGTCAAGGTGTGCCACATATAAATGCTAACACAGATCGAGACTTATTTATGGCACAGGGTTATATCCAAGCTCAAGATCGTTTGTTTCAAATGGATATGGCTCGAAGACAAGCATCTGGGCGTTTGAGTGAATTGGCAGGTGAAGTGGCTCTTGAGCGTGATAAGTATTTTCGAACATTAGGGTTACGGAGGGCAGCTGAAAAATCATACCAATCCTATTCAGAAGATGCAAAGCAGGTGATGGAGTGGTATGCAACTGGAGTTAATAGGTTCATTGAACAGGCAAAGTCCAGTAACAGCTTACCAATTGAATTCACCTTAATGGGTGGGGAGCCAGAGAAGTGGACACCGATAGATTCACTGACCATAGGAAAGTACATGGCATTTGACTTAGGAGGGCATTGGGAACGACAGGCGTTTAATTATTTTCTTTTGCAAAACCTCCCTGAAGAAAAGGCGAATGAGTTATTCCCAACCTACCCTAATAATGCACCGACTATTATGAAAGAGGAAGAAGTAAATATTTCATCATTGCTTAAGGAAGCTGTCCTGCCACATCCTTTTAATGGGAGCAATAATTGGGTTGTAAGTGGTGATAAGACTGCTTCAGGTAAACCACTATTAGCAGACGATCCTCATTTAGGATTGGCTACACCATCTATTTGGTATCAAATGCATTTATCATCCCCAAATTATGAAGTAAGCGGTGTAATCTTTGCAGGTATCCCAGGCATCATTCTCGGACACAATCAAAACATTGCATGGGGGGTTACAAACACGGGTCCCGACGTACAACAATTATACTTAGAAAAACGAAATCCTGATAACCCCAATCAATTTTTATTTGAAGGTGAGTATGAAGAAGCTACTGTAATCAATGAGGATATTAAGGTGAAGGATAGGGGAAATGTTGATTACGAAGTTATAGAAACAAGACATGGTCCAATTATTTCAGAGTTTGCCAAGAAGAGCGGCAAAGAAACTGCCTTATCTCTTCGTTGGACTGCGCTCGACGCGTCAACAGAATTAGAAGCGATTCTGGAAATCAATCAAGCTACCAATTGGAAGCAGTTTGAAGAGGGATTAGAGAAATTTTTAGTACCAGCTCAAAATTTCGTTTTTGCATCCAAAGATGGCACGATTGCTTATAAAGCAAATGGAAAAATTCCAATTTATGAGGAGGGATCAGATGCATTATTGCCTTTAGAGGGCTGGAAAGAAGAAAATGAATGGAAAAATTTTATCCCTTTTGATGAGTTGCCGACAGTTGTAAATCCTGATAAAGGATTTATTGCTACAGCAAATAATAAAGTGGTTGGAGATGAATACCCGTATCACATCTCAAATAACTGGGCTCAACCTTATCGATATCAAAGAATAGAGGAAGTTTTGCAAGAAAAAAATAAATTAACGACTAAAGATATGAAGGAACTGCAAATGGATCAGAAAGATTTACGAGCGCAAGAATTTGTTCCTATTTTTTTAGAACAAGTAGATGAGGAAGGTGTGAATGATTACGGAGCAAAAGCGTTACAATTATTAAGACAATGGAATTATGTAGATGATGTAGAGGCACCTGAACCTCTTATATTTAATAGATGGATGAAGGCATTTTCCGATCGATTGTATGAAGAGCAGATTCCAGAGGGGATGATGGAATTTTTCAAAGGTAGAGGACAAACGACAGATGAGCTTATTAGGAAAGTATCAAGTGGGGAAAATGTTACTTGGATAGAAGATCAAGGTGGGTTATCTAAAGCGTTAACTCTATCGTTGAATGAAACAATAACAGATCTGATTGATGAGCATGGAAAGGAAATCACAAGTTGGGAATGGGGAGATTTTCACAAAGTAGAATTCACTCATCCATTATCTAGTGTGGCATTTTTAGACCGTTTCTTTAATCCAAAAGATCCAAAACCTGTAGGTGGTAGTAAAGTTACCGTTATGGCAGCTAGTTATGACTACAATGAAGGAATTGTTGATCATGGAGCCTCATGGCGGTTTGTGGCTGATTTAAATGATTTGTCATCTGCAAGCCACCTAGTCGGTCCAGGTCAATCTGGACACTTTCGCAGTAAATGGTACCACAGTCAGTGGGATAACTGGGTGAATGGTGGATACCATGAAACGAAAACAAAGGATTATCAAGGAAAACAATTGATGTTACAGCCTGAATAACAGAGGGGTACTTTTCATTCATTTGAAAAGTGCTTTTTTTTGAAAAATCCACACAGAATAATTTGAGTGTTTTATGTATTTAATAAAATACTCACGCTTATGTATTAAGCTTTTCATATTCTGCAATATTTTGCAGGGAAATCTTTATAGTAGTATGTTGGAATGATCAATGCCACTATTATTGTGAAAAAACATCTATCAAAAAGATAATGAATGGAATTATATTACTTACAAAAGGGTATGATACACAAGAACTCACTTTCATACATATGTGTTTATTGACTATTTTAGGAGGCTTACCATGCACGGTTTTCATGATGTATTTATTCAGATCTTAATATTACTCGCTGTTTCAGTAACGGTTATAGGGATAGCAAAAATCATTAAAGAACCATATTCCATTGCACTAGTGCTCGTTGGAGTACTATTAGGCGTCACTGAGGTTCCCTATATTGAAGAGGCAGAGCAGTTTATAACTCAGTCAACAGTGTTTCATGCCATTATTATTTCATTATTTTTACCTGTACTACTAGGGGACGCAACATTGAAAATGCCATTTTCTCATCTAATGGATTTAAAGAAAACGGTCATGTCACTAGCATTTTTAGGTACGTTTTTATCCTTTATTATAATAGGATTCAGTGCATATTTCTTACTTGGGTTACCCATTGTTGTATCCTTTACTTTTGCTGCCCTTATGAGTGCAACGGATCCGATTAGTGTAATATCTATTTTTAAAGACTTAGGTGTTCCTCAAAAATTCAGCACCATCATGGAAGGTGAGTCCTTGTTTAATGATGGAATAGCTGTCGTTTTATTTAAAATTTCTACACTTTACTTATTAACCTATATTGATATGGGGTTAGCCGGAGTAGGGGAAGGGGCTTTAATGTTCCTTAAATTTGCTCTTGGTGGTGCTATCATTGGTCTGGTTATAGGATATATATTCTCGCAAATCATCAGGGTGTTTGACGATTATCCTTTGGAAATTGCATTGAGCATGCTGTTATTCTTCGGAAGTTACTTCATTGCAGAACATTTCAAAGTATCTGGTGTAATTGCGGTTGTAATTGGTGGTTTACTGTTTGGAAGCTATGGTAAGAAAATTGGTATGTCTGAAGAAACCAAAACCAATATCAACACCTTCTGGGATACGATCACCCTCCTTGCTAACTCCATTATCTTTTTAATGGTTGGAATTGAGATACGTGAAATTGATTTCTCAGGGAAGTGGGGACTTATTGCATTAGCGATTGTAATCGTGCTTGTAGGGAGGACAATCGCCCTTTATACATCCACAAGTTACATTAAGCATTTAGGCGCAAAAGAAAAAATATTATTAAACTGGGGTGGGTTACGAGGTAGTCTTTCCATTGCTTTGGCATTAAGTCTTCCGGAGGATTTTGATGGTAGGGAGGAAGTATTACTATTGACCTTCTCTGTGGTACTGTTCTCTCTCGTAGTACAGGGATTAACATTAAAACCACTTATTAAAAAATTAGGTCTTGCGAATAAGTAATAAACAATCCCAGCCGCTTGGTAGATGTGGCTGGGATATTTATGTTACATGTTTTGTTTAATTTCTTCTATTGCTTGTGTTAAATCATCGTGAACAACATAATCAAATAACTCATCTTTAGCCGTTTGCTCACGGTTTATTAAAATGGTGGGGAGGTTACGTTGATATTTGGCGTAATCTGGTAAGAAATTAAAAGGCATAACGAATAAAGATGTACCTAAAACAAGTAAGACGTCTGCTTGATCGATTATTGCTTCTGCCTCATCATGCTTAGTGATGGGATCGCCAAAAAGTACGATGTCAGGCTTTAAGATATCATTACATACATGACTTCCATAAGCAGTAGTGCAGCGTGGAGTGTCATGTGCCATAACATGAGATAGTCCGTATTGCGTGCCACAGGTAGGACATGTAGCTGTTGTAAGAGAACCATGGTATTCAATAACTCTGCTGTTACCGGCTTTTTCGTGAAGCCCATCTACATTTTGCGTGATAATTGTAACTTCTTTCCCTTTGTCTTCAAACTCTCGTAAAAAGGAATGCACTTTGTTAGGTTGATAATTGCCAACTAGTTTTATTTGAAAAATATCTTTATACTTTTTCCAAAAGTCCACCGGATGTTCCTGGAAGTAACCAGATGACATATAGTACTCCCTTGAACGATCCTGCTCCCAAATTCCACCAGCAGAACGGAAATCGGGAATACCGCTTGCAGTACTTACTCCAGCACCTGTTAGAACTGCTATTCGATTTGCTTTCTTTAAGGTAGTAGCTATAGCTTCCCCGTGATGCATCTTTTATCACCTCTTGCATAAATCTAGGAAAATTGTGTTGCTAACTATCTTTTATTAAATCCTTTTGACTGAACAAACTCTGATACATCCATGCGCATAGGTTTCTGAAATCGACGAAGCATTTGCTCTGTCCATGAATCCTTGCGGTTATTTTGACTTCGATGTTTATAATATTCTCTTATTGTGTCATCAAAAGCTTCAAGTTCAGTCGTTTGGTCTTGTTTATATTCATTTTCAAAATAGATGCCTTCTCTGGATAGGCGAGGCTTTTGTTCAGGTTGTTTCTCAGGATAACCTATCACCATCCCGAATAAAGGTATGACATGGCTTGGCAGAGAAAGCAAGGAATCAACTTGTTGGATGTTATTGCGAATACTACCGATAAAACACATTCCTAAGCCCATAGATTCAGCGGCTATCGCAGCATTCTGGGCTGCGAGAGCTGCATCAATAGATGAAACCAATAGATGCTCTGTATTTTCTAAGTTTGCAAGCATGTTATCCTTTTGCTCTTTAGTAGCTTTTTGTTGGTGTCGATATAAATCAGCACAAAAAATAAATAGATGAGCATTATGTTGCACATAATCTTGCCCTGTAATTCTTGCTAGTTGTGCTTTTTTGTCTTCATCTGTAACACCCATAATGGTATAGGCTTGCATATAACTCGAAGTGGAAGCCATCTGTGCAGCTTCTATAATGGCAAAAATTTGTTCATCTGTTACTTTTTCATCTGTAAATGCTCGGATAGACCGATGGTTTAAGAGGGTTTGTAAGGTTTCATTCATAGGTAGACTCCTTTATGTTGTAATCAAATAGGTCGTTAACAAAATAAATCTCACTGCATACTAGCAATGAGATTGTCCCCCTACAATTATATAAAAACACGACTACGAAAAGAAAGTAATCCACATACTCGATCTATTGCAAAGAGTTATCTTTTTGAACACGTTTGAAATGTACTCTATGCACAATACGAATAAGTGGTCGAATTAATAGCTGAGCGCTTCCAAGCACAAATAAAGTTGTTCCCCACATTTTAGTTGCTTCCCAATAGAAAAAAATACTTCCGATTAAAAACCAAAGACCAATAAGCACATCATTTATATTATATAAAATTGTGTAACGCTGTTTGAAGAATACTTCATATCTTCCTAAATGTAGATCTATTTCATTTTTGGTCTGATTTTGATTTGTTTGGCTCATTTCTTACCCCCTCCTGATATTATCCTTATATCCGCATAGAGTTTTATCATAACTTCTTTTTTTATAACGATATAATTTTAGGTTTATGAAATTATTTAAGTATAGGAAGTAGATAAGTGCAACCTCTTTATTTAACAATAGAGGCATAATGTTATAGACCTGGATTTGAGATGTTTGTTGGTTAGGGAGTGGATCCGATATCTAAGTAGGATTAAGGTTAGGTAAGGAACAACTCGTTTTCCTGCGGACGAGCTGGTAATTTTCCTCGTGCCAAAAATGCGGACCTGCGGGGTAACACCAATTACTTTATCCTTAGGGAGTTTTGCTGTGTTTTCCACCAAACCTTGCCGATATGCTGTTACGGAACCTAGAATACGGTGGACAACTTTTTTTGACGGACATATATGCTCTTATTTTCAGTGAAAACCCTCTTTTGGAGAGGCTAACGGACATATGGTACCTTATTTGAGAAAAAACACATTTTATAAAGGTGATTTTGGCTAAATAGCGAACTGAATGTCCGTTACGAATGCAAAATAGTCTTCAAATCGAAGAATAAGAGACTTTATGTCCGTTAGCATAGTATTACTTTGTGTCATAAACCAATCCTCGCTTCTCGAATACCTTTATTCAGAAAATGACCCATTCTAAACTGGCCATTTATCCGTTCATCTGAATATCGCGGGAGGTGGTCGTGGCACAAGGAGACTCCCGCTTTGTTCGACTAGGATCGTCACATCGTGTGACCACGTCTACCGACCCTACGTTGTATAAGGTCGGTAGGACGAACCTCTTTTACTTAATACCCAGATAGATTACTATTTAGCATATAATTAAATGAAGGACGAGTTTTTTTGATGTTAACAAAAATACTAGATATGTTATCATAATATAAAATACATGAAAGTGATTACATCAATACTTCATACCCTCGCAATCCAAACAAAGTCATTTAACAAATTAATGTGCAAATATTAATTAATAGTTATTCAATAATACAACCACCACACCACTTTTTTGAAATAACGTTAACCATCCGGTGGTTTCTCTGCTATTTAATTATCATAAGGAGTTGATATGCTTTAGACGCTTGCCCTTCGTACTTGTACTTAACAGCTTAGCCTACGTAAAGGTGAGGATATAATGGGGGAACTAATTGACCTTGAAATCAGACGAGCCAGAAAAGAATTAAAGGAATACACCAATTCCAAAGGTATAGCCTATGAGATTTATTTGACTGTTGTAAAATATGTTAATGAACATCTTGATGAAGGTTACAAAAAGCCAGTTGAAAATTTAACAACAGAAACCCTGTTAGAGCTTGTGTACCAAGGTGATCGGGAGCGATTTAAAGCAACATTTCAAGAGCTTATGCACTACTGGAAGCTAGATATTGATATGGAAGATGTACAAACACAAGAAGGTATATTCATCACCTTCAAAACGGTGGGGGATTTATGTATCTATATTGAGAAAAAAGTAAATAAGCGATCTGATAAAGAAGGAAAATAAAGATAAAAAAACAAGGCTTTTCTATCAAAACAAGCCTTGTTTTTTTATTTTATAGCGAAATAGTAAAATTCAATGCTTGTGTATAACTAAAAAAGTGAAGTGGCCACGTCCAGTTCCAGCGCCTACCCCCCACGGGGTCTTAAGGCAAGCCTCGCTGTGGCAAAAAACGCCACTTCGAGGCTTGTCTTAAGCCTGTCGGGGGTGACCAAGGCGCCCCGAGCTTTTGCATCGTCCAGCTCCGGCGCCCAGCGACTAGCAAACTTCCTGCACCTCCTTACGATAAGTCAACATCGAACCGCTAGCGCTCTTCGTGTTTCCTTTATCTCAAATAATAAGAGGAAGTTCGATTAAAATTGCTGCGTCACGCAGCAACATCGAACCAACCCACGTCCTGTGGACCGCAGTTTGTACGTCGCTAGCAGGGCGCTTGCGCTTTTGTTCTTATCTAAAATCGCTTGGTTTACCTACTGAAAATCCATCAAATAAAGGACCTCCATATGGCTTTAATGTTAATTCTACCAACTTTTCAACCTCATCCATTTCCCCGGTGCGATAGAATTGATCGAATGCCCTAGTAAAATGTTTTGCATACTCCTCATCATATCGTTTTAAAGCGCGAATAACCCATTTTCCTTTTCCTATCCATTGCTGATTTGTACGTAGATAAAACTCGTGTAGTTGGTCAGCTAATAAATTAGCTATGAAAATAGCCTCTGCACGATGAATTGCTCCTTTTAAATCTTCTGCTGTGTCGGTGATAAAATAACGTTTTAATTGAATGGTTTCTGTATCCCATGACTCAGGACCTTCAGCTAATCTATTAGCAGCTTCCTCTTTTACATTATTGATATGTTCTGAGCCTTTTAAAGGCATTCCTTCTACAATCATACGTGGAAGGCTAGGGATACCTTTTTTACAATCTTCATCAAAGAAGTGCCTATAAGAAGTTCGATTATGCACAAAAGCTTCTACCGGCCAATTTAACGAAAAAAATGACTCTCGAAAAGAATCAGTAATTGAAAAATCAAATATTACGAGGTCTAAATCGGAAGTTGCTGTGGCTTCATCTCGTACAACACTTCCTGCCAAAATGGCTGCCTCACTTGATGGATAACGTTCCTCTACAATCTTCTTTGCATCCAAATATGCTTGTTCTTTCACCCAATCATCCTCTCAAAATATAGCTAATGTCTACATTGTAATCTTTGTGGAAAATATATGAAAGTGATTACTTTATGACTAAATGTTTGCTCATAAATATAAGGAAAATAGTTATCAGTACTAATTTTGTGTACATATGTATTCTACACATAAATATGATTTTCTTTCCTTCGAAAAGAGAATGTTTAGCATTTGTATTTCGTTAAATAAAATAGTACTTTTAGTATAGTCGATTTTATATTATGGGTTTCATTTAATTTCGTATTAAGAAAGAGGAATAATTAAAGGTTTGGATAATACATACATATGGTAGTTCAATAAGGAGGTCTAGAGTTATGGTGAAAGGTACTATTGAAGTTGAACATCTTACCAAAACATTTAAAAAAGGGAATGTTCAAGCCGTTAAGGATGTAAGTTTTAATGTTAAAGAAGGGGAGTTCTTTGCCTTCCTAGGACCAAATGGAGCAGGGAAATCAACGACAGTTCAAATTCTAACTACACTGATTAATGCTTCATCAGGGAAGGTAGAAGTTGCGGAGCAAGATGTTATTCAACATCCACATGAAGTTAGAAAACACATAGGTGTGGCTCTTCAAGAAACTGGAATCGATCCAAGTTTGACGGGGAGAGAGATGTTGAAACTACAATGCGGTATTTTTGGATTCAATAAAGAAGAGGCCTCCAAGCGAACAAATGAATTATTAGAAGTAGTTCAGTTAACAGAATCAGCTGATCGTATCTGTGGGAATTATTCTGGTGGAATGCGTCGCCGTCTTGATTTAGCGCTAACACTAGTAAATAAGCCTAAGATTCTTTTCTTAGATGAACCTACAACAGGATTAGATCCGTCGAACCGAAAGAGCATATGGGAGTACTTAGAACGCTTAAATAAAGAAGAGGGCACCACTATATTCTTAACCACCCAATACTTAGAAGAAGCTGACTTTTTGGCCGATCGTATTGCCATTATTGATGGTGGCAAGATTGTGGCGGAGGGAACACCTCCAGAGTTAAAGTCACAAATTGGGAACGATTTAATCACTATGGACTTCACATCAGAGAAAGAAACAAAGCAAGCAATGGAAATATTGAATGAAGAGCTTGAAGCAACAGATCTCGTCAATAAAGGACAACAACTTGTTATGTATGTTCAAGATGGAACGAAACGTTTAATGGAAGTAGTACGCGTGCTTGACCAGCATAGTATCCCAATTCAGAGTATTAATGTGGACTCTCCAACTTTAGATGATATTTTCCTAAAAATTACGGGAGAAGGTATTGGTGAACAGAAAGGGGAAGTAAAGCATGGGTAATGGATTAATAAAAGACATTTGGTTGCTATCGAAACGCAGTGTACAAACAACATTAAGAAGTCCTTTTTCATTTATTCCCAATTTACTAATCTCTATGTTCTTTTTGGTGGTCTATGAGAGTGGGTTAAGTGGCATATCACAATTACCTGCCTTTGACGGTGCAGACTATCTCGCCTTTATTCTTCCTGTTTCAGTCGTTTCTGCCGCAATAGGTGGTGCAGGGGGAGCAGGTCAAGGGATTGTTAAGGATATTGAAAATGGCTTTTTCTCGAGACTACTGTTAACACCTGCATCACGTCTTTCCATCGTTCTAGGACCGATTATCGCGGGAATGCTTCAATTATTTGTGCAAACTCTCTTGATTATAATGGTCGCCTTTTTCATGGGTTTAAATGTAGAGACTGGTTTCTTTGGAATTATTATTGTACTATTAATAGCGATTGGATGGGGACTTGCATTTGCAGGATATTCAGCTGGAGTAGCTTTAAAAACTAAAAATGCTCAAGCGGCGCAAGCAGGGACTCTAATCTTTTTCCCACTAATTTTCTTAAGTACGACATTTGTACCTTATGAACTAATAGAAGCCACGTGGTTGAAAGTAGCGGCAACAATCAATCCAACCACTTACATCTTCCAAAGCATGCGAACCGTTCTTATAGATGGTTGGCAATGGTGGGAAATTGCCCAAGGTTTCATCGCCATTGCCATTGCCTGCACGATTACGATTACATTCGCAACTGTTTCTGCGAAGAAAGCGGTAAGTAGAGGCTAAAACTCCGTTGCCAATGCTGAATGTGTTAGTTCTAACACTTTATGACTATCAAAACTTCTAAGTATTAGAGAAGAAATATTAAAAAAATCCTCCCAGCCATAAGGTTGGGAGATTTTACTGTACTAATATAAAAGCTTGTGAAAGTATCTTAGAAATTGTAGAGTCACGATAATATCAAGAGCTAAGAGATACCATTTTTTCTTATTTTGAGAAACACATTAAGCCCAATCCAACATAGTATAGGAAAAAGAACGAAGTGAGGAGATCGTATGAGATGGAACGATTTTTTGGACTTAATAGTTCTACTCTTATTATGTGGTGGCGTTATCCTTCATGCGCAGGAACACATATCAGATTTTATGATTTCGCTCATTGCAGCCCCGAGTATGTTCTATATTATGGTACTTAGTGAAATAATAAGAAGGAAGACTAGGTGAACTGACAGATTAAAGAAGTAAAGTCTTTTCGATTTCGTTTCGGGAAGCTTTACTTCTTTTTATTGTTTATTATAGATAGGACACGTTTATTAAGCCTACTAAAATCACCATATATTTTCTATTTTAATTTATCCTAATTTCTTTACTTGGTTTGGTTTTGAAATGTCTTCCAACAACCTGAAGTAATCTCTTCTAAGTTTTTAACCTTAGCATCTGAATAGATATATGCGTAACCTTCTATTTCATTATTGTTATCTTTAACCCAAACACGTTCATAATGATTGTTAGGATGATCTGGTTCGTAACCTTCTAGGAAGTCCAGACCAATTAATCCTTGATCCGATACCGTAAACCATTCTCCACTTACCCTGTTCGTAGGGTGTAACACGAGAGCAGGAAATGCCCCTACATTAAATAATCTTCCTGTTACATTTCCTTTATTTCTTTCAATAAGATAAGGAGACACGATATGGTGGTTGTGCTCACCTGGTAAGAGAGTACCATATACAAACACATTATACGTCATAGTTATTACCTCCAAAAAAATAGGTTGTGCACAAGATATTAGAAAACAGCAAAATTGTCACGGGTTTTGTAAGAGAATATGACAGGTCATAATCAATGTTTCATGAACATGCAAACGCGTGTGTGTTGTTCCTGATTAACATTGGAGACTACTCTCATTAAGTGTCGAAATACTTTGAAGAAAATGTTTTACAGGGTTTAAACTTCTTTTATAGATTCAAAACTTCTTTTGTTTTAATGAGCTAATAGTAGGATATAGAAACAAAATGCGAACATATATTCGTGTTATGGGGAAAATTATGGTACAATCATATGTGATAGCTTTCCTAAGGTAGTAAATATTGGATACTGCTCGTTAGGTGAAAACCTTTCATGTCACATAAGTAGACAAGCGGTATCTAATAAAACCTATTTACCCTCAATGGAAGGGGGGTGGGCAGTATAGGTATCTATGAAGTATTAACATTAATGATCGCATTTGGAAGTCTTATGGTGTTGATTGTCACATCAAACCATAAAAAATAACCCCCTATGGCGGTAGGAGGTTTAAGTATTGAAGTTCCTAACTGAGAAAGCTATCAGGCTGTGGCACAAGCTACAGCCTTTATTCATATCAATTACAATCATCATACCATAATTTAGGGCATAAGTCACATAGGAAGGGTTTTTCTTTGCCTTAATAAAAATGTGTTTTTAAATCAAATAGTACATATAGTATTCATCTACGAGCGAACCCTGTATCATAAGAGATTTATATTTGGTTCCTTCAATCGAAAAGCCAACTTTTATAAAAAGCGATAATACATGGCCCAGTGTACCATAAAGATAATAATACGTTTAAAATAAAATAGAATTTGGTACATTTATTTATGTATTTTGTAATATTCCCTCGAGGGTACCCTTTGATTTTTGGAAGGAGATTAAATTAGTGATGATAAAGTCTTTAACAAGGATTAGGCAAAGAAATTAATTGATCTAATCGCGAAAAAGCCGTACCAATCAATAAAGTGTTAGAACTATTGCAACTAAATGGTGATGAAAAAGTAGCTGATTTAGGAGCGGGAAATAAGCAATTAACATTTTACGGAAGATAGTCTTTTTCTTGTTTTGGATTGGGAAGCTGTTGAATAAGAGCAAGGACCTACATTAGGTCATAGAATTTCATCTGCTGAAATGGCTGAACAGTTAAATGAGGCAGGTTTTGAAGTTAAATTAGGTCACTTAAAGGATGATGTTTTTTATATTGTAGCAAGCAAATAATTAAGAAACCTAACAGAGGTGTTGACTATCCTATCGTTTTGTTTTATTATACCCCTAGGGGTTAATTGATGATGAGAAACAAAGCATTGTTTGTGCATAAAGCAAGATACAATGTTATCCTAAAAATGGTATTCTTATCAGAAATTGATTGAAAAGGATCATTATAAAATCTGTAATAAAATACTCTTTATACGAGGGTATGTAAAAAATAGGAGGTACTAGTTATGCGTACTATGACAGCTGAAGAAGTTCGTAAACAGCTAGAAGAAGGAAAAACACTTAATATTGTTGATGTTCGTGAGGACGAGGAAGTAGAAGAAGGTAAAATTCCTGGTGCAAAACATATTCCTCTTGGTTCTATCGAGGATAGACACAATGAACTGGATCCAAAAAATGAATATGTAATGGTATGCCGTTCTGGTGGTCGCAGTGGTCGCGCTGCTGAATTCCTAGAATCTAATGGCTATGAGGTCATTAATATGGAAGGCGGCATGTTAGCTTGGGAAGGTAAAACAGAATAAGCTAAAATATTTCAATTCTAAAATGGCCACCATCACGGGTTTTGTTCTAAACTAACCTGTGGTGGTCAATCGATTTTTATATAGAAGTATGGTAAACCATGGATAGGTAAATACTTTTTACCGTATCCAATTTTTTTCATTATTATAATACGGTAGGGGGTAAAAGGATGAGCAAACCGTTAAAACCACAACAAGTTGCTAATAAAGTTTTGAAGCAGAAACCACTTTTCATTTTAGATGTGCGTAATGAAAGCGAGTTTCAAGATTGGAAAATAGAAGGAAACTCAGTAGAAATTATAAACAAACCGTACTTTGATTTGTTGGAAGGGGTAGACCATATTTTAGAAGAATTGCCAAAAGAAAATGTCCTGGTCGTTTGTGCTAAAGAAGGTTCTTCTATTATGGTAGCTGACATGCTTGATGAAGCAGGTCTTGAGGAAGTGTATTACCTTGAAGGTGGCATGAAAGCTTGGAGTGAATACCTAGAACCAATCAAAGTAGGTGACCTTTCAGATGGTGGAGAATTATATCAATTTGTACGCCTTGGAAAAGGCTGCCTTTCTTATATGGTAATTAGTCAAGCGGAAGCTATGATTATAGATGCGAATCGAATGATTCAACCCTATTTAGATTTCGCAGAGGACCATGGCATTACTATTAAGCATGTAGCTGATACACACTTGCATGCAGACCATATTTCGGGTGGAAGGAAAATTGCAGAGGAAGTAGATGCAACGTATTGGTTACCACCTAAAGATGCACCCGAGGCTACATTCCATTTTGAATCACTAGAAGACCAAAAAGAAATCCAAGTTGGTAACACAAATATCCAAGTGGAAGCTTTATATACGCCAGGTCATACGATAGGATCTACTTCTTTTGTAATTGATAATCAATACCTTCTTTCTGGAGACATTCTGTTTGTGAAATCAATTGGCCGACCTGACTTAGCTGGTAAGGCTGAAGATTGGGTTGGAGATCTTCGCAACACGCTTTATGATCGTTATAAGGATTTATCTGAGGAATTGCTAGTACTTCCTGCTCACTTTGGCTCAATGGAAGAGATGCAAGAGTCGGGGATTGTGGGTAAAAAACTAGGTGAGCTATATAGAGATAATAAAGGCTTACAAGTTGAAAATGAACAAGAATTTCGTCGCATGGTTACAGAGAACTTACCACCTCAACCAAATAGTCATGAAGAAATTCGTCAAGTAAACATGGGTAAATTGAATCCAGATGAAGATAGGCAACGTGAAATGGAAATTGGACCGAATCGTTGTGCAGTAAGTGAATAAAAATTTTAATACTATTAAAAAGGAACCGACTATTCAACGAATAGTCGGTTTTTATCTGCTTTAAAAATTTTATATTAAAATAATGTTTTATTTTTGATAGAGGTGGTATTTTCTTTATTGTCGTTACTTATTTTAAGTTAGATTTGTTTTTATGTATTGGTACACTTCGAAGCTTGGAAACAATAGATTTTATTGTTGCAAGGAATAGGGAAGCCCAAATAAACTAATACTTGCTAGATAACATAGAAGGAAGGGGGAGATTTATGGAAAGGATAAGAATAGGAGTCGTTTCAGCTCCAGAGCTCCCAACAGATATTGCTCAGAAATTGATAGATAAACTCCCTTCATTATTAAATGAACACATAGAAGGAGACATTACCTTTTCTGTCAATTTAGAAGTGGACCCATTAGTAGGTGCTGCAGAAAACATTCATGATACATTAGATGAAGCTGTTGAACGGAAACATGACCGATCTTGGGATTTTGTCATATGTATAACAGATCTCCCTATCTTTTCATATAAAGATGTTGTAGCTGCTGATGCGAGTGTTCGTCATGGATTTGCACAAATTTCAGTTCCAGCATTTGGTTCAATGCCTATGAGAAAAAGAATTCAAAATGCAGTGGTGCAAATGGTCAAAGAATTATATATTCCCAAAACCCTTGCAAACGAATCGAAACATAGCAAAAACCTATTTCAGAAACAGTTCCCATTTTCCAAATTAAAACGTAAAACACCAAGTAATGAGGAAAATGTGGATGTTCGTTTTGTCATAAGCCCTAGAATGACTGGTAAAATGAGACTAGTATCTGGTATGACATTCGCGAATAGACCATGGACAGCTCTTGGCTCATTTAGAAGGGTATTAGCGTTAGCATTTGCAACGGGCTCTTATATATCTATTTTCAAAACACCTTGGAAACTAAGTGTGACTTATTCGAATGAACGTTTCATACTATTAATGGTCATTGCTATCTTAAGTATGGTGGCTTGGGTTATTTTTGCACACAATCTGTGGGAGAAACCAACGACTAGAGGAGATAAGCGATTACGCAGGCTATACAATCGCACTACATTCCTGACGTTATGTGTCACAGTCGTTATAAATTATGTTGTACTTTCTATTATGTTTCTTGGTGCAATTGCAATTTTTGTTTCACCAGAGTTATTTAGAGCTTTTACAGGTTTGAAAGAAGAACCGAGTGTTTTGTATTATTTTCAACTTGCCTGGCTTGTTACATCACTGGGCACTTTAACTGGAGCAATTGGTGCAGGACTTGAGGATGAATCGGTTATTCGAGATATTACTTATGGGTATAGGCAAAAAAGACGAAATAGCGAAATACAGCAAGGAGAAAAAACAGATACCTCTCAATACGCATACCCAAAAGAAAATAAGAATGGTTAGGAGGTGAACAACTTGCAAAATGTAAAGGTGGGTCTAATTCCAGCTCCAGAATTACCGACAGAAGTAGCTGAAAAATTATTGAACACACTCCCTGAACAATTTAATAAATTTATAGATTCAAGTGTTTCCTTTGAGGTTGCTCTAAATATTGATCCAATGACTGGTGCAGCAGAAAATGTAGAGGAAATATTATATAAGGCATCGGACTTAAAGGAAAGAAAAGGTTGGGACTATGCTATCTGTTTAACAGACCTTCCTATATTTACAGAAGGATACGTAGTTGCTGCGGATGTAAGTGTTAAACATGGAGTTGGACAAATTTCTATACCCGCATTCGGATCTATGCCTATAAAGCGCAGGCTAAAAAAGGCAATTGTACAATTGTTTGGAGAATTATATTTTCAGTCGTCTTCCTCTGAGGAATCAACGTCTGGTATGGCGCAAGGGGCAATTCGCCCGAACCGTAATCAAACAGCGTTCCGTTTACTAAAAAAGCAATTTCCTATATCACCGGTTCGTAGAATAGAAGATGATGGGGATAGTGAGATTGATATACGTTTTATCGTGGTACCTCGTATCAATGGCAGATCAAGAATATTAATTGGAATGGCTCATGCTAATAGACCATGGGGGATTATGCCATCATTTAAAAAAGTAATAGCACTAGCATTTGCTACAGGAGCATTTGGACTCATTTTCCCCACCTTGTGGCAGTTAAGTAATTTATTCACTAATTTGCGATTGATTACATTAACAGTAATCGCTATTACAGGCATGGTGGTTTGGATTGTGTTAGCTCACAATCTATGGGAAAAGCCTGCTTACCGTAACAAACGAAAATTACGCAATCTATACAATAATGCCACATTAATAACATTAATAGCTGCAGTTATGATGTATTATGTAATGTTGTTTGCCTTGTTTTTTATAGCCGTAGTAATCTTTATTCCACCAGCATTCTTTAAAGAAATGGCATTTCTTAATGAACCTGCAGGTGTTATAGATTATTTACGGTTATCGTGGCTATCTACCTCTATTTCCACTATTGCTGGTGCAATAGGAGCGGGATTAGAAAATGAAGAACTAGTACGCAATATCACATATGGATACCGTCAAAAAAGACGATATCAGGAAGTACAACAATATGATTAAATTCCTTTACGATCTTGTTATGTATCAATTTAATAAACAATTTAACACCTCAATATCAATTGAGGTGTTTTTATTATATAAATGGAATAATATTTCTTGCCATCCAGGAAATTATAAAATTCAACGCTTGTGTATAACTAAAAAAATGAAGTGGCCACGTCCAGCTCCAGCGCCCAGCGACTAGCAAACTTCCTG
>NZ_AVBF01000056.1 GCF_000770635.1 Pontibacillus yanchengensis Y32
GGAGAGGCTTGCGGACATATGGTATCTTATTTGTGAAAAAACACCCTACTTTAAGGTGATTTAGGCCAAATAGCGTACTGGATGTCCATTAGGGATGCAAAATAGCCTTCAAATCGAAGAATAAGAAACTATATGTCCGCTAACATAGCATCGCTTTGTGTCCTAAACCATTTTTCGCTTCGGGGATACCACCATTCAGAAAACGTCCCCTTCTAACCAGGCTATGTTTCCGTTCCTCCCTACAACAGCAAAGGTGGCCGTGGAACGACGAGACTCCCGCCGGAGAAAGAGGTAGGCAAGACCCCGGAAAGCCCCGAAATTGGGCTTGAGGAGGCTTGCCAGCTCGCCGGCAGGACGCGAGTTGTTCCACGGCCACCTTTATTCTTACTAAAACAACGGAAACATCTCACTTCCACATAATATCTCGAATCCATGTCTTCAATATAATGGTTCATATATGGAAGACTTAAAACTAAGTCATTATTATATCAACAACAAACTTAAAAAAGCGTATGATTTATATATAAAGGCGCATTTTATTTATCTGCGCATTTAGCTTGTATACTTTTAAAGTGGTGTATTTGATAAAGGTAAGAATTATACCTACCTATTGCCTATCATTTGATATTATAACTTTTTAACATTTGTTCAAATCAAAAACAACTATTTATTCAGATTAACTCTCTCTTCTTATAAATCTAGTTTATCTTCAAACTACTTCTCTAATATAAAGAAAGAAGGTTCACCATTGAATGGAACCTTCTTTCTTTATAATTTTACTTATTTTACTTCGTTTATCTGATACACGCGATCTAACGTTTTTACAAGCGAAGCTTTAAATTGTTTTAGCTCTGATTCCTCCATATCTAACTGGTCAAGCAGTTGGTGAGGGATTGAATTTGCATCCTCCTCTGATGCTTTTCCCTTATCTGTTAGGGAAACAATTACACTTCGCTCATCATGCTTAGATCGTTCTCGAGTTATGAAGCCAGCCGTTTCCATTCTCTTTAGCATAGGAGTAAGTGTACCAGAATCAAGATAAAGCCTCCGCCCCATCTCTTTAACTGTAATAGAATCTTCTTCCCACAAGATAAGCAAGACTAAATATTGTGGATAAGTGACATTTAATTTTTCCAACAATGGTTTATATAATTTTGTGATTTCTCGAGCTGTTGCATATATGGAAAAACAGATTTGATTCTCTAACTTTAAATGTTCTGCTGACATGTCAATCTCTCCTTCATAATCCAAGTGTATCGAATCTATAAAAGTATCACAACAAATCGTTTTTAAGCTTCTGTTTTGACATATCCAAAAGAAAGGTGTAAATTTAATTGTGCACAATTAAAATTTACACAATATAAAAGGGAGATGGAAATATGGATAAAGCTCTTTATACTGCACAAGCCACAGCACAAGGTGGGCGCAAAGGAACGGTAACATCTAGTGACGGAACGTTGGATTTCGCATTATCCATGCCAAAATCACTTGGGGGTGAAGAAAAAGAAGGGGCTACCAATCCTGAGCAACTATTTGCAGCAGGATACGCAGCATGCTTTGATAGCGCTCTTCAACTTGTTGCCTCTCAAACAAAAAAATCCATTGACTCAGCAATTACTGCTAACGTAAGTATCGGTAAAGAAGATGAAGGATTCGGTCTTGCTGTTCAATTTGATGTAGAAATTACGGGTGTATCTCAAGAGGAAGCAAAAGAACTAACACACAAAGCACATCAGGTCTGCCCATATTCTCGAGCAACTCGTGATAATATTGAAGTTACTTTAAATACTACTGCAAAATAGAATAATAAAAGGCTCGGACATTGTCCGAGCCTTTTATTATTCTAAGTCCTTTGAAAACACCAGTATTTTCGAAAGCCTGGATGAAAAAATAGATTAAAAATTTGAAAATAACAATTCACTTGGTCATTTCAATTAGGAAATCATATCATTAACAAGTATCTGTTTCATACTTTTAATGAGTCCCATATGTAAATTCTCATGGTTCATATGGAAAACAATCACATCTCCTAAGGTTGTCATTCCTAGAAAAGATTCTTTTAGTGGCTTATCAAGGTGGCCCTTACATGCTTTCTCCAAAAGGTTGGGTTGTATTTCCATTATCTTTATTAAGTCATCCATTGATGGTGGTTGTTCTGTCCATATCTCTGGGTTACTCCCGTTAGGGAACATCTTATGGAAGGTTAGTGGCAATTGCCTTTCCTCATTTAGCTCAGGGAAAATTGCTTGATCCCACCCTACTAAGATATGGCCAGTGTTCCATCGAATATTGTTGTTATGACCATTTGGAATACGATCAATGATTCCTTCTGGTATTTCAAGAAGAAAGGAAACTGTCCAATTACGCCACAATTTCATGTGTTCAAACAATTGTTCTTCTCTCATTAATTATCTCTCCCATTTAAATATAAAGGTCTCAATAAAATATTATTACATTGAATTTAGCTTTGTCCCAACATAATGTACATAAAGATTATTTAGTACTCTAGAAAACAAAAAAGACCCAGGCTTTTTTAGCCCAGGTCTTCTACTTATAAACAATTCCTAATTAATTATATCCATCGATTTTAAAAGAATGACCGCACAGCCAGATGCAAATCCTCCTGCACTAAAGGCAAGGAAAAAATATAGCCAACTTGTACTTTCTTTCTTTTTAATATAAATAGCATAGATAAGGGAAAATAACACTCCTATTAACATAGCGCCAGATGCGGTTGTAGGAGATAAGATTTCTAGATTCATAAATAGTGCTCCTTCGATTATTGTATAATAGGATTGTAACACGAAAGGTGACCTTCCTCCTATGACGTTTAAGGATGCTATGTCAAATATTTATTGCAATACTTGGCTATGGTTTGAAGTGGCCAAACATAATTATAACTATGATAATAAATATAAAATTGCCCAGGCAAGGCAGCTCCTGTCGGATAGGAGTAGGTCCAATCTTTTTGTTTTAGGCTATTCAATAGTGCTGTCATTCCTCTATCTATCACTTTAGTGGGCTGAGGGGATGTGGCTATCAATGCTTCAAGTGCCCATGCTGTTTGGGATGGAGTGGAAGCTTTCAAAGGTATATACATTCCTTCCTGATCACTCCTGCATGATTCTCCCCATCCACCATCCTCGTTTTGGATTCGTTCTAACCATTCTTTAGCTAACTTTATTGAGGGATGAGCATCTGATAATCCTGAAGCCTTTAAACCTGTTACGGCTGCCCATGTGCCATATATATAGCAGATTCCCCATCTACCGTACCAAGAACCATCTGTTCGCTGGTGATCTAGCATCCAATTTACACCACTTTTTATTTGTGGGTGATCTTTAGGTAACGATGCGTAGTCTCCAAGAAATTGAAGTGTTCTCCCAGTTAAGTCAGGCGTAGATAAATCTACACTCGCTACGTCTGCTCCATCGATTGGGAGTAAGGTAAGTAATTGTTTATTGGTGTTTTTTTCAAATGCAGGCCATCCTCCATCATCATTTTGCATAGATAGTACCCATTTCAACCCTCGATTCCATTCTGAACGATATTTATTTTGTTCGTACACCAGGTTCTTGAGAGATCGTAATGCTGCTGTTGTATCGTCCACATCAGGTTCCATCGTATTTACATCGGAGAATCCCCACCCTCCAGGTAGAGTATTAGGATTATGAAAACTCCAGTCACCATATCTGAAATGTTGCCTTGATAGTAAATAGTAATTTGCTTGTTGTATATGTTCATCTGTATGATCTACTCCTACTAGCTGAAGGGCAGAGCTCAATAACGCTGTATCCCATACAGTAGAAGGGGAATTCTGTATATGAATGCTATGAGATTTTGGGGAGCATATTAATGTTTTGATTCCTGCTAAAGCTTTTTTGATTAGGGGGTCTTGTTTTCTATAATTTAAAGCCAACAAGGCAAACACCATATAAAACGATGAAAGAAAATAACCATACAAGAGGCCATTCGGCTCAATTCTTTCAACCATATATTTTTTTGCTTTGCTAACCGCTTTGTCATTTGTTTTTTCTTGAAAATCAGATAAATAACTTAAGCTATCGTTTATCCATCCCTTTAAAAATCTTGTCTTATTATGTGAATCTTCAACTATTCTTGAATCATATAAAAGTAAATCCGATAAATCAGGTGTATCTTTTGTCGTAAGGCGAAATTGTGAATTCATGAGAATAACAATCGGAGCCAGGTGTACGCGTGCATATCCGACAAAATCATAAAAGCTAAGTGGAAATGATTTAGGTATAAGTAGGAGTTCAATTGGAATGGACGGTAAGTTAGACCATGGTAGTTGTCCCGTAACGGCAAGCATCAATTTTGTCATTGTATTGGCTCTCATTAAGCCTCCGTTTTCTTTTATGAAGGAAGAGGCTTTTTTCATTAAAGGGTCTTTTTTAGATTTAAAACCTGAAAATAACAAAGCATAATAGGCATTAATTGTGAGGGATACATTCCCATCATCTTCATCATGATAAAGTTTCCAAGCTCCATTGGATAATTGTTTTGAAGCAATACGTTCTGCAAGGGCTGCAATGAAATCGTCATCTTTTACCTTAAGGGTTTTATAAAGAATAATGGTAAATGCATCTGTGAGTAAGCTATTTTCAAAACATAAATGCCAGGATCCACTTTCTGTTTGTAAAGATTTGATTTTTTCTATAAGTCGATCTCTTTCCTTATAAAACTGATCTTTCAATAACGTAGACCTCCCTTAATACCCTCTTTGTATTAAGGTATATTGCCTAGTGGTCTTTTCTATGAGGAATACTGGCTATCTTAACAATTAGGTAATAGTGATGTTAATGAATAAATCATATTACGTCATTCCTTCTAATTGCTATTTGGTCCGATCATACGTTAGGGAACGAATCACAAGAATACCTGACAAAACAGTTAATACTAAATTTCTTTCTGGAAAAAGAAACATGTCAATGTAGAACGGGTTTATACCACCATACCACTCTCCCCATACCACACTAGGTATAAAACTAAAGAACGTTAAAGCTATAGCCACCAATAATAACAACCAGCTTGGATTAACATTCCTTTGCAACAGCTGCTTAATACCTCTCCATTCTATTAAAGTACCAAATATAAATCCGAGGAAAGACATAAAGTACGAGAGTCGGAACATACTTTCATCATTCTTCCTATAAGCTTCTTGTAAGTTATCATAAGTTGTGTCCATAAAGTAAAGGATAAGTAACATACCTGCAACTACGCCTATAAAAGCTAACGTTTTCTTATAAATAATGAGACCACCTGGTTAAAAATTTTATCAATCATTACTCTAATCTTTTCATTTTTTTGAATGAATGTAGACTCCTAATATAGTAAAAATATAACATATAGACCATATCATAACTTTTTATGTTGAAAACAGTAACATTAAAAAAACAATTAAGCGCAAACGCATTATCCAGCCTATTTAATCCTAAAGTATTAATGGTATAGTATCAAAAAAACCTACATCCTTTATGGTGATGTAGGTTTTAGACGCTCGTTATTTTTTATTTCAGTACAGTTTTCCCATCTTCTTGCTTGATTTTGTCTTGTTTCATCAAGGTACCAAGTGCTCGTTTAAAGGCTGCTTTACTGATATTAAATTCGTCGCGTATTGCCTCTGGAGAGCTTTTATCTGTGAACGTCATTTCTCCTTTATTGGAAGATAAATAAGTTAGAATTTGTTCAGCATCTTCTCCTAGGGCTTCCTCTTTAACTGGGCGTAATGATATGTTTAATGTTCCCACACTTTTCACATCAATTACTCGACCTTTCACCCACTCACCTAGTCTTGGTTCTTCTTTACGCTCAGTGTAGTGAATGAATCCCTGATACCCTTCTTCTGTTACCAAAAAGGAGCCCACTTTGTTAGCTCGATAAACTCGTCCGCTAATCGTAGTATTTAATACACTTTCTGGAGCTGGTTCAGCATATTGTTCGATAATATTTTCAGTTGCAGGCTTGGCTAGCAGCCGTCCTTTTTGATCGGTTTGAAGACACACATACAATTGATCGTGAACAATTGGCCATATTCGATTTAATAGTGGTAAGTCATCCTTCGATACTAAAATGTGTTTAGGGATACCAATATCAACAAATACCCCAAGGTTATCGACCATATCTACAACTTCAACCCAGCCATATGTGTTAAAATCAATATCAGGAAGATAGGTAGTAGCCACTAACTTGCCTTGTTTATCATGATATAAAAAAGCTTTTACTGTTTGATCAATATCTACCGTTTCTTTCGTGTCATTCACATGTAGCATAACTTCACCGTGTTCATTCGTAAGCACGAACCCATTATCTATTTTTCTAGATACTGAAAATTCATGAACAGTACCTACATTAAGGTTAGTCATTATTAGCCTTCTTTCACAGAATTATACGATTATTGTTTCATGTTCTAACGTATAATCTTTAGAGTATTTACGCTACTCTATATAATAAACGTTGATAAACAAACTTGCAAAGCTATATCCATCACTTTCATAGAAAGTGAAATGTACATAAGAGGTGTCGTATGCGTATTTATGTTGATGCAGATGCTTGTCCTGTAAAAGAAATTATTATTAAAGAAGCTCAACAATTTCAGATTTATGTAACAATGGTGAAAAGTTTTTCCCACTTCTCCCATGAAGAAGATCCTCCCATGGTGACCACAACCTATGTCGATACAGGTGCGGATGCCGCGGATTACCGTATAATGCATCTTGCGCACAAAGGAGATTTGATTGTTACCCAAGATTATGGATTAGCAGCATTAGCACTAGGAAAAGGCTGTTACGTTATTCATCACAAAGGATTCTCTTTCACAACAGAAAACATTGACCAGTTATTATCGACTCGTCACGCAAACGCTCAAGCACGAAAAGGTGGTATGAAAACAAAAGGACCTAAAGCAATGAATGATGATGACCGAGAAAAATTTCGTTCCGTACTTCATTCCATATTACAAAGAAATCATGAAGAAAGCAGATAGTGAAAAATTCACTACCTGCTTTTTTAATGGAAAAAATAATAGTATTGCTAGTAATTCTCTCAATTTAATTTTAGTTTAAAGCAAATTAAAGGGAGTGAAGTTCAATTCATTTACCCTGGTAGTACGGTACTCCCCATTAAATACTGATCTACCTCTCTAGCAACTTCGCGGCCTTCATTAATTGCCCATACGATTAAGCTTTGACCACGTCTGGCATCACCTGCTGCAAATACTCCTTCGAGATTTGTTGTGTAATTACCATATTCTGCATTTACACAGCCTCGAGAAGTTGTATCTACACCAAAATGCTTTAGTAATGGTTGTTCTGGTCCCTCAAACCCAATTGCAATCATAACATGCTGCACTGGCCATACCTTCTCTGTACCAGGAATTTCACGGTAAGAATAAAAGCCTTTGTCATCCCAAACTTTCTCTGTTTGAATAGTGTGTAGTTCTTGAAGATGACCGTTTTCATCTGCTACGAATTTGGTTGTTTGAATAGAATATTGTCTTGGATCTTCCCCTTTTGTTTCTGCAGCTTCTTTATAAGCATACTCCAATGTGAAGACATTTGGTGGTTCTGGCCACATGTTGTCTTCAGGTCTTGTGGTTGGCTGTTTAGGGTGCTTACCAAATTGAACAACACTATTACAGTCTTGACGTAGAGCTGTAGCTACACAGTCAGCTCCTGTATCGCCGCCACCAATAACAATGACATCTTTGCCTTCCACATTAATATATTCGTTCTGTTGCATGTCTTCATTTAGAAGGTTCTTTGTAGATGCAGTTAAGTAATCCATTGCCAAATGAATTCCTTTCGCGTTACGCCCCTCAATACTCAAATCACGCTGTTTTTGTGCGCCAGTACATAAAATGACCGAATCATATTGTTCCTGCAACTCTTCTGGAGATATGTCTTTTCCTACTTCGGTATTGGTTACAAAATCAATACCTTCTTGGCGAAGTAAGTTAATTCGACGTTCTACAATATCCTTTTCCAGTTTCATATTTGGGATACCATACATTAGCAGGCCACCTGGACGGTTGGAACGTTCGAAAATGGTAACAGAATGACCAGCTTGGTTTAACTCATCTGCACTTGCCAATCCAGCTGGGCCAGAGCCTACAATGGCTATCTTCTTTTCAGTTCGTTTCTGAGGAATACGTGGCTGAATCCAACCATTTTCAAACCCTTTATCAATAATAGCTTTTTCGATATTTTTTATTGCCACAGCAGGATCAGATATTGCTACTGTACATGCCCCTTCACAAGGAGCAGGACAAACACGACCTGTGAATTCAGGGAAGTTATTTGTCTTCTCTAAACGCTCCAAAGCTTCTTTCCATTTTCCTCTATAAACAAGATCGTTCCATTCAGGAATCAGGTTATTAATGGGGCAGCCTGAGGCTTGCCCATTAATCTCAATACCTGTGTGACAAAAAGGGATGCCACAATCCATACATCTTGCCCCTTGTCTTTTTAATGTTTCGTCTGAGAAAGGAGCGGTATATTCATTCCAATCTTTCACCCTTGAGTGGGTTGAGCGTTCTATTGATTCTTCGCGTTCATAGTCCATAAATCCTGTTGATTTACCCATGCTCTCTCTCCTTTCTTATTTCAAAGCAACTTGGGGCGTATCACTTGCATCTGTTGCTTCTTGCTCCTGTTTCGTTGGGTTACCTTGAAAAGCATTCATAACTGCTTCGTCCTCTGTTAATCCATCTGCACGATGTGCTTCGATTCTATTTAGCATATTCTTATAGTCTTTCGGGATAATCTTCACAAAACTTCGTTTAGCCATTTCCCAATGTTCTAATACATGTGCTGCACGCAAGCTATTGGTATTCTCAAAATGATTTTGAACTAATGTTTTAACTTCTTGCGTTTCCATCGGATCTTCTAATGATTCAAACTCTATCATTCCTGTGTTGCATAGAGATTTAAATTTATCTTTATCATCGGCAAAGACATAAGCAACTCCACCAGACATTCCCGCTGCAAAGTTTGCTCCTACATCACCTAGGACAACAACACGTCCTCCCGTCATGTATTCACAACCATGATTGCCTACTCCTTCTACTACGACGTTCGCTCCACTATTACGTACAGCAAAACGTTCACCAGCTACTCCATTAATGTAGGCTTCTCCTTTTGAAGCACCATACAGCGCAACATTTCCAATTATGACATCGTCGCTAGCATTAGGACTTTGGTGTGGTTTAGCTACGACAACTTTTCCGCCAGATAAGCCTTTACCAACGTAATCATTTGCATCTCCCGTTAAGTGAAGGGAAAGGCCACGCGGTATAAATGCACCAAAGCTTTGCCCAGCTGATCCTGTAAAGTTAAAACGGATAGTGTCTTCAGGCAAGCCTTCCTCCCCATAACGTTTGGAAATTTCACTTCCTACAATCGTTCCTACTACACGGTTAGTATTACGGATTGGATAGGATAATTCTACCCGCTTCCCTGTAGTAATAGATGATTTAACAGCAGGTAGTAGAGTCGTCAAATCTAATGATTTATCAAGGTTATGATCTTGTTGCCTTTTACACGTTTTTGGACCTTTTGGTTGGTAGACTAAGTTTCCTAAATCTAGTGATTTAGCTTTCCAATGTTCACGCGTTTCTTCGCTTACTTCTAATACATCTGTGCGTCCAACCATTTCCTCAACAGTGCGGAAACCTAATTCAGCCATAATCTCACGCAGCTCTTCTGCTACGAACTGCATATAGTTAACGACGTAATCAGCATGGCCTGTGAACTTTTTACGAAGCTCAGGATTTTGTGTCGCCACACCAACTGGACATGTATCTTTATGACAAACTCGCATCATTATGCATCCAATTACAACTAATGGTGCTGTTGCAAAACCGTATTCTTCAGCTCCTAATAATGCAGCCATTGCAACATCTCGTCCTGTCATCAATTTACCATCAGTCTCTAATACTACTCGATCACGTAAGTTATTCAACACTAACGTTTGATGTGTTTCTGCTAAACCTAGTTCCCAAGGTAAGCCAGCGTGTTTAATACTAGTTTTTGGTGAAGCGCCTGTGCCTCCATCATAACCGCTCACGGAGATTACATCAGCGGAGCCTTTTGCTACTCCTGCTGCGATGGTACCGATACCAGACTTAGCAACAAGCTTCACACTAATTCTTGCATCTCGGTTTGCATTTTTTAGATCGTGAATTAACTGAGCCAAATCTTCAATAGAATAGATGTCATGGTGTGGTGGAGGCGAAATTAAGCCTACTCCCGGTGTAGAACCACGAACATCTGCAACCCATGGATAAACTTTCTTACCAGGTAATTGTCCACCTTCTCCTGGCTTCGCGCCTTGGGCGACTTTAATCTGCAACTCATCAGCATTCACTAGATAATGACTACTAACACCAAAGCGACCAGAGGCAATTTGTTTAATGGAACTGCGTCTTGAATCACCGTTTTCATCGGGGTGGAAACGACTTGGATCTTCGCCGCCTTCTCCACTATTACTTCTTCCACCTAGACGATTCATCGCAATTGCCAGTGTTTCGTGAGCTTCTTGACTTAATGAGCCAAACGACATTGCTCCCGTTTTAAAACGACGAACGATATCTTCAACGGACTCAACTTCTTCAAGAGGAACGGATTGTTCTGATTTAAAGGTAAAAAGGTTCCGTAAGAATCCGATTCGTTCTTTATTTGCAGCCTTAGAATATTCTTTGAACATATTGTAATCATTTTTACGACAAGCCCATTGAAGTGTATGAATGGTTTGTGGGTTGAAAGCATGATGCTCTCCAGTTTTTCTCCACTGAAAGTCACTTCCTGGCTCTAACGTTGTGCTTAAAACATCCTCATAAGCAGTGTTATGACGTATCTTTGCTTCCTTGGCGATGGTGTTTAAATCGATTCCATCTAGCTGAGATACCGTGCCAGTGAAATAACGATTGATTACATCTTTACTGATACCTACGGCTTCAAATATTTGAGCTCCACGGTAACTTTGTACTGTTGATATCCCCATCTTAGACATTACTTTTACAATTCCAGTGGTCACGTGCTTTCTATAAGCTTGAACTGCGTCATTAACATCCATATCTAAACTGCCATCTTCTACAGTTTGTCGAAATGTTTCATATGCAAGATATGGGTATATCGCATCTACACCATACCCAATTAATGCAGCAAAATGATGAACCTCTCTGATTTCCCCACTTTCTATAATTAGGCTTGCTTTCTTACGCTTGCCTTTTTGAACCAAGTGTTGGTGCACAGCACTTGCAGCCAATAATGGTGGCACAGGTACATTTTCAACACCCATGGTACGGTCAGAAAGGATGAGTAAGCTATACCCTTCTTCAATAGCTGCTTCTGTTTCATTACAAAGCTCTTCTAATTCTGCTTCTAGATCATTCGTGAAAACAGCATCGAGTGTTTTACAACGGAAGTGTGATCGATTCGTATCCCTAATGCTATCCATTTGGTCAGCTGATAGTACCGGAGATTGCAACTGAATCCGATGACTATTCGACTCATTTGGATGAAGTATATTTCCTTCAGCACCTAATAGAGTGGTAGTAGATGTAATCATTTGTTCACGAATAGAATCAATTGCCGGATTTGTAACCTGAGCAAAGTGTTGTTTGAAATAAAGGAAAAGAGATTGAGGGTTTTCCGATAAGACGGCTAATGGTGTATCATTCCCCATTGCACCTACTGGGTCTTTTCCTTCTGTTACCATAGGTAATAAATACTTATGAATATCCTCATACGTATAACCAAAAGCCTTTTGTCTTACAAATGCATCATCCACTGGCTTAGGATCAATGTACGTGCCCTCCGGCTCAAGATTCCAAAGATTTTTATCTAACCATTCCTGATACGGGTGTTCGGAGGCCATGTCATGTTTAATTTCTTCATCAGATATAATTCGCTGCTGTTCTAAATCAATTAGCAGCATCTTTCCAGGGCTTAGTCGATTTTTATATAAGATGTTATCTTCTTCTACATCTATAACGCCCACTTCAGATGAATAAATAAGCATATCATCTTTTGTAACGTAATAACGTGCAGGGCGTAGTCCATTACGGTCTAAGATACCACCAATTTGATTTCCATCTGTAAATGTGATGGATGTTGGCCCATCCCATGGTTCCATTAGGATACTGTGGTATTGATAAAAAGCACGTTTCTCAGGAGTTAGGTGTTCATTCTCCGCCCATGGCTCAGGAATTAACATCATTGCCGCATGTGCAGGCTTACGTCCTGATAGGACAAAGAATTCAAAAGCATTATCTAAAGCTGATGAGTCACTTCCACTCGAGTCAATAATAGGTAGAATTTTCTCGAGGTCATCCCCAAATGCTTCAGATGCCATTTGCTTTTCACGAGCTTTCATCCAATTCTTATTACCTCTCAATGTGTTAATCTCACCATTGTGTATGAGGTAACGATTTGGATGGGCACGTTCCCAACTAGGGAACGTGTTTGTGCTAAAGCGGGAATGTACTAAAGAAAATGCAGATACAAAATCTTCATCTATTAAATCTTCATAAAATGAATCCATTTGCTCTGGTAGTAAAAGTCCTTTATAAACAATTGTTTGACTTGAAAGACTTGCAAAATAGAACTGCTTATCTTGCTCTACTGCCCAATTTTCAGCTTGTTTTCGGATGACGTATAGTTTACGCTCAAATGGTAAGCCTTTTTCCATCTCGTCACTTGCTTCGATAAATACTTGACGAATGATTGGGCAACTATTTTGTGCAGCAATTCCGATTTTTCTGACATTTACAGGCACACTTCGCCAGCCTAAAACCTTTTGCCCTTCGGCTTCAATTAATGTATTAATATATGCTTCCTCTTCAGCACGTTCTTGTTCATTTGAAAAAAAAAGCATTCCAACTCCATAACGTCCTTGTTCTGGTAAATTCAATTCCGTACACTGTTTCTTGAAGAATGTATCTGGCATTTGAACAAGCAATCCTGCTCCATCTCCAGTGTGAGGATCACTGCCTTGGCCACCTCTGTGATCTAGCTGGCACAACATGTGTAACCCTTTTTGAACGATTTCGTGTGTTTTGTTTCCTTTTAATGATGCATACAGTCCAATACCACAAGCATCATGTTCAAAATCAGGGTTGTAAAGGCCCTGGGGGTTTGGAATTTGATTATATGTCATGAGCTATCTCCCCTTAAAATTAAAATAAAAATCCGTTTAACCTGTTAATATACATTGTAAGTTTTCTAAATGTTGCAAACAATATATAATTTAGATAGAATTAATCTAATTTTGATATGAATCGATATGGAGGATGCATTATGGAGCTTCGTCAACTACATTATTTCATGGAAGTTGCAGAACGAGAACATATATCTGAAGCAGCTATACACCTGCATGTGGCCCAATCAGCCATCAGCAGACAAATAGCTAATCTTGAAGATGAGCTAGGAGTTAAGTTGTTTGTTAGAGAAGGAAGAAATATCAAACTAACTCCAATAGGAAAAATATTTCGAACGCATACAAAAACAGCATTAAAAGCTATAGAACATGCCACCAAACAAGTTGAAGAGTATTTAGATCCTGATCGAGGCTTAATACGGATAGGTTTCCCTACTAGTTTAGCCAGTCATTTACTACCTACTGTCATCTCTTCTTTTAAACAGAACCATCCTAATGTGGGTTTTCAACTAAGGCAAGGTTCTTACCATTATTTAATCGATGCTGTTAAAAAGCGTGAGATTGATTTGGCTTTTCTAGGACCTGTACCAAAGGAAGACCCTGAAGTAGAAAGTCATATTTTATTTACTGAACAAATATCTGCATTACTACCTGTGCAACATGAACTCGCAGAGCAAGAAAGTATTCTACTCAGCGATTTAAAAAACGACTCATTTGTTCTGTTTCCAGAAGGATATGTTTTACATGATATTGCTATAAATGCTTGTAAACAAGCTGGCTTTAGCCCTCATGTTTCATCTCAAGGAGAAGATCTTGATGCCATTAAGGGTTTAGTATCCGCTGGAATAGGCGTTACTTTGTTACCTGATAGCACATTCTATAATTCCACACCTAGATTAACTGTTAAAAAACCAATTGATATCCCTCAAGTAAGAAGATCTGTCGGGATTATCACACCGATGGACCGCGAGTTAGCACCTTCTGAAAAAGTTTTCTATAGTTTTGTTAAGAACTTCTTCTCTATGCTAGAACGATATCAATAAAAAAAAGCCACTAAATAGTGGCTTTTTTATATCAATAATTATCAACTGCGGATTGTATATCATCTTTATATGCATATGAGAAAAGCAAGGATACTAATATACCTCCACCAATAATATTTCCAATGCTGGCAGGAAGAAGGTTAAGGAATAAAAACTCATACCACTGGTATTCAGAATTCGATAATATCCCCATACTGAAGTACCCCATATTCGCAGCACTGTGTTGGAAATTACCAGCTACGAAGAGGACAACAGGTAATAATGTTCCTAATATTTTTCCGGTTATATCCCTTGCGGCAGTAGTCAGAAACGCAGCCATACCTATTAGCCAGTTTGCAAGAATGCCTGACAAAACGATCTGAATCCATCCTGTAAATCCTTTATCTAAGAACTTCATTTTATGGTCTATGTACACAGATAGCTCTGAATAAAATGAAGTGGATAATGATCCGGATAGTTTAATAATTATAGCAACAAATAAAGCTCCTAATATATTTCCAATATAAGCGGATCCCCAGAACTTTAATATGTTTCGTTGCATAAATCCTGTAGAATGAAAAAGATACGTCGGCAATAATACGTTAACTTCTGTAAATAAGACAGATCCAGATATAAAAACCATAGCATAGCCTGCGGCAAATCCAAATCCAGATAACAGGTAGTATAACCCTTTAGCTTCAATGCCAATAGCTAATAGAATAGAAAACGCGGCTCCGAATGTCATAAAGGCACCAGCAGTAAGAGCTAATACTAATTGACCTGGGAATGGTTTCTTTAAGTGATCCCTACCTTTATGAGCAAATTCGCTAACAATTTGAGAAGGAATGTAAAATTGTCTTCCTGGTCGATCTGGATTGTCTCTTGGTTCGATAGCTGAATCATCTGATGATTGATGAGCGGTTTGTTGTATGTTGTCGTTTTGTTCCTTATTGTTCATCCATGTATCCCTCCAATTACTCCTCCTATTCCCAAAATTCCTCCTAGATAATCTGGTGTAAAACGCATTCATACATTATCGCTCAAAATGTTTCTTCAATTGTTATATTTAAATGTAGTCGGTGTAATAAATTCGATGTGTGGGTCTGATGATAAATCGCTTACCAATTGAAACAATGCATCATCCTTTTGTTTCGCTTCAATCATACAATCAATTTGTTCGGTAGAACCATTTGTTTTCGATACAAAATCCAGAAACATGTCTTTATCAATGTAAGGAGCATGACTTTTAAACTCATCATGATTTTTAGGAGATGATATATGCATTTTTACTGGAAGAGAGCTTCCTTCCCATGTTTGTAACACACGATCCCAATTTTCTTCCCAGTCTAAGTTTTCGTGATTGGCCATATGATGATGAATATCAAATATAAAAGGAATCATTAATTTTTGTGATATATATAGACAATCATCCATGGTGTACAACGTATCATCGTTTTCTAGCATAATCATTTTTTGTAATCCCCTTGGAATATATGACCAGTTTTCAATAAAGCGTTCTAAAGACTCTTCCTTATTATTGTAACCTCCTCCTAAATGCAAAACACATCGATGTGTAGGGTCTACCCCCATCCCATGTAAAAGTCGATAATGGTATCTTAAGACATGAAGAGAAAATTTAAACTTATCTTTATCTGGACTATTTAGTACTACAAAATGATCAGGATGGAAATCAATACGCATTTGATGTTGTTTAGCATAGTCACCTATCTCTTTTAACTCGTTACGTAGTGAGACATAATATTTCCAATCCGTCAGCTCTTCATGAGTAGCTAAGGGTACTAGTTTTGAACTCATACGAAAGAATGTAATACTATGCGCTCGATTATGCTTCAGAAGACGTAAGGTATTATTAAGATTAGATGAGGCAATCCTTTCTAATTTATGTACTGCAGCCTCTCTATCATGTAAAGAGCTAAATTGCTTGTATGTCATTGTCTGTGATGGTGAGGCATTCTCTACGTGTACACTCATAGCTACATATCCTAATCTGAAAATAGTCATAATTTTTTCACCTGCTATCATTAAGATATACATAGTTTTTACCCGGATAAAGTATTTATGTACATAGTTCTGTCACAAAGAAAAGATAGGACTTGTGATACAATACATTCAGTGTAATTTATGGAGGTTAGGTACATTGACTGCAGAGCTTATGCAAAAGGCTGAAGACTTTATTCAGAACTGTTATCAAGAATTAAATAAATCCGATATGGAAATAACGAAACGATTAGAAGAAATTGAGAACTCTGTTCTTCATAGAGGTACATATGAACATACATTTGAAGAGCTGCAATATGGTGCAAAAATGGCTTGGAGAAACAGCAATAAGTGTATTGGCAGACTTTTTTGGGATAGTTTGAAAGTATTTGATCAACGAAATGTTTCATCTTCTGAAGAAGTTAAAGATGCTTTAATCAATCATGTTCATTATGCAACGAATAATGGTAAAATTCGTTCTACTATTTCCATTTTTAAACCTAAGGAAAATGGCGTAGAACCCATACGCATCTGGAATCATCAGTTAATTCGTTATGCAGGGTATGAAACGGAGGAAGGAATCATAGGTGACCCAGACTCGATTGCTTTCACACAAACTTGTCAGAATCTTGGATGGGAAGGTCAAGGGACACATTTTGATATCCTGCCTTGGTTGATACAAACGAATGGTGAAAAGCCTACTATTTACGAAGTTCCAAAAGAAATAATTTTGGAAGTTCCACTTCGTCATCCGGAGCTAGAATGGTTTCAAGATCTCCATCTTAAATGGTATGCGGTACCAATAATTTCAGATATGAAACTTGAGATTGGTGGCATAGAATACGTAGCTGCTCCATTTAATGGATGGTATATGGAAACGGAAATAGGTGCAAGAAATTTAGCGGATAACTATCGCTATAATATGTTACCAAGAATCGCAGATTTAATGGGGTTAGATACTAAACGAAATGCTTCCCTATGGAGAGACAGAGCACTTATCGAACTTAATACAGCTGTTCTTCATTCCTTTAAAGAAGATGGAGTGAATATTGTGGATCACCACACTGCGGCTCAGCAGTTTAAGAAATTTGAGGAGAAAGAACACCATTGTGGACGAGAGGTAACTGGAAACTGGGTTTGGTTAAACCCACCCGTTTCTCCTGCAACTACGCACATTTTTCATAAGCCTTATAAGAATAAAATAAATACTCCTAATTACTTTTATCAAGATAAACCATATATAAGAGGAGACTGAACATTGATTTCAACAGTCTCCTCCATCATTCATCTTATAATATTATGCCTGTTTTTCTAATACAGCAATAAATTCTCTCATATAGTCAGGGAGATCTGGTGGACGACGGCTTGATACTAGATGGCCGTCTACTACAACAGGTTCATGAACCCATGTAGAGCCAGCATTTATCATGTCATCTTTTATCCCAGGTGTACTTGTTACTTTCTTTCCATTTAAAATATCTGCTGATATTAAAACCCATCCAGCATGACAAACTTGACCGATTGCTTTTTCCTGGTCGTTCATCGTTCTCACCATATTTAGAATCGATTCATACCTTCTCAATTTGTCGGGAGACCAACCTCCTGGAACAAGAATCGCATCATATTCGTTTGGATCAACTTCATCAAACGTTTTATTTGATACCACAGGTACGCCATATTTGCCTACGTACTCTTCATCTACTTTCTCTCCTACAATATCAACTGTAGCTCCTTCTTCTCGAAGTCGCATAACAGGATACCATAATTCTAAATCTTCAAAGTCGTCACTCACTAGTTGAATTACTTTCTTATTTTGTAAACGCATGATCTTCCCTCCTTCATCATATCCTCTTCCACTATAAAGGAATAAACAAACACTCTCAATTCATTTAACTATAAGATAGCCCATTTATTCTCTCTAAAAAAAGACAAAAAAAATAAAAAGGCACAAGGCCTTTTTATTTTTTCTTATTTTGCTTTTGTGCTTTCGCTTCAGCATTACGCTCTTGCTCTTCAAAATCTTTACGAGCGCCCATTTCTTCACTGAATTCAACGTCGCGTTTTTGCTTTTCTGGCTTGTTGTTGTTTTCTTGATTACGTTTAGGCATGTGACTAACTCCTTTATTGATTAAGTATTGTCTTACCCTCATACTCTGCCCATATAATCGTTTCTTATACACGAAAAGAAAAGACTTCTTACTTGAATAAATGGTTCAGAAAATTTAGAATTAAGAGTAATATCCCTTTTCTCTTTTTTTAAACACAAAAGAAAGCGGTTACATAACCAGGATCTAAAGGGGTTAATAATCTTTAACTACATAAGGAGGATTTTGAATGATTTATGCAAATCCAGGAGAAAAAGATTCAATAGTCAGCTTTAAGAAAAAGTACGATAATTATATTGGTGGTGAATGGGTAGCACCAGTTAATGGAGAATACTTTGAAAATGTTAGTCCTATAAATGGACAGGTTTTTTGTGAAGTTGCTCGATCTACTGAAGAAGATGTTGATTTAGCAATTGATGCTGGCTATCGAGCCAAAGACAGCTGGGGGGCAACATCTCAAGCTGAGCGTGCTGTCATACTTAACAAAATTGCAGATCGAATAGAAGAAAATCTAGAAAAACTTGCGGTTGCTGAGACGTGGGATAATGGAAAAGCTGTACGAGAGACGTTGATGGCTGATTTACCTCTAGCTGTTGACCATTTTCGTTATTTTGCAGGATGTATTCGTGCTGAAGAAGGTTCTATTGGTGAAGTAGATGGAGATACTGTTGCCTATCATTTTAAAGAACCATTAGGTGTAGTAGGACAAATAATTCCTTGGAATTTCCCTATTCTCATGGCAACCTGGAAGCTTGCTCCAGCCCTTGCTGCAGGTAACTGTGTTGTATTAAAACCTGCAGAACAGACCCCTGCATCCATAATGGTTGTAATGGAGTTAATTGAAGATCTACTTCCACCTGGAGTTGTCAACATTGTAAATGGTCTTGGTGTTGAAGCTGGTAAGCCTCTAGCATCTAATGACAGAATAGCTAAGGTAGCTTTCACAGGTGAAACAACTACTGGACGCCTTATTATGCAATATGCATCTCAAAATATCATACCTGTCACACTTGAGCTTGGTGGTAAATCGCCTAACATCTTCTTTAGTGATGTTGCTGATGAGGATGATGAATTTTTTGATAAAGCAATTGAAGGCTTTATTATGTTTGCTCTTAACCAGGGTGAAGTTTGTACGTGTCCATCGAGGGCATTAATCCATGAATCTATTTATGACAAATTTATGGATCGAGCCTTAGAAAGAGTTAAACAAATCAAACAAGGAAATCCATTAGATACAGAAACTATGATGGGCGCCCAAGCATCCAGTGAACAGCTAGAAAAAATTCTTTCCTACTTGGAAATTGGAAAAGAAGAAGGTGCTGAATGCCTTATAGGAGGAGACCAAAACCAACTATCAGGAGATTTAAGTGGAGGTTATTATGTAAATCCTACTATCTTTAAAGGACGCAACGATATGCGTGTATTCCAAGAAGAAATCTTTGGTCCAGTTGTTTCTGTAACGACATTCAAAACGGATGAGGAAGCACTTGAGATTGCTAATGACACATTATATGGCCTAGGCGCTGGAGTATGGACACGTAATATTAATACTGCCTATCGTTTTGGCCGTAATATTGAAGCTGGTCGTGTATGGACAAACTGTTATCATGCATACCCTGCTCATGCAGCATTCGGTGGCTATAAAATGTCTGGAATCGGAAGAGAAAATCATAAAATGATGCTAGATCATTACCAACAAACAAAAAATCTTCTGGTAAGCTATAGCCCACAAAAGTTAGGATTTTACTAATATGGAAAAGGTCACCGCTACGCCAGAAGCGTTGGAGCTTATTGAAAAATTAAAGACGAAACACGGACCACTTATGTTCCATCAATCGGGTGGTTGTTGTGATGGTAGTTCTCCTATGTGCTTTAAGGAAGGGGAATTTATGTTGGGGAACGCTGATCTCCAATTAGGCGAAATTGGTGGATGTCCTTTTTATATTAATAAAAAACAATATGAGTATTGGAAACACACTCAGCTCATTATCGATGTAGTAGAAGGCCGAGGCGGTATGTTTTCCCTAGAGGGGCCTGAAGGGGTTAGATTTTTAACCCGCTCAAAAGTTTTACCCAAATAAGAAGAATAAATTAAGGAGGATGAGATTAATCTCTCCTCCTTTTCTCATATTTTAGTTTTAGCTTTTTTTCTTTTTCTTAGCTCGATGGTCTGCCTCTTCTGCTCTTTCTTTTGCTTCTAAATCGTTCTCATCCGCAAACTCTTCTTTGTATTCTACATCTCTTCCATCACGTACTATGTCCTTCTCAGGAGTCTGAGATAGCTTTGCATCATCTTTTGCCTTATTCTTTTTACTTTGTCCTCTCGTCATCTAGATCATCTCTCCTTTTAAAATGAAATTCACGTTTTAATATTTCAGAAAAAGGAATAAATTATTCAATACTAAAAATCCTAGCTCATTGTAAATTACAAATGAACTAGGATTATAAATGGTAAGTATTTAAAATGCTCTAAACGAATTACTTAAGGACTTTTACAGTTACTGTTTTTCTACCCCATTGAAGTGCTTTACTTCTGCTAGGGATAAAGACATCTATTTCATTTCCATTAATGCCTCCACCAACATCACCAGCAACAGCGTAACCATAACCTTCAACATGTACCTTTGACCCTAATGGAATAACACTTGGATCAACGGAGATTACCTTTTTATTTGGATTTGCTTTTAGGTTGATTCCTGTAGAAGTAATACCAGAACAGCCTGCGCAATTTGCAGTATAAGCTGTTGCACTTACTCGAATGGTTTTAGCTACTTGGTTCGTTTCTTTAGATTGCACATTTGATTCATTTGATTGTACTTGTTTAGATGCAGAAAGTACTAGCTTCTGTCCCACATGAATCGTGTTTGATGTAAGATTATTCCAGGATTTCATTTGTGATACAGAAACACCATATTGGTTAGCTATTGCCCACAGAGTATCACCTGATTTTACGGAGTATGATGTATTTGTTGACTTGTCATTACCATCTACTCGATTCACTTTTTCAGTGGATTGACTTGGAGCAGACACTTCCAATTGAGAACCAGGGTAAATGACTGTTGATGATAGATTATTCCATTCTTTCAAGTCGTTAACGCTCACGTTGTATGTCTGAGAGATTCCCCATAATGTATCACCGCGTTTCACATTTACCTCTTCAGCGTATGCCGTACTAGCAAAGACACCTGAAACACCTGCAACAGCAGCTAACGTCATGATCGTCTTTTTCAAAATGAATACCCCCTGCTTTTATTGTTCGAAATATTCTATACCCTACTATATCAGAGTTTACTAGAGATGAAAGAACAGGGAGGTAACAATATTATTTCTTGTTTAACAATAACATAACAAAGTGATTACAAAGATAGATCTCAAGACGGTTATCCTTACCAGTTATTTACTCCCCTTTTCGTTTAATTGGCTGCCTCCCTGGGTCGTAATCATGCTTACAATGACATAACTGACTAATGATAAGCCAACTGGAATTACTACAGGATGTACTTGTATAGCCTCACTGAAAAAAGAATCAACAACAACATAACTGCTAATACCAGTTATCATTGATGCAATAGCTCCATACTTGTTACCTCGAGACCAATATAATCCTAAGACAACAGGCCATATAAACGCAGCTTCTAAACCACCAAATGCATAAAGGTTTAACCAAATTAATAATTGAGGTGGTTGTAGAGCTAATAAGAATACTAAAATTCCTAATGCTGATGTGATTAATAAACTAAGCTTTTTGACTTTTTCATTTGGTGCTTTGGGATTAACGTAATTGACATACACATCTTTTACCAACGCAGAACTTACTAAGAGTAATAATGAATCAACAGTAGACATAATAGCAGCCATAGGTGCAGCCAATACAATCCCTGCCAACCACGGAGGTAAAACTTCTTGAGCTATTAGGGGCATGACGGTGTCTTTATTCTCTATTCCCGGTAAGATTGGTTTGGCAAAAATACCAATTAAATGCATATTTAACATTATGACTCCAACAACAATCGTACCGATAATAATTGCTCTATGCATCGCTTTCGAACTTTTGTATGACATTGCACGAACTGTGACTTGGGGTAACCCAACAACGCCTACACCTACTAATATCCAAAATGATGAAACATATCCCGGCGATAAGTCCGCATTAGCTCCATAGGGTGTTACAAGATTAGGATTTTCAGTCATTAAATCTGACATTAAGTTGGAAATCCCACCACCAGCAACAATCGTAGCAATTAATAAAATAATCGTACCAAAAAACATAACCACACCTTGTACTGTATCGGTTAAGGCTACAGCTCTAAAACCGCCAATAACGACATAAACAAGTACAGAAACCCCAAAGATAAATAACGCAGCAGTATAGGATAAGCCAGTTACTGACTCAATTAAACGAGCCCCTCCTACCCACTGAGCTGCCATTGCAGAAAATAAAAACAAAACAATACTAAAGGCAGACAATAGAACTACCCATTTACTTTCATACCTTGCCTTAAGAAAATCAACGAGCGTAACAGCTTTGTACCGTCTTGCCAAAATAGCAAATCGTTTTCCTAAGACCATTAATACAAAATAGCCGGTGACGAGTTGGCTCATTGCTAACAATACCCAACCGAGACCTTGGCTATATGCTAGTCCAGGACCTCCTATAAAGCTGCTCGCACTTCCATAGGTAGCTGTCATTGTCATCGCAAGGATAAACCCACCTAATTGTCGATTTCCTAGAAAGTATTCTTGCAAAAAAGTTTCAGAAGATTGAACGTGACGACTTGACCAAAAACCAATAATAAAAATAAGAATAAGAAATGCAATTAATGAAATTAATACTGTACTATTCAATTTTTATCACCTTCATCTTCTAAAGAAACCTCAGTAAAAAAGAATTTCACAATAATAATTACTAGGCTTGCCATTAATACAAATCCAATAATACAGCTATAAAAAAACCATGCAGGAAATCCAAGGATGTACGTATAGTTCTCTGGGTCCTTATTCCCTAAACCATAGGCAAAACCAAACCACCATATAAAATTAAGTATAGCAAGTCCAACACCGAAGAGTGCTTCTTTATTTGCTATTGAAAATCTCTTATCGTCTTTTGCAGATTTCATAGCCCCACCTCTCTTATATGTGTAACAACGAGATTTAAGATTAATTGATTATATATTCTTAGACCACTATATCATTGTACATTGCAATAATACATAGCTGTGATAAGCACATTTACTGTTCATTCCATTTAAAATGCCACATTATTATAATAATGTGGCATCACAAGGAGTACTAAGACTCTAAAGGTAACTGAACAGTAAAAGTTGTTCCTTGTTGAACTTCACTTTCAACTGTAATCTTACCTCCATGATCTTCTATTATTTTAAAACTAACCATTAATCCTAGACCATTGCCGTTCTTTTTGGTTGTATAGAAAGGTTCACCAATTTTTTTGAGTTTATCAGGTGGAATGCCCACACCTGTATCTATAACTTTCATGGTTACACCTTCATTTTCTAGTTGGATAGAAACAGTTACCGTCCCACCCTTTGGTGTAGCTTCAATACTATTTTTAATAAGATTTAAAAATACTTGCTTAACTCGATCTTCATCACAATTTACTTCCATAACATCCATACTATTTTCAAAGGTTAGTTGCACCTTATGTTTTTTTGCATGAAATTCCAATAAAGAGATAACATTCCTAACAATAGGAATAATATTTTTCTTTCCAAGCTCTATTTCTTTAGGTTTAGAGAGTAACATAAATTCTTCTACAATCGCATTAACACGTTCAATTTCTTCAACAATAATGGATAAGTACTCTTGTCTTTCCTCATCTGTTTCATCTAATTGTAAAAATTCAGCATACCCTCTCATTGAGGTTAGAGGATTTCGTATTTCATGAGCCACGCCAGCTGCTAATTGACCTACTGCAGCAAGTTTATCTTGTCGATGAAGGACTTCTTCTGTTTTCTTCCGTTCTGTTATGTCACTTCGTATAGCTAAGTATTGATATGGTTTTCCATTTTCTTTTAAGAAAGGTACGATAGTTGTGTCTACCCAATAATAGGTACCATCCTTTGCGCGGTTTCTTATTTCACCCTTCCACACATAACCTTGACCAATCGTTCGCCACAAGTTCTTAAAAAACTCTTTTGAATGATATCCAGAATTTAATATCCGATGATCTTCCCCTATTAATTCATCTCTACTGTATTTAGAAATTTGTACAAAATTATCATTTACATTCATTATTGTTCCTTTTTCATTAGTAATTGCAACAATTGAAGATTCATCTAAGGCAAATTTTATATCTTGAATATCTTTCATTGTATCTAATACTTGTGTTTCAGCCTCTTTACGTTTTGTTATATCATTTCGTATAGCGATGTATTGATAAGGTTTTCCCTTTTTATTTAAAAAAGGAACAATGGTTGTATCTACCCAATAGTAAGAACCTTCTTTGTCTATGTTCTTCACTTCACCTTTCCATACATGCCCAGTACCTATCGTTCGCCATAAATCCTTAAAAAACTCCCTAGGATGGTATCCAGAATTCAGTAAGCTATGATCTTGGCCAATTAACTCTTCTCTTGAATACTTAGAAATCTCAATAAATTTATCGTTAACATACGTAATTATTCCTTTGGCATCTGTAATAGCTACAATGGCTGATTCATCCAAAGCAAACTTTATATCATTTAAATAGGTATCACTAGTTTCTAATCGGTTACTGATTAATGTACTTGACCACAATAACCCAGCCGTAATTAGTATTGTAATAAACAATACTAGGTAAATAACAAACTGCTCCTGTGATTGGGTCGAATTTGCATTAAATGAAGCAGAGTCAAAAGATTGAGCCGCTTTTGTTAATAGAAAATATCCTTCTACAATAGCAGCTGTAATAATAATTGCACTAATTGGTTTTAACCATACATTTGATGTATGAATAATATTTCTATATGAGAATAAAACCCAAAGTGAAAACAAAAAAGATCCATAGATTAGTAATAATGATGGAACAAGGATAATCAGATTATACTGAATTCCCAAGCTTAGCGTGTACATTCCAGTTACATGTGTAGAAAAAACAGCTAACATCATGAAGAAGCTACCCAATAATAATTTTACAAAACCAAAAGACTCGTTTGTTACAACATAAAAAGCTATTCCAGTAAACGATACACCAAGAATTATAGATAATAACGTTAACGGTATTTGATTACCGACAATACTGTATGTATCCATAGCTAACATAGTTAAAAAATTCATGACCCATATGCCAATTCCCATAGAAGAAATACCACCCAGAAAGATAAAGCGGTTATTTTTCTCTGAGTTACGTAGTAATGTAAACAAATCTAACGAAGTATATGTAGTCATCAATGTTAACATTACAGCTATCACAATAAGGATTGGGCTATATGATTCAATAATAGTCCCCATTTTGGTCTCCCCCTTTTACACATGGGCTTATTGTAATTGTACTGGAAACATTATGTACATTAAAGATACATTATGAAAGAATCTAATTTTTTGGCGGTAAAAAGTCCTGCATTTGTTAGTAAGTATTAATCAAGTTTCCTATTTTATTTTATTAAAGACTATTCAAATATTGCCCCATTATATTGAAGACTTGGATTAGAGATATTATGGATTAGAGAAATGTTTCCGTTGTGTTAATTTAGAGAAAAGATGGGCCGGGTAATAGCTCGCTTTCCTGCGGCCTCACACGACGTGAGGTCGGTCGAGTTTGCTACAGGATGTAGCGAACTTACTCGACCTTCCTTGCTTACTAACAGAGTCTCCTCGGGCCAAAATGCGGCCCTGTGGGGTCTCGACA
>NZ_AVBF01000057.1 GCF_000770635.1 Pontibacillus yanchengensis Y32
TGATTGGAACCTTTTTAATTATCTGAGACTAGTTTTGTCCCAGTCTCTTCAAAAATTATGAAAGGCGTGGGTCTGCTAGTAGACGTTCCATTTCTTCCATATGACCTGTTTCATCAGCAATCATATCGTCTAGTTTAACAACTAGCTCGGTATAACCTAGTGCTTCTGCTTGTTCTTTACGTGTTTCATAGCGCTGGATTGTGTCCTTCTCAGCGCGTCGTGCTTCTTCTAACATATCTTTAACATCTGTAAGTTGCTTAACTTCTGCTGGTTTAGTAGTAGGAGTACCACCAAGTGTTTTGATTTTTTCAGCTAAGTAAAGTGCGTGACCTTGTTCATCAGCAATTTCACCTTCAAAGAAAGGTTTTAGTACTTGATAATAAAGTCCTTGTACAGTCGCTGCATTGTACGTGTACATGATACTTGCTGCATATTCGTGTGCTAAGTCTTCGTTTAATCCATCAATTAGTTCTTGTAGTTTTGCGTCCATCTCTTCATCACCTCAATAAATATTTTTTGCACATATATAAAATTCCCATCTAAAAAGAATCTAAACATATTCCTAAAATAAGGATAGAATGAGAAAAGAAGGAGGTGTGAAATGAGTCAAATTTATCGAAAAAAATCTAATCTCGTGGCAATATCTTTATTTCTATTCATCCTTGGATTGGCAATGACGCTTTCAATATTTGTTGGTAAGGGAGAACAATTACCTTTTGATATATGGTCAGGTGTCATTTTTCATGATGTGGTGGGAAAGCTTTTCCATTACATAACTGATCTAGGATCACGAAGAGTTGTGATTGTGTTCACCTTATTAATAGTTGGCTTCTTGCTTGTGAAGCGAGCTTGGTTAGCAGCAAGTATGATGTTCCTTGGGGTTTATTTCGGAAATGAGTTGAACGAAGCAATTAAAGGTATTGTTAAACGAGATCGCCCATCTAGTATAGAATCAATTCACGATGCAGGGTACAGTTTTCCGAGTGGACATGCTATGGTGGCTGTTATTTGTTACAGTTTGGCTGCTTATTTTGTTACACGATATATTCAATCTGAAACATTCAAATTACTAATAAGCATTAGTACATTTATCCTTGTTTTTTTTATAGGGATCACTCGTTATATCTTATCAGCTCATTATCTCACAGATGTGATAGGAGGTTTTCTATTTGGAATCGTGTTCGTAATGGTTTGGATAGCTCTACACAGAGTTCTTAGTACCTTGCGACTTTTTTCTCCGCCTAGAGACCGAGAAGAAAACATCCTGTAGCATGTGTGTGCTTGTTTGTATCTCAACTATAATAGGTAGTAACAGGAATCAAGTAGATAAATTCCTTCATAATAAAAGGGGAAATGGCTTAAGTATCTAATAAGATAGAATAGATCATTTTCCCTTCGGATAAAGGATGATACAAATGAAAAAACATAATCTGTTTACGTATATCATCGCACTCGGCTTTATAGCTTTAGGTGCATTTCTGATATTGACAAACCTCGACATTATTTCCCTGGAAATATCGAATGCTTTCTATTTTAGCTATCCATTTTTCATTTTTGGTATGGGGTTGCTTATTATTATAGACACCATTCGAGGAAATAGAGACGGTTTTGGCTTTGGATCATTTCTGCTGATATTTGGTGGGTTGTTGATAGCAGATCGGTTTGAATATATTGAATTTGCATTTTTAGATTTCTGGCGTTTATGGCCATTGCTATTCATTTATATAGGGATTAGCTTCTTCACGCCATCAAAGAAACCAAGAGTATATATATCTACTGATGATGATGACGATGTTGCTGAATATAATAAGAAAAAAGGAAAGAAAAAGCGGAACGTAGCTATAGGAGATCATCGATTTGATCAACCAAACTGGAATGTGGAATCAATGGAGTTATGGAATGTCATTGGTGACTACCATGTCGATTTCACGAAAGCTTTTATACCGGATCAAGAAACGTCTATCAGTATATCTGGTGTCATTGGTGATGTGAAAATCATTGTACCCGAGAACGTTGATTTTCGAATTCATGCGACTATTAAAACAGGGGATATTAGAGTTTTGGATGAGAAATCAGAGGGGCTTAATCGTAATATTCATTTTAAAACACCTGGATATGAAGATGCTACAAGGAAGTTGGATTTAGAGGTTCATTTCAAAATTGGTGATATTAAAGTAGATAGAGTGTAGGTGATTTAGATGTTGAAAAAGTTGAATAGCATTCGATATAAATTCATACGTTCCCATTTGTATGCTTTATTTTTAACCACAATGATCTTGTTATCTTTCTTTCTAGCTATCTATGTGACTTATGAACCTTCCTGGTTATCAGCATCAGCTATCTTTCTATTTATAGGGAGCATGGTTTTCGTTTCATTTTTAGTTTCGTTATATGTAGGATTTCAATCAAGTAGCGATATGAAGGAACGATTAGGAGGGATTTCTACTCTCATAACATCATTATCTCAAGGCAATTATGGCTCTTCTATACGGTTAACCCCTGATGATGAAATATCTCGAATAGGTACAGAATTGAATGAACTTGCCAAAAAGCTTAAGAGTCAGGTTAAGTCGTTGCAGAGAATGGCTGATGAGAAATCTGAGTACGCTAAATCAGCTCATAAAGCTGCAACGATTGAGGAGCGACAAAGGCTTGCTAGAGATTTACATGATGCTGTAAGTCAGCAGTTGTTTGCGCTGACGATGATGTCACAGGCTACATTGCGTTTATTTGAAAAAGACCCTGCAAAAGCGAAGCAACAGCTTGAGGAAATTACGTCGATGGCCTTACAGGCACAAACAGAGATGAGGGCTTTATTGCTCCATTTAAGACCTGTTCATCTATCAGGTGAACCGTTGCATCAAGGTGTTCAAAATTTAATTGAAGAACTTAAACAAAAGTGCCAAATCGATTTTAATCTTGATATGGATGAAGCCGTAGGAATATCTGATGGAGCAGAGGAACATTTATTTCGCATTGTACAGGAAGCTCTATCAAATATTTTACGACATTCAGAAGCTACAGAAGTGACCGTTTCTTTACATATACGCCATCAAGAATTATTTCTTCACATTGGAGATAATGGGAAAGGGTTCGAACTAGATCAAGATAAGAAAATGTCATACGGTTTAAAGACGATGCGGGAGCGTTGTGAAGAAATAGGTGGAACATTTGCTATTCGTTCTAAGCCACATGCAGGCACATATATTGATATTCGAATTCCGGTACAGGAGGAGCGTGCTTATGAGTAATCAGATACGAGTTGTCGTGGTGGATGATCATGATGTTGTTCGAAAAGGGGTAATTGCATATTTAATGACGGAAGAAGAGTTAGATATTGTAGGTGAAGCCTCAAGTGGTCATCAAGGAGCTAAGCTTGTTTTGGAAGAAAAGCCAGACGTCGTCCTTATGGATCTAATCATGGAAAATGGCAATGGGATAGAGGCAACGGAACAAATTATGAAGGAACTACCAACTTGCAAGATTATAATTCTTACAAGCTATTATGATGACGAAAAAGTTTTTCCAGCGCTAGAGGCAGGAGCCTTTAGTTACATGCTAAAAACCTCCTCAGCAGACCAGATTGCCGACGCAATAAAAAAGGCTGCAAAGGGAGAAACCTACATTGAACCTAAAGTGGCTAATAAAATGATGACACGGTTTCGTTCACAAGAAAGAAAGCCTCATGAAGAACTAACAGGAAGAGAGCTAGAAGTTTTGATGTGTATTGGCGATGGTTTAACCAATCAAGAGATAAGCGACAAGTTATATATTGGAATAAAAACGGTTAAAACACATGTAAGTAATATTTTAAGTAAATTAGCTGTCCAAGATCGCACACAAGCTGCAGTGTATGCGCATAAGAATGGATTGTTCAAAAAAGGGTAAGGTTTTATTGTGCGTATGAATAGAGTTTATAATATCTGAAAAAGGCAAAGAGGTGTCAATACCTCCTTGCCTTTTCTCTTATTAACTATTCAGGTCCTTACTTCTAGTAAGTCAGTCATTCTTCCTAAAAATATTACTTAGAGTCTTTTTTGTTTTTATGTTGATCGTCTCTCCCATCTTCATCTTCTTCACTAACCACTTCTTGTTCTTCATGAAAGGTCACTTCTGTTTGACCAGTAATTTCGTCGAATGGGGTGTAATACGCAGAAACATCTTTCTTTTTAACAAACGCTTTATAAAAACCGATTATCACCAATATTACAATAATAAATGGAAAAATGATGGATGCTAAACCTAGCATGCTAGCACTCATTTAATTACCTCCTAATGTGGATGGGAAGTCCCCTTTACTATAGAAACAGGCGTTACTTTATTACATTCTTCCGTTATTTCTTCCTTCCCTTCATTTCCCTCCAATAAAATTCATTTTTTTTTAAGGATAGCGAGTTCCGTAAGAGTTCGATATACTAGACTCATCAATATAATGTAATAGGGTGTTGAGTGATGAAGAAAAAAGTTGAAATTCTTTTATTTATAACATGGTTTCAAGCTTTCCTCGCAACATTTGGGAGTTTGTTCTTTTCAGAAGTGTTGAATTTCATCCCTTGTGAAAAGTGCTGGTATCAGAGGATTCTTATGTATCCACAAGTACTATTATATGGATTGGCATTGTTCCATAAAGACTTACGATATGCCCAGGCAGGTCTATATTTAAGTGGGATAGGCATCGTTATAGCAGCCTACCATTATGGTCTTCAAAAAATACCTGCGTTACATGCCGAGAGTAGTAGCTGTGGAGTTGTCCCATGTGATGGAGAATATATTAACCTACTTGGATTTATTACCATACCTTTTCTCTCTCTTATCGCTTTTACGGTTATTTTTGTTATGCACATGTGGATGCGTAAGGAATTAAAAAAATTATAGAGAAATATATGCATAGAAACACTAAGAGTACTAATTACTCTTAGTGTTTTTTGTCGTCTTAAGTATTATAAAATTCAACGCTTTTGTAGAACTAAAAAAAAGTGAATGGACCACTTCCAGCTCCAGCGCCTAGCAAACTTCCTGCTCCTCCTTACGATAAGTCAACATCGAATCGTGTTGCCTTTATCTCCTATGGAATCAGGGGAAGTTTTGGGTTGAAGGAGGTTCGATTAAAATCGCTGCATCATGCAGCGATTTTAATCGAACTGACCTACCTCCCGTAGGCCCGCCTCGTGCAGCAACATCGAACCAACTCACATCGTGTGGGTCGCAACATATGTGTCGCTAAACGGGTGCCCTAAGCTTTTGTTCTTAATAAATAATCATTATCTTTATGTTTTCATATGTTACCATTTTTATCAGGAAAAGTAATTAAAGGTGGTTAGAAGATGAACTGTGAATATTGCGGTGAGTATTTACAAGAAGGAGTAAAGGTTTGCCCCGCTTGTGGACGTTCTGTATATAAGGAACAGTCAGAGGAAGAAGAACCTAAAGATGGGGAAATGACTGAACAACAGGCTCTTTTATATTTTGTTGGAGATAATTCAGATATTTATCGAGATCGATGGGGACTGGATAAGGGGTATGTGCGTACGGTTAGTATAAATTTTGCCGCTCTCTTTTTAAGTTTGATGTGGGTATCTTACCGAAAAATGTACACTCCCTTATTGGTCATAGTAGGGATATTCTTTGTTTTGGATGCAATTGTGTATGGGGTAGGAGAAGGATTGATTTACTATGACAACCTTATAGGGTTAGGAACGGCACTTGGTTTAGGGTTATTCGGAAATGTGCTTTATTATAAGGAAGCCAAACGAAAGATTGCCAAGTTAAAAGAGAAGAAGGGTGCTTTGTATAAAGAAGATCTTGCTAAAGCTGGTGGGCCTAGTTGGCTTGGTGTGCTATTTGGTATTGGAGTCATAATCGCATACTCTGTTTTGTCAGCTTTTGTATTTTTTTCTGGATAAAGAAGGATTACTAAAGTAGACCTAGAATGAAAAATGCAGAGTATTTAAGTAAAATTCTAGGAGGTTTTTAGTGTCGAGTCCTATTCATTCAGAAATCGGAACTGTTTTTATCCCTGTAAGTAATATTGAAAAAGCGCGAGATTGGTATTGTGATATTTTAGGTGTACCAGCTGATGGGGAAATCCAGTTTGGTCATCTTTATGTAATTCCAATGAAAGGCACAGGAATTGTATTAGACAGTAAAATTTATTCGGAAGAAAAAACTTTTCAAATGCCTGCCTTTCATTTGAATACGTCAAACATCCAAGAAGCGTATCAATTTATGAAAGATAAGAAAGTTGAAATCCTTACCGAGATTCAGCATGACCATTTTTTTAACTTTAAAGATCCTGATGGGAATCATTTAATGGTTTGTCAGTGTTAGGTGGCAGAACTTTATAGTAACTTCTGGAATCCTATTATGTTCTATTTGTAGGAGTATGAAACGAAGAACCAAACTAGCACTTACTATCTTTTCGATTATCTTGTTCAGTTTGCTGTCTTATTTTCTCCTACCAGATCCTCTCGTTTATTTATTAATAGTATTCTTACCATTTATCGTATTTGGGTTGCTATTTGGACTTTTGTTATTTGGTATATCTTATCTGAGTAATAAGGTTTGTTCGAGAAGATAAAATAGAAAAGGAGCAACTCTTGCTTTATGGAGAGTTGCTCCTTTTTTCATTATTCTTCACCAATCACATGATATTTTGTTAAGTAAGCAGGTCCAGCAACATAAGATGGTTTTTCTTCGCTTTGCGGGCCTGAGTTTTTGTGTGCTTTTTCAAAGGCTTGGGAGTTCTTCCAATCTTCAAAGCTTTGAACGTCTTTCCAGAGTGTTAAAACCGTGTATGTGTTGCCTTGGGTTGGGCGTAAAATGCGAATTGCCTGAAAACCTGGTGAATCTTCAATGGCGCCGGCACGGTTTTTGAAGCGGTCTTCAAATAATGGGCGTCCTTCGTCCGTTACAGGAATGTTATTCATTACAACGTAACCACTATGTTCGAATGTGCCTTCCTGATCGACTACCTCATAAACATGCGGTTCTTGAAAAATGTTGTCCCCTTCTGTGTAAGCAACGGTGTTGTCTTCTCCATTCATTAAGAAAACAGGTTGCTCGGGGTGGTCCTCTTGTATTGTGCGCAAATAATCATATGTTCCACTTGTTAAATATACATTCATATAAGAAACCCCTTTCCTACTCTTAGTTTAGCAATGTCTGGATTTGAAAAGCAAGCTAGAGGTGACGATACTATTTCTGAAATTAGGACGAGTAGCGTATAATAGAATAAGCATTTATTAATTGTGACTCCTTTAGAGGTGAACAGCATGGAATGGAAAAAAGAAGAATTTATAAATTGGTTCAAAGAAACAAAATGGAAATGGCCAATCCTATTTGTCGTAGCCCTTATGTTTCTATCTATCATAGGGTACTATGGGCTATTATTTGGCGGTAAACAGGTTGTCGATGAACGTCTGTTTGTACTGGATGAGGCGACGACAATAGTGGATGAAGAAGGACAAGAACTAGGAAAATTATATAGGCAAAATCGAATAGTCGTACCTATTGATCAAGTTCCACAACATGTACAACATTCGTTTATTGCAATAGAAGATAGTCGTTTTTATGATCATGCTGGTGTTGATTTTAAAGCAACGCTTCGGGCGATCTATAGAGATTTAATTGCAATGAAAAAGGTAGAGGGTGGAAGCACCATTACCCAACAGTTGGCCAAGAACTTATTTTTAACAAATGATAAAACGTGGTCAAGGAAATTTAAAGAAATTATGGCTTCTCTTTATTTAGAGCGAAATGTGAGTAAGGAGCGGATTTTACAGTATTACTTAAATACTATTTATTTTGGGGAAGGGTTGTACGGGATAGAGACGGCCTCTCAATATTTTTTCAATAAACCTGCTACGAAACTTACCCGCGAAGAAGGAGCGTTGTTGGCAGCTTTACCGAAGGGGCCAAATTATTACGATCCCTCAGAGCATCCTGAGCGAGCCAAGGAACGACGCAACATCGTTATCCAGCGTATGAACGATACGGGCTATCTTACAGCAGAAGAAGCCGTAAAGCTACAGCGAAAAGCTATTAATCTAGAATTAGGTAATCCAGAGAAAAAGCCTTGGCTATCCAGCTATTTAGATATGGTAGTGAAAGAGGCAAAGAATGAATATGAGTTAAGTGATGAAGAGTTGTATGAGGGCGGCTACCGTATCGTAGTAGGAGTGGATGAAAATATTCAGGAAATCTCCTATAACGCTATGCAAAATGATCAATTCTATCCTGGGTCTAAGCCTGGTGTGGAAGGGACGTTTTTACTCATGGATGAAAAGACAGGTGTGATTGTCGCTGCACATGGAGCAAGAGATTACAAAAAAGGTGATTTGAATCGTATCTTTGTGAAGCAACAGCCTGGATCTGTCATGAAACCGTTAGCTGTGTATGGACCAGCTCTTGAACTAGATGAGTATGAACCCTATTCCCTTCTTGTTGATCAAAAGAGGAGTTATGGAGATTACACACCAAAAAACTATGACAATCGTTATGCTGGTTCGATTTCGATGTATGAAGCATTAATGCAATCGAAAAACGCTCCAGCAGTGTGGCTACTCAATGAAATCGGAATCGATTATTCCAAAAATTATTTATCAAAAATGGACATGAACCTATCAGAAAATGGTCTGGGTATTGCACTGGGAGGATTATCTGAAGGCGTCACACCTATTGATCTCGTAAAAGCATATCGAACCTTTGCACATAAAGGGGAAGTAATAGAGCCTCATACTATTTTACAAGTGTACAATGATGAAGATGAATTAGTCTCTCATTCTAGTTCGAAAACCAAGCAAGTATTTAAGCCACAAACAGCTTGGGATATGACAAGAATGCTTGAGTCTGTCGTAAAAGATGGTACAGGTCAGCAAGGTTCGTATGAAAAAGCTTTAGCAGGGAAAACAGGCTCGACACAGCATCAATTTGCTCCTGGGAAAACCAATGATGCATGGTTCGTAGGCTACACACCTCAGTATGTAGGGGCAGTGTGGATGGGGTATGATGAAATTGATAAGGAACACTATTTGAATGGTGGAAGTGCTTATCCAACAAGATTAATGAAGGATATTCTATCAAAAGTGGATCAAACGAATAAGCTGCAAGAAGTGTTTGTGAAGCCAGATAACGTTGAAGAACTTCAAAAACCGATTTCATTACCAACCATAGACTCGCTTGAAGGAAATCTTGATGTGGGGGCATTTTCTGTAACGGCCAAATTAAAATGGACTACTGGAGAAGACGATCGCGTAGTGTATCGTATTTATCGTCAAGAAACAGGAGACGATTCCTTTATTGACGAAGTAACAGGACAAGGGGAATACACCGTTAAAGGAGTTAGTGTTTTCCACGAAGAAACATACTATGTCGTCCCTTATAACCCATTAACGAAAGTAGAAGGGAAGCCTTCTAATGCTGTTGAAGTGAAATGGGAATGGTAAAAATATACGAAAGAAGGTGCTGATATCAGCATCTTCTTTTTATTTAATGAAGAGAAATCATAAGTTGTTGTTCATACATGTCTAGCTCCAGCGCCCAGCGACTAGTGTGCTTCCCTCGCCTCCGTCCGATAAGTTAACATCGAATCACGCACGTTTTCGTGTTGCCTTTATCTCCTACGGCTCAGTCCAGCCCATACGTCGCTAACCGGGCGCTTGCACTTTTCTTTTTATGAAATAAATGTGTACAATGGGTAATGGAATAAAAAAATACAACCCATCGAATTAGGGCAAATTCATGACAATATGCTCATTTCTCTATACACAACGTTTATAAATCGTTATATTGATAAAAGAGCAATTTTAGGATCGATGTGAAAGGTGAGAACCAATGACAACTTTTAATGACACAATACTTAAAGCGTTTAGAGGCGAGGAGACAGATCACGTACCGGTTTGGTTTATGAGACAAGCTGGACGTTCCCAACCTGAATACAATGCATTGAAAGAGAAGTATTCATTATTTGAAATAACCCATCAGCCGGAATTATGCGCGTACGTGACTCGTTTACCTGTTGAACAGTATGACGTAGATGCGGCTATTTTATATAAGGATATCATGTCTCCACTTCCTTCTATCGGGGTAGATGTTGAGATTAAAAAAGGTGTAGGACCAGTAATTGATGACCCGATTCGTACGAAATTGGATGTTGAGAAACTAGGAGAGATTAATCCAGAAGAGGATGTGCCGTACGTATTAGACACGATTCGCTTACTAACACGTGAGCAACTCAATGTCCCTTTAATTGGATTTAGTGGTGCACCGTTTACACTTGCAAGCTATATGATTGAGGGTGGCCCTTCCAAAAACTACAATAAGACCAAGGCGATGATGTACAGTCAGCCAGAGACGTGGTTTTTACTAATGGATAAACTAGCGGACATGACAATCCGTTACGTACGTGCTCAAATTCATGCGGGAGCTAAGGCCATTCAAATCTTTGACTCCTGGGTTGGAGCACTAAATGTTCAAGATTATCGCTTCTTCATCAAGCCTGTAATGGATCGTATTTTCTCAGAACTTCGTGAAGAAAATGTTCCGCTTATTACATTTGGGGTTGGTGCAGGTCACCTGGCGAAAGAATGGAATGACCTTCCGATTGATGTACTTGGCTTAGACTGGCGTACTTCCATTCAAGAAGCACGAGAGATGGGTATCCAGAAAACTTTACAAGGAAACCTTGATCCAGCAGTGCTTCTAGCAGACTGGGATACGATCGAAAGTCGTACAAAAGAAATTCTAGACCAAGGCATGCAACAACCAGGATATGTCTTTAACCTTGGACATGGCGTTTTCCCTGAGGTCAAACCAGAGACACTGAAACGCTTGACTAAATTCGTTCATGACTATTCAAAAAAATCATAACCGTTTAATAAAAGCTTGGAAGAGGTGTTAAATATGGCAAAAAAAACAATGGGCTTACTAGTAATGGCTTATGGCACACCATACAAAGAAGATGATTTAGAGCGGTACTATACTCATATTCGTAAAGGTCGTAAGCCATCTCCAGAAGCGTTAGAGGATTTACGTGAGCGTTACAACGCAATTGGCGGTATTTCTCCTCTGGCACGAATAACAGACGAGCAAGCAGAAGCACTTCAATCGAAATTAAACGAAATGCAAGATGATATAGAGTTCAAATTATACATTGGCTTAAAGCACATTGATCCATTTATTGAAGATGCGGTTCAACAAATGGCTGATGATGGAATTGAAGAAGCGGTATCCATTGTACTAGCTCCTCATTATTCTACATTTAGCGTGAAATCCTATAATGGTCGTGCAATTGAAGAAGCAGAAAAATTAGGTGTCACGACGATTCATTCAGTTGAGAGCTGGTACGATGAGCCAGGCTTTATCGAGTATTGGTCTGATTCCATTCAAAAAGTGTATGATCAAATGTCTGGGGAAGAGCGTAAGAATGCCGTTCTTGTTGTTTCCGCCCACAGCCTGCCTTTGAAGATTTTACAAGATGGCGATCCGTATCCTGAACAGTTAAAAACAACTGCAAAATTAATCGCAGATCAACTGCAGATTCAAAACTATGAAATTGGCTGGCAAAGTGAAGGAAATACACCTGACCCATGGATTGGACCAGATGTGCAGGACCTAACACGTGACCTATACCATGAAAAAGGGTATCGTACTTTTGTCTATGCACCAGTTGGTTTCGTTTCTGATCATTTGGAAGTCTTATACGATAATGACTATGAGTGTAAAGTTGTTTGTGATGAATTAGGCGCTAGTTACTATCGTCCTGAAATGCCAAATGTTCACCCATTATTCATCCAAACATTAGCCAATGTCGTGCTAAACAAAGCTCAGAAGTAGGGGATATCAATGACAGACCAAAAAAACATTGTTGTCATAGGCGGTGGCATAACCGGACTTTCTACCGCCTACTATCTACAAAAGCAAATTAAAGAGCAAGGACTTCCTTACCAGGTGCGAGTTATAGAGGCTAGCAATCACTTGGGAGGCATGATTCATACCGAGCAAAAAGATGGATTCACCATTGAACGAGGTCCAGACTCTTTATTGGCAAGGAAGAAAAGTGTATTCCGTTTGATTGAAGAAGTCGGCATGGAAGACCATATTGTTCCGGTATCTACTGGAAAGTCTTATGTGTTAGCAAAAGGAAAACTCAATGAAATTCCACATGGTTCATTTATGGGAATACCAACTCAAGTAAGCCCCTTTTTGTTCTCAGGCCTTTTTTCACCACTAGGTAAACTAAGAGCAGCTGGAGACTTTGTGAAAAAGCCTTCAAAACCGAATGGAGATCAATCTCTGGGGAAATTTTTCAGGTATCGACTTGGAGATGAGGTAGTGGATAACTTAATTGAACCTCTTCTATCCGGTATTTATTCAGGTGATATTGATCAGCTAAGCTTAATGGCTACCTTCCCGAACTTTTACGAACTAGAGCAAAAGCACGGAAGTATTGTAAAAGGTTTAAAGCAAACCGTTCCCAAGAAGAAAAAGTCTGATAAGAAGCCAAGTGTGTTTCGAACCCTTGATACGGGATTGAGTTCCTTAGTAGATGCAGTTCATTCGAAATTGGATGAAGGAACAGTACAGTTAAATACGGCAGTTGATCATATTGAGAAAAAAGAAGAAGGCTATCATCTTCTTTTAAGCTCAGGGGAAGTGGAATATGCAGATAGTGTTGTCATTACGACACCTCACTACCGTGCGCAGCGCATGCTCACCCAGTATGACTTCATGGCCCCATTAGCGGAGATGCCAGCAACATCTGTTGCAAATGTTGCACTAGCATTTGATCAATCCGCTATTCAAAAAGATATTGATGGATCAGGCTTTTTAGTATCACGCAATAGTGACTATCGAATCACGGCGTGTACATGGACGCATAAAAAATGGCCCCACACAACACCAGAAGGAAAAGCCCTTCTACGCGCATATGTTGGAAAGCCAGATGACCAGGAAGTCGTATCATTATCAGATAAGGAAATAGAAGAAATTGTTTTGAATGACCTTAACAAGACTATGAACATTACCGAGCCCCCTGAATTCTCTGTCATCACAAGGTGGAGAAACTCAAGAGCTCAATACACCATAGGCCACAAAGAGCGTATGGAACACATTGAACAATCCTTGCGAGATGAACTACCAGGGGTCTACCTAGCCGGAGCTTCCTACCACGGCTTAGGCGTACCAGATTGCATCGATCAAGGCGAAGAAGCAGTCCAGCGTGTTTTGCAATATTTAGATTCATAATGGACGAGATTGATAACCCACACTTATGTAGTGTGGGTTTTTGTATTAGTGATCAAAGGCTTTTGGGTGCAAAAAATAAAGTCAAGTGTGTCTGAATTCTTGACGTAACACCAATATCAGGAGGAAAGCTACGCATATCAGGAGGAAACACACGCATATTAAGCAAGAGCCCTATATGTATCGGCTGCCCTTCTCTCTCTATCACCATAACTCACAATTTCATATTGCGTTATTACCAAAAGACTAGTAAAATTTTAACTATGAAAACGGTTTCAAATTCGTGATTTTACTAATGAGCAGGAGGAGTTTGTTTTGCCAACTATTGAGGATGTTGCAAGGCATGCCGGCTTGTCGAGGACAACGGTTTCAAGGGTGATTAATGATCAACCTTATGTTTGTGATGAGAAGCGGCAGCGAGTAGTGGGTGCGATGAGGGATCTTGGATATGTGCCTAACTCATCGGCTCGGAGACTTCGTAGTCAAAAAACGGAGACCATTGCCATTCTGCTACCCCGCATCACCAATCCTTTTTTTAGTCATATGATTGAAGCGATGGAAAAGAAAGCGTCTGAATGGGGATATCAGGTTATAATATGTCAAACACACTACTCTTCACAAAAAGAGCTAGATTACTTAGAACTATTACGTACCAAGCAAGTGGATGGTATGATTATGACTTCTGTCCATAACGAATGGTCAGCTATAGAAGAATACTTACCTTCAGGGCCGATTGTGTTATGTAATGAAAATATTGAGGAAGCTAATACCTCAATCATCTATATTGATCAACAAGAAGCAGCCTATGATGCGACGACACATTTAATTGAACAAGGATGTGAAAAGCTTGCTTTTCTAAGTGGAGGGATGGATAGTTCCATTGCCTTATCTCGTCGCAGAGGATTTATGAAAGCGGTTCAACAATATAATGTTTCTTTTGTGGAGCATGACGATTTTAATCAAGCTGTTGATGTAGAGAGTGGTCGGGAAATCTTCCAATCTATCCAACAGGAAGATGCAACTATTGATGGAATTTTTACAGGATCTGATGAAGTGGCTGCTGGTATTATCTATGAAGCTATGAATAACGGGGTTAGTATTCCGGATGATTTAGCAGTAGTTGGGTTTGATAATCAGACAATTTCTAAACTTATGAACCCATCGATAACAACGGTTGAACAACCGGTAGTAGAGATGGCGGAAAAATGTGTAGAAATACTTATTCAACAGATTGAACAACGAGGAAGACATAAACGGGAAGATTATATATTTCCACACACATTAAAAAAGCGTACGTCTACTACAAAACCGATGGCAATCCCTATGTAATAACGGTGCCTTTGAAGTAATTACTTCAAAGGCACTTTTTATATAGTTCAATTGCTCTTATCTTATGATCAATTCAAACGAAATCTACGCTTAACATAACTGTTATACAATAGTAAAAAGCGGATAGCATTACGCTATCCGCCCATTAAGGAAAGTTTTTGAGTTGTTTGTATGTGTAGTGTAGTGGTGATTTTTCTAAGAAGGTGTTTAGAGTCTAGGCTGTGGGGCAACATGAACTATAGAAATTAGTGTGCCTATCTTGCTGGGTCATCACAGTTTTCGCAAAGGTTGCCGTAGCAATCTGCTTGTTCCTTATATGCATTTCCGCATTTTGCACATTTTTTGTCCGGTAGGTTTTTGAAAAATTCAAGAGCGTTCATCATAATTGAAAATCCCTCCAATGAGTTTGTGTATATTTATTGTATTACAACAGAATTGGAATTACAACCATTTGTATTATAACAACTTGTACTTTTTTTATTTTTCTGTAAATTCATTGATATACTAGGATTTAAGCGTTATAGCAGTATCAATACTACAACAATTAATTATAGGAGGCAGGACAATGAAAGTAACAGTGAATGGATTTTGGGGTGGCTACCCTGCGGCCAATGGAGCTACGTCTAGTTACATTTTTTCATCAGAGGGATTCTCGTTATTAGTGGATTGTGGGAGTGGCGCTTTATCTAGATTGCAATCCAAGATGGATGTTATGGATTTGAATGCTATTATCATTTCACATTATCACTTTGATCATATCGCTGATATTGGTGTGATGCAGTATGCGTGGAAGGTTCAGAACATCTTGGCAAAGACGGATAAACAATTGCCGATTTACGGTCACAATGAAGATGAAGCTTCCTTCCAAACATTAAGTCATGAATTTACAGTAGGCATTCAGTATGATCCTACTCAATCCATTGAAATTGGACCTTTTACCATAACATTCCTGAAAACGAACCATCCTGTACCATGCTATGCGATGAATATCACTGATGGAAAACATACAGTCGTGTACACAGCAGATTCAAGTTACAATGAATCATTTATACCGTTCAGCCAAGGTGCTGATTTATTGATTACCGATAGTAATTTTTATGAGGGAATGGATGGGTCAAAACCAGGGCACATGACGAGCACGGAATGTGCGCATATTGCTAAGGAAGCAAATGTTAAAGAACTGTGGCTTAGCCACCTACCCCACTTTGGAGATGTGACAAAGCTTCAGGATGAGGCCAGTAAGAAATTTGATGGTACGGTTCGACTTTGTGATGAAGGATTAACTTGGGAAACCGAATAAAATGGGTCGATGAGACCATTAGAATTGAAGGTATAATGTCTTTCAAGTACAATAAGAAAAGAAAAGGTTGACTGAAATGAAGGAGGAAACTGGTTATGATGTTATTTGTAGATAATGAGGGAATTACAGATCCACGAATTAACCTAGCGATTGAAGAGTATGTGTTGAAAAATTTAGATATAGACAATAACAATACATATCTCCTGTTCTATATAAACGAGCCGTCAATTATCATTGGAAAAAATCAAAACACTATTGAGGAAATTAACACCGATTATGTGGAGGAACATGGGATTCATGTTGTTCGTCGCTTATCTGGTGGCGGTGCTGTATATCATGATTTAGGAAACTTGAACTTCAGCTTCTTAACGAAGGATGATGGCAATAGTTTTCATGATTTTGCTAAGTTTACAAAGCCAGTTACAGACGCTCTTCAAAAAGTAGGTGTGAAGGCAGAGCTTTCTGGTCGTAATGATGTCCAGTTAGAAGATGGCCGTAAAATATCAGGTAACGCTCAGTTCTCAACGAAAGGTCGCATGTTTAGTCATGGTACACTGATGTTCGATTCTGAAATCGAAAACGTTGTATCTGCGTTACGTGTGAAGTCCGAAAAGATCCGCTCAAAAGGTATTAAGTCGATTCGAAGTCGAGTAGCAAATATTTCAGATGAATTAGATGAAAGTATGTCTATGCAGGCTTTCAAGGACATGCTTCTTCGCTACATTTTCGATGTTCAATCCATTGAAGAAGTACCACAATATAAGCTAACAGAAGAGGACTGGAAGAAAATCCATGAGCTTTCTGAAGAACGATATCAGAAGTGGGAATGGAACTATGGAAAATCACCAGCTGCAAACATTCAACATTCTCACCGTTTCGATGGTGGTACAGTAGACGTACGTCTTGATGTGAAAAAAGGAAACATTGAGAATGCGAAAATTTATGGTGATTTCTTTGGTGTAGGAGATGTAAGCGAAATTGAAAATCGTTTAATTGGAACACGTTACGATCGTTCCTCTATCGATGAGGCGATTCAAGACTTGGATATCTCCCATTATCTTGGTCGTATATCCCGAGAAGATTTTCTTTCTCTAATCTATTAATAAAAAACGTGTGAAGCAGGGCGGAATCAACCATGATTTCGCCTCTTTTTTCATAAAAATGGCTTTTGCGCATTTCCTAATATCTAGCTCCAGCGGTTACTTCCTCAGGGTCTTAAGCAAATCCTCTCTGTGGCTAAATTCGTCACTCAAAAGCTTTGCTTAAGCCTCGGAGTTGATAGAAGCGCCCCGAGCATTTCTTACAAAGGGGATTAATGTATGCATAAAATAGCGATAGTAACAGGTGCGAATGCAGGTATGGGTTTAGCTACGACAACTCAATTAGCTAAACAAGGAATACATGTTGTAATGGCTTGTCGAAATGAAGCAAGAGGACAGGCCGCACTAGAGGTGGCTAAACAGGATAGCCAATCGGAAGCAATTGATTTAATGATTTGTGACTTAGGGAACTTGGATAGTATTCGATCATTTGCTAGTGATTTCAAACAACGTTATGGCAAATTAGATATTCTTGTGAATAATGCAGGTGTTGTTCATTTAAAACGAGAGGAAACGAAGGATGGTTTCGAAGCACAACTAGGAGTGAATCATCTAGGACACTTCTTGTTAACAAATTTACTGATAGAGTCCTTACAGCATGCAGAAGCTGGTCGAATTGTTGTTGTGTCATCTGGAGCGCATAAGTGGGGGAAAATTCATTTTGATGACCCTCATTTAACCAATAGCTACAATGTTATGAAAGCGTACGGTCAATCAAAACTTGCAAATGTGTTGTTTACGAAAGAGCTAGCAAGAAGACTTAAGAATAGTAGTGTTACGGTTAATGCTGTTCATCCTGGTGCGGTAGCTACTAGTCTAGGTGTGAATAGAAATACAGGCTTTGGTAAGCGTGTCATGATTTTTTTAAGCCCATTCTTTCGTTCACCTGAAAAGGGAGCAAGTACTGCTATTTATTTAGCAACTAGCCCTGAAGTAGAAGGACAGAGTGGCGACTATTACTATAATGAATCCATTGCCCCTATTACCAATATGGCAAATGATGAGCAACTGGCAAAAACGTTTTGGGAATGGAGCGAAAAAGAAGTAGGATTATAGCTTCTATTTTCAAGATAGTTTTATAGAATATTATATACAGTTAAAATAATCAGTAGGTGAATCAATTTGGAGATTGTATTAATTATTATTATAAGCGTATTAGCTGTGGCCATCGTATGGGATGTATTGTTTCTACTTCCTACTAGATGGTTGAAGGTAGAGCGTGTGAAGTGGGATAGTAAGGCAAAAAAGAAGGTTATTCAAATCAGTGATCTTCATATTAAGCATTTACGTGTACCTATCACAACACTTAAACAACTGATTGAAGATGAACAGCCTGATTATGTGTTTTTAACAGGGGACTTTATTGATAAAAATGAAAAAGAATTCCCTAAGCTAGAGCGCTTCTTAACCATGATACAGCAAACAGGTGTAGAAACGTATGCTGTACTAGGTAATCATGATCGATATATTGAAGAGGTTCATAAACTGGAAGATGTTTTACGTAAGTATCAGGTTCATTTGTTAAAAAATGAGTATGTAGAAAAAGAAGATTTATTTATTGTAGGAATTGATGACTTCTGCCAAGGGCGCCATGATATAAAGCGGAGTTTCCAATTTTCCAATCCTCTTAATAAAGATATTCTTGTTTTGACCCATGACCCTGACATAGTGGATGATTTAAAAGAGTCTTATACGATGCTTGTTTCAGGCCACCTGCATGGAAAACAAGTAAATGTCCCTTTTTTATTTAAAGTTGCCGACATGGGAAGATTAGCAAAAAGGGGAATTTATAAAGGCCAGCATGTACATTCAAATGGAACGTTTTACATTTCAAAAGGAATCGGTCAATCACGATGGAACATTCGCTTCATGGTTCGAAGTGAAGTTACGATTCATGAATTATCATAAAGAAAATCACACACGCTTTGTCCACCTCAGTGGTAGAAATATTAATGCTAGACTTGCATACAGATAAAATGATTTAAAAAACTGCTCATCCCAATTAAAAAGGGATGAGCAGTTTTTTTAGATAACTCTATTCTTTATAAGAGGATATAAAGAATTTATATACATTTCCATCCTCATCGTCTTCTTCGTGATTGTCAATATACTCTCTAATATATTCATTTAACTGCTTCCAGTTTTCATAACTCAGCTTCTTTTCCACCATGCTGAATTCGGCTGTACCATATTCTGAATCATTAGATACATCCTCAGCTAGGTTCGAGAGAGATTTGTTTACCTCTAGCATGACCCATTTCACTAAATCTTCGTAGTTATTCTTAAGAAAATCACCCTCAATCGATAACGTGTCTTCTTCCATACTAGTGCTACTCCGATATCTTTTTTCAATGATATTTTTTACTCGTTCTTCTTTTTCTACAAAGATTAATTCAGCTTCGTGTAATTTTTTAATGGGATAGTATAAATTCGAGGTTTTTTCATTTAAAGAAGCAGCGATTTCTTTTGTTGTTAAGGCTTGATCTTTTATTGTTTCTAAAATTCGAATGGTCTTTGTATCGAAAAGTAATTTGCCCAACTCAGCAATTTTTTTATTCTCCATTGCATTCACTCCTTACAATAAAGAATATATTATTGACAAAAAAATATCAAATGGTAAAATTTAATAAATCGATAAAATATATTTTAACGAAAGGGAGATTTTAATTATGAATGCATTGAAAAATCGTCATTTCCTAGCTTTAGTATCAGGTCGGTTCGTTTCCAATATTGGTGATAGCTTGTACGCTATTGCAGCAATGTGGTTAGTGTTTGAGCTTTCTGGTAGTTCATTTTATACAGGACTGGCTGGTGCAGTCGTCATGCTTCCGACGATGTTTGAGTTTTTGTTAGGACCGTTAGTAGATAAGTGGCCTCTTAAACCTATCTTAGTACATACACAATGGATTCAGGCTGTTTTATTGTTGGTCATTCCAGTTGGTCATTATTTTGGTGTTTTAAATGTTTGGATTGTAATCGTGACGATGTTTGTTGTAGCTTCCATTGAACAACTTTCGTTCCCTGCTCAAAATGCAACGATTCCAAAACTGCTGCCGGAAAGCCAATTAGTGTCGGGAAATTCTTTAATGGCGTTTGCTTACCAGGGGACAGATATTGTATTTATGGGAGCAGCAGGATTGTTGATCACGATGATAGGGGCCGTTCATGTATATACGATTAACTCCGTTACATTTATGATTGCTACCATTCTATTTACATTTATTTCTCTACCAAAAGAGAAAAAGGAGCAAGAAGACATACACGTAAAAGAGAATGCCAAATCCTATCTTCAAGAGTTAGTAGAAGGTAAAGATTTTGTAATGGGCTCTCTCATTCCTAAAATACTAGTACCTGATGTAATAGCTAATTTCCTATTTGGAATGGTGACAGCAATTATGCCAGTCTATGCTAATTATGTGGGAGGAGAAAGATATTATGGATACTTTTTAGCGGCAATGTCTATCTGTGTTCTAATCGGATCTGTACTAGCAAACTATGTTACGAAAATTCCTATGGGTTGGCTAAACATTGGGATGTTCTTTGTGGCAGGGATATGTTGGTACATATCATATGGGTTCGCTGCAACCGTTCCTATCTTGTCTGTAATCTTTTTCGGTTTAGCTTTTATACCGGTAGGGATAACCAATGTTGTGCTCACTTCAACCCTACAACGGTTAATACCAGAAGATAAGATAGGAAGAGTTTTCTCTTGGTATTCTAGTATTCCTGCTGCTTTACTGCCACTTGGCTCACTTTTGGGTGGGGGACTAGCATCTATTTACGGAAGTGAAGTTATGATGGCTGCAGGAGGTATAGGATTTTTACTTACAACATTGTATTGGCTTATTAATAAAAATCTAAGAACCCTTACAAATCCTGAGCAAATAAGTAAAGAAGATTTAAAGCTAGAGGACAATGAAGAGAAGCAACCTGTTTTAAGAGAACAGCCTCTAAATAGTTACTAATGATTGATACGATACCTAGTTTTTCGTACAGAGAGGCTAGGTGTTGTGTTTCTCTGGAGCGACTTTCTGTGATTTCAGAGCAAAAAAGTAAAAACAGGAGCGACTTTTAAGATATAGGAGCGAGATCCTGAAATTAGGATCAACAATTGAAAAATAGGAGCGATCTACCTAATCTACGCACCAATATTGCTACAACGGGTGCTTAGGGCTTATGTTTTTCTATCTTATAGAGTTTTAGTTTAATAGAAAGAAAAGTACTGGTAAGTTTTCTATATTGACCATTACATAGAAGCCTGATACCATAACCTTTATCGCAACTGCATATATGCAACGAGTGTTATGGGTGACACTATAACAGGAGCAAATTCTGGAGAGACCGCTTATGCGGCGCCGAAGGGTTCACAATCTCAGGCAACCGGACAGGATGTTAAGTGTACTAACTCAAAAAGGTTAGTATGTTTACTGACTGCCTGAATGAGATTGGATGTATGGATTCCAATCTTTTTTTATGTCGACGGCCGGTGGGACAGATCTAAAAATGTGGCAAAGCATAATAGAACAAATCAAATAGATGAGGTGACACAACATGGAAAATAGACGCGCAGTAGTCAGTGTCCTTGGTAAAGACCAGGTAGGAATAATAGCAAAGGTAACAACTGTTTTATCTGAAAAACAGATAAACGTTTTAGATATTAATCAGACAATTGTTGAGGACTTCTTTACGATGATGATGATTGTGGACGTAACGCAAATTGAGGATCTTGATTCCGTTCGCCAAACCTTAAATGAGATTGGTGAAAATTTAGGTGTGAAAATTAATCTACAGCTTGAAGAAGTTTTTCAAGCCATGCATCGAATTTAAGGAGGGCGATTCACGATGAATATCGGATTAGATGAGATAACAGAAACGGTACGTATGGTACAAATGGAAAACTTAGATATTCGCACGGTTACCATTGGAATCGATCTCAAGGATTGTGCGGATGCAGATTTTCCAGCTATGCAGACTCGTGTCTATAACAAAATTGTAAACTACGCCAAGAACCTAAAGCCTTATGCTGAACAGGTGGAAAAAGAATATGGTGTACCGATTATCAATAAACGAATTGCAGTTACCCCCATTTCCGAATTACTAGGCAATGCAACTAGAGAACAGGCGATAGAACTTGCAAAGACACTAGATAAAGCAGCAGCGGATATAGGTGTTGATTTTATCGGTGGCTATTCAGCTCTTGTTCATAAAGGAGTAACGAAAGGCGATCAAGTATTACTAGATTCTCTAGCAGAGGCATTAACTGTAACAGATCGCGTATGTGCATCGATTTCTGTCGCCACGACAAGAACAGGTATTAACATGGATGTCGTAAAACAAATGGGGACGATTATTAAAGAAGCTTCTGAGAATACAAGAGACCAGGACGGCATCGCATGTGCGAAGTTAGTCGTGTTCTCAAATCCAGTGGAAGACAATCCATTTATGGCAGGGGCTTTCCATGGTACAGGTGAAGGAGATGCCGTCCTTAATGTAGGTGTAAGTGGCCCAGGCGTTGTATTAAACGCGTTGAAAAAACACCCAGAAGCAGACTTAGGTGAAGTGTCTCAAGTGATTAAAAAGACCGTCTTTAAAATTACACGTGCTGGTGAATTAGTAGGAAGAGCCGTTGCGGATCAACTCGATGTACCGTTTGGTATTTTAGATTTATCCCTAGCACCAACAAACGCACTGAATGATAGCGTAGCAGAAATTTTGGAAGAAATCGGTGTAGAACGTGTTGGAACACACGGTACAATTGCCGCATTGGCACTTATGAATGATGCTGTGAAAAAAGGTGGAGCTATGGCAAGTTCATATGTTGGTGGATTAAGCGGTGCCTTTATTCCAGTCAGTGAGGACAACGGCATGATTCAAGGAGTAAACGATGGCTCGCTTACATTACCAAAGCTTGAAGCGATGACATGCGTATGCTCCGTTGGACTTGATATGATCGCTTTATCTGGAGAAGCATCAGCAGAAACCTTGTCAGGAATTATCGCAGACGAAGCAGCCATAGGGATGATCAACAAGAAAACAACTGCAGTACGAGTAATCCCAGTACCCGATAAAGAAGAAGGAGCAATGGTTGAGTTCGGAGGTCTATTAGGCCGAGCACCTGTAATGGCAGTCAATCCGTTCAGTTCTGAAGGATTTGTGAACAGAGGTGGAAGAATTCCGGCTCCATTGCAATCATTGATTAATTAAAAATGAATGATGTCTTAAGGGAATCGCATGTGTATTCTGAATAGGAATGCACATGCGATTTTTTTAGAGAAAAAAAGAGACAAGGAATAGAGTTAATACGCTTGAATGAGAAGGACATTGGGGCAAATCAGAGTATGAAGCGAGCATAAGAGGGTTGGAAGAGAGCAAAAGGCAATCTGAAGCGAGCATAAGAGGGATGGGAGAGAGCAAAAAGCGAATCGAAGCGAGCATAAGTGGGTTGGAAGAGAGCAAAAAGTAATCTGAAGCGAGCATAAGTAGGTTGGAAGAGAGCAAAAAGTAACCAGAAGCGAGCAAAAGTAGGAGGAAAAAAGCAAAAAGCAATCCCAAGCCAGAATAAGGAAAGAAAAAACATAAATTGAAAACGCTTCACACGAATAGCTTGCTAGAAAGTTGTCAGTATTTTATAATAAATATGAATTTAACTCAGAAATGAATGACTATTCATTCACAATTAGGGGGAACATGTTCATGAATTTAAGTGATCAGTTGTCGATCACCACAAGAGAGAATCCCACCAAGACGGCTTATGTTTTTCAGGATCAAGAGACAAGCTATCAAGAGCTAGAAGGTTCCATTACCAAGTTTGCTGCTAGTTTGAGAGAGCTTGGCTATGAAAAGGGAGATCATATTGCACTTGTTACAGGCAATAGCCCTTACTTTATCATTGGATTGTATGGCGCACTGCGCTTAGGACTAACGGTTATTCCAATCAATCCAATCTATACTGCAGACGAGATGAGTTATATTTTGAAGAATGGTGACGTAAAAGCTGTTATTACGATGGATTTATTTGTTGAGACGTTTGAGCAAATGGCACATGACTTACCTTTAATTGAACACTATATTATTGCTGAGACAAGCCCAGACGCGGACTGGCAGAATAGTAAATTAAGCGATAAAATGAAATCGTTTACAAGTCTTGTGAAGGAAGGTTCGCTTCAATTTGATCGTCCTACTATCGATGAAGAGGATATAGCGGTTATTTTATATACTTCAGGAACTACAGGGGCACCAAAAGGCGCAATGCTTTCACATAAGAATATTTATTCCAATGCGAAAGATGTAGCGGACTACTTACAGTACGATACGAACGATAAGGTCATTGCAGCGTTACCGATGTTCCATGTTTTCTGTCTAACGGTTTCATTGAACGCACCGTTGATGAATGGTGGAACAGTGATCATCGTACCGAAATTCTCTCCACAAGAGACGTTCCGTGTGGCAAGTAAATGGCAAGCTACTGTATTTGCAGGTGTACCTACTATGTATAACTACCTCTTACAATCCAGTGAAGGTCATACAGAAGATTTTCATAGCGTTCGTCTATGTATCTCAGGCGGTGCGTCGATGCCGGTAGCTCTATTAAAAGAATTTGAGAATACTTTTAATGTCATGGTGTCCGAGGGTTACGGATTATCAGAAGCTTCACCAGTAACATGTTTTAACCCACTAGATCGCCCACGTAAAGCAGGTTCAATAGGACAGAGCATATGGAATGTTGAAAATCGAGTTGTGGATGAGCTGGGAGAAGAGTTGCCTCCAGGTGAGGTTGGGGAGTTAGTCGTTCGTGGACCAAATGTGATGAAGGGCTACTATAAACTTGATGAAGAAACTGCTGTAGCTTTGCGTGATGGATGGCTCTATACAGGAGATATGGCTCAGGTTGATGAGGAAGGATATTTCTATATTGTCGATCGAAAGAAAGATATGATTCTAGTAGGAGGATATAACGTTTATCCACGAGAAGTAGAAGAAGTGTTATACAAGCATCCAAATATTACAGAAGTAGCAGTGATTGGAACACCCGATCCTAATTTGGGAGAAGCGGTACAAGCCTTTGTTGTACTAAATGAAGCTTCCGCTGTTACAGAGCAAGAACTGGTGGATTACTGTGCACGTCACCTTGCTAAGTACAAGCTTCCAACCTCCATCGACTTTTTGGATGAATTGCCAAAGAATACGACCGGTAAAATTTTAAGAAAGAGCTTACGCCAACGTGTTACGTATTAATAGAGTAAAAGGATGTCCTAAAATAGGGCATCTTTTTTTGAAAGTAAAGAAAGCATAAATTTCTGACGCTTATGTGTCTAGCTCCAGCGC
>NZ_AVBF01000058.1 GCF_000770635.1 Pontibacillus yanchengensis Y32
CCAGTTAGTAATGGTAATTTTGAAATATATCTCGAATCCAAGTCTTCAAAATTTTGCCTCTTAACCTAAATAACAATCTCAAACAAAAAAGATCAAACCCACTATGGATTTGATCTTTCGCTGTATGTTTACGCTTCAAGAACTTCTTTGATTTTTTCAATTGCCCAATCAAGGTCTTCTTGTTTGATAACAAGTGGAGGAGCGAAGCGGATGACGGTTTCGTGTGTTTCTTTACACAGTACGCCACGTTGCTTCAATTGCTCACAATATTTACGGGCAGGCTCGGTTAATTCAACACCGACGAATAAGCCTTTGCCTCGAACTTCTTTAATGATTGGATTATTGATTTTTTCCAATTCTGCTTTCATGTATTGACCTAGCTCTAATGAGCGTGATGGTAATTTTTCTTCCTCAATAACTTCTAGGGAAGCCACTGATACGGCACATGCTAGTGGATTACCACCGAATGTAGAGCCGTGAGATCCTGGTGTGAACACGCCTAAGATATCTTTGTTAGCTACAACACAAGAGATTGGGAATACCCCTCCGCCAAGTGCTTTACCTAGAATAAGGATATCAGGAGATACATTCTCCCAGTCACAAGCGAACATCTTGCCACTTCGACCTAGACCTGCTTGAATTTCATCTGCAATGTAGAGGACGTTGTTCTCCTTACATACATCAAAAGCTTCCTTTAGAAATCCTTCAGGTGGGATGTTAATACCTGCTTCACCTTGGATTGGTTCAAAGATGAATCCAACTGTATTTTCTGTAATAGCTTCTTTCAATGCATCCACATCGCCATAAGGGATGGTTTTGAGACCTGGTAGAGCTGGTCCAAAAGCACGTTTTTCTTCTTCATCATCAGATAAGGAAACAGCTGTCATTGTACGTCCGTGGAAGTTTCCATCACATGCAATGATTTCTGCTTTGCCTTCTGGAACACCTTTTACATTATACCCCCAAAGGCGAGCTGTCTTGATAGCTGTTTCTACAGCTTCAGCTCCTGTGTTCATTGGTAGTGCCATTTCTTTGTTGGTTAGTTTACATATTTTTTCATACCACGGACCAAGTTGGTCGTTGTGGAATGCGCGTGATGTCAGTGTTACTCGTTCAGCTTGTTTGTTTAGAGCATCGATAATTTTAGGATGACGATGGCCCTGATTCACAGCAGAATATGCACTTAACATATCCATGAAGCGATTACCTTCAGGGTCTTCTACCCAAACACCCTCAGCCTTTGAAATAACGACAGGAAGTGGGTGATAGTTTTTTGCTCCAAATTCTTGTGTTTGTTCAATGATTTCTTCACTTGTGCGTACCATTGTATCCCCTCCATTGATAATAAAATGACACCAATAGTGATATTATAACAGGTTTACAGAATTTTTTGTTTTTTTACTTGAAATAAGATTCACAATTCTACCAATTTGTTTGTGAAAAAGGTACGCAGGGAATGATTTATTATATAGTAGGAAGAAGAGCAAACACTCGCATTTAGGTGCTTTTTTTGGTATGATGGGCTTGGTAAAATGTAGGTAAAGGAGGAGAAATAAATGACAACACACTTACATATCACATCATGGGTACTAGCATTAGTTTTACTTGGGCTATCCACATGGTTTTACCGTTTTGGTAAACGAAAGCAAGGCAAAATTACACACATGGTTCTACGTTTAGATTACTTATTAATTCTCTATTCAGGAGGTTCTCTATTAGGAGGATACTTTGGTGGAGATGCAAGCGGTTATATGATCGAATTGATTGTAAAAGTAATCTCAGGATTATGGGTTATTTACGCAATGGAAATGATATTAATTCGTTCTAACAAGCAACATGGGACAAGAAGTGGTTGGATTCAACTCTGGATTGCTGTTATTCTAGCATTAGTTCTTGGCTTTGGACGTTTGCCATTCGGAATACTACCGTAAATAAGATAAATGATAAAAAGACATCGATCTAGGTGAGCGCCTGAGATCGATGTCTTTTTATATTGTGGGGGGGTAAATAGATTTAGCTGTTGTTGGCAACGATCTTACATATATAATGATAATGAGAATCGTTTTCAATGTCAATGGAATCTTTAATTTTTTTCACATCTTTTTTTATCTGGGCATATGTATGAAAGGAGGATGTATGAACAATGACAGCTACAGCATAGAAAGGATGATAGTCGTATGTGTGGCATCAGCGGCTGGGTAGATTATCAAAAAGATCTTACCAACTATTCGAACATAGTTGAAAATATGGCGAAAACTTTACAATATCGTGGACCAGATGAAGCAAACGCATGGATTAAACCTCATGTAGCGTTTGGACATCAGCGCTTAATCGTAGTCGATCCCGAAGGGGGGCGTCAACCTATGACGTTCCAATCTGGGTCACATGCGTTTACCATTTGCTATAATGGAGAGCTTTATAATACGGAGGATATTCGCAAGGAACTTCTTCAACGAGGGTGGAAGTTTCAATCACACTCTGATACTGAAGTGCTTCTGAAAAGTTATATGGAATGGAAAGAAAAGTGCGTAGACCACTTGAATGGAATATTTGCGTTTGCGATTTGGGATGGTCAGGCAGAGTCACTATTCATGGCACGTGACAGACTTGGCGTAAAGCCACTCTTTTATACAGAAAATGCTGGTGGGCTGTTATTTGGTTCGGAATTAAAAGCGCTACTTGCCCATCCTGATGTCAAAGCCGTTTTAGACAGAGAAGGGGTTAGTGAAATTCTGGCACTTGGGCCATCTAGAACGCCAGGTCATGGTGTCTTTAAAGGGGTAAAAGAACTTCGACCTGGTTATGTTGCTAAATATAGTCGCGACGGATTTAAGCAAACTCGTTATTGGAACGTTGAGAGTCATGAACATAAGGATAATGTAGAAAAAACTGCTGAGAACATACGATTCCTTTTTGAAGATGCCGTGAAAAGGCAGCTGATATCTGATGTGCCAATTGGGACATTTTTGTCAGGAGGCGTTGATTCAAGCGCGATAACTGCTGTTGCGGCTGAACATATGAAACAACAAGGCAAAGATCCATTAGCCACGTTTTCCATTAATTACGAAGATAACGCTAAATACTTTAAAACGAGCACATTCCAACCAAATAGCGATGAATCATATATCAAGCTTATGACAGACACACATGGAACGAATCATCATAATTGTGTCATGAATAATGAACAATTAGCGAATATGTTAGAAGAAGCTGTTCGCATGCGTGACTTACCTGGAATGGCGGATGTGGATTCATCTCTTCTATGGTTCTGTCGTGAAATAAAAAAAGATGTGACGGTTGCATTATCTGGTGAATGTGCAGATGAAATATTCGGAGGGTACCCTTGGTTCTATAGAGAAGAGGAGCTGGCGAGAGAAGGCTTTCCATGGATTCGATCTTCAGAGGTTCGCCATGACATTTTAGCCTCAGAATGGAAATCAAAGCTTGATTTACATGAATACATGATGGGCCGTTACCAGGATACGATACGGGAAACACCTACCTTTGAAGGGGATACGAAAGAAGAAGCACAACGACGTCAAATGTTTTATCTGAATCAGCAATGGTTCATGACCACGCTTCTTGATCGAAAAGACCGAATGAGTATGGGAGCAAGTTTAGAAGTTCGTGTTCCATTCAGTGATCATCGATTAGTAGAATACGTTTGGAATATTCCTTGGGAAATGAAACGGTATGAGAACCGAGAGAAGGGGATTCTTCGCAAGGCATTAGAAGGGTTGCTGCCACATGACGTACTTTATCGAAAGAAAAGTCCATATCCTAAAACACATAATCCTGCCTATACAAAGGCAGTCGTAACATGGATGGAAAAAGTTTTAGATAAGGATAACGCACCACTTTTTGACCTATTTGATAAGCAAAAAATCAAGGAGTTAGTTGATAGTGAAGGAAAAGCAATTTCTGCCCCATGGTTCGGCCAACTGATGACTGGACCTCAGCTACTAGCTCACTTGGGTCAAATCAATTATTGGTTGGAACATTATAAAGTAGAGATTGATGTGTGATTAAATAAAAAGGGACGCGTTAATGAAGCTCATCAATCGATGAAATTGGTGAAGGCAGTAATAACAATACTATTATGGTGGAACAGGTGCTTTGCTGAAATACTTGGTAAGGCACCTTTTTGTGAATATATGAGGGAAAGAATGGCGGTAGTCTAAGTCTGAAAAACACCCCTTTCATCCCGCGCAAAGATAGATTTACATGTACAATAAGATTAGAAAGTAAGTGTTAATAAAGGGGAGATATACGGTGCTAACGTTGGTAACGGGTTTTAACGGTAAAGTCGGTTTCGAGGTAGCTAAGCAGTTGAAGGCGATGGAGATGCCGTCAAAGTGCGCTGTAAGAAATGTAGCAAAAGCACAACAGCAGTATGGAAACGAGTTTGATTTTACTACCTTAGATTTTTCAGATCCTGAAACGTTTGAAGAAGCACTGGAGGGAGTTGAAAAACTATTCCTTATGTATCCACCGGGGGACAACATCCAGTTCGATACGTTCCTTTCTAAATCGAAAGCTAAGGGAATCAACTATATCGTCTATTTATCTGTTAAAGATGTTCAGTTTATGCCTTTTATTCATCACTACAAAAACGAAAAATTGATAAAAAAACATGAATTGCCGTACACTTTTTTGCGGGCAGGGTATTTTATGCAGAATTTAAATGACTTTTTGAAAGATGAAATTATTGAACGAAATCGAATATTTGTACCAGCCGGAAAAGGGAAAACAAGTTTTGTAGATGCACGTGATATTGCTAAAGTCGCAGCGATTTGCTTCTCTGATTCAAACAACCACACTAATCGAACCTACACCTTAACTGGGAGCGAGTCACTTGATTTTTACGAAGTGGCTAAAGTAATGACAGAAGTTTTAAATAAACCTATTCAATATACGAACCCAACTGTTAAAGAGTTTAAGGATTTTATGGTGGCCAAAGGTATGGAAGAATCTTTTGTAAATGTTGTTGCAGGTATTCATTTTCCAACGAAACTGGGTTTGGCTAAAGGGATCAAGCACGATATTAAGAAAGTAACAGGACACGAGCCGATAAACCTTAATACATATATCCAAGACCATAAAGGAAATTGGTTGTAGGTGCTAGGGAAATAGTGAGAAGATAGCAAAAAGGAGTGATTCAATGAGCAAGCAATTAAGAATAGGGATTATTGGTGCAGGTGACATTGCCAGGAATGCTCATATTCCAAACTATCAAAATTATGGGGAAGACGTTCATGTCGTTGCTGTTGCCAATCATAATAAGGAAAAGGCTATACAATGTGCGGACACATTTTCAATTCCGTATGCATATGAAGATTACCAATCCATGCTAGAAGAAATGAGTTTAGACGCTGTTAGTATCTGTACTCCAAATAAATTTCATGCTGATCAAGCGATTGCTTCTTTGCAAGCAGGGTGTCACGTGCTTTGTGAAAAACCGCCGGCTATTTCCAAAAAAGAAGCAGAGAATATGGCACAAGAAGCTGAAAGAGCAGGTAAAATCTTAACCTATGGATTCCATTTTCGCTATACACCTGAAGTGGAAACGTTAAAAAAGTTCATTGATGCTGGTGAGTTAGGCGAAATTTATGCTTCTCGAGCTCACTATAATCGAAGACGAGGTATTCCAGGGTGGGGCGTGTTTACCAACCGTGAGTTACAAGGTGGGGGCACGTTAATCGATAACGGTGTACATATGTTGGACACAGTTTTATACCTGATGGGTTATCCAGAGCCTAAAACGGTACTCGGGGCAACGTATCAAAAAATAGGAAATCGCCCAGGCGTAGGACTTTTAGGAGAATGGGATTACGAAAACTTCTCTGTAGAAGACATGGCTAGAGGGATGATTACCTTTACTAATGGGGCTTCGCTAACATTTGAATCGACATTTGCTGCAAACGTTGAAGAAACAAGCTCGAAAAATGTAACACTGATGGGAGATCAAGGAGGAGCTGATCTGTTTCCGCTAAAGATATACCAAGAAAAGCACGATACGCTTCTTGATAGTACTCCAGCCTATTTAGAAAAACGTGATGTGTATCAACACCAAGTGCATCACTTTATAGATAGCATAATGCATGACTCGCAACCCTTGAGCACAGCGAGGGAAGGAGTTATTATACAAGCAATTATGGAAGCTCTTTATGAATCTGCTAAAACTGGAGAGGCAGTTAACCTATAGGAACAAAAGGGCAAGCGCCCTGCTAGCGACGTATATGCTGCGGCCCACACGACGTGGGTTGGTTCGATGTTGCTGCGTGATGCAGCGATCTTAATCGAACTTCCCCTGATTCCGTAGGAGATAAAGGCAACACGAAGAACAAAGTGATTCGATGTTAACTTATCGTACGGAGGCGAGGGAAGCATACTAGTCGCTGGGCGCTGGAGCTGGACGTGGCCGCACCACTTTTTCAGTTATACACAAGCATTGAATTTTATAATAGTACGCTGGACGATGAAAAAAACGCATGTGGCGCATACCACACGCGTTTTTACTATACAAAAGCCTTCCGAACCCAAGCTTTCCCTCGCCAACGAAATACCATAATGATACCTCTTAACCATTCATCTACTATAAAACCAATCCATATACCAGATAACCCAAGGCCGACTACCAACCCAAAGAACCATGCGAATGTTACGCTGATGCCCCACATGGAAATAATACCAATCACAACAGGGAAGGTCACATCACCTGCACCTCTTAACGAATTAATGACGACCAAGTTCGTAGCTCTACCTGGTTCAAGAAGGATGGTGAGCATCAGTAAAAAGGAGCCACTTTCTATAATTGCTTCGTTATCTGTGAAAATACCAAGCAGAGTGTCGCTGAAAAGATAGACAATGACAGCCATCGACACAGAAATTACCATGGCAATTTTCGTACTGTTGAAGCAACGCTTATATGCTTCTTCTACTTTTTCCGCTCCAATGTAATGACCAATTAAAATTTGTGTCCCTTGTCCAATCGCTATAGCAGCTAAGAAAATAAACATGGATATATTCTGCACATACACTTTGCTGGTAATGGCAGTGGTACCTAGCTGTGTAATAAAGTATGTTATTGCCATTTGACTAGCATTGTAGGAAAGCTGCTCACCTGCAGAAGGGATACCAATTCGTAGTAGCCCCTTTAAATGGCTCTTTTGATAGCGGAAAAATGCACCAAATGGTAAATCAACTTCACTCCGTTTTATAAGGAGTACTACTAACACTAAAAAACCAAGAAAACGACTTGTGGCTGTTGCAATCGCAACTCCTTGAACACCTAATACCGGTAATCCGAATGGTCCAAAAATAAAGATATAATTCCCTATTACATTCACTATATTCATACCAATCGTGACGTACATAGCATCCTTTGTGAATCCATAGTTTCGTAGAATAGCCCCTGCAGTCATGATCAATGCTTGAACAAAGATGAGCCCTCCAACGATATTCATATAAATGGTTGCTTCGCCCATTAATTCAGGTGGTAGATCCATAATGTTAAGAATGGGTTCTGAAAAAAGGTACAGGCCAGCACTCAAGATAAGAGAGAACCACAAATTTAAGCTAATAGAACTTACTGCGATCTGACCGGCATTTTTATGGTTATCGGCTCCGAGATTTTGAGCAACAAGAATACCAGCCCCAGTAGCTACGAAACCAAACATAACAATAACGACCGAAAGGATTTGATTAGACACGCCTACTGCTGCAACAGCATTATCGTCGTACTGACTTAGCATTAGAGTATCAGCATTCCCCATCAGCATATGTAATAATATCTCAATAAAAATGGGCCAGGTTAGAGAAAATAAGGTTAATGATTTTTGGTTCTGTTTATCCATAGGAAGGCTCCTTGTGAAAAAGGTTAATATATATGATGATGATGGTGGATTGCTTTCTTGTTGTCAGGAAATTATAAAATTCAGTGCTTGTGTATAACTAAAAAAGTGAAGTGGCCACGTTCAGCTCCAGCGCCCAGCGACTAGCAAACTTCCTGCACCTCCTTACGATAAGTCAACATCGAATCGCTAACGCTCTTCGTGTTTCCTTTCGGCCTACAGGACGTAGGTTGGTTCGATTTTGCTACGTGATGTAGCGGTTTTAATCGAACTTCCATAGAGTTAGGACAGTTTGTACGCCGCTTAACGGGCGCTTGCGCTTTTGTTCAATCAGTCTAGTCCAACGCGGTTGCTTCTATTATGAAAAAGATGCGTGGAATATGGCCGAAGTCTCTCCAATATGAAAAGTCGCACCTATATATCACCAGTCGTTCAGGACATTTTTTATCATTAAAACTCCAGGACATCCATTAGCCTCATCATAAAAAAGGCGAGAGCCTAATACAGGCTCTCATCCTAATTTAGGTGAGAATTTTAAACACTTTACCTTCGTAAGGCTGCATGTGTACTGGACTATCTGGTCCCATCGTAATGGCTTCATTAGACAGCAATTCTTTCAAATCTCTTTCTTTTAAGATCGGTAAGCTATAAGATGTCGCTTCAGCTGAGTTGTTCAATACAAATAACAGTTTCTCCTGGTCATTTGCTTTTTCATAGACGATAATTCCTTTCTCATCGTCTGCCTCAAGCATCCGTAAATGAGCGTGGTTTCCGAATGCGGGTATTTGTTTGCGTAATGATAGAAGTTGTTTTACATAGGCATGCATATCTAAGTCTTGATGTTCTTCTTCCCACACCATACATTTCCGGCAGCCAGGGTCAGCTCCACCGGACATACCAATCTCATCTCCGTAATAAATACAAGGTGTGCCGATAAAGGAAAGCTGGAATAGATAGAGAAGCTTAACTTTTCGTTTATCATCACCAGCTAACGTAAGGATACGTGGTGTATCATGACTGTCTAATAGATTAAAAGAAACTTCGTTCACATTCTCAGGATAGGAATGTAGCACATTCGTAATTGTGTTGGAGAACGTGCTTGGTGATATAGATTGCTCAGCAAAAAATTGGATTGATCCCATTGTGAATGGATAATTCATCACGGCATCAAATTGATCTCCTTGAAGCCACGGCATCGAATCATGCCATATTTCACCGAGGATATAGGCGTCTGGTTTTGCTTCCTTCACGACAGTTCGAAACTCTCTCCAAAAAGCATGATCTACTTCATTCGCGACATCTAAGCGCCAACCATCAATATCGAATTCTTCTATCCAATAGCGTGCAACGTCTAGTAGATAGGTTTTCACTTCTGGGTGTTCTGTGTTCAACTTAGGCATAAACGGAACAAAGGAGAACGTATCATAGTTCGGTTGAGGTTCGGTCACGAGTGGAAACTCCTGAATATGGAACCAGTCTTTATAGCGAGATTGTTCCCCGTGTTTCAATACATCTTGGAAAGGTTCAAAATAGTAGCCACTATGATTGAAGACCGCGTCTAACATGACACGAATGCCTCGCTCATGACAGGCTTGTACGAGTGTTTTAAATGTCTCTTTATCTCCAAACTGAGAGTCAATTTCCATGTAATCAATTGTATCGTATTTGTGATTGGAGTAGGCTTTGAAAAACGGTGTGAAATAAATGCCTGAAATGCCTAAATCCACTAAGTAATCAAGATGATCCAATACTCCTTGCAAATCACCACCAAAAAAGTTTTCTGGAGTTGGTTCCTGACTTCCCCAGGCAAGTGCCCCTTCAGGGTCATTTGAAGGGTCTCCATTGGCAAAGCGTTCAGGAAAGATTTGATACCAAACTGTATCTTTCACCCAAGTTGGAGGAGAAAACACATCGATAGCATTTAAGAATGGAATACAAAAGTAATAGGCCACATCATCATCAGGAATATGGTCGAAAAACCCTTTTTCTGTAAAGACGAGCGTTTCTTCTTGATCCTGCAACTCGAATCCATAGCGCAATCTACGAAAGGTAGGTTTTACCTCAGCGAACCAATAATCAAATCGGTCGTCAGCACCGGTTTTAATCATCGGTTTCGTTTCATATTGCCATCTGTCTTGTGCGCCTTCTGCGGTTTGAGGGAGGTGAGAGTAACCTCCTTCATCACTTTTAAAGATATAAGGATCTCCATAAATTAGTTGCACATGTTGCACATCATTTTTCTTCGTTTGCAGACGAACATGAATAGTTTCTGCATCATAAGCATAAGCGAAATTGTTTTTAGGACGGTGATAAACAGCTTCTTTTAACAATATTATTCACCCTTTCTCATTCTGTTCAAACGTTTGCACAACATTGAAGCGCTTACTGTTTGAATATGTAAATAAAGCATAGGAAATTCCTCGACAAGAGTCAAAAGAAAAATACCTTACTGTCAAAAATGATAACGCATTCATAATAAAGATAGAAGAGAATCAATCAAAATAAAAAAATTAAGGAAATTTTGTGAAAACGCTTGCGCAATTTTTTGGGTGTTGTATAATAAAAAATGTAAAGAGTGCAACCGCTTCCACGGATTACATACAATCTTGCTAGAGTCGGTCTCACTTTTTTCTAGTAAACTATTTTTTATTTCATAGGAGGGTCAAAATATGAAGAAATGGTTAGGTCTATTTCTTGCACTGGGTCTTATTGTAGGGTTAATGGCAGCTTGTGGTCCGAATGAAGAATCTTCTGGTAATGGTGGAGATTCCGGAGAGAGTTCTGGCGAAGGTGATGGTCAAAACACAGAGAGCGAAGGATCATCTGAAGAGCAACCAAAGCCGGACAAGCTTATCGTTTGGGAAGACCAGGACAAAGGTAAGGCTTTGGAAGCTGCTGCGAAGAAGTTTACAGACGAAACTGGAATTGAAATTGAATATGTAGAATACAACATAACAAAAATGCAAGAAAACATGGCACTTGATGGTAGTACGGAGAAAGCACCAGACGTTGTGACAATGTCTCACGACGGCGTTGGTCCATCAGTTGCAAAAGGATACATTAAACCAATTGAAGTTAGTGATGATGTATTAAATAAGTACACAGAGTCTTCAGTAGATGCACTAACATATCAAGATAAACTTTATGGTTTACCAAAAGCAGTAGAGACTACAGTATTTATTTACAATAAAGACAAAATGGAAGAGCCTCCAGAATCAATGGACGAAATGTATGAAATGTCCATGACAGCAAAAGAAGAAGGTAACTATGGCTTCTTGGCTACTTGGGATAACTTCTATTTCTCTCATGGTGTATTCCACGGCTTTGGAGCGAACGTATTTGGAGATAGCCCTTCTGAAATTGGCTTAAATGGTGAAAAAGGTGTAGAAGCAATCAGCTACATCGACAAATGGTATGAAGAGGGTCTATTCCCTGAAGGGCTACTAAGTAAAAACGCAGCTAGTGTTGTAGACCGTCTATTCACAGATGGCGATGCAATCGCGGTTCAAAACGGTCCATGGGCATTCCAAAACTATACGGATAAAGGTGTGAATTACGGTGTGGCACCGATGCCTGACCTTCCGAATGGTGAGCCTCAAGGCACATTCATGGGTGTTAAAGGTTGGTTTGTAACAGCATTCTCCCAACAAAAAGGTAAAGATTACTGGGCAGAAGAATTCGTAAAAGTTGTGTCTAACGAAGAAAACGCGAAAGAGCGTTATGACATGACTGGAGAGATTCCTCCACTTAAAGCTTTAGTTGAAGATGAAGAGTGGGTATCTAGCAACCCAGGTGCAGCTGCGGTAATGGAACAATCTAAAAATGCTGTAGCAATGCCGGTTATTCCTGAAATGGCTGAAGTTTGGGATCCAATGAAAACAGCTGTTCAGTCTGTAGCTACAGATAAAGCAGATGCACAAAAAGCGCTTGATGATGCTGTTGACGTAATTAAGCAGCAAATCGAGGCGAACTACTAAGTTAGTATGGAAAAGAATAGGCAGGCGGTATCCTTCAAGGATACTGCCTCCATTTTTCTAAGTTACTCACTATGATATAAAGTTACTTCTTTTTACTTAATAGAGAGATAGAGAAAGGGGATACCCTTCATGAAACTGGAATATGAAGAGAACAAACAAACCAACACGGGTTATCAATCTAATCATCGTAAAATAGCAATGTTCCTTTCCCTTATTCCGGGACTAGGGCAAATGTATAACCGCCAATTTATAAAAGGAATAGGTTTTTTAATCTTAGCGGCATCATTCCTAATTGTGTTCTGGGATTTCTTAGACATTGGTATTTGGGGATTAGTCACACTAGGTACAACATTACCACGTGATAATTCGATCTTTTTACTTGTGAATGGAATCATTTCCATATTGCTATTGTTTTTCGCCGCTATTTTTGTGTTTATCGTATTAAGGGATGCATACAAAAATGGTCAGAAACGTGATTTAGGACATCGATTAAATTCCATGCGCGAACAATATCGCAATTTAATCGATAATGGTTTTCCATACTTAATTCTATCGCCAGGCTTTTTCTTACTAGTATTCGTAGTTATAACTCCAATTATATTTGTATTTACCATTGCATTTACTAACTATGATTTATTTCACCAATGGCCTGCTAGTTTAATGGATTGGGTTGGTTTTGAGAACTTCCAGAAACTCTTTACGCTTGAAATGTGGCGTTCTACATTCTTCAACGTTTTTGCTTGGACACTAGTTTGGACCTTCGGAGCAACTACGTGTCAGATAGCCTTAGGTGTTTTCCTAGCGGTTATCGTAAACCAAAAGGAATTAAAAGGGAAAGCAATCATTCGTACCGTGTTTATTTTACCTTGGGCAGTGCCTGCTTTCGTTTCTATCCTTATCTTCTCAGGGATGTTTAACCAGGACTTCGGTTCGATCAATGAAATTCTAGCATCGACCATTGGGGTAGAAATTCCATGGATGACAGAACCATTCTGGTCCAGATTGGCACTTATCATGATTCAGACATGGCTAGGCTTTCCATTTATATTTGTAATGGTAACAGGAGTCTTACAAGCTATTCCTGAAGAATTGTATGAAGCAGCGGTAGTAGATGGGGCATCAGCTTTACAGAAGTTTCGTAACATTACATTCCCACTGATTATGTTCTCCATCGCACCAATCTTAATTACGCAGTACACGTTTAACTTTAACAACTTTAACGTAATCTTCCTATTTAATGGAGGAGGACCACCAGTTTCTGGTCAGAAAGCTGGCGGAACAGACATACTAATCTCATGGATTTATAACTTAACGATGACTTCACAGCAATATGGTATTGCGGCTGCGATTACATTAATCATGTCTGCCTTTGTTATAGCAGTTGCTGTTTGGCAGTTCAGAAGAACGAAATCATTCCAAGAAGAGGATATGATGTAATATGGATATTAAAACAAACAAAATCGTCCGTCTAACTCTTAGTTATGCAGTAATTGCTTTCATGTTCGTCATCATTTTATACCCAATCTTGTGGGTATTTGGGGCTTCTATAACACCAGGCTCATCAATGGGAAGTTTCTCCTTACTTCCTGAAAAGACAACATGGGGGCATTACGCACACATCTTCAATATGGAAGAAAGTAATTATTTACTCTGGTATTGGAATACGTTGAAGGTATGCTTCATTACTATGGCAGCATCTGTTTTAGTAGTGAGTTTAATGGCTTACGCTTTTTCTAGATATCGTTTCTGGGGTCGTAAGAATGGTCTTGTAGTCTTCTTGATTCTACAAATGATTCCGAACTTTGCAGCTCTAATTGCAATTTTCGTTTTGGCACGTGTAACAGGGCTTGTTGATACACACTTAGGATTAATTCTTATTTACGTGGGTGGAGCAATTCCGATGAACACCTGGTTAATGAAAGGGTATCTAGACTCTATTCCAAGAGAATTAGATGAAAGTGCTCGTATGGATGGAGCAGGGCATTTACGGATCTTCTGGCAGATTATTATGCCTCTTGCTAAACCAATGGTTGCAGTTGTTTCTGTATTTACGTTCATCATACCATTCACAGACTTTATCCTAGCAAAAGTACTACTACGTACTCCAGAACAGTACACACTTGCAGTTGGATTGTATCAGCTAATCGCTCGTGATTTTGGTAGTGAATATACAACATTCGCAGCTGGAAGTATTCTAATCGCAATTCCGATTGCTATTCTATTCTTATCCTTCCAGAAATACTTTGTTTCAGGATTGACGGCAGGCGGTACAAAAGGATAATCTTAAAGGCGTATGAAACTGTTTACAAATGGAGGAACGGAAAATGAAAAAAAGCAGCGTACTCTCTGCGCTCCTAATGATTCCGTTTCTTCTTTTTTACGCCCTTCCAACTATAGGAGCAGCTGAAAAAGAAGAACGAAACTGGGAAGACGAGCTAATGTACTTTATTATGGTGGATCGTTTTTATAACGGTAACCTAGACAATGACTATAATGTGAATCCAAAGGACCCTAAAGCTTATCACGGCGGGGATTTGCAAGGTGTGATTGATAAGCTGGATTATATAAAGGATCTAGGTTTTACATCTATTTGGTTAACGCCAATCATGGATAATCAAGCAAGAGGTTATCACGGGTATTGGATTGAAGACTTTAAGAGTGTAGAAGAAAACTTTGGAACCATGGAGGATGCGAAGAAATTAGTAGAAGAAGCACATAAACGAGATATGAAAGTGATTTTTGATTTTGTTGTGAATCATACTGGTACCGAACATCCATGGGTGGAAGAGGAAGACAAACAGGATTGGTTTCATGAACAATCTCCAATTATAGGTGATAGTCAAGAGCAACTAGAGAATAGCTGGTTATATGATTTGCCTGACTTGAAACAAGAAAATCCAGAAGTGAAACAGTACTTATTTGATGTAGCTGAGTATTGGATTAAAGAAACTGGAGTAGATGGCTTCCGATTAGATACGGTTAAGCATGTTCCAAAATCGTTCTGGGAAGATTTTAGTGAACACGTCAGAAGTATTGACTCTGATTTCTACTTGCTAGGCGAAGTTTATAGCGATGATCCTAGATACATTGCTGATTATGAAAAAACAGGCATAGATTCCTTTGTGGATTACCCGTTCTTTGAAACAGCTAGACAAGTATTTCAAGAACCAGGGAAATCGGTTAGTCCGTTGAGTACAGTATGGCAACGAAACATGGCCTTTTATGAGAATCCGCATCAATTAGGGACCTTTTTAGATAATCATGATAATAAGCGTTTTACGAGATTAGCAGCTGAGAACAAGAAAAATCCACTGACAAGATGGAAGCTAGCATTAACGTATATGTACTCAGCTCCTGGAATGCCAATTGTATATTATGGGACAGAAGTTCCACTAGATGGTGGCGAAGACCCAGATAATAGAAGAGACATGAACTTTAAAACAGGCGATACAGAACTGAAGAAACATATGGAACAGTTAGCAGCAATACGGAAGCGATTTCCAGCATTAACTAAAGGGGATTTTGAGCAAGTAGTTGATGATGGTGCGTTTGGCGTATTTAAGCGGACATATGAAGATCAAACTGTATTTATTGCTATTAACAACGATGTCGAAACGAAAAATGCAACGCTAACAGGAGTACCAGAGGGCTCACAATTACGCGGGTTAATCTACGACTCCATTGCCAGAGATCAAGGAAATGGCGAATATAAGATTGCTTTAGATCGAGAAACAGCTGATATTTATGTGACAGAAGAGGATAAAGGATTGAATCTTCTCTTTATCGGAGTTGTCGTTGTTGTAATGGGAGCATTTGTTACATTTGTCGCTCTAGTCAGCCGAAAAAATAAACAAAATCAGACAGAATAAGCATCAGAGGAGGGAATGGAATGCTTGAAGATACAAGCTTTGCGATCCATCCAGGAAAAAAAGCAACCATAGCACAAACACCCTATCACGATATAGGAAATGTAAAACAAGTAACCGAGACAAAAGAAGGCTACCTTATTGAATGTGAGCATGGATTTGTAACAATCCAGCTTTACCGAGATGATATTCTTCGAATAACGATGAATCCAGCTAACACTCCTAGCTGTGATTCCACGCCTGCTGTCTATGCACAAAAACAACAGGTAAACTGTTCCATAAACGAAGAAGAAGAAGACATTACGATTACATCAGCTGCATTAAAGGCAGTCATTCAGAAAAGACCATTCAGGCTTACCATTTTAGACTCTGATGGACAAGAAATTGTCTCTGAGCAGGATAAAGGAATGGGCTATCATGAAACAGGGGATGTTATTTGCTACAAGGAAATGCATCAACACGATCGTTTTTATGGATTTGGTGAAAAGTCTGGCTTCCTAGATAAGCACGGAGAAAGTTACACTATGTGGAATACAGATGTGTATGCACCTCATAATCCTGAAACAGATCCTTTGTATCAGTCCATCCCTTATTTCATGACATTACGCAATGGCAAAGCACACGGTATATTTTTTGATAACAGTTATAAATCTACGTTTGATATGAAATCAGAGTCAGACCACTATTCGTTTAAAGCCGAGGGTGGAGAGTTGGATTATTACGTATTTGTTGGTCCAACACCGAAAAAGGTTTTAGAGCAATATACACACATCACGGGACGAATGACCATTCCGCCAAAATGGGCGATTGGTTATCATCAATCTCGTTATAGCTATGAAAGTGAACAAGAAGTTCGTGAAATCGCTAAGACGTTTGTAGATAAAAACATCCCTCTTGAAGTTATCTATTTAGATATCCACTACATGGACGAATACCGTGTCTTTACATTCAATAAGGACCAGTTTCCAAATCCGAAGCAAATGATAAGTGATTTAAAGGATATTGGCATTCGAATCGTCCCAATCGTTGATCCTGGTGTGAAGAAAGATCCTGAATACGAAACGTATCAAGAAGGAATTCGAGAAGATCATTTTTGTAAATATATCGAAGGTGATGTTTATACAGGAGATGTTTGGCCCGGGGAAAGTGCTTTTCCAGACTTCACAGATGAGCCAACAAGAACATGGTGGGCGAACAAACACAAATACTATGCTGACCTTGGTATTGAAGGCATTTGGAACGATATGAATGAACCAGCTGTATTTAATGAAACGAAAACAATGGATACAACCGTTATGCACAAGAATGATGGCAATCCCGCTACGCATAGGGAGCTACATAACCTTTATGGATTGCAAATGGGGAAAGCCACATTTGAAGGGATGAAGCAACATTTGAACGGGAAACGTTCCTTCCTTCTTACGAGAGCAGGATTTGCTGGAGTTCAACGATATGCATCTGTATGGACAGGAGACAACCGAAGTTTTTGGGAGCATCTACAAATGTCGTTGCCAATGTGTATGAATCTAGGCGTTTCAGGCGTTCCATTTACAGGTCCTGATGTAGGTGGGTTTGCGCATGATAGCAATGGCGAATTGTTAACAAGGTGGACGCAGGTTGGAGCATTTACCCCATACTTCCGTAATCATTCTGCGATTGGAACCTTATATCAAGAACCATGGCAATTTGGTGAAGAGTATGAGGCCATTATCAAAAAATATATTCAACTTCGGTATCAGTGGCTACCACAGCTTTATATGCTGTTCCAAAACGCTCACGAAACCGGTTCACCTGTGATGAGGCCATTATTCTTGGAATACCCAGGGGATACGAAAACGTATAACCTAAACGATCAATTTATGATTGGAGATAACGTGGTTATTGCACCGATTATGCAGCCAGAAGTAACCGATCGGGCTGTATATCTTCCTGAAGGGGATTGGGTTGATTATTTCACCGGGGAGCAATACAAAGGCTCCACTTACCACCTCATTCATGCTGAGTTGGATACGTTGCCAATATTTGTGAAGCAAGGAACATTCATAGCTCATAGTCCAAGTCGACAATCCACAATGGTAGAACAAGGGGAATTGCAAGTCCATGTGTATGCAGGGCAAGAAGGAATTTATGAAAGCTATGTGTACGAAGATGATGGAGAAACGTATCAATACGAACAAAGTAACTACCTTAAGCTTCCTATCCAGGTAGAGTGCTCACCATCGAGAATAGATGTATCCATTGGTGAATTAGAAGGCTCTTTTAAGCCAGCATATTCTTCCATTTCATTTAAACTGCATGGTCTTGAGGAACAGCAACAGGTTTATGTGAATGGGGAGCGGAAAGATTTACATCATGCAAGTATGGAACTAGGATTGTTTTAACATTTATATATTATTACCTGCGACAAAGCCTAGTAGATAGGCAAGTTTTTAGTTTTCAATAAATGAAAGGTACGACATTCTTGAAAGAATAGACATCGTCGTCAAGAAGGTGAAAAATAATGGCAATTACAATCAAGGACGTGGCAAAAGCAGCAAAAGTAGCTCCTTCTACAGTATCTAGGGTTATCGCAGATCACCCTAGAATTAGTGAAGACACGAAAAAACGTGTGCGAAAAGCAATGAAGGAACTAGGCTACCATCCAAATGTAAATGCACGTAGTTTAGCGAACCGTTCAACTCAAGCATTAGGGATCGTCATGAAGTCTTCTGCTGATAAAGCTTTACAGAATCCGTTTTTTCCTGAGGTGTTAAGGGGTATTAGTTCAGTAGCACATCAATTAGATTACTCTCTTTACATTTCTACCGGAGAAACAGAAGAGGAAGTGTATGAAGGTGTCCAGCGAATGGTCCACGGAAACCGTGTTGATGGTATTATCTTGCTTTACTCCCGTGTTGATGATCCAGTAGCCAATTACTTATTAGAAAAGGACTTCCCGTTTGTATTGATTGGGAAGCCACATGGCAATATGGACAAAGTTACCCATGTGGACAATGATAACGTGAGTGCCTCAAGAGACATTACGAATTTATTAATTGACGAAGGTCATGAACGCATTGCATTCATTGGTGGTGATACGGATTTAGTTGTGACGCTAGATAGGATGCAAGGATATGAATTGGCTCTTAGAGAATCAGGACTTCCGATAAAAGAAGACTATTATATTCATGCGGAATTTCTGAAATCTGGTGGCCGGGAAGCTGTTCATCAATTATTTCAACTAGATGAGCCACCAACCGGACTGGTAATTGCCGATGATTTAATGAGTATCGGAGTAATTACAATGCTTGAGGAATTTGGTATTAAGGTACCTGAAGATGTGTCTATTGTAAGCTTTAATAACGTTTATTTATCAGAGATTACGAGGCCTCCATTGACGACGATTGATATTCAAATTTATGAACTAGGTAACCAAGCTGCAAAATGTGTCATAGATAAAGTATGTAATAAAGAAGAACCAGCCAAACGAATTATTGTTCCTTATCACGTGATGGATCGAAGCTCGACGAGGGACATTAAGGATGCTTCTTTGAATTAGCCAATCTATGTTATGCAAATGGGCGCAAAGATTGCTCTTACTCTTTTACAATTGGAGAGGTGATAACTGTGGAACGTATGATAGAAGTGGACGAATGGAAAGTAGTAGAACAAGGGCTTCATCCAGAAAAAAATCGATTAGCAGAAAGCTTAATGAGTATTGGGAATGGCCATATGGGTATGCGTGGTAACTTTGAAGAAACGTATAGTGGTGATACACATGAAGGCACTTATATTGGTGGAGTGTATTATCCTGATAAAACACGAGTAGGCTGGTGGAAAAATGGATACCCAGAATACTTCGCAAAAGTATTAAATGCTCCAAACTTTACAGGAGTTCGTGTCTTTGTTGAAGGGTCAGAATTAGACTTAAATACATGGAATGTGACCGGCTTTCGTAGAGAGCTTAACATGAAGCATGGTTATTTATATCGAACGTTTACCGCTGAAAATGAACAAGGTCATAAAATTGAGGCGAATATAACACGTTTCTTTTCGATTGTGAGTCATTCACTTGTAGCGATTCGTTATGAAATCAAGCCTATAAACTTCGATGGAACAGTAACATTCCAACCTTATATCAATGGTGATGTTCGAAACGAAGATGCAAATTACGATGAGGATTTCTGGGAGCCTGTTCATCACGAGGTAGTGGACAACGTTGGTGTCTTATCCATGCGTACCCGCAAGACAGCTTTTGATGTAACAGCTGCTATGCGTACCTCCGTATATGGACAAGAGGTTAATGTTACCAATACTACAGATGAAGAAGAATACATCGATAATACGATTGAGGTAGCTGCAACAGAAGGGGAGCCTATCACTTTCTATAAATATGTCGCAGTAACGACTAATCGTGATTACAATCCAGAGGAACTAGCAGACAAAGCCATTGCATTAGTAGGTGATGCTTTTGAGGCAGGCTTTGATGAACTGTTTACCGCTCAACAAGATGCGTGGGAAGAACGCTGGAAAAAAGCAGATGTAACAGTAGGTGGAGATGCTGAAGCGCAGCAAGGCATTCGCTATAATATTTTCCAACTGTATAACACTTACGACGGAGATGATCCGCGTCTGAACATCGGCCCTAAAGGATTTACAGGGGAGAAATACGGAGGAAGTACTTACTGGGATACCGAAGCCTATTGCTTACCATTCTACTTGAGTACCGCAGATCCATCCATTGCTCGTAATCTATTAATCTACCGTTACAACCATTTAAATGAAGCCAAAGAAAATGCACAAAAGCTAGGCTTAAACGGGGCATTGTATCCAATGGTAACAATGAATGGCCAAGAATCTCATAACGAGTGGGAAATTACTTTCGAGGAAATTCACCGTAATGGTGCCATTGCTCATGCGATATGGAATTATGTGAATTACACTGGAGATGCAACATACTTACCTCAGTACGGATTTGAGGTACTAGCTGAAATCAGTCGTTTCTGGTCCAGTCGAGTTCATTTTAATGCTAGAAAAGGGAAGTACGTTATGCTTGGCGTAACGGGTCCGAATGAATACGAGAATAACGTGAATAACAACTGGTACACGAATCGTATGGCTGCTTGGACTCTAGAGTACACATTAGGAGTAGCTAGATTTTTAGAACGTCATTACCCTGAGCGTTATGAAGAACTCGTTCATGGATTAGGGTTACGTACCGAAGAACTGGATCACTGGAAGCACATCATTAATAACATGTACTATCCTTATGACGAAGAAACTGGGGTTTTCTTGCAGCAGGATGGCTTCATGGATAAAGAATTAATGAATGTTTCAGAGCTTGATTCTAAGCATCTACCGATCAATCAAAATTGGTCGTGGGACAAAATTCTACGTTCTTGCTTTATCAAACAAGCGGATGTACTCCAAGGACTGTATTTCTTAAATCATAAATACTCTCTTGAAGAGAAAAAACGTAATTTCTATTTCTACGAGCCTATGACTGTGCATGAATCTTCTTTATCTCCATGTGTGCATTCTATCTTAGCTGCTGAAATTGGTGAGACGGAAAAAGCATATGAAATGTATGTACGTACAGCTCGTCTGGATTTAGATAACTATAACAATGACACCGAGGATGGCTTGCACATTACAAGTATGGCAGGCTCGTGGTTATCGATTGTTCATGGTTTTGCTGGTATGAGAGTGACAAACGGTAAACTTCATTTCACACCAATGATTCCAGAGGACTGGGATTCTTATTCCTTTAAAATTAACTTTAGAGGACGCTTGTTGAAAGTGACCGTAACGCATGAACGTACGTCAATTGAGCTAGAAGAAGGCAACGATCTTACAGTCATATTGAATGGGGAAAACCTTAACGTTCCACGTGCTCTATCTGCTGTTCCTAGTATGTAAAAGCTCTTTACTTTTTAAATCGAGATGTATATAATTAGAAAATAACTATAGAACGCCGTTGATAAAGAGAGTAGTTGTAGGTGCGTTTCTAGCGAATTAGGGTTGGTGAGAGCCTAATAACAAGCTTACAATGAACCGGACTTTTGAGGCATTACCTTGAACATAAGTAGAGGTAATCGGTCGCTTCCGTTATAAAGCTATGAGTCGATTCACTAGACTACGACTGTCTAGTGGATAATAAGAGTGGTACCGCGGAATATAACCCGTCTCTTCCCAATTGTTGTTGGGAGGGGACGGGTTTTTTTGTCGTCTAGGAAATTATAAAATTCAGTGCTTGTGTATAACTAAAAAAGTGAAGTGGCCAAGTCCAGCTCCAGCGCCCAGCGACTAGTATGCTTCCCTCGCCTCCGTACGATAAGTTAACATCGAATCACTACGTTCTTCGTGTTGCCTTTATCTCCTACGGCTCAGTCCAGCATATACGTCGCTAGCAGGGCGCTTGCGCTTTTGTTCGTTAAAAAAGGAGGAATAACGATGAAAAACGAAATTATTCAAGGTCTTCATGAGGTGTTGGATCAGCGATTAAGTCTGGAAACAATTGATACTATATTAGAGAAACCAAAGTATGAACATATGGGAGACATTGCGTTCCCTTGTTTTGAGCTTTCCAAAATAGAACGTAAAAATCCAAAACTATTGGCTGAAGAGTTGGGGGAGAAGTTGAAAGGTTCTGTTCCGATAATCGATACGGTTGAAGCTGTAGGACCTTATGTGAATATCTTTTATAATAAAAAACTTGTAATGGAGCGCACGCTTTCGGCAATCCAATTTGAAAAAGAGCACTATGGTGCACATAATTTCGGTAAAGGGAAGACTATTACGATGGATTTGTCATCCCCGAATATTGCCAAACCTTTTTCAATGGGGCACCTTCGCTCTACTGTGATTGGCAATGCGATTGGAAATGTACTAGAGAAATGTGGTTATGATGTAGTTCGTATAAATTACTTAGGAGATTGGGGAACGCAATTTGGTAAATTAATCGCCGCGTACACACTATGGGGAAATGAGGAGACTGTTCGTTCTAATCCCATTCAAGAACTGCTCAAACTATATATCTATTTTCATGAACAAGCAGAACAGGATCAGACGCTGGACGATTTAGGAAGAGAATGGTTTAAGAAGTTAGAAAATGGAGATGCCTATGCTACAGAACTTTGGGAGTGGTTCCGTGAAGAGTCCTTGAAGGAATTCCAGACCATCTACAACTTATTAGGTGTTACATTTGATTCCGATAAAAGTGAAGCCTACCACCATGATCAAACGCCTAAAGTGGTTGAGCAGCTCAAGGAAAAAGGGTTACTCCAAACTTCTCAAGGAGCGCAAGTAGTCCCTTTAGAAGCAGAAGGGTTACCTCCTGCCTTAATTAAAAAATCTGATGGCACGACATTGTACACGACGCGCGATCTTGCTGCAGCTATTGATCGTAAAAATGTCTACAACTTCTACCAATCGCTATATGTTGTTGGACATGAGCAAAGTCTCCATTTTGAACAATTGCGTGCTGTTCTATCTAAAATGGGATATGACTGGGCGGATCAGCTTGTCCATATTCCATTTGGCATGATGTTGCAAGATGGCAAAAAAATGTCGACAAGAAAAGGAAAGGTCGTATTTTTACAGGACGTATTGCAAAAAGCAATTGATGTGGCCAAGCAGAATATTGAAGAGAAGAATGCTGCGTTAGAGAAAAAGGAGGAGGTAGCAAAACAAGTAGGGGTAGGAGCTGTTATTTTTCATGATATTAAAAACGATCGCCGCAACGATGTCGATTTTTCCTACGAGGAAATGCTTCGCTTTGATGGAGAGACAGCACCATACTTGCAGTACACTCACGCACGTGCTAAATCAATACTTGGAAAAGCACCAGAGGTCAGCAAGAAAACCAATTACAATGTTCCTGAACAAGATTGGGAAGCGGTGTGGCCACTTGTAAAGCATGTAGCTATGTTCCCGGAAGTAATTAAAGACGCAGCCCAAGAGTATAATCCGTCCAAACTAGCTAAGTATCTACTGAAACTAGCCCAAGCTTTTAATCGCTTTTATACAAAAGTCCACATTTTACAGGAGGATGCATATATGGCGACACGTCTGGAGCTGATTTATGCGGTAACCGTTGTGCTGAGAGAAGGATTGAATCTGCTAGGGATTGAAGCACCAGAGGAAATGTAAGGTGAGATCAACGCATATCGAGGTGCGAGTCACGCATATCGGGCTGAGATTCACGCATATCAGGAGGAGAGTCACGCATATCGGGAGGAGAGTCACGCATATCGGGGAGCGATTCACGCATATCGGGAGGAGAGTCACGCATATCGGTGTGAGAATCACGCATATCGGGAGGAGAGTCACGCATATCAGGAGGAGAGTCACGCATATCGGTGTGAGAGTCACGCATATCGGGGAGCGATTCACGCATATCGGGGTGAGAGTCACGCATATCAGGAGGAGAGTCACGCATATCGGAGTCAAGTCCTTAACATTGTGTAAAAGTATCCATGATGTTTTCAACTT
>NZ_AVBF01000152.1 GCF_000770635.1 Pontibacillus yanchengensis Y32
CCCCGCAAGAGTAGGACGCCGCCATGCACACACAATCCCTTAGGAAATTCGTTTCCTAAGGGGTTTTTTGATAGTAAAGAAAGTATAAATTTCTGACGCTTACGTGTCTAGCTCCAGCGCCCAGCGACTAGCAAACTTCCTGCACCTCCTTACGATAAGTCAACATCGGATCGCTTGCGCTCTCCGTGTTTCCTTTATCTCTG
>NZ_AVBF01000059.1 GCF_000770635.1 Pontibacillus yanchengensis Y32
TAGCAGGGCGCTTGCGCTTTTCTTATTTGAAGAATTGCTCTGTTAACGTTTAAATATTGATATTTAAAAGAAAGGCTCTGTTGAAGTTTGGTCTGATTTTGGAATCAACTAATCTAAATAGTTTTATTCAAGATAAGAAGCATAATCTGGAATAAGGTGTTTTGGTGCTGAGTGGTTGATTCGATGGGAATCACTTTCTGAATCAGCTTGGCTAAGTCGTATAAATGAGTCGTAATATTTTACTATTTTGAGGGAAACGTTCGTTGAATATTTGCGTTTGTATGGTTTAAATGTATCTTTTGAAGTTATTGAAGTTGCTTCTATATTACCTACAATATAGTTGTCCTAATGTGGTACGCGTCGTAGATTTTATACTTAAAGAAATTAAACAGATAAAAATATAATCCAAAAATCCATGAAATATAAATTTTTATATAAGCGTAATTAGAGCCACACATATATAATGAACTTTAAAGTCTAACGTACAAACACGATACACTCATACCTTCATATAATTAAAAGAAACGTATTTTCAAAGATTATGTATAAAATTCGTTAGATTAGGAGATGCTAGTCTTACGGAGGTGGAGAGCGATGAGTGAAGAACGTAAATGGGAACATTGTGGTGTTTGTGAGAAAGAAAAAGAACGAGGGATTCACTTATATACAATGTTCATATGTACAGAATGCGAGCAAGAAATGATTCATACGGATCCATCGGCGCAAAAATATCAATATTTTTTAGAAAAAATGCGAGTGATGAATCAAACAACTTTATATTCTTAATGGAATGAAAACCGAGCGACTTTGTTCGGTTTTTTTATTGTTTAGCAAAATAAAGTAATACACAGCGGATACGTTCAATACTTGTTACAATTGTTAATAGATGTATATGAGAGTTCTTATTGAAAAAGGAGGTAGAGTATGGACCAAACAAGAACGCCTTTATTTGATGCAATGATATCCCATTATAACCAAAGCCCAGTCTCTTTTCACGTACCAGGACATAAGAACGGAAATGTTTTTCCAAAGCGAGGTTACGATTTTTATAAATCCATCTTGTCTATTGATTATACAGAAATAACAGGTTTAGATGATCTGCATGAGCCAGAGGGGTGTATTGCAGATGCTCAAGCTTTGGCTGCAGCCTGGTTTGGTGTACGAAAAACTTACTTTCTAATAGGAGGTAGCACAGTAGGGAACTTAGCTATGATATTAGCTACTCATAAGCAAGGTTGCCCTGTGATTGTGCAAAGGAATTGTCATAAGTCAGTGATGCATGGACTTGAGCTTGCAGGTGCTAAGCCTGTATTTGTTGCACCTATCTATGATAAAGAGCATGAACGAATGGGAAATGTGTCTGTTGATGGAATGCTTCAAGCAATAGATGATTACCCTGATGCATCAGGCGTGGTGCTTACTTATCCGGATTATTTTGGTCGTACATATGACTTGGAGGCAATCATTAATAAAGCTCATGAGAGTGGAATTCCTGTGTTGGTAGATGAGGCCCATGGAGTACATTTTTCATTGGGTGGTTCCTTACCTTCTTCAGCCGTACAATTGGGGGCAGATGTGGTGGTTCAGTCTGCTCATAAGATGGCACCTGCTATGACGATGGGTGCTTATTTACACATCGGCTCATCACGGGTGCACCATGATGAGCTTTCGCACTATTTACATATGCTGCAATCCAGTAGTCCGTCTTATCCGATCATGGCATCGTTGGATTTAGCACGTTATTACCTGGGCAATATAGATACTAAAGCGATTGAAAGAACGGTGAGCGATATTGAAGAGTTGAGGAAAGCATTAGCTGATTACGCAATATGGGAGGTTCTTCCGATTGAAGAGCAGTTGGATGATCCGTTTAAGCTCTCTCTACGTATTACATATCCTTATTCTTCAACGGATATCGCATCACACTTAGAAAACCAAGGAGTTTACCCAGAACTAGTAACAGAGAATCAACTCTTATTTGTCTTCGGTCTATCATTACAGGAGAATCAAGGGTCAATACTATCTCGATTTCAACAGGCAGCTCAAAATGTAGTTACCTCTGACCAAGTGTGCCATGCTACAATAGAGAGAGAGACACTCTATAGACCCTTAGTTGCACAATCACCTTATTCTTTTATTGAATTAAAAGAAATGGACAAGCAATATGTTACTTGGCAAGATGCAGAAGGGAAAATCGCAGCGCATGCGGTTATTCCTTATCCTCCTGGAATTCCTTTAATTATGAAGGGAGAAAGGATTTTACCAGAACATATGAAGGTACTAAAGGAAATGTTAAATCAAAATAGACATGTGCAAACGAATGAGGTATCAATAGAAAAAGGAATTCATGTATATATAGAAGAAACGGAATAGAACAAAGGAGAATGATTGTGAGCGGTTGTTTTATTACATTTGAAGGTGGCGAAGGTGCTGGAAAATCATCTATATTACAAGCTCTCCAGCAGCGTTTACAACAAGAAGGTTATGACATCATGGCAACAAGAGAGCCTGGTGGGATTGAGATTTCCGAAAAAATTCGTCAAATCATTTTAAATCCTAGTCATACCGCAATGGATGGAAGAACGGAGGCACTATTATATGCAGCAGCAAGAAGGCAGCATTTAGTAGAAAAAGTAGTACCAGCTCTTAGAGGTGGTCAAGTTGTACTATGCGACAGGTTTATTGATAGTAGTCTAGCCTATCAAGGGTATGCTAGAGGGTTAGGTATGGAAGAAGTGTATAAGATAAATGAATTTGCAGTTGAAAATTGTATGCCAGATGTTACACTATTCTTCGACCTATCACCTGAAGAGGGGATGAATCGCATTTCCGAGAATAAGCTTAGAGAGCAAAATCGTTTAGACCTAGAGGATCTGACGTTTCATCATACAGTTTATGAGGCTTATCAAAAATTAATTAATCGGTTTAGCGATAGAATAAAGGTAGTCAACGCGAATCAACCTTTTGATAAGGTTTTGGAAGAAGTTTATACTATTGTTTTGCCTTATGTACAACCTTAGAACACTAAGGTGGTAAGAAAGATAAGAGAATTCAAGCTTCATTGGAAATGTCGTGTTTTTCTTATCTTATTTCTTGTTATAATATGAGTAAAAGGTTTTGTATTAACGCTCTCATAAATATTAGTAATGATAAGTCGTGCTTTTCGTAAAGGAGGATGAACCAGTGAAGCTGGTATTAGCAGTCATTCAGGATAAGGATAGTAATCGATTAACGGATGCGTTAGCTGAAAATAATTATAAAACAACGAAACTTTCAACATCAGGTGGTTTTTTAAAAGAAGGAAACACTACATTGATGATTGGGGTTGATGATGATTTTGTTGATGATGTGTTAAACGTTATTCGTGATAATTGCAGTCAACGAGATCAAATGGTAGCACCTATTTCTCCAATGGGTGGGAATGCTGATTCCTATATCCCTAAGCCAGTAAAAGTGGAAGTTGGCGGAGCTACTGTATTTGTAATGCCAGTTGACTCATTCTTTAAATTTTAAAAGGAATGATGAAAGGAAGATGACTAGATGAAAATCGGTCAGGAATTACGGTCTCAGTTAGATTCCAATCAGAATAATGTTAAGACAAGCCAAAACAAAGGTAAAGGCTTCGAATCTATGGTCCAAACCCAGTCTAATAAATTACGCCAAGGTGAACTTCAAAGGTTAATGGATGATATAACGAAGCAAGGAGAGAAAGTTGCTCGGTATCGCTCCTTTAAAGACTTGGCTCGCTATAAGCGACTAGTAAAATCTTTCGTAGAGGAATCTGTTCAATACGGAATGGATTTAAAGCAATCCCATAGCTGGAATATGGAGGGCCAAAACCGAAAGCTAACGATAGTCGAATCCGTTGATGAGAAACTGGTAGAACTTACAGACGCAGTCATGCAGCAAGAGAAGAAATCTATAGATGTATTAGGAATTATTGGAGAAATTAAAGGTCTCCTTGTAAACCTCTACGCATAATAAGGTCGTGAAACAGATGAAGACGTGGACAGAAATGCAAGCTCTACAACCTACAGTGTCCAAGATGCTCACCAATAGTATAAAAAAAGATCGAGTTTCTCATGCTTATTTGTTTCAAGGATCAAGAGGCACTGGGAAGTTGGAGATGAGCCTTCTTTTTGCGAAGAGTTTTTTTTGTTCTTTTCGAGATGGAGTGGAGCCATGCCAGAATTGCAAGGATTGTAATCGGATTGAGTCAGGAAACCACCCTGATGTACACGTGATCCAGCCAGAGGGTCAATCCATCAAGAAAGAACAAATTCTTCACTTGCAAAAAGAGTTTACCTATACAGGATTAGAATCTAATCAGAAAGTATATATTGTTGAAGATGCTGATAAAATGACAGCCAATGCATCCAACCGTTTATTGAAATTTCTAGAGGAACCGAGTAGACAGACCATCGCTATGCTACTGACCGAAAATGGTCAATCACTGCTTGATACCATTAGATCTCGCTGCCAAATTCTCGCATTCCAACCACTGAATCCTGAAAATATTACTAAAAAGTTGATGGATGAAGGTCTCCCGGAATCTACCGCACGTTTAATGAGTGCCCTAACTAATAATTTACAGGATGCAATTGATATGAGTAACGATGAGTGGTTTGCGAAGGCGCGAAAATTAGTGGTACAATTAATGGAAGTGCTTCAAGACAAACCAAGTGAAGCCTTGCTTTTTATCAACAATCAATGGATGAGTCATTTCAAAGATCGTGATATGCTTGATCAAGGCCTTGATTTGCTAATGCTTTGGTTTAAGGATATAGTGTACGAACATATTGGAAATGAAAATGCCATTGTTTATATTAAAGAAAGGGAGCGGATTCAAACTAGCTCCTATCATTGGTCGAAGCAGAAAGCAACAAATGCTTTAACCTATATTCTAGAGGCAAAACGAAAGCTATTTGCTAATGTTCATCCCACTCTAGTGATGGAACAGCTCACGCTTCAAATACAGAGGTGATGTTTGATTGGTTGAAGTAGTTGGTGTACGCTTTAAGCAAGCAGGAAAAATTTATTATTTTGACCCAGATGCTTTCCAAATTTCGGACCAGGATTACGTAATTGTAGAAACGGTCCGAGGAATTGAATTTGGAAAAGTGGTTATAGCTAATAAGCAAGTAGATGAGGAAGACATAGTTCTACCTTTGAAAAAAGTTATCCGTATAGCGGATGATAAAGATAAATTAGTTGTCTCGGAGAACAAAGATAATGCAAAAGAAGCATACGACGTTTGTTCCCAGAAAATTAATGAACATAAATTAGATATGAATCTTGTTGATGTCGAGTACACATTTGATCGGAATAAAGTAATCTTTTATTTCACAGCAGATGGTCGAGTGGATTTTCGTCATTTAGTCAAAGATTTAGCATCGGTGTTCAAAACTCGAATTGAGTTACGTCAAATAGGTGTACGTGATGAGGCAAAAATGCTAGGTGGAATCGGCCCTTGTGGTCGTATGCTATGCTGCTCTACCTTTTTAGGAGACTTTGAACCTGTATCCATTAAAATGGCGAAGGATCAAAACCTCTCTCTAAATCCGGCTAAGATATCCGGGTTATGTGGACGTTTAATGTGCTGCTTGAAGTATGAAAATGATGATTACGAAACTGCAAAGAAAGAGCTTCCTGATATTGGGGAAGACATTAAGACGCCACATGGTACAGGGCGTGTAGTAGGCTTAAATATCCTAGAACGAATCGTTCAAATTGAAATTCCAGATAAAGAACGTATGCTAGAATACACGTTAGATGAACTCATCGAAGAAGGTGCAGTACAAACGCAAGCCACAGAATGATGGGGTGGATTTAAGCGTGAACAAGAAAGAAATATTCGAACAAGTTACTCACATGGAAGAACAAATTGGACAGCTCTATCAACAATTAGGCGATTTAAAAAAGCAATTGGTGGAACTTTTAGAAGAAAACCAGCATTTGTCTGTTGAAAATCACCACCTTAGACAGCGATTGGAGAAAGAGCACGACCAAATGCAAAATGATTCATCCGAGAAATCGGAAACTAAGGGAGCGTTAGTTGGGGAAGGGTATGATAATCTGGCTCGTTTGTACGAGGAAGGTTTTCATATTTGTAACCTCCATTTTGGGAGTCCCAGGGATGAAGACTGCTTGTTTTGCCTCTCGTTTCTAAATAAAAAGAAATGATAAATGATGTAGCCTTTCCTCGTATGAGGGAAGGCTCTATTTATAGCGTCAAAAAGAACAGAGGGGGTTCTTTATACATAATGAGCGCAAGCATAATAGGGAGTGAAGAAGAACGTTGGAACTGCAAGGTGATGAACGAATCGATTACTTATTAGCAGAAGAGGATATGAGAATTATACAAAGTCCTAGTGTGTTCGCTTTTTCATTGGATGCGGTATTATTGGCGAAGTTTGCCTATGTGCCTTTGAAGAGAGGGAATATATTAGATTTGTGTACGGGGAATGGTGTGATTCCGTTATTTTTAACACGTCGTTCTGAGTCTGCTATTACAGGTGTGGAACTGCAGGATCGGTTGTATGATATGGCGGTACGAAATATAGAGCTTAATGAAGTAGCGGAGCAAGTAACGATACTCAAAGGTGATTTAAAGGATATGCCGAATCAATTAGGACATGGAAAATACGATGTTGTAACATGCAATCCCCCCTATTTTCCTACGCCTAAAGAGCAGGAGCACAATTTAAATGAACATCTTGCCATTGCTCGACATGAGATTCACTGTACATTGGAAGATGTCGTATGGTCCTGTAGCAAGCTAGTTCGTCCAGGAGGGAAGGTTTCCATGGTTCATCGACCTGGTCGATTCATAGAAATTATAGAGTTATTTCGTAAATATAGATTGGAACCGAAACGAATTCAATTTGTGTACCCAAGAGAGGGCAAAGAAGCAAATATGTTATTGATAGAAGGAGCACGAGATGGCAAGCCTGATGTGAAAATGCTCCCTCCTCTATTTGTATATAATGACGCGAATGAATACACACCTCAGCTAAGGGAGATTTTATATGGATGAGCATGTCGTGTATATGCTGCAATGCAAAGACCAATCACTTTATACGGGTTACACCAATAATTTTGAGCGTCGGTTGCGTATGCATGAAGAGGGGAAAGGAGCAAAATACACTCGAGGTAGAGGCCCTTTTACATTAATGTATTATGAGGTGTTTTCAACAAAAGAAGAAGCAATGCAGGCAGAGTATCGTATTAAACGGCTAACTCGTTCAGGTAAAGAAGAATTAATTGCTTCTTATAAAGAGAGGATGGAATCCATATGAACATTCAAAAAAGCTATCAAGCTGAGTCAAACGGAAAAGGAGTCCTCTATATTGTTCCTACACCTATTGGTAATTTAGAAGATATAACCTATAGAGCGATTAGAACGTTAGAGGAAGTGGATCAAATTGCAGCAGAGGATACTAGACAAACAAAGAAGCTGCTCTCTCATTTTGATATTCATACCCCATTAGTTAGTTATCATGAACATAATAAATATAATCGGGAAGATTACTTCATTGAAGAAATAATAAATGGAAAGACATTTGCTATAGTGAGTGATGCAGGTATGCCAGGCGTTTCTGATCCTGGTTATGAAATGGTTCAAGCAGCTATCGCAAGTGATATTAAGGTGATTGTCCTACCAGGTGCGAATGCGGCGTTATGTGCGCTGGTGGGTTCTGGCCTGGATACGAATCGATTTTTCTTCTATGGATTCTTACCTCGTAAGAAAAAGGAGCGCAAAGAGGAATTAGAAAATTTACGGAAAAGTACTTCTACCATTATTTTTTATGAATCCCCACATCGGTTAAAAGAAGTGATTAAACATATGTATGAAATATTCGGCGAGCGGCATATGGTTTTGGCAAGAGAGCTCACGAAAAAGTATGAAGAATTTATACGTGGTACTGCTTCTGAGTTACTAGCCTGGGTAGAGGAAAATGAGATACGTGGTGAATTTTGCGTAATTGTTGAAGGAAATCCGGAAGAGGAAATGGAAACAGATGAATTATGGTGGTCTCACTTGTCATTGGTTGAGCACGTTGAAGAGTATGTACAAAACCAGTACTCTTCGAAGGAAGCAATCAAGAAAGTGGCCCAGGAACGAAAACTGCCGAAACGGGAAGTTTATCAAGCTTATCATACGTAGGTCCATACGACATTATAAAACCCCGCTGTTTCCAGCGGGGTTCCGTCGTCTCTTTTTTATCTCTTTTTTTATTGTTCTTGTTTGTCTAGGTTACTTTGAATCTCGTTAATTAATTCTTTTGCACCTTCTGGGCTAAGAACTAATTTACCATTTGCTAGACTCATATTTTGTTCAGATACTTCACCAGTAACATGGCAAGTCATGTTAGGCTTATACTTTTTAAGAACGATACGATCGTCATCAACATAGATTTCAAGAGCATCCTTCTCGTTAATACCTAGTGTGCGGCGTAGTTCAATTGGAATCACCACGCGTCCTAGTTCATCAACCTTACGTACAATACCTGTAGATTTCATAATTTGTAGCTCCCCTCACTCAAAATTTTAAAAATGTAATTCTTTTTCGTCATGATTCGACAACTATACCACATATCGTACCAGCCATTCCAACGGATGTCAATTCTTTTATTTCCCAAAAACAACAATAAATTAACAAAAATCTAGGGGATGACATCCCAGTTTTCTTTATATTTCCCCTATAATTAGTATAACACAACCTAAGATTTTCTAATAAAAGGAAGTGTTTGATTGTCGAAAACATTAATAGATTTCGACAAAATTCGACTTTTTCATAGGGTGGTTCGACAAAAAAGTTTACATCATTTTCTATTTGTTGACATAAAGAAAAAGGTTTTTGTATAGTTTTTTGTTAGAGATGGAAATAATGCTGATAAATCGGTAAAATAGACTGTACCATCCACCTAAGCGGTTGGTAACCTTTAACGGTCCTCTCGTCCGATGGGGCGGGAGTTTTCTTATAGGCTAAGTACATATTAATTGAGGAGGGACATTCATGGCGGAAGAAAACAAGACCTTTTACATCACCACCCCTATTTACTATCCAAGTGGGAATTTGCATATTGGTCATGCCTACACAACAGTTGCAGGCGACGCAATGGCTCGTTATAAACGTTTAAGAGGCTATGACGTCATGTATCTGACTGGTACTGACGAACATGGTCAAAAAATTCAGCGTAAGGCTGATGAAAAAGGTGAATCACCACAACAATACGTAGATGAAATTGTAACAGGGATTAAGAGTCTTTGGGACAAAATGGACATTTCTATTGATGACTTTATCCGCACCACAGAAGATCGACATACGCAAGTTGTTGAAAAGATTTTTGCGCATCTTGTAGAGAAGGGTGACATCTACCTTGATGAATATGAAGGATGGTATTGTACATCTTGCGAATCTTTCTTCACAGAGCGTCAATTGGATGAGGGGCACTGTCCTGATTGCGGTAATCCAGTTGAAAAAGTTAAAGAAGAATCCTATTTCTTTAAGATGAGTAATTACGTCGATGACTTATTAAAATTTTATGAAGACAATCCTCATTTCATTCAACCAGAGAGTCGTAAAAATGAGATGATTAACAACTTCTTAAAACCAGGGCTTGAGGATTTGGCTGTTTCTCGTACGACCTTTGATTGGGGTGTTAAAGTCCCTGGTGATCCAAAACACGTTATCTACGTTTGGATCGATGCGTTGAGTAACTATATTACAGCACTTGGTTATGGTACAGATAATGATGAACGGTATCAAAAATATTGGCCAGCCGACGTTCATCTAATGAGTAAAGAAATTGTTCGCTTCCATACGATCTATTGGCCAATTATGCTTATGGCTCTAGACTTACCATTACCGAAAAAAGTATTTGCCCATGGTTGGATTTTAATGAAGGATGGCAAAATGTCTAAGTCCAAAGGAAATGTTGTCGACCCTGTCGATTTAATTAATCGTTATGGATTAGACTCTCTTCGTTATTACCTTCTACGCGAGGTTCCGTTCGGGTCTGATGGCGTATTCACACCTGAAGGATTCGTAGAGCGTACGAACTATGACCTGGCTAACGACCTTGGTAACTTGTTAAATCGTACGGTTGCCATGATTAGTAAATACTTTGATGGTGAAATTCCTGCCTTCCGTGAAGGAGAGGAAGCTGTAGATACAGAACTTGAGACCTTTGCCAAGGATACAAGAGCAAAAGTGGAAGAAGCGATGGAAAATATGGAATTCTCCGTAGCTTTAACTACACTATGGTCGTTCGTGAGCCGAACGAACAAATATATTGATGAAACCACCCCTTGGGTTCTTGCTAAAGATGAGTCCCAAAAAGCACGCCTAGGAAATGTAATGGCTCACCTTGCTGAATCTCTACGTCATATTGCTGTGATGCTACAACCATTTATGACACGTACACCACAAGTAATGGTGCAACAGCTTGGGTTAGATGAAAACTATCTTGCGTGGGATACAATGGACCAGATGGGCATGATCCCTCAAGGTACAAAAGTTCAAAAAGGTCAACCAATCTTCCCTCGTCTTGAAACGGAAGAAGAGACACAAATCATCAAAGATATGATGAAAGGTGCATCTCCGCAACAAGAAGAATCAGAAGAAGGGGAAGAGGAAGAACAATCCAATGAAATAGCCATTGATGATTTCATGAAGGTGGATTTACGAGTAGCAGAAGTAGTAGAAGCGGATAAACATCCAAAAGCAGATAAGCTACTTCGTTTACAACTAGATTTAGGTTCTGAAAAGCGTCAGGTTGTCTCAGGCATTGCCAAATATTACACACCTGAGGACTTAGTAGGGAAAAAGGTTGTATGTGTTACGAACCTGAAACCAGTGAAACTTCGTGGCGAGCTATCTCAAGGAATGGTCTTAGCCGGAGAAGATGAAGAAGGTAATTTAGCCCTTGCTTCTATCGATCAATCTTTACCAAATGGCTCTAAAGTTAAATAAAATGTAAAAGGAACCTCAGCTTACACGTTGAGGTTCCTTTTTATGGATTGAGAATGTTTATATTTATTATTGGCAATATATATGCAACAGAACTCTATAGAATATTTACCACCTGGCAGGTTTCTATAAAAGGCAAACATTTTTAGCTTGTTACCCGAGGGTGTTACAATGAACAAAAAGGATACGTAAAGGAGACAAGGATATGCTTTTCGACACACACGTACACTTAAATGCAGAACAATTCCATGAAGATCGTGAAGAAGTTATCAATCGAGCACGGGAAGCAGGCGTTCAATATATGGTTGTAGTTGGTTTTGATCGAGAAACAATCCCACTAGCTATTGAAATTGCTGAAGCCCATAACGATATCTATGCTGCTGTAGGATGGCACCCAGTGGATGCAATTGATATGGAGCAATCAGATTTAGATTGGCTTGAGGAGTTATCCTCTCATCCGAAAGTAGTAGCACTGGGCGAGATGGGGCTAGATTATCACTGGGACAAGTCCCCAGCAGACGTTCAAAAAGAAGTCTTTCGTAAACAGATAGCGTTAGCAAAGAAAGTGAATATGCCCATCATTATTCACAATCGGGAGGCAACGCAAGATATCGTTGATCTTTTGAAAGAAGAAGATGCAGGCGAAGTGGGAGGTATCATGCATTGTTATAGTGGTTCGGTTGAAATTGCTAGGGAATGTATTGATATGAACTTCTATATCTCACTAGGTGGACCTGTTACATTTAAAAATGCCAAAAAGCCTAAGGAAGTGGCAGAAGCCATTGGTATGGAGCATTTATTAGTGGAAACAGATTGCCCGTTCTTAGCTCCTCATCCTAATCGAGGTACACGAAATGAGCCAGCTTATGTAAAGTTAGTTGCAGAAAAAGTAGCTGAAATTAAAGGACTTTCGCTCGAAGAAGTTGGACAACAAACGACAAAGAACGCCTTTAAACTCTTTAGACTTGATAAATAAATAACGGATATATTACAATCTGAGGAAGATTGTGCCAAATTGTAAGAGTAAATGTCGGGATTTTTGAGTTTCTATTCTAATCCTAAACGTTTATAGTGAAAGGAGCCAGGCTATGCCACTGGGTCCTTTTTCCATTGTTGGCCTTTTTTGATTTGACAGGTAAGTCATGCAGTCATTATAATACTGCGTGGATAAAGGAGGCAGAAGCATGAAAAAAATCATATTGTCAGTCGTAAGTTTCGTTGTGTTTTTTGCCTTACTTGGTAGTTTTACCTATGAAGCAACAAAAGCTGAGGTAAAAGTGAACACTGATAAAGAGACAAAAACAGTGCGCACGCATGCCAGTACAGTCGGGGAATTGTTTAGTAGCCTCGATATTGATGTGAAACCACAAGACAAATTATCGCACTCCACTGAAGAACAAATCGAATCAGGAATGAAAATAAACTATCAATCTGCTAAATCCGTTACAGTAACGATTGATGACAAAGAGCATTTATATTATACCGTACAAGACACAGTAGAAGATTTTATTAAGGCCAAAAACGTCAATATTGATTCCCGAGATCAAGTTTCTTATTCAAAAAAGGATTCCATTGAAGAAGGCATGAATATTGAAGTTCGAAAGGCCTTCGAGGTAACACTGAATGACGGTGGCAAAGAAAAGAAAGTCTGGACTACTGCTGAAACTGTAGATCAATTTCTACAAGAAGAAGACATTAAGTTAGATAAGTTGGATAAGCTTAAACAGGACAAGACAGCTTCCCTTTCAAAAGAGCAATCTCAAGTAAAGATTACTCGAGTAGAAAAAGTGACAGACGTAATAGAAGAATCAGTTGATTACGGCGTTGTGAAACGCAATGATAATTCTATCCCTAAAGGCGAAGAAAAAGTCGTACAAAATGGGAAAAAGGGTAAAGTTGTAAAGCATTATGAGGTTACACTAGAAAACGGTGAAGAAGTAAATCGGGAATTGGTGAAGAAGGAAAAAGCATCAGACAGCAAGGATAAAATTGTTGCTGTAGGCACCAAAGAAATTCAACAAAACGTTTCCCGTAGTAACAATACCAGTACCAATGCTTCTGCTCAAAAAACCCTTTATATGGAGGCTACTGCCTATACAGCGTACTGCACTGGTTGTAGTGGTGTAACCACAACAGGAATTAACCTACGTGCGAATCCAAATCAAAAGGTTGTTGCTGTTGATCCAAACGTTATTCCACTAGGATCTAGAGTATGGGTTGAAGGATATGGTTATGCAGTTGCTGGTGATACAGGTTCTGCTATTAAAGGAAATCGCATCGATGTATTCTTATCATCTAAAAGTCAGGCCTATAGCTTTGGCCGCAAAAGAGTACAAGTGAAAGTGTTAGATTAGGTGAGTAAGCAGGGGAACTATTCCTCTGCTTATTTTTTTATAGGCTGTGTTAAAGTTTATTGTTGATATAATAATGCAATAGTTTAATGTTGTTTAATATAAGCACCATAATCTTGAATAACTGGTGGGGCTGGACCCGTTACGTTTGTGAGGATGGGGCTGCGGTGAAATGGTTCGCTTTCCGCGGAGGAACATGCAAGCCTCCTCGTTCGACAACGCCTTTCTGTGGGGTCTCGTATTGTCCCTTCTTCCGCAGGAGTCTCACCATTTCCCTCCGCCCATCAGTATGAGGGATAACGGATCCATCGTAGTTAGTGCTAGGTTGAGTATAATAATGTTAACAGATTGGTCAATGTGTTTATAATCCTAAATTCCTTGATATCAAAGGGGGTTAAGCATGTTTTACCATCTTGAATATATGCGTTAATAGTGTTGGACCTTTCCCCTTCATCCAAATAAGAGGCAAATTCCTTCCTTGGTAAGAACTCCAAAACATGGCGTTGAGTTTAACAGATCCTTTTTATAAATAAAAATAGTCTCGTGACTACGTCCAGCTCCTAATATACTTAGTGCTCCAATAGTAAGATAAGTTATCAAGTTGGTACCTACTAGCAGGGTTCTTTCGTTTTTCTTATTTACACAAATGGAATACCACGTGAATACTACAGTAACACCTACATAATAAGGTTTTCTTTTCTACATGGAACGTGTTATAACTAAAAGAGATATTTGTAATGGAGGATGACATTTGGTTATAAAAGAAGTAATCGTTGTAGAAGGAAAAGATGATACATTTAATGTGAAAAGAGCAGTAAATGCCGATACAATCGAAACCAATGGCTCTGCAGTAAATGAATCAACTTTAACTCAAATAAAGCACGCCCAAGACAAGAGGGGTGTTATCATATTTACGGATCCTGATTATCCAGGGGAACGAATCCGTCATATTGTTTCTCAGGCAGTTCCTGGTTGCAAGCATGCTTTCTTACCAAAAAGAGAAGCATTAGCTAAGCTGAATAAAGGAGTAGGGGTGGAACACGCTACACCTGAGGCTATTCAAGAGGCACTTGCCCATGTATATAGTATGTCAGAAACATATGAAAGTGATATTACGCAAGAGGATTTGATTATTTTCGGATTAGTTGGTGGGTCAGACGCAAAGCGAAAAAGAGAGCAACTTGGCGAAAAGCTAAAGATTGGCTATACAAATGGGAAACAATTATATAAACGGTTGATTATGTTTCAAATAACGAGAGAGGAATTTATTGTAGCTATGGAGGATATTGGGCAGGAGGAAGAAGAATGAGCGAAATGAAAGCTATTGCGACACCCAAAAGAACGAAAGATATATTAGAGAAATATGGGTTTGCTTTTAAGAAGAGTCTTGGCCAAAACTTTCTAATAGATGTGAATATATTAGAAAATATTGTAGATCATGCTGGGGTAACGAAAGGGACTGGGGCAATTGAGATTGGTCCAGGTATTGGTGCGTTAACAGAGCAGTTAGCTAAAAAAGCTGACAAGGTCTTGGCATTCGAGATTGATCAGCGGCTGCTACCCATTCTCCAAGATACGCTAGAACCCTATCCAAACATTCGCATTATCCATCAAGATATCTTAAAGGCAAACGTTCATGAAGTCATTGAGGAGTATTTTGAAGAAGGGCAACCAATTCATGTAGTCGCCAATCTTCCATACTACATTACCACCCCCATCCTTATGAATTTGCTAATGGAGAATCTACCTATAGATAGCATTACAGTTATGATACAAAAAGAGGTAGCGGATCGCATGGCCGCCACTCCAAACAATAAGAGTTACGGCTCCTTATCTATTGCAGTACAGTACTATACAGAAGCGGAAGTTGTAATGGACGTCCCTAAGACTGTATTCATGCCTCAACCTAATGTAGGCTCAGCGGTATTAAGATTGTCTATGCGTAAGGAACCACCTGTTAAAGTCGACAATGAGCCATTTTATTTTGACGTTGTAAGGGCGTGCTTTGGACAAAGACGTAAAACAATCATGAATAATTTATCTAGACATTTCAAAGACCGATTTGATAAGGAAACAATTCGAGAAGGCTTACAAAAGGCTGACATAGACGAAAAGCGTCGTGGGGAATCGTTAGATATGGAAGATTTCGCTCGACTTGCAAATGTTTTTTACGCGATGCTCTAGACACATTCTCCATACTCACACATAGGCTAACATAGAAGTGGTTTATGTGTGGGGAGGAGATTTTTAAATGTTTGTAAAAGGAGATTTAGTTACACGTTCCTCATACCAGCATGACGTTTTATTTCGAGTTCAAGAGGTGCAAGAGAGTCGAGTAATATTATATGGAGAAGATATTCGGCTTGAAGCAGATGCACCTCCTTCTGACTTAGTTAGAGTGAAGTCGGAAGAGCTGAAACGTCGCAAGCAACAAGCTAAGGAAGAGGAAGAATATTCGTATCGTTTGTTCAGGCAAGATTATCAGCTTATGCGACAAAAGCGAGATTATGAAGCTTCATCAGGGTATCAACATGAAGGGGCTTATTTTCAATTGCCTTCTCGTGTGCTTCATTTAGATGGAGATCGCTTGTACTTAAAGAAATGCATTGATTTATATCAGCAATTAGGACTTCAAGTGCACGGCATTCATTTAAATGAAAAAGATATGCCACACCAGGTTGGAGATTTGATTGATAAAATCAATCCCGACATTGTTGTTATTACTGGCCATGATGCCTATTCCAAAAATAAAGGTGAAAAACAAGACCTACGTGCTTATCGACACTCCCGTTATTTTGCGGAAACCGTAAGAGAAGCAAGACGAAAAGTTCCTCACCTAGATCAAATGGTTATTTTTGCTGGAGCGTGTCAGTCACATTTTGAATCATTAATTAGAGCTGGAAGTAATTTTGCAAGTTCACCTACTAGAGTAAATATCCACGCGCTAGATCCAGTCTATATCGTCGCTAAAATTAGCTACACCCCATTCATGGAAAAAGTAAATGTGTGGGATGTACTTCGAAATACAATGACAGGTGAAAAAGGTCTAGGTGGTGTAGAAACAAGAGGTCTGATGCGTACGGGTATGCCATATCAAAAAGAAGAAGACATGAATACAGAATATGAATTGGAGTAAACAAAACCCGCTATATGCTTAGCGGGTTTTTATTTGTGAGATGGTGGGATGAGTGGGATGAGGGGACAGGTCCCTCGTCCCATTTTAAATCTGAGACGAGGGACCTGTCCCCTCATCCCACCGAGATTGTTTACCTGCGGTTAGGTATTAGTATCATATTTCATTCCATACTACATAGACTATAGGATGGGTAGGAAGAAAAAGGAATAGTGTTTTAGCGCAGTTTTTCATACATATTCTTGTCGATATTTGGAACAATATACAATAGTTTAGGATTTATCGTTGAAGTCATTGACATTAAAATTAACATACTGCTATAATATAAAGTTTTATTTGACTTTATTTATAGGCTTGTGTTATAGTTAGATTAGTGAGGTGGAGTGTAGTGGCAAAAACGTTAGCGGAAATTAAACAGTCTCTCGATGGTCAAATTGGGAATAGGTTAACATTGAAAGCTAATGGTGGTAGACGAAAAACCATTGAACGTAGTGGAGTACTTGCTGAAACATATCCGGCTGTATTTATTGTAGAGTTGGACCAAGAACAAAATGCGTTTGAAAGAGTTTCCTACAGCTATGCAGATGTTCTAACTGAAACAGTTGAATTAAGCTTTGGTGAAATGAGCATGATCTTGGAGCAGTAAACCACCGTTTACTGCTTTTTTTGCATTTTACAGCCTTGAATTTTCGTTTCCATTCACATCCTATAGTGATTTATAACATACTACATAAACTATAAGTGTCGTTCATTCCTATATTGAAAGGAGCTGTTTTCCCTTGAGTAAACGTAAGGGTGTTATGTCAGATCGTTTCAAAGAGGAAATCGCAAGAGAATTAGGTATATACGACACAGTAACAAAGGAAGGCTGGGGAGGTATTACCGCAAAAGACGCTGGTAATATGACCAAGCTGGCTATTCAGAAAGCACAAGAACAAATGTCTAAGAACAGATCCCTTTAAGGGGTCTGTTTTTAAATTTGTTTGCTAAAGGTGGCGGAAAAGCTCATGGAACGAAAGGGTAACTCAAGCGGATTACACTGCGCTTTTATTATATAGTTGCGATTTTAAGCCCGCCTTATACGCATCATGATAAAGTGTACAAAGCTAACTAGTCGTCTGCGCTTTTTATAAATATATGATACAATCGGTTCATACAATTCGATGATAAAGTGGGTGATGTATTGCGTTTTTTAGAGAAAGCTCCTGCCAAGATCAATTTGGCCTTGGATACATTGTATAAGCGTTCTGATGGTTATCATGAAGTGGAGATGATTATGACGACTGTCGATTTAGCGGACCGTATTGAAGTTAGTCCTTTAAAGTCTGATGAAATTCGGATTGTTTCGGAGAATCGGTTTGTCCCGAATGACCATCGTAATTTAGCCTATCAAGCGGCACGTCTCATAAAAAATACATATCATATCCGTCAGGGAGTAGAAATTTATATTGAGAAGCAAATTCCAGTAGCCGCAGGCCTTGCAGGGGGAAGTAGTGATGCTGCCGCTGTTTTGCGAGGCTTAAACAAGCTATGGGAATTGGATTTATCGTTGGAGCAACTTGCGGTTATGGGAGCGGAAATTGGGTCAGATGTATCCTTTTGTGTGTACGGTGGTACAGCATTAGCAACTGGGAGAGGAGAGCAGATAAAAGAATTACCTGCACCACCTCCTTGTTGGGTAATATTAGCGAAACCAACGATTGGTGTTTCGACTCAAACGGTCTATCAAAACCTTAATCTTGATGAGGTTGACCATCCTGATGTCCAACGAATGATTCAAGCCTTGCATGAGGAAAGTTATGAAGGTATGTGTAAGGAAATTGGTAATGTATTAGAACCTATAACTATTCAACTTCATCCGGAAGTGGAACAGATTAAGTCCCACATGAAGGAATTTGGTGCTGATGCTGTTTTAATGAGTGGAAGTGGTCCAACCGTTTTTGGACTGACACAACAAGAAACGAGGGCGCAACGTATTTACAATGGCCTTAGAGGATTTTGTGATGAGGTATATATTGTTAGGATGCTAGGTTCTCGTTCGTCACTTGATTAAATCCGTATGTTTCTGATATATTTAGTTCATAACATTCGGTTTTGAGGTGTGACAATGAAACGAAGCGAACGTTTAATTGCAATGACAAATTATTTAATAGAACATCCCCAGCAATTGGTTTCCCTTCCTTTCTTCACGGAATCTTATCAATCAGCCAAATCCTCCATCAGTGAGGATTTAGGAATAATTAATGATATGTTTCAAAAAGAAGGAATAGGACGGTTACAAACTGTACCTGGTGCAGCTGGGGGAGTGAAATATATCCCTGCTAACTCAGATGAGAGAAGTGAATCCTTTGCCGATGAGCTAGCAAATCAATTAGAAGACCCTGAACGCCTATTACCAGGTGGATACTTGTTTATGAGTGACTTACTAGGTGATCCGCAAACGGTTAGGAACATAGGTAGACTCTTTGCTACACACTTTGCCAATCATTCTATCGATGTCATTATGACGGTTGCCACCAAAGGGATTCCGTTAGCCTATGCAGTGGCCTCTTTCTTGAATGTTCCTGTTGTTATTGTTCGTAGGGATCCAAAAGTTACAGAAGGCTCTACAGTAAGCATTAACTATGTATCAGGCTCTTCCCGTAAAATTCAGACGATGGTCTTACCGAAAAGAAGCTTAAAGCAAGGAGCTAACGTTTGTATCATTGATGACTTCATGAAAGCTGGAGGCACCATCAATGGGATGAGAAGTCTGTTAGATGAATTTGAAGCAAATGTAGCAGGAATCGGTGTACTTGCAGAAGCTGAAGATGAAGAAGAGGACCGCGTTGTTGAGGAGTACGTGTCATTATTGCAAATTAACAATGTCGATATAAAAAATAAAAAAATCGAGGTTCATCGAGGAAACATGTTTTCCAAGTAGAATCTAAAGTGAAAAAGGAGGCGTGATAAACGTCTCTTTTTTTAGCATATTGGTACTTTAGTCAAACCTCTTATGTGTGAATCAATGAGCTTTCGCTTATGTTCGTTATGGAACTTTTTAAATATATTCTTGCCAAAATAAAACAAAATTACAGAAAATTAGAAAAGGATAATTTTTTTTTGAAATCAGGAAGGAATTATTGGGTTCTTGTTGAATATTGGTAAATAAGTTCTTATGACAAAAGGTGGTGACACATAATGGAAGTAACAGACGTGAGACTACGCCGCGTTAATACTGAAGGAAGAATGCGAGCAATTGCTTCTATTACGTTGGATGGGGAATTTGTTGTTCACGATATCCGAGTAATTGATGGAAACAATGGTTTATTTGTAGCTATGCCAAGCAAGCGTACTCCAGATGGAGAATTTCGCGATATTGCGCATCCGATTAATTCTAATACACGTGGAAAGATTCAAGATGCAGTGTTAGAAGAGTATCAACGCGCAGGTGAGGTTGAAGTGGAATATGAAGAAGCCGGAGCTTCTTAAGAGAATCGACAGCAGGAGTCTAATCTTCAGGAGATTAGGCTTCTTTTTTTTGTCTTATTGGAAATTATAAAATTCAATGCTTGTGTATAACTAAAAAAGTGAAGTGGCCACGTCCAGCTCCAGCGCCCAGCGACTAGCAAACTTCCTGCACCTCCTTACGATAAGTCAACATCGGATCGCTGTCGCTCTCCGTGTTTCCTTTATCTAAAAATACCTAGAGGAAGTTCGATTAAATTCGCTACGTCACGTAGCAACATCGAACCAACCCACGTCGTGTGGGCCGCAGTTTGTACGTCGCTAGCAGGGCACTTGCGCTTTTGTTCTCTAATAAACCATGGTGTCATATCTACATAAAAAAAGGATTTGAAGCCTCTCGAAAGTAGTTCGATGTCTGCCAATTCGTTTATTTATTGAAATAGATTGGTTTTTAAGATATATTCGTAATGGATAATAAGGATGGGGGTTTTTTCATGAGTAATCGTCATGCAATCGTTTTAGCAGCTGGTCAAGGAAAGAGGATGAAATCATCTTTATACAAAGTATTGCACCCTGTTTGTGGAAAGCCAATGGTTCAGCATGTCATTGATCAATTGAATGCACTAAAGCTACAGGAGATTATTACAATTGTAGGCCATGGTGCAGAACAGGTTCAAGAGCAAATTGGCGAAGACAGCCGCTTTATGATTCAAGAAGAGCAGCTAGGGACAGGTCATGCCGTACAACAAGCAGAATCTGTTTTAGGTGGGCAAAAAGGAACTACATTAGTTGTATGTGGTGATACACCTTTATTAACGTCTGAGACACTAGAGGCACTACTTGATTTTCATGAAAAAGAAGAAGCAAAAGTAACGTTATTAACAGCCCACGCAGATGACCCGTCTGGTTATGGTCGAATCGTTCGCAACGAAAACCAAGATGTAGCTAAAATCGTTGAACAAAAAGATGCTACAGAACAAGAGCAACGTATTCAAGAAATCAATACAGGTACTTATTGCTTTGATAATGAAGCGCTATTTGAAGCACTGCAACATGTTTCAAATAATAATGCTCAAGGTGAATACTATCTTCCTGATGTAATTGAAATACTTAAAAATAGAAATGAAAAAATCGGAGCCTTCCAAACGAAAAGCTTCGATGAAACCTTAGGTGTAAACGACCGTGTTGCTCTTTCTAAAGCAGAACAGGCAATGAAACGCAGAATTAATGAGTACCATATGCGAAATGGTGTCACACTCATTGATCCTGATCATACGTACATTGGATTAAACGTAACGATTGGGCAGGATGCAGTTATTTACCCTGGTTCTACAATAGATGGGGAGACTGCTATTGATAGCGGAGTAGAAATTGGACCTAATTCGGAAATTAAGAATTGTATAATTGGACAAGATACCACTATTAAACAAAGTGTTGCTCACGACAGTCTAATAGGTGCTCGTGTTAAAATAGGTCCGTATGCACACATACGACCATCTTCAAAATTAGCTGACGATGTTAAGGTTGGTAATTTTGTAGAAATTAAAAAAGCCACGTTTGGTGAAGGAAGTAAAGCTTCTCATCTAAGTTATATAGGAGATGCTGAAGTAGGCAACGAAGTAAACATTGGTTGTGGAACAATAACAGTTAACTATGATGGGGAAAATAAGTATTTAACGACCATTCAAGATGGTGCATTCATAGGGTGTAACTCTAACTTGGTTGCTCCAGTAACCATTGGAGAAGGTGCATACGTAGCTGCAGGATCTACCATTACAGATGATGTTCCGAACAGCTCCCTTTCCATAGCTCGTTCTCGTCAAACGAACAAAGAGGGCTATGTAGAAAAAATGAAAAATAAGAATAATAACTAATGGAGGGTATTAGCGAAATGAGGAACAGTCAATATAAAGATCCAGCTCTAAAAGTGTTTTCACTAAACTCAAACCCATCTCTAGCGCAGGAGATAGCTGAAAACATTGGAACAGAATTAGGAAAATGTACGGTCACTAGCTTTAGTGATGGCGAAATTCAAATTAATATTGAAGAAAGTGTTCGTGGTTGTGATGTCTATGTTATTCAATCCACATGCGAACCTGTGAACATGCATATTATGGAGCTTCTTATTATGATTGACGCACTAAAACGTGCTTCTGCTCGCTCTATTAATATTGTAATGCCATATTATGGATATGCCCGCCAGGACCGTAAAGCTCGTTCTCGTGAGCCAATCACTTCTAAGTTGGTAGCAAACCTACTTGAAACTGCTGGTGCAACTCGTGTCATTATGCTTGACCTACATGCTCCGCAAATCCAAGGGTTCTTTGACGTACCAATTGATCATTTAATCGGTGTACCTATCCTTTCCGATTACTTTGAAGAAAAGAATTTTGAAGATGTTGTCATTGTTTCACCAGACCATGGTGGGGTAACGCGTGCACGAAAAATGGCCGATCGTCTGAAAGCTCCAATTGCGATTATTGATAAACGCCGTCCTCGTCCTAATGTCGCTGAAGTTATGAATATTGTGGGTAACATAGAAGGCAAAACAGCCATTCTTATTGATGACATTATTGATACAGCTGGTACGATGACCTTAGCTGCGAATGCTTTGATTGAAAACGGAGCGAAGGAAGTGTACGCATGCTGTACACACCCAGTACTCTCCGGTCCAGCTATTGAGCGTATTGATAACTCCATGATCAAAGAGTTAGTTGTAACGAATACAATTCCTCTTAAAGATGAAAAAATGATTGATAAAGTTACTGTACTATCCGTTGGCCAACTAATCAGCGAGGCCATTACCCGCGTACATGAACGCAAATCCATTAGTATTTTATTCGACTAATTAGCGAAACAAAATCCGGCGTTACTGTTTTATGCAGTGACGTCGGGTTTTTTATTTACTCTATATAAAAGACATAATCTTGAAGACTTGGATTCGAGATAATTTGGATGAGAGGGATGTTTCCGTTG
>NZ_AVBF01000060.1 GCF_000770635.1 Pontibacillus yanchengensis Y32
AACGGAAACATCTTTCATACCCAGATTTATCTCGAATCCAAGTCTTCAACATAATGGGGCTAATACGGAATAAGGACACATCAAGGATATAATGTAATCGTAAAAAGCCAAATAAAAACGTTTAGGTTTTTATTCCTAAACGTTTTCCTGTGTGATGCATAATAACATCTTTTCACCAATATTCTAAAAATAAATTTGTTTATCCCGCTCATCTTTCAATATTTCCACAGCTTCACGGAATCGTTGCGAATGGATGACTTCTCTTTCCCTCAAATATTTTAAACCATCATTTAAATCAGGATCATCAGAAAGATTAATAATCCATTGATATGTGGCTCGAGCTTTTTCTTCTGCAGCAATATCTTCATAAAGGTCGGCGATAGGGTCACCTTTGGCAGCAATATAAGAAGCCGTCCACGGAACACCGCCAGCATTATGATAAAAGAGGGCATTGTCATGATTTGCATAATGTGCTCCTAAACCAGCTGCTTTCATTTGTTCGGGAGTGGCATCTTTCGTTAGTTTATAGATTGAAACCAATATGCAACTGTGGTAAAGTATTGATACATCAACATTTATCAAACTTACAGAGGAGCATGAAAGTGGAAAATACATTGCCAATAAGTAAAATAAAGAAGGTTGCCATTTACAGCAGGAAATCCAGACCTGATGAAACAGATGAGGTAATAAAGAGGCAGTTAGCTTATCTTGTTGATAAATGTGTAGAGAATAACTGGGAGTTTGAGGTCTTTCAAGAGGTTGGCTCCTCTCAGGGAATGGATAGAAAGACAAGACCTGAGTTGAATAAATTTTTGGATAAAGTAGAAGGTTTTCACTTTGATGCTGTAGTGGTAACAGATCAAGACAGATTATCCAGAGATGGAGCAGATTTTCAGTTGATAAAGCGAAAACTAACCAACTATGGGGTGCATGTAGTAACATCTTCTAAAATATATGACTACACTTCTCAAGAAGATGACTTGATGAGTGATATGCAGTCTATTGTAGCAAAGCAAGAGTATTTAAACATCAAGAAAAGACTGGTAAGAGGTAAAAGACAATCAGCCAAAGGTGGTAACTGGGTGGGAGGTAAAACTCCTATAGGTTACAGCTATGACCATAAAACTAAGAAATTAGTGCCTGATGAAAATGCTCCTGTTATCAAAAGGATTTTTACATTGTACCTAGCAGGCAATACCTCTACAGATATAGAGAGAATGTTTGATCTAGAGGGAATATTAACTCCTACAGGATCAAAGTGGAATAAGGCAAGAATATCTGTAGTACTAGCTAATCCAGTTTATAAAGGTACTGTTATCTATGGTAAGACAAGGATTTCTAAAACAAGTAAAAAACCAAGTGGATCTCCAAGACAGTTAAAGACAGAGGATGGTGAGCAGATCATCTTTGAGAATGCTCATAAGCCTATTGTATCTGTTGAGGATTGGGACAAAGCAAAAGCAATTAGAGAGGGAAGATTAACTAGACCTCCTAGTGCAAGGATAGGAAAAGTTATTTTTACTGGATTAATCAAGTGTGCCATCTGTGGAAGGACTCACAGTTTCCAAAGAAGAAAAGGTAAAGAGTTGAGAGTTACATCCTGTCAAACAAGAAACTATAGTGAGGATGGGATTAAGTACACCACCTGTAAGAATAAAGGAGTTAAACTAGAGAATTTTGAAGCAGTATTCTTTTCAAAGTTTGCTCAGTTTGTAGATAGGTTGGAGCTGTATCTAGAGGATGTTAAAGAAAACATTAAGGAAGATGAGACTAATCCTGTAGATGAAAAAAATGTACTAACTAACAATCTAAAGAGGATAGAGGCAAGTATTAAAAAGGTACAGCAAGGTTATATAGCTGAGATTTTCACTGAGGAAGATGCCCAGAAACAGATAAAGCAGTTAAAAGCTCAGAGAGAGCATACTGAGACGCAGTTAGTAAGATTGAATAGTAGGACTAATGATGAGAAGGTAAAAGAGCTAGAGGCTGTCTTAGACAGGCTAAAGAGCTTGTTAAAAGGTGAGTCTGACCTAGAAACAAAAGAAATGAATCAATTACTTACATCTGTAATAGATAGGATTGAGTATAAGAGGGTTGGAGATCATAAAGCAGAGATTGATATGAAAATACACTATAAAGGACAGGCAGAGGAGCTAGAGCAGTAATTCTAGCTTCTTTTTTTGCGATTTCATTGACTGAATAAAACCAATATTTTCTGTTATTATTAATATATGGATTATTTGGATGAGGAGTGGAGTAAATGTTTAAACAAGAAATAGAAAAATTTTTAAAAGAAGACTCTTTATATGATGGATTAAAAATAAATAAATCAAATTTTGAACTATTAGAAGAGATGTTTGGTAATGAAATAGTAATAGATACTTATTGCACCAGTTGTAAAAAGGAAAGCACTTTTAAAGGAAGACTAGCGCATAATAATTTAATTACTAAATATGGTCTCTCAATTAAGGGAGTAAACAACAAGTTTGATGGTGTACTAGAAAGGTCTGAGGAGGAATTGACTGAGGATGACAGAGTTGATTATAACATTGAACACTTTTGGAATAATGTAGCTCCAATAATATTACAGTTTACATGCCAAAGAGATCCTGACCACAAAATGTATTTCATGTTATTGTTTAGGAATTCTGCTCTAATCAAAATAGGTCAATATCCTTCCACCGCAACTATTGATAATGCTGATTTACAAAGGTACAGAAAAATACTTGATGAGGATAAATATAAAGAGTTTAGTAAGGGAGTAGGCTTAGCCTCTCATGGTGTAGGTATAGGATCTTTTGTTTATCTTAGAAGGATCTTTGAGGGGTTAATTGAGGAGAGTCACTTAAACGCAAAGAAGGAAATTACAGGATGGAATGAGGAAGAATACAAACAATGCAGAATGAATGACAAAATAAAACTATTAAAAGGTTATTTACCTGCCTTTCTAGTAGAGCATAGTGAGTTATATGGAATTCTAAGCAAGGGTGTCCATGAGCTAGAAGAAGATAAGTGCTTGGAGATGTTTCCTAACATTCAGTTAGCGATTGAAATAATATTAGATGAGAAGATTGCTGAAAGGGAGAAAGAGAGCAAAATAAAGAAGGCATCAAGATTTATAAAAGAAACACATGCAAATTTTAAATGAAGCAAGCAAAACACAGAGGATTTTAAGTCTTTCTTTACTTAAGTAAGAAATGGTTAATTGAGGAGATAGTATAGATTTTATTTTAGTAGACTTTTGTGTCAAAGGTGGTGTGTTTTAAATGCCTAAAAGAAGAAAACCAACTGATAATGAAAATGCGATACTTCTTGCAGAAGTTGAAAATATGTGTCCTTTATGTGCCAAATCTCTAATGTATGAAAAAGGTGGGAAAAAACATAAAATTTTTGAGGGTGCTCATATATATCCGCTTAATCCTACAGAGGAAGAAAAGGAACTTTTAAAGGATGAAGAAAAATTACATGGGGATGTAAATAATTTAGATAACTTCATTGCTTTATGTCGCGATTGTCATAAAAAATTTGATAACCCTCGAACTGTTGACGACTATAGGAAATTATTCAGCATTAAGAAAAATATTTTGAGTAAGAATGAAACAAGAGCAAAGTACCATGACTACCAGATTGAGACTGAGATAAAAGAGGTAATTACAGTACTTGTTGAGGAAGAATTTCATGAAGATACCCCTAATGAATTAGAGTTAAATGCTTTAAAGCTAAATGAAAAAGCAAATGAAACATTAACAAAAATAACTAAGAGAAGGATTAGAAATGAAATTAGAGAGTATTATCTATATATTCAACAGCAATTTATCATACTTGATAGCCAGTACCCTGAATCATTCAATAGAATAGCTCTACAAGTTAAACTTTTCTATAGCATTCTGAGGAAATCAGAGTCCTCTCAAGAGGTAATATATGGTCAGCTTACAGAGTGGTTGTCAAAAAAAACTGGTAATAGCTCTTTAGGTGCTTGTGGAATTATAATTTCCTTTTTCATTCAAAATTGTGAGGTGTTCTAATGTTAGTACCTAATAAAGTGATTAGATATGATGATTCAATAATAAATAAAATGACTGTGATTCTTGAAAACTTATCACACCAAGAGGAATCTATTAAGGAATTGTTTTTTAATACTCAAAGCCATTTTGATGAGATAGATGAATTTATTTATTCACTTGATGTGTTATTTTTACTTGATGCTATTGCAGTGGATTTTAATAAAGGAGTAGTTTCATATGTTAATCAGAATTAAAAGTAAAATATTTCAAGAAGAGATGATTAAATTTCATGAAGGTCTGAATGTTGTGTTGGGTGATAATAAAGGGTCAAACTCAATTGGAAAATCCACTTTATTAATGATTGTTGATTTTGTTTTTGGTGGTAATACATATATCACACATAATAAAGACATGGTAGATAAATTAGGTGACCATGATTTTTTGTTCACATTTAAGTTTAATGATACTGAATATAATTTTATTAGAGGTACAGATGCTCCTGAAGTGGTTTTTGAAAGTAATGGCAGCTATGAAAGACTAGATGATATGAAAGTTGGAGAGTTTAGAAACAGATTAGAAGAATTGTATAAGTTAGATTTTAAACACATAACCTTTAGATCTGCTGTGAGCACTTTTTCCAGAGTATGGGGTAAAAATAACTATGATGTTAAAAAGCCACTACATAACTTTCCTAATCAAGGATTTAAAGAAACAGTTTCAAATTTGATAAAAACCTTTCAAAGGTATGATGAAATAGCTAAGCAGGATAAAGAGTTAAAGACCTTAGAAAAACAAAAGAGTGTTTTGAATAAAGCAGGTAATTTTAAATTTATTCCAAAGATAACAAAAAGAAAATATGAAAAAAACATTAAAGAAATAGATAGGCTCAATAAAGAAATTGAGAAGGTTGGTCACAAGGCTCAAAGCCCATCCATAAATGTGGGCGAAATAGTTTCAGATGAATTAATTAAAATTAGAGAAGAAAAGAATAAATTGTTGGATGAGAGGGAGTACTTCAAGTCTAGGCTCAATAGGACAAATAAAACAATTAAGAAGTCTAGTGATGCAGGATTTGAAAACCTTGTTGAGTTTTTTCCAAATGTTAATTTAGAAAAATTAAATAATATTGAATCCTTCCATAATGGTATTAGATCTATACTTAGTAATGAGTTGAAGTCCGCAAGGCAGGAGCTAAGAAAAAGAATTGGGGAATTAGATGAGGAAATTAAGGAATTAAATGACAAGCAAGATCAACTCCTAAATCCAGATGAGGAGCTAACTGTATTTATTGATAAATTAATTGAATATACTTCTGAGATAAAGAACCTACAGTTGGAAAATGAGTATTATCATAAATTATCAGTTGTAAAGTCAGATCTTACTAAAAAGGAAGAAGATCTTGATGAAATTAAGACAAAGATTATTACTCAAATTGAAAATGATGTAAATGAAAAAATAAATGAAATAAATGATTTAGTCCATGGGGTTAAGAGAACTGCTCCACAATTAGATTTATCCTATACATCTTATGAATATAAAATATTTGATAACACTGGTACTGGTAAGGCTTATTCAAACTTATTAATTTTTGATTTAGCTATATTAAGACTAACTAGAATGCCTTTTATTATTCATGATTCTTTCTTATTTAAAAACATTGAAAAAGATGCAGTAGAGCAGGTCATTGATTATTATGATTCAATGTCAAAACAAGTGTTCATAGCGATTGATCTTATAAACATGTACAACAAACAAACTCAAGAAACTCTACAAAAGAATAAAGTTATTCAACTATCAGAGGATAAATTATTAACTACTCTAGACTGGAGAGATAGTAGCAATTAAAAAAAAGAGCTGTTATTAGGCTCCTTTTTTTGGAGAATGTCAGAAGAGCAGTTGGATTTGAAATTTTTAAAAAGAAATGTACCATAAATTTAAAGGGATATCAGAAGAAAATATTAAGATTCATGTTTTTACTTCCTTATAGTGGATCAAGTTGGGAAGTTTATAAAGGTAAATTATTTTGAAATATGTAGATGAGAGTAATCCATCTTGGAAGACTTTTAGCACATCTTTTATAAGGAGCAACCTAATAAAGAAACTGCTTCAATCTAATTATTCAATTGAGGAGATAGTCTACATGACAGGATCTGACCTTAGTAGTATTTCTAAGATAATTCCATATGAAGAAATTATAGAGCAGGGTAAGAAAAAAACACAGATAAAAAAGAGGCAACATCCTTTTCATAAATTTTTGTATTAAGTGGCAGTTATGTAACTGCTGCTTTTTAGTTTAATTGATTCCTCCCATTCCTACAAAAATGGAATATCTACTTTTCAAGCATAACATGCACCATATTTAACCCCCTAGCCCCCCCATGCACCCCCCATCATGCATTTCAACAAACAGAAAAAGCTCCCTAAACAGAGAGCCTTAACACTTATATTCCTATAGTCATTGTAGAGGTTACTTTATTAGCCTCATCTTGAGTGATTCCAATATACCTTAATGTAACTGCTTGTGTGCTGTGATTAAAGATGTACTGTAGCAAGGACAGATCCACACCATTCTTGTAAGCCATGTAGCCAAAAGTCTTTCTGAGGCTATGACAGCTAAGTGTAATGCCTATCATTTCTCCTGCTTTAGCTACAATCCTATGAGCCTGTACTCTGCTTATTGGCTTGCTCCTATTCTTATTACTGTAGAAAAGGAAGTCATCAGGCTGTAGATCATTAGCCTCTACATAATCCCTTATAAGTAACTGTAGCTTAGCATTAAGCTGTATGATCTTCTCCTTACCTGTCTTCTCCTCTCTGTCCTTCCAGATCCCCTGCAAGCTATCCTGTACATTAGCTCTCAATATATCAGATATTCTAAGCCCTGTATTTAAACTGTAGGCTAAGAGCAGATACTGTTTAGATCCTTTCTTATATACTTCCATAACTTCTCTTATCATTACTGGATCAGTTATAGGCTGAGCTGTATTCATATATGTACCTCCTATATGTAATGTAAATACTCATTATGTTACTTTTAAACCCCTATAAAACTACAGTAGCAACAAAACCTCTTTAAATCAATGTTTAACAGGTAACACAATGCAATTAAGTTACATTTTTTCTTACTTCACATTCATTTCAGTATCTAAGAATATTTATTATTCCTACTGAAACAAGGGAGGATACACTACAGGAATGGATCACAATACAGACTGTACAAGGCCTGAGAGTGCTTATGCTTGGCTGACCTATGGATAATTCAGACAAAAGGGCAGGCATTTGCAGGGCTTGTTTCTTGGATGTTTTTATCAATTTACCTCTCACAATAACTACCCCTGATACCTAACTGGATCTCTTTCAGCTCTCTTACAGACCTCTAACTGCTCCTATACAGTACATTCCTACAATATATCCTAACTGCATCCTAACTGACTCCTATACTGTCTTTGTCTGCCCTTGCTACTTTCTATACAGTCCTTACTGGATCTACACTACCTACCCCTCCCCCTGTTAGATAATAGCCCTTACTGGATCTACATTATTTACATACTGCATCTACACTATTTGACTACTGCCTAAAAAGAGATCTATACAGTAAGGAGGTAGAGGAATTGACAGGAGGCGGTGTCTTTTTGACACCCTAACTATATTAACTGTACTAACTATAATAACTGCATTAACTTAAATAACATTAGTACTTAAACATAAAGGCTAAAGCCTTACAATAGGGATCTACAATACTTATGTACTTTCTCCTGCTGTCTTTGTACTGGATCTACACTATTTACATACTGCATCTAAGTTATTCCCCTCCTGGAGCTACATTACTTGCTTACTGGATCTATACAGAAAATAGACATAAAAAAATTCCCTCACTATAGCAATTAAGCCACAGCAAGGGAAGTCTACAGTATTTTACTACACTACATTTATAAAAAAACTGCTAATTAAACAGACAATAATGGAGAGTAGGAGGGGAGTACTGACAACTGCTTTCCTTACATAAAGAAATTGCTTTCCTCATCCTGCCTATCCAATCAAGATAAGAGCTATGCACACCAACAGCACACAGTCTAAAGGAGAGTGTACAGGGAATTAATCTAAAAAGATTAAAGCCCTCTACATTTATTTAACCTACTGACTACTGTACTTTTAAAGGCTCATTACAATATTTACTTGCAGGAATATACCTGCTTTATTCCCTTGTACCATTTTTTGTGACTGAATTAACTACTTAATAATAAAGAGTAAGAGATAGTAAAGCAGAAGGATAGTGCCCATTTTTTGGTACACAATAGGGCTTTATTGTCTCATTTTCTGCGACAGTATCAACTGTTATCCCTGTCATGGCAGTTATTAAGACTTAATGAGATTAGAAATAGGAGCTAAAGCTCCACAACTACTTAGAAAAGATCTGAGAAACTAAAACATAACTACAATAAATCCTGTACTACCTTCCTGACTGCTTAGACTGATCTTAACTGTCTCAACTGAGTATAAGCCCTTATATTGTAGCTACTAAAGTTATTAAAACATTCCCTTTATTGTATGAGGCCTGACCAGAGGGAAGGACTTAGGCTTTAGCCTATAAGCTCTTGATGTTATTCCCTATAAGATAAGAGGTTTTCTATTAAGTGAAATATCCCGGCATCTCTTGAGGCTCTGGGGATCATCCCTGTTTTGCTCATATTTAATGCGGTAAAAACCTTTATAGATTTGGCTTAAAAGCGGTAATTTACTTTACAGATTTTATCCTTAGTCTTGGATTTTTACCTGCGCTCCTACAGATTCATGCCCCTTTTTCCTACCTATTCTACTTTCTATATTAATTTAAGCAGCAGTTTTAAAAATTTATTTTCTAAATTACTTGATCCCTCCTCAAATAGCTGACCTATTAAGTGGCAGAGATAAACCTGCTTATTTAAAAGGAGGCTATTAAATTATGAGACAGACTACAGCAAAGGAAAAAAGAGAGTTACAGCTTATTCAAGAGGCAAGTAAATTACAGATGAAAATTGATGTGTCTGTGTATCCCTTTATTAATGAGGAGCATCCAGCTCACAGGACATTGCAGAATCACATGATAAAGAAAGCAGATCTTGGAGATTACAGCCTTATTGAGTCAGTAAATGAGAAAGTAACTAAGCTGACTAAAGAAAGAGTAAAAGTTATGAATGAGTTAAATGAATTGAGGAGGAAAAAGGGAAATGACTAATTATAGAGTAGTAGATGAGGATGGAGTTATTGTAGAGGGGGCAAAAGTTATCCCTCTTGAGCAACAGAAAGCAATTAGTAAAGCTAAAGAGAAAGAGACAGTAATTAATAAAAGTAAAAATCCTTTTGTATTTACTGAGATGGATGGATTACAAGAAAGTTTATCTAAATTGAATAACAAGGATCTAGGCTACTTGCTAATCATGCAGACATACATTGATTATAAGAATATGATTAAGCTAAAAAATGACAGTAAGTTACCTATGAATAAAAAGCAATTACAGCAAATGCTAAAGATTAAGTCAGATAAGACATTGAGGAATTTACTGAAAAGACTAGAAAGTAAAGGGTTTATCTACTCAAATACTGTAGAGCTTTATGGCAAAAGTCATAAGGCTTTTTTTATTGCAGATAAATATTGTTTTAGAAAAGGAGTCTCAGGAGCTTATAAGAATAGAAAGACTAATAATGCAGTCAAGGTGTTTATTAAAAGTTTACAGGATGTATTTTCTCAGGGAGGTACACAGCCTGCTGACATTGGATTTATTTATAAGACTATCCCTTACATTCATTATGAAAGCAATATGCTGACTGTTACTCCTAATGAAAAGGAGCTAAGTGAGATCAAGTTTTTGACTATCAATGGATTGGCTAAGTTACTAGGTCTTTCTAGAGTAGATACTACTAACAAGCTAGGATCTATTGTTTGGAATGGGCAATATGTATTTGCAAGGACTAAGGTAGGAGCAATGAAAGAGCTATCTGTAAAAGTAAATCCTTATGTATTGTACAGGCAATCAGGTGATCCTACAGGAGCTATTGGAGCAGAGTTTGTGGCTACTCCATATATAAATAGTTAGTAATTTAATAAATTTTTTTTCAAAAATACCTTTAGTTAGTCTCATCCAGTAGCACTAGAGTGTGGAAAAGGTAACAGGCTACTTTAGTCAGTAGCTTGCTATCTTTCTTTAGTATTACACTACACTACATTTATAAGAAACTGAAAACAGAAAGGAGTAACACAGCATGACAGATAAGCAAACAGAGATTATTGAGGAGTATTTTGCAGAGGTTATGCCTAGTCAAGCTATTGAACATGCTATTGCTTTTGGGTATGTAAAAGGTACTGACTCACAGATCACACAGACAATGTACTCAGAGAAAGCAGGTATTAACTCTAGGACTCTCAGAAAGTACATTGCAGAAAATAAGCAAGCATATGAGGAGGAGCTAGAGAGGGCTAAGGAAAATGCTGAGCCTGAGATTGACATTACTAGCTTAGACAGCAGGAGCTTATCTGAGGAGCAGATTGATAAGTTTATTGAGGTATTGTATCAGTCAGCTATTACAGGCAATGCAAGAGATAGACAGCTTTTGATTGACTTTACAGGCATGACTGCTACTGATGTTATGACATTCCAGAATACAAAAGCATCAAGCCTGAGGTGGTTTGTTAAGTCTACACTCTCAACAATTAGTAAGCATATGGATGCAAGGGCTTTAGGGATCAACTTAGCAGAGAGCTCCTACTTATACAGAGGAGATAAGTCCAGTAATGGAAATGCTCAAAACTTTGTAAATGCTGATCTTGAGGATGAGAGCTTTAAACTTGAGCTTATGTATTGGGGAATGGCTTTTATGTCTCTCTACAATCAGACAGAGCATCCTGACATTAAACTACTTGAGAAAGCAGTAAGGTTAGAAAGAATGGAGCAGGAGACAGCTCAGGAGATCAATAAAGCTGAGGTTAAGAAGTATGAGGCAGGTAAAGACATCAAGGCAGATAAAAAGCCTGTAAGTGGTGAGGCATTGTACAGCAAACTTAGTGAGATTTTTTCTGATGAGGAAATAGATGAAATAAGAGCTAAACAGCAAGAGGCAAACAGAGTAACTAAGCCTCCTGAGCTAGACAAGGAAAAAGTAGAGCAGAGAGCTTCACAGCATGAGGGCAAGTTAGAAGTACTATTGTCAGTAGAAGATGAGCTTAAAGCTATGATGAAAAAGGCAGATCTTAAAAACAGGGCAAGAAAATACCAACAATAAAAAGGAGAATGTTTACTATGAATACACAAACAGCTATGAAAGATATGCAGGAAAAGGTACAGGAGCTACTAACAGCTAAGGATGCAGTAGAGGCAACAGTAGATAATATGGAGGAGCAGAAAGAGCAAGGAGAGCAGGCTTTACAAGAAATGCAGGAGGATCTACAGCAGGCTCAGGAGACTAAAGAAACAGCTACAAATGTTACTGAGGTAAAAGATGCAGTAAGAGCTATTAATCAACTAACTGAGGATATTGAGCTACAGGAGTCAGTAAATGTAGCTATGAATAACAAGGGTAAGCAGGAGCTTTTTAATGTAGCAGATGAGTTTTATCAGGTCTACAATCAGGCGAAAATGATGTATAAGCCTCTTTATAAGTCTGTTATTGAAGATGCATCTATTAACAGCATTGACACAGACATTGAGAAAATGAATGAAGTAGCTAATCCTATTAATGTATGTTTTGGATCTGTAAACAGCATCTTGACTGATAAGGGAATTATTGAAAGAGGACAGAATCAGTTTAAGGGTACTGGCAGGCATGTCCATCTTAAACAGGTAGGACTAGATACAGTAGACTTAAAGGAATTAAAAAGAGCATATCAACCAATAATTAATAAGTATTTCACTACAGTTAGGTAAGAGTAAAGAGATCAAAAGAGATCCAACTATTGTACAGAGACAGATCCTTATAAGGGAGAGAGTTAGGAGCAATACACTACATCAGGAGGGCTACCAACATGGCGCAGGTATTACTTGAGGGAGTTATTGTCCTATCTCTAATTAAGACTATGACACTCATTTTCAGTATTAAATCATAAGAGCAGGAGCAGGGCTTTAAACAGTCTTGCTCTTTTTATATTCAGAGGGGAGCAAACTAACATGATGAATTATAAATTTAACACATGGATTCAATCAGGAGAGCAAGCAAAAGAGATCAGCAGTAAAGGGTATGAGCTTTTGAGGGCAGGTAATCAATCTTACTCAGGTCAAACCATTGGATACATCCTATATTGTCATTACATTAAAGGGGCTTCATTCAATGTTATCAACAGAGAAAATAAAAGTATGCCTGCTAATATCATTAAAGGTATCCTGACAGGCACATATAGTCCTAAAACCTTCAATGCTTTTATGGAGTTAGCAGAGGCTGAGACTGAGACATTAGAGGGTATTTATTCAGATGTAAAAGAAGAAGGTGAGAGCATTGGCTAAGTTAAGCAGGCTAGAGGTTATGGATCTTAAAAACAGATACTTGTCTAAATTAAGAGATAACAATATTCCAATGGATCAGGTAAAGCATTATATTTCTAGAGATATTACAGACAGTAAGCAGGCTGAGAAAATGATTAAAGAGCTAGATAAAGAGTTTACAAAGATTAAAGAGGATGATCTAGATCTACTGCTATTTGATGTATTAGAGATCTTGCAGGAGACCCCTGCTCAATGGACAGTAGATAAAGATAATAACATTTATACAGTATATCCTCATCCAGTAGTAAGTAATGGCAGGGTAACAGGAGTAGAGTACAAGACTCATAAGAGTTATTACTTTGAAGATACTGAGCTTTTTGACAGGTACATTGTTTTACAGAATGACATTGCTAAAGCAAGTAAAAAGAAAAATGGATCAGGAGGCAGAGGTAGACCTTCTAAGTTTTCTGCTGAGCAGGTAGCTGAGTGGGCTAAGCTAAAAGATCAGGGCTACAGTTATAAGACAATAGCAGAAAGTAATGATGTATATGCTACTACTATAGGTAGCTATGTAAGGAAATATAAAAAAAAGCAACAGGCAGGGTAGATAAGCCCTGTCTTTTTTTATGTATAAGAAGTCACACCAACACTACACAAAACAGTAAAAGGGGAGCTTATAAATGATTAGATTAAATGCAGAAAGACTACAGCACAGAGTAGAGTTAGTTAAGGAATATATGGATCTTGAGGGCAGTAACTACAATTTAGAGGCAGGCAGTCTTACAATAGTTAAGAAAGTAGGGCAAGGATCTAAAAAGGCATCTATTTCTACAGATGGATATACTAACTACTCTTTGAGGGATGGATCTAGAGGCAAAAGCTATACAGTTTATTTGCATCATATTGTAATGATCCTTGCAGATCCTGAGGAGTACATTAAGCAGATGTCTGAGGGTATGACTATTAACCATAAGTCAGGAGATAAGACAGATAACAGCCTGAGTAACTTAGAATACATGACATTAGAGGATAATCAGACACATTCTTATATTAATGGCTTTGGTCTAAATAACAGGCACAGGATAGAGGATCTTATTAGCTACAATGATGCTTACTTTATTTTAAGATCTTACTATGTAGATCAGGAGAGCATCAAGATTATTGCTAAAAGGACAGATCTTACTGAGTATGCTGTAAGAAAGATTGTAAGAGGTAAAGTATTCAGAGGCTTAAAAGCTATGTTTTCTGCCTTAAATGAAGATGCAAGAAAGTCAGCAAATTCTACATTAAGTCAGGCAGAGGCTAGAGACATTTTAAGCCTGTACTATACTTCTAAAATGCCTCAGACAGAAATAGCTAAAAGGTACAATATCAGTAGATCATCTGTGGCAATGATCTGCAATGGTGCAAGGTGGAGAGAAGTATATAAGGAATTTAAACAAGTGGGAGCTTAGAGGCTCCTTCTTTTTTTATACATTTATAATTACATTCCCTCTCTGGTGTCACAGTTACAAAATCTCCTCTTAATCATAAGTGAGAGCAGTTATTCAAGTTATTAGGACAAACAGGGCTCACATATAGATTTTGTAACAGCAGAGGGGGAGACATCATGAGCAAGCAAAAAGTTTTAGAATCAAAAGGTAAATTGGAGTTAGTTGAAATAATTGATGAGAAGACAATTTATATAGAAGGAAAAGGAAAGGCGACTGATGTAGGGGAGCTGGATATGAGGAAGTTTATACATGAAGCAATGAATTTAAATTCCTTTTGGAAGTAGGGTAAGGCATGAAGCCTTGCTCTTTTTTTATGCCTTTTTTAAAGTGTTATTTAGAGGAATATAATAAGGAAGGTTTTTGTATAATGTATTATAGCATTTTAGTTATGTTCTATTTATAAACCATCGTAGCAATCATCTCTAAATGAGCAAATTCTTCCGTACCAATATCCGTAAGTAGTCCAACTACTTTATCAGGAATGGAGTAACGTTGATTTAGATAGCGTAAGGCTGCAGATAATTCTCCATCCGCACCTCCATACTGTTCGATTAAATATTTGGCAAGTTGCGGATTACAAGTGCTCACTCGTACAGGGTATTGAAGTTTCTTCTCGTAATACCACATAAGACGTTCCTCCTCCCAATTATTATTCTAGTACTAAACTTGCCATGGCCAAGGAGCATCTCCCCAGTTCCATGGGTAACTTGAATAACTCATTCCATATTGTCTTAACGGCCCGTATTGCTGCTCGTATTGTTTTTTTAGTTGTTTGCTTTGCTTGGCGCATTCATTAAATTGTTGGATGGCGTTATAATCATGAGGGTGAGTATCAAGGTATAACGTCAACTCAACCAAAACAAAGTCAACCACCTGAATTTCTTCTAGTAATTCATAAAATTCTTGTGGCATTTGCTTATTCATATTCGTCCCTCCCTTGTGGGTTTGGATAAGGACTAAATAAGGCTGGCCACAATGTTCCACAATATAGCGCTTGTTTTGGAGGATATTGTTCTAGATTTGGGGGTTGAAATCCTAGATATAAGTTAGGTGGGGTTTGATAGCTTTTCACCCGAATAGGGGGACAAGGATCAAAAGGGCTAATATATGGATGATAATATTTCACCTGAGTATGCATGTGATTCCTCCTTCCAAAATTCTGGTTAACGGGGTTCACGTTTCATTTGTATGGAAAGGAATCTTGTCTTATGCTAAGTTTAAATTAAGTAGTTAGGAGGGGAATGAATAAGAGATGCAGAATTAATTAGAGTATAGATTCATCCAAACAAATAAAATGAGGTGACGACAATGTTTGTAAAAGGAATAATGAAACCTGCACATCGTTGTTTTACAGCTGGATTGGATACATCGCTTGATGATGTGCTACATACGCTTAATCAGCATGATATACAAGGAATGCCAGTAGTGAACAATGGTATTTTTCAAGGTATGATATCAAGGCAAGTAATTTATAAAACATTTTTTGAAAGCTCCATGGATAAGGAAACGTTTCTTAACGAGAAAAAAGCAGGGGATATCGTCTCCTATCAAGATTACTATGTAACAGAAGATGATGTGTTTGAACAAACTCTCACAACATTTAAGGGTTTCCCAATTATCTCTGTAGTGAAAGAAAATAAACAATTCCTTGGGATTGTTTCAAGATATGATGTTATAGAACAATTCGAAAGTGCTTTTGGCATGAATCGAAGTGGTGTGCGAATTGCATTCACATCAGAAGAATCGGAAGGAAGAATTGCACGTTTAGCAGAAATAGTAAAGCAATACCATGAAAATGTTATATCTTTAGCCACATTTGACGAGACAGACAAACTAGCTAGAAGAATTGTCTTAAAAATAGAGAAAACCCCTAACATAGAAAAATTTGTTCGAAAGCTTGAACGTTCTGGATTTCGTGTACTAGATGTTAAAGAAGACTAGCATGGATACCTCCCTATAAGCATAGATTTGCTTTAGGGGGGTGTCTTATGTTTTTACGGTTACTTATCCCTGGTGGTATAGGATTTTCCGGTTGTTTTTTTTCCGTGTACTGGCTTCCGTTTGCTACTATCCCTTTTACGTTAGATGCCTTGCTACAATCCATTTTGTATCCCGCAGATTTTTTCTTAGGTGGGATGGCATTTTTAGTAGGAATGTGGGGGCACAGTACGTTCTTACGAAACTGGATTTCTTATTCAGACAAAAAGATAGGACATTATGTGTTATTTTTCCTTATCTTTTTATCGCCAGTACCTTTAATAATACTATCTTTAAAAGTCGTAATAGCATTTTTCATATTTGTACTATTTTATGGTATGATTACTAATAATCCTACAATGAAAAAAAACCAAGAATGGCAGTATGAGTCCAAAATGAATCAAAAATTGTAACTATATGTTGTTCAAATATTATATAAAACCTATACAAATTTTACACACCTCTACAGTTATTCTATAATAAAGAAAAATAATACTGTGGAGGCAAATGTATGTCCAGCATTCAAGGGAAATATAATATAAAAGCTGTATCGAATATGCTTGGGGTTCAACCAGGAACACTCCGAGCATGGGAAAGAAGGTATCAAATAATTTGCCCAATAAGAAACGAGGCTGGGCATCGATTATACACTGATGAGCATGTTAAAGTTTTAAAATGGCTATTGGAAAAAGTGAATAACGGATTTACTATTTCCCAAGCTGTTTCCATATTAGAGGATCACAAAGAAACGGTTGATTCTTCACATGCAGTTATAGAAGAAGGATCTAGAAGCAACCTAGATCAGATAACAGAAGAATTATTGCAATCATTATTATCATTTGATGAGTCTAGTGCACACGAAAAATTAGACTATGCATTTAGCATGTTCTCACCAGAGAAGGTAGCATTAGATGTGGTGGGAACATTATTGGTAAGAATAGGGTATCAATGGGAAGAGAACCGTATTTCCAGTGCACACGAACACTTTGCAACGAACTTTTTGCGTTCTAGGTTGGGTATGATGCTTATTTCTATGCCATCAGATAAAATCCTACCAAAGGCCGTATGTGTATGTGGCCCTAACGAAAAGCATGAATTAGGATTATTGATATATACATTGTACTTAAAACGAAAAGGATATGACGTTATATACTTAGGTCAAAGTGTAGCTGCAGGAGATGTAAATGTAGTTATAAATGAAGTTCAACCTAAATACTTGTTTATGTCTAATACAATGAAGAAGAACATCCCTGATACAGTTAAATTAGCTAAATCCCTAGAGGAACAATATCCAGGGATATTTATAGGGCTTGGTGGCTTTGCATTCGATCACTTGCCAGAAAAAGAGAAGGAACCAATAAAACCTTATTTAATTGGTAATACTAAGGAAGAATGGGAGCAATGGCTAGCCTCAAATAAATAAAGGCTTGTCCCCCGCGCTTTTCCATTTTATACTTTATAGAACGGTAGCAAAATTGAATGAAGAAACATATACTATCAAAAGGAATCTCATATGCATTCAAGGGGGACGAATGAATGCGTTTAGAAAGAATGTCTAACAACAAGTTTAAAATATTTCTAACATTTGATGATTTAATGGATCGTGGACTTACACGAGAAGATTTATGGCAAGACCTTCCAAGGGTACATCAGTTGTTTCATGATATGATGTATGAAGCTACAGATGAATTAGGCATTGAATTAGAAGGTATGCTACAAGTCCAGGTTTATCTTATGCAAGCTCAAGGGATGCTTATAGTCGTAACACAAAGCGATGAATTAAATGATGAATATGACGAAGATTTTATAGAAATGAAAGTAACTTTAGATGAGAGTAAGGAAATGGTTTTTGCATTTTCTACTTTTGAAGATATTATCCAAGTCAGTAAGCATCTTAAGCAATTGCCACTAACAGGTGGTTCCGTTTACTTCATGGATTCACATTATTATATGAAATTGGAAGAGAATGACTTGTTTGAATTTAATCGTGAGAGTATTATTGCTATAATGTCGGAGTTTTCATCTCCGAGTACAGTAACCTCACATCGTTTAAAAGAGTATGGAAAAGAAATATTTAAGTCAAATGCGGTAGAAAGTATTACACACTATTTTGACTGATTGTTACAAAGATCGATCCCTCTAGGACGATCTTTTTTTCATATTATGGATTTTATAAAATAGCGCGCTGTATTCTATTGAGCTCTGCCGCTTACCATATTTAATGGCGAAAAATCCCTTTTGTTTCTACTTAGAAGATTTTATTGATATTAAACTAAGCTTAATTCATATTTTTCAGTTTTTTAATTTGAATAGCTGGATAGTAGCTAACATGTTAAGATTATTTTGTACGTAAGCTGTGCAATTTGTTAGTAAAGTTTTGATGGGAGTGTCACGTGTGAAAATAGCCGTGCTTTACGGAGGAATTTCAGGTGAAAGAGAAGTATCACTTTCAACTGGAAAAGGAATAATAGAAGCATTAATACATAATGGACATGATGTAATTGGAATCGATTTTCATCCAAATCGAATACATGAAATTCTAGATTTGAAAGTAGATATTGTATTTGTTGGATTACACGGAAAGCACGGTGAAGATGGGAGAATCCAAGGGTTATTGGATATGCTAGGTGTTCCTTATGTAGGGTCAGGTGTGTTAGCATCATCATTAGCTATGGATAAATCCAAAGCTAAGCAAATCTTTTATCAGAATGGCTTACAAACTGCCAAAAGTATAAGTCTTCCTGTTCAACTTGGGAAAAATGCTCATACTATGGTAGAAGAAATTAAACAAGCCCTATCATTACCATTAGTCATTAAGCCAAATCAGGAAGGCTCTACACTAGGGTTGACAATTGTTAACACTGAAGATCAGTTATTGCCTGCAATAAAAGAAGCAATGAGTTGTGACTCTATGATTATGGCTGAAGAATATATAGTCGGGCGGGAAGTAACTGTAGCCGTTATGGGTACTCAAGGAAATGAAAAAGCATTACCTGTAGTGGAAATAATCCCTAAAAATGAATATTATGACTATGAATCTAAATATGCTCCTGGTGGTAGTGAACATGTGTGTCCAGCGGAAATTTCAAAAGATATTGCCACAAAGCTTCAACGAGATGCAGTCCTAGCTCATCAACTTCTAGGGTGTGATACGTATTCTCGTGTAGATTTCATTATTTCTGATAAAGAAGAGCCAATAATATTAGAGGTAAACACGTTGCCAGGCATGACACCAACAAGTTTATTTCCAGATGCAGCAAGTGTAATTGGAATAAGCTATGAAGAGATGGTAGAAGAATTTGTACGTATTTCGTTGGACTTTCAAAACGTATAAAGATACGTGCATACTGGACAGATCAACTTTGTCTGAGATATTGATCTTTCAACCATCAGGCTTCTTTACAAGAATAGGGAAACCCACTTATAATGAAATCGCTTACAGAATTTAAATGAGCATAAATGTTTATATCCTGTTGCATATGTGAATAGAACATGTATACTAATTGCTGTATAGAACAGGATGACTTTAACTGAACTGATTATTCATGGGAGGTAAGTTCATGGTAGCCGATAAAGCAGCTGATTCTGCAAATGAGAACAACAATGATAAGATGGATGTATTAAAATCAACACAAACGGTGGTAAGTAATGCCTTAGAAAAATTAGGTTATCCTAAAGAGGTTTTTGACTTATTAAAAGAACCAGTAAGAATGATGTCGGTACGTATTCCTGTACGTATGGATAATGGTTCTATAAAAATATTTACTGGCTACCGAGCTCAGCATAATGATGCTGTAGGTCCAACAAAAGGTGGCGTTCGATTCCACCCAAATGTAACCGAAAAAGAAGTAAAAGCTCTTTCTATTTGGATGAGCTTAAAAGCAGGTATTGTAGACCTTCCTTATGGGGGAGGTAAAGGTGGTATTGTTTGCGATCCAAGAGAAATGTCGTTTAGGGAATTAGAAGGATTAAGTCGTGGATATGTTCGTTCCATAAGTCAAATTGTAGGACCAACGAAAGACATCCCTGCACCAGATGTATTCACTAATTCTCAAATCATGGCTTGGATGATGGATGAATACAGCCGCATTGACGAATTTAACAACCCTGGATTCATTACAGGTAAACCTATTGTTCTTGGAGGTTCACATGGACGTGAATCTGCTACTGCAAAAGGGGTTACCATCTGTATAGAGGAAGCAGCAAAGAAGAAGGATATTAATATTAAAGGGGCTCGAGTTGTTATTCAAGGATTTGGTAACGCTGGCAGCTTCTTAGCTAAATTTATGCACCACAAAGGCGCAAAAGTTATTGGTATTTCAGATGCTTATGGTGCCTTGCATGATCCTGAGGGTCTTGACATTGATTACTTACTAGATCGCCGTGATAGTTTCGGGGCGGTAACGAATCTCTTTAAAAATACGATTACAAATCAAGAACTGCTTGAGCTAGATTGTGACATTTTAGTTCCTGCAGCAATTGAGAATCAAATAACAGAAGAGAATGCACATAATATTAAGGCGAGTATTGTTGTTGAAGCAGCAAACGGACCAACGACACTAGAAGCTACCAAAATCCTTTCAGAACGTGACATTTTACTTGTCCCAGATGTGTTAGCATCAGCTGGTGGAGTGACCGTTTCTTACTTTGAATGGGTTCAAAACAACCAAGGCTATTATTGGAGCGAAGAAGAAGTAGAAGAAAAGCTTCATAAGGTGATGGTGAAAGGATTTAACTCAGTATATAATACAGCCGAAACAAGGCGAATTGATATGCGCCTTGCCTCATACATGGTTGGTGTAAGGAAGATGGCAGAAGCAGCACGATTCCGTGGATGGATATAGGTTGAAACTTTTCTTAGCATCTCCTATCATAATGTTGGTAGGAGATGCTTTTATTTTGTAAAAGAAGCCTAATAAACTGTAGTAAAATAATTATTCAACTTAGTAGGAATACTATGCTGTCTTCATCTAAGAGGAGTGAAATAAATTGCAAAAAGAACAAGTAATTATTATTGGAGCTGGCCCTTGTGGTATGTCCGCTGCTATTGAACTTCAAGAGCGTGGCATAAACCCTCTCCTTATTGAAAAAGGAAATGTCGTAAACTCCATTCACAATTATCCAACCCATCAAATGTTTTTTAGTTCCAGTGAAAAGTTAGAAATAGGACAAATGCCATTTATTACGGAACATAAAAAACCAGTACGGAACCAGGCTTTAGCCTATTATCGTGCTGTAGCACAGCGCAAACAATTACGAATTAATGCGTTTGAAAAAGTGGAAAAAGTAAATAAAGAAGGTAATCAATTTCAATTGTGTACACAAAGGAAAAATGGTGAACAGGTTGAATATACTGCAAGCAATGTAATCATTGCCACTGGTTATTATGATCAACCAAATTACATGGGTGTGCCAGGTGAGACTTTAGATAAAGTAATGCACTACTTCAAAGAACCTCACCCTTATTTTGATAAAGAGGTAGTTGTAATTGGTGGAAAGAACTCCGCTGTTGATACCACATTAGAGCTGGTTAAAGCAGGTGCTCGAGTAACAGTCCTTTATCGAGGAGCGGAATATTCTAAAAGTGTTAAGCCATGGATACTACCTGAATTTGATGCATTAGTTCAAAAAGAAGATATTAAAATGGAGTTTAATGCTACTGTAACGGAGATTACAGAAGATAAAGTGTATTACGAAATAGATGGAAAAACATACGAAGTAGAAAATGATTTCGTATTTGCTATGACGGGATATCATCCTGACCATAGCTTCTTAAAGCAAATGGGCATTACAATTGAAGAAGATACAGGCAGACCAAGTTTTAATGACGAAACAATGGAAACGAACGTACCTGGACTCTATATTGCAGGTGTCATCGCCGCTGGATATAACAATAATGAAATCTTTATTGAAAACGGCCGACATCATGGCGAGTACATCGCAAAAGCTATTTGTGAAGAATAATAGTAACGCAAAACGAAGCCTAGCACATTTTATTTGTGCTAGGCTTTTTATGCGAAAAAGGATTATTACTTGATTCATAATTGTTTAAGGTGAATTGTTTAACTCTTATGGAATTAACTTACTTTTATTACAGGGTTAAATGGACAAAAGTTATAAAAGTTATTCCATATAAGAGGCATAATCTTGAAGACTTGTATTCGAGATATATTTCAAAATTACCATTACTAACTGGTTGGATTTCCGTTGCTTTAGATGGAATAAAGGTGGCCGTGGAACAACTCGCGTC
>NZ_AVBF01000061.1 GCF_000770635.1 Pontibacillus yanchengensis Y32
AAAAAAGTTCCTACGCAGTGATGAGTCCGATCGTAACATTTCAGCAGGGGTGGGTGGGAAACGGGGAGACTCCCGCGGAAGTCTCCCCGTTTCCCACCCATCCCTAGCCCTCATTAAGCATCGGACCCTCCCCTTAACCAATAATTATCTCTAATCCAAGTCTTCCAGATTATGCTTCTTATCTTGAATAAGGCTATTTAGATTAGTTGATTCCAAACTCAACACCAAACTTTAATAGAGCCAATAAATAAAAAAGTAGAGCCTACAACAAAATAGGCTCTACTATCTAAACTACATATTCACTTGTCTACTTAACCTCTTCAGGTACCTGAAGACCTAATGCTTTCGCTACTCGTTCGCCATAATCAGGATCAGCTTTATAGAAGTGCTTGATCTGCCTTAGCTTGATTTCATCATCTCGTACGTCTTTCATAGAACCATAGATATTCGAAATGAGTCGTTGCTTCTCATCTTCGCTCATTAAACGGTACAGATTTCCTGGTTGCGTATAATGATCAAAATGGTCGTAAGACGTACTATCAGCTAGCCCAGATACCTCATAAGGCTGTTGTCTAGCTTGCGGATCTTCAACAGGTCCACCATAGCTATTTGGTTCGTAATTTACAGAACCGCCACCATTGTCATCAAAGCGCATGAATCCGTCACGCTGATAATTGTTTACGTCAACTTTAGGGCGGTTAACTGGAAGCATCTCATAGTTAGCACCTAAACGATAACGGTGTGCGTCTGCATATGCAAAAAGACGTCCTTGAAGCATCTTATCTGGTGAAACATCTATTCCAGGCACGAAATTACCTGGGCTAAAGGAAGCCTGTTCAATTTCTGCAAAGTAGTTTTTCGGATTGCGGTTTAATACCATTTTACCTACTTCAATAAGTGGATAATCATCATGTGGCCAAACCTTTGTTACATCAAACGGATCAATATTATACGTTTCCGCATCTTCTAGTGGCATAATTTGTACATACATTGTCCAGCTTGGTGGATTGCCTTCTTCAATAGAGTTGAATAGGTCTTCTGTTTTGTAATCAGGGTTCTCACCAGCAATTTTTGTTGCCGTTTCATCATCTAATGTCTTATAGCCCTGATCTGTACGAATGTGGTATTTCACCCATACGGATTCTCCATCTGCATTCGTCCATTTAAAGGTATGACTTCCATACCCATGCATATGACGATACGTTGCAGGTACACCACGATCGGAATAAAGAATCGTAACTTGGTGTAAGGATTCAGGAGAAAGAGACCAGAAATCCCAAGCCATATTAGGGTCTTTTAGGTTTGTTTGTGGATCACGTTTTTGAGTTCGGATAAAGTCAGGGAATTTAATTGCATCACGAATGAAGAAAACAGGTGTGTTGTTCCCTACAAGATCATAGTTTCCTTCATCAGTATAAAACTTTAGTGCAAAACCACGTGGGTCTCTTGCTGTATCAGCAGAACCCTTTTCTCCACCAACTGTTGAAAAACGAGCCAACATTTCTGTACGCTTTCCAACTTCGGATAAAAAGTCTGCCTTTGTATATTTCGTTAAATCATTTGTTACTTCAAAATAGCCAAATGCTCCCGCTCCGTTTGCGTGTACAACACGCTCGGGAATACGTTCGCGGTTAAAGTGCGCAAGTTTCTCTAACAAATGAACGTCCTGAATCAACGTTGGACCACGATACCCAGCTGTCATTGAATTCTGATTATCACCAACAGGAATTCCGGCTTCATTCGTTAGACTTTTTCTATTATCACTCACTATGTAACCACTCCTTTTTTAATTTACTATCAATCTATCCCCTCTTTATCATTTTCTAAAACTTAAACTTATTGTTTTTTTATAATTATTATCAAAAGGGAATTTGTATTCATTATAAATCAACTGGAAAATGGAATCAACTTTAAACTCTTAAACTTTATGTAAAAAAATTCCACAATATCTAGTCCCACCATTCCTATGATACTACTATACATTACACCCACCTAAATTCTAGTGACACATATAACGAACACTTACTTCTATGTTTCTTAACATCCCCACCAACTCATTATCTACTTTTGTCTATCAATTCTACGATTCAGTAGCGAACAATTGAAAAAGAATAGGTGTGCATTACTACGAGCTAGTGTGTAGTTCCCCCCCTTAGTATCTTCCTCTTTATATTGTTATCCAGACCCAATTCCTAAACATCATAAACTCCTATAAAAATACCAAACTAATTAATGAAGAAATTAGTCACGCAACACACATAAAATTTACTCCCCCCCATCTAAAGTACCATCTTCTGTAATATATTCACTTTTATTGTTGATTAAATGTATGCACATCTTATATAATAAATCTTTGAATAACATTTACATTCTCTTAATATTTTAAATCCGTTAAGATATTCATATAGAACTATATCTTAGCCAGTCAATCTATAAAAAACTGAAAAATCCGCTCAAGTAAGACTTTTTAATTAGTTTTATAGATTTTCCAATCAGACTTAAAAACTGTTTTCAAATAATATGTTTGTTAAGTTTTCTATAAGGGAAGTAAATGTTAGGTAAATAATTCATTAAGAAATTGTTAATAAAACTGAAAACCATATGAACGATAAGTTCCATCTAGAGGAGGACAAAATGAATACTAAATTAAAGAAGTTGTTCCAAAATGGGCTATTTTTCTTTATAGTAGCTACGATTCTACTATGGGCAAAATCCTACTTAGCTTTTAAATTCTCATTTTCATTAAATATAGAAAATACTTTCCAAGAAATCATCTTATTCATTACACCATTGGGATCGATATTATTCTTCTTAGCCTTAAGTTTCCTATTTTCTAAGAAGAAGCGCATGAAAGCCTTCATGACATTGTACTTTATTATGTCGTTCGTATTATTCGCTAACGTCGTCTATTTCCGATTTTTCAACGACTTCATCACTATCCCAGTACTTATGCAATATAAGAACTTTGGTCAGTTAGGTGGTAGTGCGTCAGAATTAATGGGTGCTATGGACATACTATTATGGGCAGACTTTATCGTATTGTTGGTATGGGCTATTGTGAAACGTACTGAATTAACATTATCCATCCGCAAACGTTCCATTGGTTTAATCTTTGCTGCTGCTATTATGGCTTTGGCTGTTAACCTTGGAATGGCAGAAAGTGAACGCCCGCAACTACTAACAAGAACCTTTGATCGTGCAATGTTTGTTAAATTAATGGGAGTATATAACTTCCACCTTTATGACACCGTGATGACTGCAAACACTCAAAAGCACAGAGTATTTGCAGAAAGCAGTGAATTATCCGAAGTTCGAAATTATCTACACACTCAAAAAGGTGATCCTGGTAAATACTTCGGTGAAGCAGAAGGAAAAAACGTTGTAATGATTTCAATGGAATCCTTACAAAACTTTGTAATTAACTACAGAGTGAATGGGGAAGAAGTTACACCATTTTTAAATGATTTAATTGAAGATAAAAACTCTCTATACTTTAGTAACTTCTATCACAACACCGGACAAGGCAAAACATCTGACTCAGAGTTTATTATTGATAACTCTCTATATGGTCTACCAAGAGGGGCGGTATTTACAACCAATTCTGGTAACGAATTAAATGCAACTCCAGAAATCCTTGAAAAAGAAGGCTACAGTTCAGCCGTATTCCATGGAAATAATGATAGTTTCTGGAACCGTGATGTTATGTATGAAACTTTAGGGTATGACACATTCTTTTCTAAGGCACAGTATGATGTAACAGAAGATATTTCTGTTAACTATGGACTTAAAGATATTCCATTCTTTGAGCAATCTATTCCAAAAGTGAAAAGTTTAGAAGAGCCATACTATACAAGATTCATTACACTAACTCACCACTATCCGTTTACATTAAATAAAGAAGCAGACAAAATGATTGAACAGACAAACACTGGGGATGGTACCGTTGATCGATACTTCCAAACAGCTCGTTACATGGATGAATCGCTTAAGAAGTTCTTCCAGAGCATGAAGGATGCGGGCGAATATAAAGATACGGTCTTCGTCTTTTATGGTGACCACTACGGTATTTCAGAAAACCATAACAGAGCAATGAGCGAGATAATGAATGAAGAAATTCGTCCATTTGAGCATACTCAACTACAACGCGTTCCATTGATTATTCACTCACCTGGTTTAGAAGGTAAGAAAATGGACACGATTGGAAGCCAAATCGATCTAAAACCTACAATCTTACATCTTCTAGGCAAAGAAACAGAAGATGATATACAATTTGGTACTGATCTATTAGCAGAAAACCGTGAAAATATAGCTATCCTACGTGATGGTAGCGCCATCTCCGAAGAGTATCTATATGCAGGAGAAGACGATGTTTGCTATGACAAAGCAACACAATGGGAAGTTGATAACTCTAAGTGTGAAGAAATCCAAAATAAAGCACAAACAGAACTAAATCTTTCTGACAAAGTTGTCTATGGTGATTTACTTCGTTTCAAAGATGAAGAAGAACAACTGGAAAGCACACCTAAAGAGGAAAAACAACAAAAAGAATAGAAGTTTAAAAAGGCCGAATAAATGAACATTTATTCGGCCTTTTATTTAGTAAAGAGCTTTTTAAAAACCAATACTCTTGTAAATGGATTCCCTATTTCCCAATAGGTACATACCCAGTTTTTTCTATCAAGGATTGCCCTTGCTCTGATAAAATCCACTTCTTAAACGCTTCAATCTGCGGGTTATCTGTTCCGTTTGTAATGGCATAGAATTCTCCTATTAGCGGATAAGCCCCACTTTGAATAGATTCTACGTCAGGTGCTACATCATTCACGTTCACCAACTTAATTCCATGTTTCTTTACCATTTGTGTTGCAAAATAACGGTAGGAAAAACCAATAGCATTACGATGATTACGGTAATTAGAAGCCTTTTTAATGACCCCTCCCATACCAGTCACCCTTTGGTCTGTAGGCGGGTCCATTATAGGTACATCTCCCATCATATTTTGAAGACCCGTTTGGCTGCCGCTCCCCTCAGGTCTTTGAAACGCAATGATCTCTTGATCCCTTCCTCCAACCTCTTTCCAATCGGTTATTTCACCAGAATAAATACCCTGAAGTTCTTCTATAGTTAAGCTTTCCACTGGATTACTAGTATGTACGAAAAAAACAAACCCTTCTTTTCCTATAGGTGTTAATACTTTTTCCTCCCCGAGTCTGTCCTTCTGGATACTAGAAGGTCCTGCAGCAAAAATCATATCAACATCTTGACTAGCAAGCTTATCATAAGCATCATTTGTTTTGGAGACGATGACTTCGCTTTCCATAGGATTATCATGAGGATAGGCACCTTCTGGATAAACGGCCCGTGTAAAGGCTGAATATACAGGGTATAATGCCGTAGCTCCATCTAGCGTAGGTAAAGGTTCTTCTAATTGAAGATTGGAACTCTCTTCTAAACGAGCAATTTTTGTATCACTCTTATATGGCTCATACTGCGTTAAATCTACTTCTGCATTCTCAATCTCAATACTATTCATATACGATTCATACCCACCATATCCTGCTAACGGAATAATGTATAGTAAAATAGGAATGAAATAGGCTAGTTTGGTAGATAAACGCTGAAGAACTCCTAAAATAATTAAGTTTATTACAATAATCGTAGCTCCTACTAGAATTCCAATATATACATATCCATTTTGGCTGGATAGGATTAATGAAATAACTACGATAAAATAACCAATTATCCCAAAGGTAGCTGTAAAAGCAATAGCTCCTATTATGCGAAGCCACATTTTCTTCTCCTCCTATGCTAAAAATCTTCACCCATATCGAATTCGGTTACAATGTAAAAATCCCTGCTTTTACTCAAATGATTCTTTTGTTTTTTGAAGATGACTATTTCTAAAAGATAATGGTCTTTAGCAATAAATTTATAGAAATACCTTACAATGTAAAAAGTATTTGACATTATTAAGGATAGTGCTACAATAAAAATGTCAAATACTTTTTACATTTTTAATATGGAGGAGATAAAAATGGATTGGGTGAAAATCGTGTATTCAGTCATTTTGTTGGTTTGTGGAATTTTAATTATTGGTGCAACATATTCTCAAAAGGGTGATGAAAGAAGGAAGTTTATCAACACGAAAGCTCAATCATATGCTTTTACCATAGTTGTAGGTATGCTACCCCTAAATGTTGTACAGTCCGTTTATCTTACTATTCAGGGGAACCCTCCTGAGCATGGCAGTGGTATTTCCCCTTTAATGTTCCTAACAGTAATTTCAATTATATATCTAATTACATTATTAAGTTACAGAAAAAAATATGGTGATTAAATGAAAAACCACATTAAGAAATTTAGAAGTACAGCTAAATTATCCCAGGCTGAACTGGCTAAACGTTGTAAGGTATCTAGACAAACGATAAATGCGATTGAGAATGATAAATATGATCCTACTTTACAATTAGCTTTTGACATAGCCTGTGTATTAGGAACTACAGTAGATGAGCTTTTCATCAGTGAGTCTATAGAAGAGTAATTACATTAACATAAGCCTTGCGACAAAAGCGCCAGCACCCGAGCAGCGACGTACAAACTGCGCCCCATAAGATGTGGGTTGGTTTGATGTTGCTACACCACCATGCAGCGATTTTAATCGAACTTCATCTACAACCGTAGGAGATATGGAAACACGAAAACATGCGTGATTCAACTGAACGTGGCCACATCAATATTTTAGTTATACACAAGCTATGAATTTTATTATTTCATATACGACAAAAAATCCTGCCACATTTTAAAAGTGGCAGGATTACTTAGGATAATCTATTCTAGTATATTCTTTAATCGATACAGAACCGCAGCCCCTTGGTCCCGCTTGGCAATATCCTTAGGTGCAAACAGACCATTGCTGTAGCCGTTGTATAAACCGAGTGCATGACCCTTCAGCACTTCTTCATGTGCCCATACAAATGAACCGCCATCTTTAAACGTGTCTTCCTCAGAAACATTCACTTCTTCATTAGATACAGCTTCGAATCCACGCATTAATAGAACAGCCATTTGTACTCGGTTAAGCTTCTGATCTGGTGCAAAGATTCCTTCTTTAACACCTTTTGTTACACCATGCTCATACGCTAGTGCGAAAGCAGGATCTTCTACATCCTCAAAAGGGTCTTCTAACGTATCTTTAGTTGATTGAAGATCTAAAACTCGTACTAGCATCCTTACAAACTCACCACGTGTTAATTGTTCATCCTGTTTGAATTGTTCTTCAAAGACACCTTTGAACACTCCATCGTTTTCCAGGTCTTGTATCATTTCATATGCCCAATCTTGTTCAGACACATCACTAAAACCAGTTGAAGGTTGAACAGAAGAAATTCTCCCTTCTGCTTCATATTCAATTGGTTGATCAAGTGATTCGACATACTTTATTGTGGCTTGTAAATCGTTAGGACCTACTTCTTTGTTATCACCAAGTTCTGCAATTCGATATTCTTCATTTCCGTACATATAGTTATTCACAACAACAGAATAGGTTTTATCATCATCAATTGGTTCTCCATCTGGAAGAGTGATCTCCACCACTTCGTTCGTTTCTTCGTTCCACGTGTAATGAAAACCGGCTACACTTACATCTGGACCGTATTGTTCACTGATTTGAGCATTTAGTATTTTTTCTAGATCAGACCCAGTCACATCTACTTTGTTTAGCACATTACCAAATGGTTGTACATCGAATAAATCTCCCCAAGTCACTTCTCCTTTTGGAAGACTATCTCGGATGCCGCCACCATTCATAAGGGCAAAGTCAGCATCCATTTCAGCTTTCATACCGTCTGCTATTAAATTCCCTAATGCATTATCACCGATTTCTCCAGCTTCAGCATATCCACCTTCAAGTTCAAATGCCGTTGCACCAATGACTTCTTGTTTAATGGGTGCTACTTTCTCTTCATACTTATTCAAGATAGCAGCCACTTCTGCATCAGGCTCCACTTTTTCCTGGAATGATGTTACTACTTCGGCTTTTTTATTTACAATATCTCCCGTTTCCGGATCAATCTCAATGTCTACATCAGCGAAGGCAGTTCCATAAGAGTAGGCTTGTACAATAAGCTTGCCATCGACCATACCATTATTGTACGTGTGGTTATGCCCAGCCATAATAATGTCTACTTCATCGTCTACTTCTTTGGCAATGTTTGCAGCATCTCCAGAAATCTTATCTTCATTTTGGTCAGCAGGATTATGAGCCAAAACAACAATTGCCTCTACTCCTTGCTCCTTCAATTCTGGTACATACTTGTTAATAGCCGTTGCCTCATCAGTAAATTCTACATTTTCATTTCCTTCGCTAATGATCATATTAGGTGTTTCTGTAGTAACTACACCAATGAACCCTATTTTTTCACCAGCAACTTCCTCTACTGTATAAGGATCAATAACAAGCTCTTTTGAGTCCTTATATTGAACATTGGCTGCTACCATAGGGAAATCAATACCATCATAATTAGGTGTTCCATCAGGGTGCTCTCCCCCATTAATCATGCGAAGCATTTCTTCCACACCTTCGTCAAATTCATGATTTCCTAGTGTTCCTACATCAAAACCCATCTCTTCCATAATTTCAACTGTTGGCTCATCCTGAAAATATGAAGAAACAATTGGGCTTCCCCCTACCATATCCCCGCTATGTACTAGTAAACTATCAGGGTTCTCTTGTTCACGTTGCTCCAAGTAAGTAGCTAGATATTGTACACCACCAGCTGGATCATTCTCTCCATCACCATCATAATCAGCAAAAGCATCCTGGTGATCAATCTTCCCATGCAAGTCATTGACTAGTAATAGTTGTGCCGACACCGTCTCTTTTTCATCCCCTGCAGCTTCAGCAACTTTTGTTGGTAGCGCTAGTGCAGAAACAGCAAGCACACCAGATAATGCTAGATTAGCCGTCACTCTTAATAGTTTCGTTTCCATATTTCCACCTACCCCATCCAAATAAATTAGTATGTCCTATATAAATATTATCACAAAATTTGCAAATTAATTGTAAAAACAATACACATTTTACGTTAATTTGTAAATTATTCGTGAAATTACTGTAAATTTATTAGCGGGTTCTCAAATCCGAAACACATCTTTCTATTCTTTCAAACTATGAGGTGTGTTAAAGTAAGAAGGAAAACTTGAATGATGATGGAGGAAACGAAATGAAGTCTATCAGTTTATTATTGCTTCGGTTTGCTGGAATTTTTGGTATGATTGGAGCATTTATGGGCGCACATATGGCCGGCTCACAAGGCGAAGCTTATGCACTTAGACCTATCCATGCTCACGTATTAGTGGTTGGTTGGTTATCGTTGTTTGCTTGGTCTGCGTTTTACCAGTTATTTGAGACTCGTTTTACAAAATTAGCGTACACTCATGCTATAACAGGTATTCTAGGAACAACTGGACTAACTAGTGGTATGTGGTTATACATGGTAAAACCGTTTGAGGTATCAGAAGGATTCACATTTATCTTCTATATTGGTGGAGGTTCTTTATTGTTACTCAGCTTCGCCCTTTTCCTAGTATTAACGTTCCTTGTTCAACCAAAACGAGCTTAGTTACATACCAAACGAGCACATAAATGTATGTGCTCGTTTTTTTCACAGTAAATATATTAGAGAAGAGGTGAAAAGAGTCTCGCAAAAGCTTCTTTAAATTTAGTAGATTTTTTTCGTTTTGAAAATGAATCCATCATAACTTTCTTTGACTCTTTGAGATCTGATTTATAATTATGGATTAAATCTTGTACTGGGGGTCCATCATACAAAATAATGTTCACTTCAAAATTAAGATAAAAACTTCTTACGTCCATATTAGCAGTTCCAACAGAAGCAGTTTCATCATCTATAATCATAATTTTATGATGCATGAAATCTTTCTCATATAAATAAATGTTAATACCATCCTCTAGTAATTCAGGAAAATAGGAGTGCCCAGCATAATAGGCAAGCCAGCTATCAGAAATCTTTGGGATAAGAAGCGTTACTTCCACCCCTCTTTGAGCAGCTATCCGTAATGCGGTATGGATTTCTCTTGATGGCACAAAATAAGGAGTGGCAATTTTTACAGAATGTTCGGCACTATTGACGAGAGTAGTGTAGACATCCCTCATAATTTGATGTTCATTATGAGGTCCACTTGGTACTACTTGCAACATAGTATTTGGCTCGTCAGGATTATTCACTGGGTGGTTACTATATTCATCAACTAGATTTTCATTGGCAATATACCACCAATCTACTAAGAAAATAAGATGAAGCTCTTTAATAGCCATACCTTGAACAATCGTATGTGTATCTCGCCAGTCCGGATGATCTTGAGATATCCCTCGATACTCATCCCCTATGTTCATTCCACCAACAAAAGCCATGTCATTATCGATTACAATAATTTTTCTATGGTTACGAAAATTAAAGGTCTGGGTCAACAGCCCTGAGGCAATTGGTAAAAACTCATGAACTTCTACACCAGCTTGTCTCATTTTTTTTATATCTCGTTTCTTTAACTTTATACTTCCTGCTGAATCGTATAAAAGCCTCACTTTCACCCCTTCTTTGGCTTTATTCATTAGAATCGTCATAATATCTTCGCCAGTTTCATCTGAATTAAACAAGTAATATTCCATATGGATAAAAGACTTAGCCTGTTTCAATTTCTCCATAATCTTTGGGAAAGCTTCATATCCGTTCGTCAAAATGTTCACTTGATTTTCAGTTCGTAAGGGGGTTTCAGCGTAAGATTGAATAATATTGTAGACTCTTTTTTGCTGTGGTTTTAATGGGAGAGAACCATGATCCTCTGGTTCTTGCTCCTGGAATACTTGATTTGCCTTCTTTCTTTTGTTTTGAAACAAAAGACCTTGCCTGGAAAGTTGACCAGAATATATGTAAAAGAAGTACCCAATAATTGGGATGAAACAAATCAAGAATATCCAAAGCATTGTATCGGTTGATGACCTTCTCTCAAGAATAATGGAAAAAGAAATGACTACAACCAATATGAAATAGATAGCAATGAATAGGAATTGAATCATAATACTTACTGGGATTAAAATGATTCCTATGAAGGCGGACCCTAAGAGTAAAAGCATTAGTAGTTGGATTGATGGCCTCATATTGTTTCTCCTTTTTTCCGGATTTGAGAGATTTGCTTGCGTGTTTCTTTTCCCATCGTTTTTCAGTTTCAAACAGAATCCTTATAGTTAAAAGAGGCTTTTGAAACAGCACGTGGGTTGGTTCGATGTTGCTGCGTGACGCAGCGATTTTAATCGAACTTCCCCCGATTCCAGAGATAAAGGAAACACGGAGAGCGCAAGCGATCCGATGTTGACTTATCGTAAGGAGGTGCAGGAAGTTTGCTAGTCGCTGGGCGCTGGAGCTAGACACGTAAGCGCCAGAAACTTATACTTTCTTTACTTCTAAAATTAAAAATCCTGACTTATTAGAATGTGTCAGGATTTTTCTTGTATGCTGTTAAGCAATATCATTAAATATAGTTACGTTATGATTTCTGTTCGCTAGCTAATTCATGTTTAGAAAGATCTAGTAATTTATCACTAATATTAAGTAAGCTTTCAACCTTGGACTTCGGCAAAGCTATGAACCCAATAGTTTCCAATCTTTCTTTTAATTCTTCTGGAAGCTTAGCATAATATGTGTGGAATTCTTCATCTTGAGAAGTTTTCAACAGAAGTAAAAATGCCTCACTATAAGACTGCCATAATAAATTGAACAATTCGCCTTCTTGTAATAATCGCTGTTCTTTATGTTTACCTATTTCATCTTGCAAGTCAGAAAGTCCTGGCAAGTGAGAGAAACCAACATCCCGTAAATAAAGACGCAAGCGAGTCATGGTTTGAGATACTTCAGAAACATCTACTTGTTCGATTGGTTTAATTGGTACAGAGTCTAGTAGTTCATCAAATAGTGGAAGTTCCATAATATTAGGAATCATACTATCAATAGCAACTCTATCATTATGCAAGAATTGGTACATTAAAGCGGCTTCAGCCCATGCCCCCATAGCAGCATGAGTAGCAGCAAAGTAATTTTCTCCTCTGAGCTGATCAATAGCATACTCTTTTCTACCTTGTACAATCCTCTCTACATCTTGAATCACATCACGCTGCCCTTGAATGGATGAGAAATAGGATTGAGCCCACCCTTGCAACTTACTTAATTCAGCATTTGTATCTTTCAAAATAACCGATTCATTTAAGTAACGGAAATGCCATGGATTATAGGAGAAAAGTTCTTTATTCGGAAACTCCAAAATAGATTTTACTTGTAATTGAACAATCTCCCCATTATAAGAGATATCCTGTTCACCTAAGTATTGTTCACGGCCAGTAAAACAAATCAAATCAATATCACTAAATTCATCGGCTTCTTCCCTTGCTACAGAACCGATTAAACATACATACGTACAAAAGGTAAGATTCTCTTCAACAAATGCTTTAGCCTTTTCCATTAATTCAAGGTTACGAGGAAGCATTCATTCATCCCCCACTTTCTTGTATTTATTGATGTCCCCTATCTTTCTATACTACAATTCTAATTCGATTCTTGTAGTAATGTTCCCTCTTTTTTCAACAATTTGCTTTACACCCTATCTAATCCCAATCAATATTGGTTATAATATGATTCAGTGTTGCAAAATGGTTTTCTTTTTAATCATTTTTCATTATTCTTTAGTGTAGGCCTATTCCCTACTATCCAATATACTAATTTCTATACCCTAAATGATTCTTGTTTAAAAGTAGGTTTTAGTAAAAAGGAGAAATCGTATGAGTAACATCTCGCAAATGTATAATCATTATTTAGGTAATCGAAATAAAAAAATTCAGTTTGTTCTTTATCTATTCGGTATCATTATATCGAGTTTAGGTTTGGCTCTTCTTTTCAAATCTGGAGTGGGGGTAGCGCCTGGAGATACGGTGGCATTCGGACTAGCAGAGAGAACCAATATTAAGGTAGGTTACTTCTTAATTGCAGGTTTTGTAGCGTTAGTGCTTATCAATGCAAAAATTGCAGGACAGCGTCCCAAGTTTGAATCCATCATTCCTAGTTTATTAAGAGGTCTAACGTTAAACGTGTGGCTTTATCAGATACTTGGTGAATCGAAATTTGAAGTATGGTGGGCTCAATGGGGTATATTCGGTATCGGGGTCATTTTTTTGGGACTAGGAATCGGTATGTATTTACGCTCGCCATTCCCACACATACCTGTAGACCACTTTATGATGGTTGTAAACGAAAAAACAAACAGCTCCAAACGTTTCGTACGAATTTTGTTTGAAGCTGGTTTAGCCCTTATCGGATTCCTACTTGGTGGCTGGGATGTCGTAGGTATCGGAACTTTAATTACCGCACTATTCTTAGGACCAATTATTCAATTCTTCTATGATATAACTGAATTTATCGAACGACTTGGAGCACAAGGAAGACACAAATCCAATACCGCATTAGAGTGAACGCTTTTTTCTATTAGCGTTCACTTTTTTTATAAGAATCCAAAGTATGGCAGTAGCCATAAGAATTCCGTTTAAGAGAGAGAATATGTCTCCGTAGTGATCATCATCCCAGTAAGAAATTGGCCCTCGTATCACCTTCATACTGAATGGATAAAAAATGGGCACAGCATCTTCGACATGAGTTAGTAAATCTATGATTATATGACCTAACCAACCATAAAGAAAGCCTGTCCACTTGTTCAATTTCCACCCTTTGAAAAATACCACGATTATATAAAAAAACAACCACACAGCAAAAGAATGTCCAGCTTGCCTAAGTACCTCTACAACTGGGTGAGCAAATAGTGCATGAGCCATATCATGTAGGACACCACTCCAACCAATCTCTTCAATAGGTTGAGATGTAAAAATATCACCAAAGAACAGAATGTAAAAGAACATAATATAATAAACAAGATCAGGCACCAAACTTCCGATAATCGCATACTTTACAACATCTTTACGTTTTCTCATAGCTATATACGTCCAAAATCCATGGTGTAGTGTATTCATTGAAACATTCTCCTTATTATGTATATATGCTATGTTTTTAAATGAACAAAAGCTCAGAGCACCAGAAATTTATACTTTCCTTACTTATAAAAATAAAAGAATGGACTGCTATAAAACACAATCCATTCTCATTTTTTAACACCAGCCAAGATCACAATCTTCCACAAATTGCGTAACAGGTTCCCGTTTCGGTTCTATTTTATAGATGCGACTATTTTCTCTAATATACCCTGCGAATAATACATATTCATTATTCATATCGGAGTACATAACCTCGCCAATCTTATCGGAATAAAAAAACAATTCAATCCCATCATCACAAATCTTTCCACAAACCTTATCTGTGATATCAATTCTTTCGGTCATGCAAATAACCTCCTCTATTAAAGATTCGCTCTGCCATCTTTAATCGTCGGTACTATACATTATAAGGCTTGTTTTGGGATCATATCTGTAATGTATCTTACTAAAGACGTACAGATAGCCTATAAATGTGAGCTTACTATATCCTTATAGTCTATGCCAACAAAAAAGAACTTGTCACCCATTTATTTACTTAATTTTCTGATTTTTATTTTGTGTAGGTTGGTGTTCAGTATAGGATGCATTATGTGGAACACTTGGATCCGAGATATTTATTGGGTCAGGAGTGGGTCCGATACCCAAGTAGGGTTAGGCAATTGTAGGACAACTTTTTGACGGACATATGATCTCTTATTTCGTGTGAAAACCATCTTTTGGAGAGGGTAACGGACATATAGTATCTTATTTGTGAAAAAACGCACTACATTAAGGTGATTTAGGCTAAATAGCGTACTCGATGTCCGTTACGAATGCAAAATAGCCTTCCAATCCAAGAATAAGAGACTGTATGTCCCTTAGCATAGCAACACTTTATGTCCTAAACCATTCCTCGCTTAAGGATATCCATCTTTCAGAAAACGATCCATTCTAACCTGGCCATATTCTCGTTCATACCCAGACTTATCTCGAACCCAAGTTTTCAAGATAATGGGGCTATTATGGAGTATATTAGTTTAAAAAAATCCCAGCTCTTCTACAAAGAAAAGCCAGGATTTCATAAATACTATTCCTTTTTTAACGTCCAAGTAGTGATATCGACATTGACTGTACCTTCACTTTTGATAACCATATCTTGGTTCGTTTGGGAAGGGAACATTCGGGCGGAGAATACTTCTTCTCCATTGTTAACAAACACTTCAATGGAAGAAGCATCTATAAACATTCGCATATTTTGTAGCCCTGAAGGTAAATGACAGCTTCGAAATTCTTTTTCTTCAGTTATTAAACTGTTTCGATATAAGCTAAACTCACGACTATTCTGGTTGTAAGAAAGTATAATACAATCAAACAACTCAAGCTCAAATGATGTCATTTCCTCTGAATGATTTAAATTGATTTCTACCTCAGAAGACCAATCAACTTGAGAAGGCCATACGTATTGTTGATCAGAAAGTTGAATGTTAGCGATAGTAGTTGGTTCTTCTCTTAATTGTTTCAGCTCTTCTACAGGTGTTTGATATACCTTATCGTTATATAATTGAAGCTCTCTAGGTACGGTCATGCAATGAATCCAGTTATAGTTGATGGTTGGATGATAAGCCTCTTGTTCACCCGGAACGGACATCCAGCCAAACATGATTCGTCTGCCATGATCATCTAGCGTGGTCTGAGGAGCATAGAAATCAAAGCCTCGATCAATCTCAACAAATGATGAACCATTAAATCTTGCGTGATGGTAATCCATCTCTCCTACCATGTAACCCGATTGGTGTGTATTATTATATAAAATACCATCTGCTTCAAGTCCTTGAGGCGAAAATAGAAAGACATCTTTATCTCCTAAAACAAACATATCAGGGCATTCCCACATGTAGCCGAGATTTTCTCCATAAGTTGGTCCTGCAATTTGTCCTTTACATTCCCAATTCTCTAAGTCATGGGATTGAAATAACACCACACAACCCTTTTCTTCAGTGGTTTGAGCACCAATCACCATATACCAACAACTTTCATGCTCCCAAACCTTTGGGTCACGGAAATGTGCTGTATATCCTTCTGGAAGCTCAATCACAACACCTTGTTTTGAGAATTCAATTCCATCCTCAGATGTCGCTAAACACTGGTAAGTTTCACGATTATTGTGTTCATCTTTTACATTGCCAGTGTAAAATAGCTTCAGTTGCCCATCATGATTGATGGCACTTCCTGAATAGCAACCATTTTTATCGTACCAACTGCTAGGAGCTAATGCGATTGGTTCAAGACTCCAATTTACTAAATCAGTCGAGGAATAGTGACCCCAGAACTTAGCCCCATGCGTTGTATCAAAGGGCAACCATTGAAAGAACAAGTGATACGTACATTGCCACTGTATGAATCCATTGGGATCATTTAAAAGGCCTACAGGGGGCATCACATGAAAATGTTGACGATAAGGATCACTTTCTACAAGATCCTTATGTTGTTCTATTTCCTGATAGGCTTTATATCGTAATTCTTCATCTCTATTCATCCTGATCCTACCCCTCTATTTCAAATTAGTTTCACTGAAGAGTGACAAACTCTTTTACAATATAAATTATCCTCTAGAAGTGAAACAGTAAAGAAGACCCTGTGAGCCAAGGCCTTCCTCAAATGTCTTATTATTCCTTATTTTTACTGTCATTCAGCATATCATCTGAGAAGCCAAACATGTACGTCAATACAAAGGCAACTCCAATACCGACAACGTTAACTAGAAGATATCCAAATATTTGACCATTTAAATATAGAAGCGTTCCTGGAAGTACGGTGATAGCCATACCAGTAGCTTTCAAACCAATGATGGATGCAAGGAAACCACCAGCACCACCACCAATAAGTCCCATTACGAATGGTCTGAAGTAACGTAGTGTCACACCAAAAATTGCTGGTTCTGTAATCCCTAAGAAAGCAGATACAGCAGATGGGAATGATAATGCTTTTAATTGTTTAGATTTTGTCTTCACACCTACAGCTAGTGCTGCACCACCTTGTGCTGCGATTGCTGCTGTGATAATTGGGTTAAACGGATTGTACCCTAAGTTATTCAATAATTGAATCTCTAGGAAGTTGAAGATGTGGTGCACACCCGTAATAACGATAATTTGGTTGAAGAAACCAATAATCAAACCACTAAGTCCAAATGGAAGTTCTAATAAGAATTTCGTTCCTGCGAAAATGTATTCCTCTAACTGGTGGAATACTGGACCAATAACTAGTAAACCCAGCGCAATCATGACAAGAAGTACTAGGAACGGTGTTACGATCAAATCAAGTGACTCAGGTACATATTTCCTGACTCGTTTTTCAAATTTAGCGCCAATGATACCCATGAAGAACGCTGGCAATACGGAACTTTGATAACCTACTACCGGTATAAAACCAAAGAACTTAAGGGGTTCTGCATCTCCACTTGCTACGTCCCAGGCGTTGGGTAAGGCCGGCGATACGAGCATTAGTCCGAGGACTATACCTAGGACGGGATTCCCTCCAAACACCCTGAAGGTGGACCATGCGATTAGAGCAGGTAAAAAGATAAAGGCTGTATCTGTTAATACTTGCGTAAATAGAACAAAGTTTTCAGGTACACTATCTGGAGTCAATCCAAATAAAGCTAAGATTTGTTCTTGTAAGATAAGTCCGCGAAGTCCCATGAACAATCCGGTTGCAACGATAGCTGGAATAATCGGAACGAACACATCACCAAATGTACGAATTGCCCGCTGAAAGGCATTTCCTTGTTTAGCTGCTTCTTCTTTCATCTCTGATTTTGAAGATCCTTCTACACCAAGCTTCGTTACTTCTTCATAGATACGATTTACAGTGCCTGTACCAAAAATAACCTGATACTGACCGGAGTTATAAAAGGCACCTTTGACTTTTTCAATTTTCTCGACTTCTTCTACATCTACTTTTTCATGGTCATGAACCATGATTCGTAGACGAGTCGCACAGTGAGCAATCGATTGGATGTTCTCTTCCCCACCAATCGCGTCAATGACCTGCTTAGCAATTTCTGAATTACTTGCCATTGTTATTCCTCCCTATCATTGTTTCATGTAATCGTTCACACATTGTGTACACACATAGTTTATAATTGCCATTTCGCATCTGCTTTATAATAAGGAATCGATTACACATCAATTAAATAAAAAATGTAAGCGGTTTTATCTTGTTTCTAAAAAAATAAATGTTTTTTTATGTGAACGATTACATAACTCATTTATTAATTCACACTATACACTATCTCTTGAAATGAGTCTATAGGATAACGTAGATTTTTCAGAAACATTTTTGTTGTTTAATTTATCCAACATTAATCTAGCCGTTATTCGCCCTGCCTCTTTGTTGTTGTAGTCTATAGTTGTTAAAGAAGGTGTAATATAGGCCGACATGACTGCTGCACCAATTCCAGATATCGCCATATCCCCAGGTATGTTATAACCTTGTTCTTTTAAATATTCCATTGCACCAACTGCCATTCGATCTGTAACAGCAAATGTCGCAGTAGGAAGATTTCCTTGGGATTTCTTGAGGATTTGTTTCATACTCTCATAGCCAGATTCAATACTAAAGTCGCCACCCTCATGAATCCATTCGTCTTTTACTGTTAGTCCATTTTTCTGCAGTGTATCCAGATAGGCTTGTTTTCTCGTATGGCCTACAGCTGGGTCTTCTTCACCAACACCAATAAACGCAATTTTCTCATGACCTCGTTGAATAAATAAATTGGTCATATCACAGGCTGCATGGTAATCATCATAAACGACTGAGGTTACATTAGGTAACTCTTGTCCTAATGAGATAAAAGGAACTTTCACATCGTTGATGACATTAAGTAGTTCTTTGTTCACATTTGTTGCTAGCAAAATAATGCCATCAACCTGACGACTTTGTAGTAAGCGAATATATTCTACTTCTTTCTTAGGATTTAATTCCGTATCTGTTAGTAAAATTTGAAAGCCTTCTTTGGAAACAACTTCATTAATCCCTTTTACGACTCTACTTGATGTTTCTGTACTTATTTTTGGAAGTATAATTCCAATAACACCTGAACGCTTTGTACGTAGCGACTGCGCTGAAACACTTGGCATATAACCAGTTTCTTCTACAATTTTCATAATGCGTTTACGAACGTCTTCACTTACATATCCATTGTTATTTAAAGCACGTGACACGGTGGTCCGTGAAACATTAGCCATTTTTGCTATATCATTGATTGTTGTCATTCTAGCTCCTCCATCACAAAACACATGCACTTTAATCATTTGTTATCTATCATATTTCATTTGTAAAAGTTTGTCTAACTGCTTTTACTAACTCCCCCACTCCCCTAACTCTACTCCATTAGTCTGATAAGGTGGTACGACTAATTCTCGATAATTCTTTCATGCCAACCACCGATTCATTTTTTCACAGCTAACGCTACACTAAATGTAGTTCAAAAAAATTCAAAAGGAGTTTTACACATGGAAAAACAATATGTAGCAGTTATTACAGGAGCATCAAAAGGTCTAGGAAAGGCTTTAGCGTTGTCTTTTGCTAAAGAAGGATACTCATTAGGGTTATGCGCTCGAGGGATTGAAGAATTAGATGAGGTAGTAAAGCAAGTTGAGGAGTTGGGGGCTACCGTTGTAGCGAGCTCAGCAGATGTAACACAACCAAAAGATGTCGATCGTTTCATTTCAGTCGTGGAAGATGCATTTGGCTCCATTGATGTTCTGATTAATAACGCATCCACGTTTGGCCCAGGACCAACCTTACTTTCCGATTATCCAATTGAGCAATTTGAAGAAGTCATTCGAGTCAACACGTCAAATCCATTTCTGGTTACGAAACGAGTACTTCCTGGCATGTTAGCAAAAGGAAAAGGTTCGATTATAAATGTGACCTCCGAAGTAGGGAAAACTGGATTAGCTGAATGGGGAGCTTATAGTATTTCTAAATTTGGTGTAGAAGGTCTAACAGCTATTTGGGCAGATGAACTTGCAGATACAGGAGTTAGGATCAATATGGTAGACCCTGGGGAAATGAATACAGGCATGCACGACATAGCCGTTCCAGACTGTGATTATGCATTGGCATCCCCTGATGATGTTGTAGATGTATTTCTCTATTTAGCTTCAGAACAGTCAATGGGCGTGAACGGAGAACGGTATGAAGCTCAAGCTTTCACTAGAGAAGGAAGTGAACTATCATGAATACACTTGCTACCTCCTTTCACATTCCAGACTCACTCCATGCTGAAGTACCACCTGAGCATAGAGGATTGAGACGAGACGATGTTCGGTTAATGGTATTACAAAAGGGTGAAAAGAATGCTTCTCATAACCGATTTGATGAGATTGACAAATTTTTAGAAGCTGGAGATGTTCTAGTAGTAAATAATAGCAGAACCATCCCTCCCGTTTTGAAAGGAAGCCAAGGAAAACAAAACGTAGAAATTCGCCTGTCTAGAAAAATTTCTACACATCAATGGGAGGCGTTACTACTAGGAACATTCATTCAAACCAATGTTCCCATTCAGTTATCAGAAGGACTAGAAGCTACCATCTCTGGGCTTGGTTCGGAGCCACCACTCGTTACCTTATCTTTTTCAGAAGGTGGAAGTACACTACTTGATTATATTTATCGATACGGTGAACCTGTGCGGTATGAATATATTCATCATCCATGGCCTTTAGAAACCTATCAAACCGTTTATGGTGCTATACCTGGTTCTGTTGAAATGCCTTCTGCTGGTCGTGCATTTACGTGGGGATTACTCTCCAAGCTAAAAGCAAAAGGAGTCAGGATCGCTTCCATTCAACTCCACGCTGGATTAAGCTACTATGAAAAAAATCGTTGGCCAAATCCGAACAATCACCCTGAAGCTTTCGCTGTTCCAGAAGAAACGGCAAAGCTAATCAATACGGCTAAACAGAATGGTAAACGGGTGATTGCTGTGGGAACTACAGTCGTTCGTGCACTTGAATCAACCGTTCATGAACAAGGAGAAGTAAAAGCCTCCTCTGGGATAACAAAGCTTTACATCGACCAACACCACCGCGTTACTTCAGTAGATGGACTACTAACCGGATTTCACGAACCAGAAGCAAGTCACTTGCATATGTTAAGGGCATTTATGCCAGAAAAGAAACTCATAAAAGCTTATAAGGAAGCTCTAAACAAAGGCTATCTATGGCACGAATTTGGAGATATGAATTTGATCCTTTCTGAGAGAAAAGGTAAATGAAGTGGCACCACGGCGGGATTTATGTGAAAGACCTAGCTGCTTCTAAACACTTTTATGAGAATATGTTTGAGTTTCAGGAGTATGATTCGTTTGCGTTTGAAGGGGAGCAAATTGTTATCCTTAAGCATGGTGATCTATTACTTGAGTTAATCGAAGACAGTGAACATCACTATGCTAGTTCGGCTCATTTTTGCTGGGAAGTAGTTGATTTGGATAACACAATCACACAACTAGCATCACTATCTTTACAACCTGTTGAAGGTCCTTATTCCATTTTTGAAAAAGGTTGGTACACAGCATTTTACAAAGGCCCAGATAAGGAAATCATTGAATTGCTACAGAGAATATAGATCTTTAAAAATAATAAAGTATGAAAGAGCTTGGATTTCCAAGCTCTTTCTCTATTAGGCGGTTTATTCTCCGCCGCCACCACCATCTCCGAAACCTCCATCACCATCAAAGAAACCACCAGTGCCAGCACTATGATTATCTCTTTGATTGTCATGGAAGGCTGGGCCACTAGATGCTTTTTTACCAATGCCAATAGCAATCACGATAACAGCGAAAATGATAAATAATATATCCATTTTGCATCACCTCTTACTCTTTTCATACGAACGAGATGGCGGAATTGTTTCAAATTTTTGGTTATTTGGTAAATTCATTATCTTTTGTATCTCCATCTAAAAAATGGCTATGTTAAAGTTTAGTGTTGATTTTGAAATCAACTAATCTAACTAGTTTTATTCAAGATAAGAAGCATAATCCGGA